>JBEKPF010000053.1:0-39966 GCA_049521035.1 Occallatibacter sp. | reverse complement strand
AAACCGGTGTTAGGAAAGCGAATCTTACGTTCGTAGAAAGATTTAATGGACGCAGCAGAAGCGATGGACGTAAATTAGGCGGATGGGGGTGAAATCCGCCGCGTGCAGAACGGGTTGATTCGACCGAATTATTGGTGTGGCGAAATTGGACTTCGCTGCGGTCATGGGTGCAAATGGCCGGTAACTGGAGGGAAGCAAAATCAATGGCATGATGCGCAGCGAGGGAATGCCGGAACGTTCCTTTGAGAACCCCCGCTTCGGACAAGGTCGACTGTGGATGACTTTGGTCGCATATTGCTGGTCAGTATCTTTCTCATGAATTGAACTGGAGGTCGGACCGCTTTGTCTCTCTTCCCCAAGCAGGAGATGACTGCGAACTGTAGAGTCAGCCATGGCCATCGGCGTAACTTGCTGGTGGCGATGTGCGCGTCGTCGCTGCTGGCAGAGACGGCGTTTGCGCAATCCCCCACAAACATTTTTGATCCGGCTGCGACCCCGGCACACTCGATCTTCGACCTCTCGATGCTGGTGCTCGCGGTCACACTTGTCATTTTTCTCGTGGTTGGCGGTCTGCTGCTGTATGCGCTTATTCGATACCGGCATCGCCCCGAGAATGCGGATCGAGAGCCGGCACAGGTTTACGGAAGCAATCAGATCGAATTGTCGTGGACGGTCATTCCCATCCTTATCGTGGTGACGCTGTTCCTTTCCACCACACGGGTAATCATGGGGACGCAGGCGATCCCCACACCGGAAAGTGCATTCAACGTGACCGTAATCGGGCATCAGTTCTGGTGGGAGTACCGCTATCCGAAGCAGGGAATAGTTACGGCCAACGAACTCCACATCCCTATCAGTGATCCGGCCCATCCGACTCCGACTTACCTGACTATGTCATCTGCGGATACGGACCATAGCTTCTGGGTGCCACGTCTTGCGGGAAAGACGGATGTGATTCCGAACAAGATCAACACGATGTGGATCGATCCTCAACAGCCCGGACTTTACCTTGGCCAATGCGCGCAATACTGCGGAACGCAACACGCGAAAATGCTGTTGCGTGTTTATGCTCAAACCCCTGCGGACTTTGCAGTTTGGCTGAATCAGCAGCGACAGCCCGCCGTGCAAAAGTTCTCAGGCAACCCTGCTGCCGCCGAAGGCCAGGCCGTGTTCATGCACAACGCCTGCATCAACTGTCACGCGATCTCGGGGACAGTGTCCACCGGGCGCTTCGGCCCCGACCTGACCCACTTAGCCAGCCGCGAGACCATTGCTTCTGGATCGATTCAAAACACTCCGGAGAATCTGCGCAAGTGGATCGACGATCCGAACTCGATGAAGCCCGGCTGCCTGATGCCAGCGATGCATCTAAATGATCATGATCTGGACGTTATCACCGCTTACCTCACACAGCTTCGATAGCCCTTCAACGGAAAGGTATCTAGGATGAGCACAACTCATGCAGTGGAAGGAATCGATGGGACGCTGGCGCTGCAGCAGAGCCGCCCGCCGCTGAGTGTGGTGCATGAGTGGCTGACGACGGTCGATCACAAAAAGATCGGACTGATGTACATCACGTACGCTCTCATGTTTTTGATCATCGGGGGTGTCGAAGCGACCCTGATGCGCATCCAACTTGCCGTTCCCCACAATCACTTCGTTTCGCCCCAGGTTTTTAACCAGCTCTTCACCATGCACGGCACGACAATGATATTTTTCGTCGCCATGCCGATCGTGTTTGGCTGGGGAAACTACCTTGTGCCGTTGATGATCGGGGCGCGGGACATGGCGTTTCCCCGGCTTAATGCATTCAGCTTCTGGGTCTCCGCATTTGCCGGAGTTCTGTTGTACTTCAGCTATTTGGGTGCAAGCGGGCTGTACGCGGCAGGATCCGCCCCAGATGTGGGTTGGTTTGCGTATGCGCCATTGACGGCGAGAGTGTTTTCGCCCGGCCATAGCACGGATTACTGGACGTTGGCGGTATTTTTGAGTGGCGTCGGGTCGATCGGCACGGCACTGAATTTCGTGACCACCATCATTTGCATGCGCTGCAAGGGCATGAAGATGAGCCGGATGCCACTGCTGGCGTGGCTCTACCTAGTGATGTCTGGACTGGTTTTCGTGACAATCAGCCCATTGACCGCGGCGCAAATCATGCTGACCATGGATCGGTACCTGGGCTCTCACTTTTTCGATACGCAGGCAGGCGGGTCGGCGGTGCTGTGGATGCACTTTTTCTGGATCTTCGGCCATCCAGAGGTTTATGTGTTGATTCTGCCTTCGTTCGCATTTATTAACGAGATCGTCCCGGTATTTTCCCGCAAAGCGATTTTTGGCTATCCGACAATGGTGGCGGCCTCGGTGGGTATCGGCTTCATCAGCACGAGCGTCTGGGCGCATCACATGTTCTCGGTGGGCATGGGCGCTGCAGCGAATACTTTCTTTGTTTTCGCCACCATGGTGATTTCGGTGCCGACGGGGATGAAGATCTTCAACTGGCTGGCAACCATCTGGGGAGGGAAGGTGATCTTCGCTTCACCGATGCTCTTTTGCGTGGGGTTCCTGTTTCAGTTCCTCATTGCGGGGCTGACGGGCATCATGCTAGGCGCGGCGCCCTTCGACTGGCAGCTGACGAACTCGTATTTTGTGGTGGCTCACTTCCATTACGTCATTGTTGGCGGGATTCTGTTTGCCGTATTCGCGGCCTTCTACTATTGGTACCCGAAGGTCACGGGGCGGATGATGTCTGAGACGCTGGGCAAGTGGCACTTCTGGCTCTTCGTGATCGGCTTCCATCTCACTTTCGACTTCATGCACATCCCGGGACTGCTGGGCATGCCGCGACGCATTTACACCTACGAAGCAGGCCGTGGGTGGGAGGGATGGAACATTATTGTCAGCATCGGAGCCATCTTTCAGGCCTTGGGCCTTCTGGTTTTCGTGTACAACCTGATCCAGTCGTATTTCAAGGGCAAAGAGGCCGGTCACGACCCGTGGGACGCATGGACGCTGGAATGGTCTACTACCTCGCCGCCACCTGATTATAACTTTGCTGTGTTACCCACGGTGAACAGCCGACGGCCGTTATGGGATCTGAAACACCCAGAAGACCCGGACTCAGACTACGAGTGACAGGCGGAGAATAATGAGAGACGCTGCAACCATTTCGATTGCCGCCCCGCAAGAGGCGCCGTGGAGGCTTCCCTATCGCGGCACAGTGGGCATGGTCTGCCTCATTGTGGCCGAGTCCGCGATTTTCTTGATCTTTGTTGTCGCCTATATCTTCTACATTGGCAAAAGCCTTACCGGGCCAACTCCGGCCCAGGTGTTGGAGTTGCCGATCTTTGGCACCGCTTGCCTGCTATCGAGCAGTGTTACCGTGCACTTTGCAGTGGCCGCGCTGCGCAAGGGCAAGTTGAGAGGATGCACGGGCTGGCTTGCGGGCACTGTTCTACTGGGATCGATCTTCCTGATCACGACTGCGCGCGAGTGGTATCACCTTATTTACGACGAGGGTCTGACCATACAAACCAATCTGTTCGGAACCACTTACTATTCACTGGTTGGGCTGCACGCGACGCACGTTGTAGTCGGCCTCGTTATGCTGTTACTCGCTTTCGGATTCTCGTTGTTCGGATTTGTGACAGAGGCGCATTCGGAGAGACTTGAGACGCTGTCACTCTATTGGCATTTTGTTGATGCGGTGTGGGTGGTGGTGTTCACGGTGGTCTATGTTTTGGGCAGGTAGGTTGCGGAAGGGGGTGCATGATGCAGCATGACGATGGCGTTGTACTTCCGGTGCCGACTGCATGGCCCGTGGTGCTGGCGCTTGGCATCACGCTGACGATTGCGGGCATGGTGACGCACTGGGTGATTAGCCTGCTCGGGGTCGTGCTCGCGCTTCGCTCCACAGTTGGATGGTTCTTCGAAGTGTTGCCGCATGAGCATCACGCTTCCGTTCCGGTTTATGCGGATAGGGTCGTCATCTCGACCACTCGAAAAAGGCACGAGCAGGTAGCAATCGACCCAAAGCATCGAAAACTTTTACCCGTGGAGACATTCCGCATTACCTCGGGAATCAAGGGAGGCATAGCTGGCGGAATTGCAATGGTTGTTCCCGCAACCGCATTCAGCCTGCTGAAATACCACAGCCTGTGGTACGCCGCGAACCTGCTGGCTGCGGGCGGCTTTGTCAGCTGGGCAGGTGAAAGTAATGCCTTTCTGGCGCAGTTTCACCCCATGGGCTTGCTTGCCGCGCTCGGCATTCACGCTCTTACCTCGTTGCTGGTCGGGTTGCTTTATGGCGCCATGCTTCCGATGTTTGCCCAGAAGCCCATTCTTACAGCCGGCTTCATTGCCCCGTTTCTTTGGACGGGTCTTCTGTACTCGGCATTGGGTGTAATTAGTCCCATTCTTGATGCGCGCATCGACTGGCTCTGGTTTGTGATCTCGCAAATTGCATTTGGCCTAGTCTGTGGATTTGTTGTGAATCTCCAGGTGAAGGTGCGAACGCCGCAGTTTCGTGCGTTACCGTTTGCCGTTCGCGCCGGTCTCCACACAGATCAGCCACGAAGCGATTCATCCACACAGCACGACCCACCGAGGCAGGAAGACAAGGACCAATGAGTCGCACTTTGAAATTTCGGAAGATCAATTACGCTCTGATGCTGTCTGCGGTCTTCATGTTTCTTGGTTGCAGCCGTATACCAGGGCGCCCGGGACCGGGGCCCGAGGTTGTGCGTCCTGAAGAAGTGCTCGCCTTCCCCGCGCTCTATCAACAGAACTGCGCAGCCTGCCACGGTGAGAACGGCAGAAATGGCGCGGCAATTTCCCTCGCTAATCCTGTGTATATCGCATTGGCTGGAGATAGCAATCTGCACGAGGTGATCGCGAAGGGAGTCTCCGGCAAACTGATGCCCGCATTCTCAAAGAGTGCTGGAGGCACGTTAACCGATCAGCAGATCACGGTGCTGGCGCAGGGAATCCAAAAAGAATGGGGCAATCCGAGTCTTCTGGCGGGGCAGAATCCGCTGCCCTATCTGGCCACATTGCAGGGCAATGCCGAGCATGGACTTGCGGCCTATGGTGTGTTTTGCGCGCGATGCCACGGAGCAATAGGTGAGGGTGGGCCAGCGGATGGAAATGCCAACTCCACGAAAAGCAAGCTAGGCTCCATCGTCGATCCATCATACCTGGCAATCATCAGTGACCAAAACCTGCGTAGCATCACGATCGCAGGCCGGCCGGACGAAGCTATGCCCGATTGGCGCACCGACGCTGCGCGGCCCATGACGGACCAGGAAGTTACAGATATTCTCGCATGGCTGGCTTCGAAGCGCGTTACCGATCCGGGCCAACCGTATCCTGCGCATCCTTGAATTCGACTCAACTAATGCTGTGCAGACTAAAAACCACCGCACGGAGCAGGACGCAATGAATCCGATTGAACCTCAATCACCGAGTGATCAAATTAACGTGACGCAACCGGCGGACAATTCGAAGAGCGCGGGACATTCACGCCGCGTCTTTCTCTTCAAGTTGTCTCTGCTCTTGAATGGAGCAGTCGGCGCGGTTCTGGCAGTGCCGATTATTGGCTATCTTCTGGGACCTGCTCTGACAAAGAGTTCGAACGAAGACTCGTGGATCAAGCTCGGTCCGCTCGGTGATTTTCCTGAAGGCGAGACGCGTCTTGTCAGCTTCCGTAACCCTGTGACCACACCATGGGACGGGCAGACCGGTGACATTCCCTGCTGGGTTCGCCACATTTCTGGGAACGACTTCCAGGTGTTCGCTATTAACTGCGCACATCTTGGATGCCCGGTCCGCTGGTTCGCCCAGTCCAAACTGTTTCTGTGTCCTTGCCATGGAGGAGCTTACTACGAGGATGGATCGCGGGCATCAGGTCCGCCGGAACGGGGCCTGTTTGTGTATGACCACAAGATTGTTGCAGGCAGCCTGATGATCAGTGCAGGCAAAATGCCCACGCTGGCAGCGCGCAACTGCACCAAGCCGGTTCTTACGCAGATTCGAACGAACTCGACTGCTACTCTTGCTGACGAAAGGGGGCTGATGCCCACTGAAGGTTCACAATCGAGGAATAGCCCATGGCCAGCCTGAAGCAGCGCGGCATCAACGTGTACAACTGGTTCGAGCGACGGCTTGGGTTGGGGAAGCCAACCATTGAAATGGCTGAGCACGAGGTTCCATCCAACACATCCAGCTGGTGGTATGTGTTTGGCAGTGCTGCGACAGTGATTCTCGTTCTGCAGGTTGTGACAGGCATTCTGTTGGCCCTGGTCTATGCTCCCAGTGCGAGCCACGCATGGGGTAGTCTCGAGTTCCTGGATCATAACGTCAGGCTTGGGTGGTTTTTGCGCGCCATGCACGGTTGGGGTTCTGACTTCATGATCGCCATCGTGCTGATTCACTTAATGCAGGTCTTCCTCTTCGGTGCCTACAAGTTCCCCCGCGAACTCACCTGGATCGTTGGCGTTTTCCTGCTTCTGATGACCCTCGGGATGGCCTTTACCGGGCAGGTTCTTCGCTTCGATCAGGACGCCTACTGGGGTCTCGGCATTGGTGCATCCATCCTCAGCCGTGTTCCCTTTGTCGGCGGACCACTGGTAGACCTTATGCTGGGCGGCCCCATCATCGCGGGGCCAACGCTCTCCCGCTTCTTCACCCTGCACGTCTTCGTCATTCCTGGCGCTCTGCTCGCACTGGTGGGCCTGCACTTGTGGATGGTGTTGCGCCTCGGTATCAACGACTGGCCGATGCCCGGGAGGATAGTCGACAAGAAAACTTACGTGCAGGAGTATCACAAGCTGACTGAGAAGACCGGCATCCCTTTTGTGCCCGACGCTGCATGGAAAGATGCCGTCTTCGCCGCAGCCATTCTGCTCGCCATTGTGGCTTGCGCCTTCTACTTCGGACCTTTTGGTCCGACGGGCCAACCAGATCCGACCATAATTGAGACTGCGCCCAAGCCGGATTTCGCGTTCCTCTGGATATACGCAGTCCTGGCCTATCTGCCGCCTAGTCTCGAAACGCCCGTGATGTTCATTGCTCCAATTCTCGCTATTGGCGCGATGCTGCTACTGCCGCTCGTTTCAGGAGAGGGGGAAAAACACTGGTCGCGTCGACCTGTTGCCGTGCTGATGGTTGTGGTCATCGCGGTTACCCTCGGTGCCTTTACCCGTCTGGCTATGTACACTCCGTGGAGTCCCATCATGAATGCATGGACCAGCGTTCCAATTCCTGAGAGCGACCTGAAGGATCGCACTCCACTTGAACGCGAGGGTGCACTCGTTTTGCAAAACAAACAATGTCGAAATTGCCATTCGATTGGCGGAGCCGGAGGCATGCGCGGCCCGGCGCTCGACTCGATTGCGTCGCGCATGACTGAGGACCAGATCATTCGCCAGGTTTTGCAGGGGGGAGGGAACATGCCTGCTTACGGTAATGCGCTCAACCCTGCAGAGACTACGGCGCTGGTGCACTTCCTGCTTACATTGCGCGGCGGCACTCTATCCCCGGCCATCGATGCATCACGTAAACTGGTTTCGAGTAACGAGCAGTCTCCGTCGCAGGTACATCTCAGGCCATCCGCATCTGGAGGACCGTAGTTCCGCAATTAACCTATTCCAATGTCTTCTGAGTTCGAGGCCATCTTCGATGAGTGGTCACCTCCGGTCTTTGTCACCGCGATGGTGTTTCTAAGCGCGATTGTCTACGCCCGAGGGTGGTTCGAGGTTCGCAAGACCCGCTCTTCGCAGTTTCCCGCTTGGCGGCTGGCAGCGTTCTTTCTGGGACTCACCACGGTCTGGCTGGCGATTGCGTCACCACTCGACGGGTTTGCCGACGTGATGCTCAGTGCGCACATGGTGGAACATCTGCTTCTGATGTCCTTCGTTCCTCCGCTTCTGCTGCTCGGCGATCCTCAGGTCCCTTTGCTGCGTGGTCTTCCACGCGCACTGATTGTGCGCCTGTTGAGTCCGCTGTTTCGGCTGAAAGCGCTACGAGTATTGGGCCGTTTTCTCACCACACCAGCGATCGCATGGCTTGTAATGAATCTGCTTTTCCTTGGCTGGCACGTGCCTTCCGCCTACGACTTCGCACTGGAGCACGAGGGTTGGCACGACTTTGAGCACATCTGCTTTCTCGGTTCATCAATTCTCTTCTGGTGGCCGATCATTCGCCCGTGGCCAACTAGCGCCCGCTACCCGGGCTGGGTCATGATTCCCTACCTGGTCGGAGCCGATATCGTCAACACGGCTCTTTCGGCGTTCCTCGCATTCTGCGGACGTCCGGTCTATGACTACTACTTGACGCAGTCGAACCCCTTTCATGCATCACCCATGACGGACCAGATGGCCGGTGCAGTCATTATGTGGGTCATTGGTTCGCTGGTCTTTCTCATACCCGCAGTATTCGTTACGGTGAGGCTTCTGCAGCAGGACTCGAAACTGCAGGCATAGCGATGGGTTTCGCAGAGGCTCCGGACGACCAACACATCTCACTTTCAGAATTTGGGTTTCGGTTCGAGTGCACACAATGAGAGTATTAGCGGGCTCTTTCGAGCAATCCACGTGCGGGTGCGAAATAATAGAAGGAATGTTGAATACAGGAAATCCATCGGCTGCGGTTGGATTCGATTTCGGGACCACCAACAGCTCGGTGGCGCTTTTGGATGGGAAATCACGGGTGCACCTTGCCTCATTTTCCTCGGGTGGCCCGGAAATATTCTCCTTCCGTTCGGTCCTCTACTTTGAGCAGAGTCAACAGCCGGGAGGGGCTAAACGAACGCACGCCCTGACTGGACCAGCTGCCATTGAGCGCTATCTTCAAGCAGAAGAGAAGGGGCGTCTCGTCCAGTCGCTCAAGTCTCATCTTTCAAGTCGAACACTTACCGGCACCGAAGTGTTTGGCCGCCGTCACAAGCTCGAAGACCTGATCTCCCGCATGCTCGGCGATCTGCGCAAACATGCGGAAATGCAATTCAAGAGGCCGATTCGATATGCGATGGTGGGACGCCCCGTGCGATTTGTTGGCGCAGAGACTGAGGAGGACGAGGCTTTTGCGGTGTTACGGCTGCGAGAAGCTTTCGCGATTGCGGGGTTTGAGAATGTGGAATTTGAAATGGAGCCGGTAGCTGCCGCATATGCGTACGAGTCCACGCTTGATCACAACGAGTTGATTCTGATCGGGGACTTCGGCGGCGGCACAAGCGACTTCTCCCTGCTGCGAGTGGGGCCGGGGGTGCGGCGGAAAGGACGCACGCCAGAGGATCTGCTCGGAAACAGCGGCGTGGGTCTTGCCGGAGACGCTTTCGACGCACAAATCGTTCGCAAACTTGTTTCGCCAGCGCTGGGGTCAAACTCCGAGGCTCGCTCGCTGAACAAGATTCTGCCCGCTGTTCCGGCATGGATCTATGCGAACCTCGAGCGCTGGCATTATCTTTCATTTCTGCGGACGAACAACGTAAGAGAAATATTGAGGAGCGCGCGCATTCGCGCTCTGGAGCCGGAAAAGATTGAGGCTCTTATCGCCGTCGTTGAAGAAGATCTTGGCTATCAGCTCCACCAGGCAGTGCAACAAGTGAAGTTCGAGCTATCGCGGAGCCACAGTGCTGAATTTTGCTTCCACGAGAGCAGTTTGAATCTGCGCATTCCTGTGACTCGCGCGGACTTTGAGGCGTGGATCGAAAGCGACCTGCGCGCAATTGAAAGTTGCGTCGACTCGCTCCTGCGGAGCTCGGGAATTCATCCGCGTGAAGTGGATCGAGTCTTCCTAACTGGAGGGAGTTCGTTCGTTCCCGCCGTGCGCGGAATCTTCGAGAGACGGTTTGGGAAGAACCGAATTCGAAGCGGGAACGAGTTTACCTCAGTTGCGCATGGGCTGGCCTTGCGCGCGGCGGAATCGATGCGTCAAGCCTCCTAGGCGGTCGCAACTGTTCTGCCGCGCCGACCTTGCGGGTTCATGCAGCCGTTCGGACGGAATCCGGCGGGTTAATTGCGCCAGGATACTGGAACGATAATTGGATCGAGCTGATGCTCGGAGAGTCACTCACGCTTACCGCGTTGTTGCCGGGAGGTGCTATCGGTGCTCCCATTGTGCAAGTTGGAGGGTGGGCAGGCAATCACCCCGGCTCCAAGCATCGCCGTACACTAGGGAAGCCTTAAAGAACTCCCCGGTGCGCATTGGATGCGGGTATGTGGAAGTAGAGGAGAGAATGCGAATGGGTGAACTTGGTTTGGCTTCGCAGGGGAGCTTCGAGACGTATAGGAAGCAGATACGGCGGGAGATGTTTCTGGAGGAAATGGATCGGATCATGCCGTGGGCGGAGCTGGAGTCGTTGATCGAGCCACATTATCCGAAGGAGGGCAAGGGCCGTCCGCCGGTGGGATTGCGCGTGATGCTGCGCATCTACTTTCTGCAGCACTGGTTCAACCTGTCGGACCCTGCAGCGGAAGAGGCGCTATACGATTCGCCGGCGTAGCGCGGTTTTGCCGGAGTCGATCTGGGCCGTGCAGCGGCGCCGGATGAGACGACCATCTTGAACTTCCGCCATCTGCTGGAGCGGCATGATTTGTGAGGAGCCATGCTGGATGCGGTCAACCACTATCTGGAAGATCGCGACATCCGTATCGGCACCGGAACCATCGTGGACGCGACCATCATCACGATGCTGCCCTCGTCGACCAAGAACACGAGCGGCAAGCGTGATCCAGCGATGCACCCTACACGCAAGGACAACCAGTGGTACTTCGGGATGAAGGCGCACATCGGGGTGGACTCCAAGCACGGCCATGTGCACTCACTGTGTTCGAGCGCGGCTTTGCTGGCCGACTAGCACATGTTGCCCAGCCTGCTGCACGGCGAGGAGCGAAAAGTCTGGGGCGACGGAGCCTACCAGGGGCAGGGCGAAGCCATGCGTCAGGCTGCGCCGCAGGCCCAGGACACGACCTCGCGACGCACCGGATATAAGCAAGTGATCGACGAGTTACAGCGAAAAAGGAACCGGACCAAGGCCAGGGTGCGAGCCAAGGTGGAGCATCTTTTCCGCATTCTGAAGCGCGTGTTCGGATTCGTGAAGGTGCGCTTCCGCGGTTTGAAGAAGAACCACGATCACCTGTGCGCTGCATTCGCTTTGGTCAACCTTTACATGCACCGCAAACGTTTGGCTCCGCTGGGGGCGTAGTGTGCCCGCAGAGCACCGACAATACGCTTTCCGGGCGTACAACCCTGACCAACCAGTTTCAGAACCCCGGCGGCGCAAAACCCGGTGCAGGACTTTGAACTAGAAGTCAAAACAGATACTTGCTCAGAGGCTTCTTAGGTCAACCATGCGCAGTTTGAACAATGCGGATGCAGTTATGAGCTGCTTGTTTAATTGCGGCGTTACGCCCGTGGTCACCAGGCATGCACGGCCAGAATTGAGGGAGCTCCAGTCTTTCCGTCGATGACGCTTACCTTCAATACGGCCTCGATGTTCTGGTTCGAGAAACTGCTTCCCACTTGGTCACGAAGCAGTTGCATGTAGTGAGGGCTGGTGGCAAATTCTGCGGCGGCCTCTGTGCCATTGCGTCCCACTCCGGCGAGGGCAACAACCCAACTGTCGGTGGTCGTGTCTCGATATCGCGCTAGCAAGGCATAGTCACCGGCGCTGGAATAGGGGAGCGACGGGTCACGTGTCCAGCGGGCCTGAGAATGCAGTTGGTCGACGATCGATTCGGCGGGATCAGCCACGAAATGAAATCGCAGAGGCTCGGTTAAACGCAGTGTCCATTGGTTATTGAAACCACCGAGCAAAATGGAGGAGTGTTCGCGGAGTTCCGTCAGCGGAGTAGCTCCTGCGGACTTAAGTTGCGCCGCCGCGCCGAAGCTCTGCAAGAGGCCGCTGACCAGCGAAATTGCCGATGCTCCTTCCATTGAAACAAATGGATATTCAATATCTTTGCCGGCAGTGAGAGTGCCAGAAACCCTGTCTGGCGCGAAGACTACGCTGCCCGTGCAGATCAAGACCGTGCGCTGGTCGTGTAACACCGGTTCCCAAAACTCATCAACAGCCGTCTGCGGGTGAACGGTGCGGTATTTCCACTTCAATCCTGCGATCGCAGCGACAACAAGAACGGCAGCAAGTGCGAGCCAAAGGAGGCGCAATCTGGAGGGCTTGGATTTCCCAGACGTTTGGCTAGGGGCAGCCACCACCGCCGGCACCGGCCGGAGGGTGACCAAGGGCACAGTCGATAGCGAATTCAGATACGGTTTCCGCATTTCCGCGAGCGGCTCTGCGTAGAGGCGGGTATCCGAAATCGGCGTTCCTGAAGCATGGGAATTGTCTTCCGCCCCTTCCGGATCCTCCTGATCTTGTAGAAACTCCGGAATGTAAGAACCTGGCGGTAACGAGATTCGGATGCTGGAGCGTCCGCCCCGTTCGAGGTAGTAAAGCGAGAGGCGCTTACGGACTTCGCCGGCCGTGTAGCGCACAACTGTGTCGGCATTGGTGTCGTAAGTCGGAGGCCGATCAAAGACCTCAACACCCAGTGTTCGCTCCTTCAGGAGATCCGACTTGCCGGCCAAGGTGTTCTCTACGATGTATTGCAATAGTGCAGGATAGCGTTTGCTGTTACTGAAATGTGGGCTGGTCAGCACCTCCCGCAGTTCGCGAAGAATCGCATCTCGGTCCTCCTGGGTTTGAGGATGCCAAGAGTCCCGGGTTGCACTTGATCTGGCCATTCCGATTCACGCATCATACTCCCGTCTTTCAATGACTTGCAAGGCGTTTGACACAACAAAACATGAACGTTAACACGAAGATTCCAGAAGGGTTGGGCCACACGCGCTGGGCCAAACCGTGAGTCACTTGTCAATTGGGTGAGCTGGGAAGAGCATTAACCCGTTTTGGCCGAAGCCCCATGCGCTTTCAGGAAACATTCGCAAATGGCACGGCCGTTTCGAGAGGCTAGTCTACTGGCGCACTCACTTGAGCAGAGCAGCGGCTGTGAATTATCTGTTCATGGCGGCGTGGCCTCAATGTCCGACCTGTCGCGGCGGCAGTTCATGCTGGCTGCATGCTGCTCGACCGCCGGCGTTCTTCTTTCCGCATCGACTGACGCTTCTGCCCTGGAATCTGTTTCCCAGCAAGGCCTGCCAGCGCCCTCCGCCAAAAGGCTGGATTTAGGCTGGCAATTTCGACTCGGCGCAATTGGCGGCATTGAAAAAGTCTGGCAATCGGACGAAGACGGTCTTTGGGAGGCTGAAAATCTTCCCCACTGCTTCAACTCACACGACGCCTGCGACCCGGACAAGCCCTATTTTCGCGGGCAGGGGTGGTATCGCAACCTACTTTTGGTGGCCAATCCTTTCGTTGCTGGACGCACCTTGTTGTACTTCCAGGGTGCTGGTCAAACAACCACGGTTTGGGTTGGATCAAAACTAATCGGTACGCACAAGGGGGGCTATGATGAGTTTTCTTTCGATATTACCGAGGCCGTTCAGGGATTGTCGGTCAGTGAGAGGGAAGCTGGAGTTCCCGTTGTGGTACTCTGCGACAACTCTCCCGACCGCGACCGGGTCCCATCCGATCTCAGCGACTTTTGCCTCTATGGGGGACTTTATCGGCACGTGAACCTGGTTCATCTACCGGCGGTCGCGTTCGATGCAATTCACATTTTACCCACTGTCATTGCTGGCGAACCTGCGCATGTATCCGTAAAGGCGAGACTCTACAACCCGTCCAACCAAAACGTACTTTGTTCGATCACTGTAGAGGTTTCTAACCGTGGCGGAGTCTCGGTTCATCATTCGACACAGAGTGTTTTGGCGTGGGACGGCCTTAGAGAACTTAGCGAATTCCGCGTAACGACTCCGGAGCTTTGGTCGCCTAAGTCGCCGCATCTCTATCACTGTCGAGTCACGCTTTCGACTCCGGCGGGGCAAACCCAACTCGACCAACGGTTCGGCATACGTCAGATTGAATTTGTCGAGCGCGGCCCATTCAAGCTGAACGGTGAGCGGATGCTTCTGCGCGGCACTCAGCGTCACGCCGATCATGCTGGAGCGGCGGCGGCGATGAGCGACGATCTGGTGCGCGAAGAGATGCGCCTGATTCGCGAGATGGGCGCCAACTTTGTCCGTCTCGGCCACTATCAGCAAGACAGATTGGTGCTTGACTTGTGCGACGAACTCGGCCTGATGGTTTGGGAAGAGGCACCGTGGTGTCGCGCCGGCGTTGGAAGCGCGGCATTTCAGCGGAACGCGAAAGACATGCTCTCGGCCATGATTGACCAGCACTACAACCATCCTTCCATCATTCTCTGGGGGCTTGGGAACGAGGACGACTGGCCGGCTGAGTATCCAAGCGTCGATGAAAAGATGATCCGCGGATTTATGACTGAAATGCGGGACCTTGCACATCGGCTTGATAGCTCAAGGCTCACTTCATTTCGCCGCTGCGATTTCGCGCGCGACATCCCCGACGTCTATTCGCCGTCAATCTGGGCGGGCTGGTACCGCGGAAACTATCGAGAGTATGAGCAGAGTCTCCTCACCGAGCGCGATCGTGTCAATCGGTTCATCCACATTGAGTGGGGCGCAGACAGCCAGGCCGGCCGCCACTCCGAAGACCCGGATGCGGTTTTGCGCAAGGTCCGCACACGTGGTGGAACCGACGAACGCGGACTGGATTATCTGATGACCGGAGGGGACGTGCGGGTCTCAAAAGACGGGGACTGGTCCGAAACATATGCCTGCAACCTTTTCGACTGGCATTTGAAGACGCAGGAGAAGCTTGATTGGTTAACTGGATCGGCTCAGTGGGTCTTCAAGGACTTTGCCTCACCATTGCGCGAAGACAACGGTATTCCGCGCGTGAATCAAAAAGGCGTCGTTGAGCGAGACCTCACGAAGAAGGAGTCGTACTTCGTATTCCAGTCTTACTGGGCTGAAAAGCCAATGGTACATATTTACGGGCACAGTTGGCCAGTTCGCTGGGGCAATCCGGGAGACAAGCCAGCGGTGCATGTTTACTCAAATTGCGATCATGCAGAACTCTTCTTGAACGGCGAATCCCTGGGCACCATGCAACGCGACAGCCAGAATTTTCCCGCGGCTGGCCTGCGCTGGGAGGTTCCGTTTAAAGATGGTCCAAATCACCTGCGGGTGATTGCTGTCAAGGGGGAAGCAACCGTCACCGATGAGATCCACCTGATCTACCAGACAGAACCGTGGTGCAAGCCAGCGGAACTGAAACTGACAAAGAGAATTTGCAAGAACAACATCATCACCATCGAAGCAAGACTATTCGACGCAAAGGGCGTTCTCTGTCTTGATTCATCCCGATTTGTGCGTTTTTCTCTTGCGGGTGCGGGACGTCTGCTTGACAACCTTGGAACCACTCGCGGCTCGCGCGAATTGCAGCTATCGAACGGGCGAGCTGAAATCTCGTTAGTGCACGAAGGAAAGTGCAGTATCTCGGCGACGCCGGAAGGGCTTTCTGCTGTGTCACTCGAACTCTAACATCTCGCAGTTCGCACTCACTGCGAGATTCGGAAGTGCCGCCTGACCATAACAGCGACGGCCGCGGTATCAAGGAACTGACCGGAAGATGAAATCGGATTGGCCGCTAATGTGCCAACAGAAAAATGAACGCCATATTTTTCGTACAGATTCGGTGCCGTACAACTCAGCGAGAAAACAGGTACGGCTGTTTTCAACTGAAGTCAACAATGTTATCGCAATCACCAAATCACTTCGGAGGCAGCATGAACGTAATCAAATCGGTAAGAAATCTGATGAGAGGTACAGGTGCGCGACTAGTGATGGTACTCGCTCTCGTCATTGCAGGAAGCCTGATCGCAATTGGACAGCAAATTACCGGCTCTATCGTCGGAACGGTAAAAGATCAACAAGGAGCTGTGGTTAACACTGCCACCGTGAAAGCTACGAATGTCGACACGGGGTTCTCTCGCATAGCTCCTGCAAATGGCTTGGGTGAATACCGCATCGATTACCTTCCCGTCGGAAAATACACCATTCAAGTAGACGCGAAAGGGTTCAAGCACTTCGTCCAGGAGAACCTCGTTCTGACAGTGGACCAGACGCAGACTATCGATGTCGCTCTCGAAGTAGGTGCGCAAAGCCAGACGGTGACGGTAACCGAGGCTCCACCGTTAGTAAATACCAGTTCGGCAGAATTGGGAACCACGATTGAGCAAGGTGAGGTCATCGGCTTGCCATTGGTAAATCGCAATGCGTACGCTGAGCTCTCTCTCACGCCGGGCGTGATGGCCAACAGTGCCAGTCAGGCCTCCAATCCCAGCGGTACTCCGAATTTCGTTATCGGGCTGCCCTCCGCGGACGTGCAGGTAAACGGCTCAATCGATGGCGGCAATCCTGAAGTTGGCTTTTACCTGGATGGGGGCAGTAACGTAACCGGAATCCGCAATTACGGAAATCAGTTGCCGAACCCCGACGCGCTCGAAGAATTCCGTGTGGAGACCAGCGACTTTTCCGCCCAGTACGGCCATATGTCTGCCGCAGTTGTGACCGCTGTGACCAAGTCTGGCACGAACCACTTCCATGGGTCGCTTTTCGAGTTCAACCGCAACACGGACTTCAACGCAACTCCGTGGAACTCCGCGACGAAGGCTCCATACCACCGTAATAATTTTGGCGGGGTGGTGGGTGGCCCGGTTAAAAAGGACAAGGCATTCTTCTTCTTCAGCTATGCCGGACTGCGGCAGGTCGTTGGGCAGCAGCTTACGGGCGGCGTTGTTCCATCGGCAAATGAGCGGTTGGGTGATTTTACGGCGGACACCTTCAAGGTAAATATGCCCGGCACGAAGACGCAGGTCATGGGGACCAACACCTCTCCAAACTGCGGAGTTCCTACCCTTAATTGCGTCCCGCAAACACTGTTGGATCAGACGGCGGCTAACATTCTGAACACGGCTAAGCTGATTCCCCTCCCAACAGGTTCGGGTAATGCATATGTTGGCTACTTTACCGGCCCGACAGAAGACAATGAATACCTGGGTAAATACGATCAGCAGCTCTCCGATAAAGATCATCTGGCGGTGACCTATTTCTTCGTCAAGACCACACAGAATGCGTTCGGAAATGGCAACTTCACCTGGGATATCAACCAGTCTTATACAGACCAGACGAACGCGAACGTCAGTGACGTACACTCTTTCAGCGCCGCGACGGCCAATCAGGCCTGGGTCACTTTCACGCGGGCCGCGGGAGGCCGTGTCAATCTACCCACTACCAACCTTGGTCAACTCGGCTCGGACTTCACCATCCAAGGTCCATCGGCGCTTCCGGAATTGTCTGTCTCCGGGTACTTCAGCGTAGGTGGGGCGCTTGCCGGTCCGGTTACAACCTCAGACTTTTACTCGCTCCGCGACATGGTGAGCATGACCAAGGGCAAGCACACCCTCTACTACGGCGGCGAACTTGCTCTCGATAAGGGCATGTTTGCAGGCAACCTTTACAATTTTGGGGTATTCAACTTTGCAAGTTCCGCTCCAACGTCCACTGGAAACGCGCTCTCGGACTTCGTTACCGGCCAGGTAAGCACCATGGAACAGGACACACCCTACCATACGCTGACGAGCGCCTGGCACACGGCGCTTTTCTTGCAGGACAACTATCGGATTACTCCTCGGTTCACGGCGAATCTGGGAATCCGGTGGGACATCGACACACCTCCGGTCGAGTCTTCGAACTTTACTGCAGCATTCGTTCCCGGTCAGCAATCGACGGTAGTTCCCTCGGCGCCGCTGGGCATGGTTTTCCCAGGAGACGCGGGCATTACTCGCGGCATCATTTCCACAAAGTTCCACCATGTTGCGCCGCGCATCGGCTTTGCATGGGATCCGTGGGGAGACGGCAAAACCGCTGTTCGCGCCGGCGCGGGGCTCTTCTATGGAACGACCAGTGGCAACGAATGGAACCAGCCGGGCAACGCGCAACCATACGCCATACGCCAAACCTTTAACTCGATCGCCTCTTTTACCAATGTCTACGGGAATGCCGCTTCTTTTCCTAACGGAGATCCCTTCCCATACACATACAGTCCGAACAGTCCGCGCTTCCTGCCAACTGCCAGCATTGAGTCGATTGGCCCTAAGGTGCAATATCCCTATATCTACCAATTCAACCTCGCCGTGCAGCGGCAATTGCCTGGGCAGCTTAGTGTGACAGCAGCGTACGTAGGCACGCTCTCGCGCGATGTGCCCACGATGATCGATGACAACTACGCGCCTTACGTTCCTGGTATCGCCGGAGAGAGTACCTCGCAGGCCAGCATCAATTCCCGGCGACCGTACGATCCCGGGGTTCTGGGACAGAACATCTTCCTGGTCTCGAACCAGACAGCCAATTACAACTCATTGCAGGTTTCGGCGAACCGTCCGCTGACTCACAATCTAATGCTGAATGGCTTCTACGTCTGGAGCCACGCGCTCCAAAGCTCCAATGAGTCAGCGATCGGCCAAATGACCGCGCAGGATTTTGACAACCTGTGGGAGGAAATCGGTCCGATGGACGCTGACCGCCGTAACGTTGCCAACATCTCCGGCATATGGAATATCAACTACTATCATGGTCAGAACTTCATCATGAAGCAGTTCGTCAACGGCTGGACAATCTCGCCGATTTACACCTTGCAAAGCGGATCGCCGTTCGAAATTACGACCGGCTCAACGAAGAATGATGACAGCAATGGCCACAACCGTCCCGACCTCGTCTCGGGAGTGAACGCGGTTCTCGATCCGCACAGATGCAGGGTTTGTGCTGCGGGAATCGTTGGTGCCGCCCAAGAATGGTTCAGCACCGCGGCCTTTGTCGCCAACGGGCCGGGCGTGACAGGGGGTATTGGCCCTGGCGGGGCCGATGGTAACACTCCACGCGACTACCTGCGCGGGCCGGGTTATCGTGACGTCGATCTCGGATTCTTCCGAGACTTCCACTTTGCGGAGAAAATGACATTCCAGCTTCGCGGCGAGGCTACCAACGTGTTCAACCTGGTCAGCCTCAACAACCCCACCGGAACCAGCGGTCCTCCTCCAACGGTTGGAGCGAACCCATCTTCTTCGAGCTTCGGAAAGATCACATCTGCCGCCAGCCCTCGTTTAATCCAGGTTGGCGCTCGGCTAACGTTCTAGGTTTATTCGAGTTGCTTCCATGGCGCCTGCTCCTCGTGAGCAGGCGCATTTTTCAGCCTGGCGAGTTGTAACTTAGCGGGCTTTGGGGAGATGGTATGAAGGGACGTGGAGTCATCTTTGGCCCGCAAATGCCACGGCGGTATCGTCACCGAAAGTGGAGAATGCGACGTCAGGTGCTAGCCATCTTTCTAGATAACGTTATTTAATTCGACCAAGGTTATGTCAGGACTACATCCACTGTTGATCGAATGGAGCGCGTGAGTCGGACCGGTCAAACGGAGATTCGTGGCAGATGAGGGCCGTGTCAAAAATGACCAGCTTTCATCGGAAGCATGAACTGTCTCCGTGGACGAAGTATTATGGAAAAGCAATCGCCTTTTAGACGCAGTCAGCAAACTTGCATAAGCAGAATCTGGTGCACGATTGCTGCAATCATTATGCGGATGCGTATCACTTGCATGGCTGTCCTTATAGGTCCGAGGAAACGTGTGAAATTCAACATCGGAGCGGCAGTACTCATTTCGCCACCCTCAGAGAGCATTCACCCTCAGAGAGCATTCAAGATGGATTGCACCGTCTGTTTCCGGGGTGTATTCTTGATCCTGCTTACTGACGGTATCGTTATTGATTGTGGAGGAAGCGATGGATGAACTGCGCGCAAGCGTGAAAGCTCCTGGATCGGTTCGTTGGGATTGCATCAGCCTCGGAGAGGTGATGTTGAGGCTCGATCCGGGCGAGGATCGGATCCACACAGCGCGCAGCTTTCGGGTGTGGGAGGGGGGTGGCGAGTATAACGTAGCCCGCGGATTGCGCCGCTGCTTCGGTCTGCGGACGGCCATTGCCACGGCACTCGCAGAGAATCCCGTAGGACGACTAGTCGAGGATCTGATGTTGCAAGGTGGCGTGGACCTGGATCTGGTCCGCTGGGTTCCATACGATGGTGTGGGCCGCAAGGTGCGCAATGGTCTGAACTTTACTGAAAGAGGCTACGGCGTCCGGGCCGCCGTGGGTTGTTCCGATCGCGGGAATACGGCTGTTTCTCAATTGAAGCCGGGGGAATTCGACTGGAAGTCGATATTCGGCGAAGGGTTTGGTTCGAGGTGGTTTCACACCGGCGGCATTTTTGCTGCGCTCTCTGAGTCTACTATCGAAGCTGCAGGCGAAGCCATGGATGCTGCGCAGACCTTCGGGACAGTCATTTCCTACGATCTAAACTACCGCGAGTCTTTGTGGAAGTCGATCGGCGGCAAGACGAGGGCGCAGGCAGTGAACCGTGAACTGGTGCGGAGGGTGGATGTTCTCTTCGGTAATGAAGAGGACTTTTCCGCCATGTTGGGCGTGGAGATCGAGGGTGTTGGCAAGGATTTCGGTGAACTACCTGTTGAGAGCTATGCAAAGATGCTTCACGAGTTGGCCCATGCGTATCCGAATCTGAAGGTAATTGCGTCAACACTGCGCACGGCGCATACCGCATCAGAGAACGCATGGGGAGCGATCGCGCTCAGTAGCGGAGGCATCGCCCATGTCGCGCAGCGGAATGTGGACATTCTGGACCGTGTAGGCGGTGGCGACTCCTTTGCCTCTGGGCTTATCTACGGCTTGCTTGCAGACAAAGGATTGGAATGGGCGGTGGCATGTGGAGTGGCACATGGAGCTTTGGCCATGACCACCCCAGGAGATACGAGTACTGCGAGTCTCGCCGAGGTTCTGCGCGTGATGGGTGGTGGAGCAGCGCGCATTTCGAGGTGATTCCCACGCACGATTTTAGAATGCAGGCACCGGAAAGAGTGAATTTAATGAAGATTTTGCAAATGGCAGATGCAGTCCGTTACCGCACAATGACGACCGATGAATTGCGCGGGACATTTCTGATTGACGACCTTTTTCAACCAGGGAAGATCGGGTTGCGGTATGTCGATCTTGATCGTACTGTGATTGGCTCTGCGGTGCCAACCGGGGAGTCGATCAAGTTGCCCACAGACGACGCGCTGAAGGCATCGTATTTTACCGAGCGACGCGAACTCGGCATTCTGAATATCGGCGGCGCAGGACGAGTGATCGTGAACGGTGCTTCATTCGAGCTTAAGAAGTTGGATGCGTTGTATGTTGGGCGAAGTAACGAGGAAGTAGTCTTTTCGAGCAGCGATGAAGCACGACCGGCAGAGTTCTACCTCTTGAGTTATCCTGCTCATGCGATTTATCCGACGCAGCTTATTCGTGCTACCGAACAGCAAAAGACCCAATTGGGAACTGTCGCAACTGCGAACCTGCGGGAGATCACGAAACTCATTCATTTAGAGGGAACGCGCAGTTGCCAACTTGTTATGGGATTTACGCAGCTTGCTTCGGGAAGCGTATGGAACACCATGCCACCACACACGCACATGCGGAGGTCAGAGGTCTATCTATACTTTGACATTGACTCCGATCAACGCGTGATTCACTTGATGGGGCCAGGGCACGAGACGAGAAGCATGGTGATTGCCAATAAGCAGGTAGTCGTTTCTCCGGGGTGGTCAATTCATGCGGGCGTGGGAACGAAGAACTACACATTTTGCTGGGGTATGGGCGGAGAGAATCAGGTCTATAGCGATATGGACGCGTTAGCGATTGCAGAGTTGCTTTAGGAAGAAGGGAAGTCACCTTGATTTTGGAGAGATTCAGTTTGAAGGGCAAGACGGCGCTGGTGACAGGTTCATCGCGCGGATTGGGCGAAGGCATCGCCATCGCGTTGGCAGAAGCCGGTGCAAAGGTCACTATTCATGGCTCGAATGCTGTGCCAGAGGCGACCCAGCAACATCTCACCAAAATAGGCGCGGACCACTTCGCCGTCGTCGGTGACGTAAGCAATGCCCGAGTATGTTCTCGATTAATCGATGAGGTTGTGGCGCACTTCGGGGCCATCGATATCTTGGTGAACAACGCGGGGACCATTCGACGTGCACCCGCGCTTGAGCACTCCGACGAGGACTGGCAGACTGTGATTGATACGAATCTCTCCAGCGTCTTTCGTCTCAGCAAGCACGCCGGAAAGCACATGATGGCGCAAGGATCTGGGAAGATCATCAACATTGCGTCAATGTTGACATTTCAGGGCGGAGTCTTTGTTCCCTCGTATGCGGCGGCCAAGGGCGGCGTAGGGCAACTGACGAAGGCATTCGCCAATGAGTGGGCTGCAAAAGGCATTAACGTTAACGCCATTGCGCCGGGTTACATGGCAACGGACAATACGGAAGCTTTGCGGGCTAACGCCGAACGCTCGCGCCAAATTATGGAGCGGATTCCGGCTGGACGCTGGGGTTGCCCGGAAGACCTTGCGGGCGCCGCCGTCTTTCTTGCATCGAGCGCCAGCGACTATATGCACGGGCACGTACTGGTTGTTGATGGTGGATGGTTGAGTCGCTGATGATGCAATTTCCCTTAGTACAGAAAGAGAATCACTGATTCGAGCCGCATCGAGGTTCGATCATTCCATCGTCAAGGTTAACTAAGAATGACTAGATGATTGGCAGGTCACCGGAGATCGTGGTGGACAAAAACTCCGTTGTGAGACCGCATTGCAAGTTGTTAGGAAAATGTGGGGGGGGCTTAGTGAAAAAAACAGATGTACTGAAACGAATCAAGGAAATTGGGTTGTTGCCGGTGTTGCGAGCTTCCTCGGCAGAAGAAGCTTTGGCGCTGGCCCAGGCCATCGAGTCTGGCGGCATTCCGGCTATCGAAGTCACGATGACAGTCCCCGGCGCGGTTGAGGTGATTCGCACGCTGGTTGACCAAACTGGAGATCGCATCCTAATTGGTGCGGGCACTGTTCTCGACCCAGAAACCGCGCGAGCTTGCATGCTCGCAGGTGTGGCATTCATCGTAAGCCCGTCTCTGAATCTCAAAACGATTGAGATCTGTCACCGCTATGGCATTGCTGTTATACCGGGCGCGCTCACGCCAACGGAAGTGGTCACGGCATGGGAAGCCGGTGCAGATGTTGTAAAGGTATTTCCCTGCAGCGCGATGGGTGGGGCAAAATATCTGAAGGCCCTGAAGGCGCCATTTCCTCAAATTGATTTGATTCCCACGGGAGGCGTCTCATTGTCCACAGCGGCGGAGTTTCTGGCCGCTGGAGCATTTGCATTGGGAGTAGGTACCGACCTGGTCGATCCACGGGCAATCGCCGCAGGCACGCCGGAGGTCATCACTCGGAATGCGAGGCAGTACGTTGAAATAGTGCGGGCTGCAAATCCGTCGCCTATTACGTTGTAACTAGCGATGATTGGTCCAGGCTGGCGGCTGTTCTTTCTCAGCGCAGCCGCATGACTGGCGAATGATCAGGTTGGCGGGGAACAGCATTTTCGATGTCTGTATCTCGGCGGATCGCCCTTCTCGCACATCGAGGATTTTCTTGAAGAGAAGCTCGGCTGCTGCGCGCGCAATCTCGATCGGAGATTGACGCACAACGGTCAGGGGTGTTCCCAACACCTCTGCGAGTTCAAAGTCGTCGAATCCAACAAGCGCGATGTCTTCCGGCACTCGCAGTTTTTGTGTATGGAGGGCTTGAATGAGCTGAATTGATGAGATTCTCTTCACTGAAAACGCCGCTGTCGGGCGATCCTTGGCGTCCGACCAGCGATGTACAAGCGCCCGCATCGATTCAATGCTGTTCACGTTGGTGAAGAGAGCTGCCTTAAGACCGGCCTCACGCATTGCAAGATTGTAACCCTCAATCCGTTCACGCACAGTGTAGCTGCCCGAGTCGAATCCCACGCAGGCAACTCTCGTGTGGGCGTGTTCTATCAAATGCCGAACGCCTTGTTCCGCTCCTTCTCGATTTTCAACAAGCACTGCATCCGTTTGCACCCCGTTGATGGGCCTGTCGAGGGCTACCACAGGAATTCCACTTTCCTGAAGCAGCCTCAACCGCTTGCCGTCACTCCCTGAAGTCACAATGAGCAGTCCGGCAACACGATGCCTTTGGATGGACTCCAGCTGTGTGTCCTCAACAGCCACGCTTCTTCCTGTGGCAACAACCATGGTCTGATAATCGTGGCGGATGGCCACTTCCTGCACGGCATGAAAACAACTGGAGAAGAAATCGGACAAATCAGGGACAACCAGGCCAATAGTCCTTCCCGTTCGGCCTTTGAGCATTCGCGCCGCATCATTGGGCGAATAGCCGGTCCTGGCAATTGCTCTCATAACCTTGGCGCGCGTGGAAGCCTTTACACTCGGGTGGTCGTTAATCACTCGAGAGACGGACATCACGCCTACTTTTGCGTCCTTTGCGACATCAATGATCGTGGGTGGCCTGTCTAGTCTCCGGGCCCTGGTTCGAGTCATTTCGATAACCTTATCTATTACCGTAATCCAATATACATCCAAGCTAGCGCTTGCAAGGGGCGCTTGCTAAGCGCCCCTCAGGTGGACTTACCTCGATGAGGTCAATGGGCGCGAGGGGAGCGCATCGCCCAGGTGGTGTGAGTCCGGGCACTTTCCGTCCAGATAGAATTTGAGTCTATCCAGTCTTCGAAAAAACTGCTATTGCAGCGCCCCTCCTGCAGGGATGCCCGCCAATTCCGCACGAGCGCGCACCAGGAAGTCTCCGCGAAGCGAGATGGTCCTTGCAAGATAGTGCCGCGCAGTCGTTGAGTCATTGCGCGCTAGGGCAATCTGCGCCAGATAGTACAGCGCAGCTTCCTGTTGAGGTGAGTCACCGGCGCTGTCCACATTGCGAAGGCTTGAAGATGCGGCTGCCAGTTCCTTTAGTTGCATCTGGCAGACCCCTATGTAGAACTGTGCGGCGAGCGAATCGTCGTCCTGCGCCGGTACCTGCGAGAGGATATCCACTGCACTCCGACAGTCCAGCCGATTGTACGCTTTCATCCCTGCGCTGAAATGCGGATCGCCGTTTTGCCCTCGGAGGTTAGGTGGCTGAAATGCCGGCAGAGTGAGGTCAGCCAGCCGTGACATGGTCGAGGAAGCCAACGAGGCTGCGTCAGACTTCAGTGAATTGCCAGAACCAGGAGCCGAAACGGATGGGACTTTGGCGACTGACGGCCCGGCCGGCCGATAAAGGACTCTGAACCCCAGAAACCCAATGATCATCATCGCTGCCAAGGCTGCGAGCGCGCTTCCGCGAACGGGCCACGGAATTGGAGTCTTGGGCATCTTGCGCGGCTGACCGCCAAGCTTAAGAGCCACAACCTGAAGAGCCTCAACCTGCGCGAGGCAGGAGGGACAGCCAAAAAAATGCTCCTCGAATTTTTGTGACTCACGCTCAGAGAGTGTTCCCTGAATGTATTGCTCAAGGTATCGGCTAGCGAGTGTTCCAGTGCAGTCAGTCATGTTACTTTTCCTACAACAATGTGGTCAGGCATCGCCGTTTGTGACTGACCTCGAACAAAATCGATCACGCGGCGGGTCGCCCGAAGCTTCCGTTGTCGCACCACATCCGATTTCAATCCGAGCCGCTGGGCAATGGTGCCCGGCTTAAGCCCATCTACAAGAGTCATTTGCAAGATCGTCTTATCGATCGGTTCCAAGCTTGCTATAGCATTCATCGCCAAGTTCTCCCGCTCTTGCTCTTCGACCTTGTCCGCGTTTCTGGACAAATCCGGGAGATTATCGGGAAACTCGAGCGATTCTGGAGTGCGAACGGATGCGCGATAGTGGTTATTCAACCTGTTGCGGGCAATTGCGATGACGAACTGTGATAGCCTTGCGGGTTCTCGCAGTTGTCCGCGCCGCAATGCGCAAATCGCCTCAATCATCACATCCTGAACCAAATCGGTGGTCAAATCGGAATTGCGAGAACGAGCCAGCAGCATAGCCTTGACGGGCCTTAGAAAGCGAGCGGCAAAAGCTTCCTCCGCTTCACGATTACCAGCCATGATGTCCCGAACTAACCGCTCATTCTCATGCGCGGCCTCCTGGGTCACCGAGCCTGATTTGTCGCTGGGTTCGACGCTCATTTTTTCTTTGTTTCAACCCGATCTAAGTGGCTTAATTCTCTCACAAAACTCGGATGGGTAATGAATCGACTGTGGCAAAACAGACACAGCTCTCGCTGGTAACCCAGTCGGTGGGTTACACGTGCTGCACGCTCTGTCTTTTCCGTTGACTCTGAAGAATTAGGTACTCTGGTGGGTTCACTCAGAGTCACTCATGGGCCGACGATTGCAATCTGACGCCCAAAGAACTCTCAGGTTCCCTGAATTCTGGGAGGCGACACAAGAACGGGCAACAACATCGACACCGCCATGATTCCCGCGATGATGTGCAGGCCGCCTGTATACGCTCCGCTGGACTGGCGGAGGTGGGCGATCAGCAGCGGGCCGAATGCGCTTGCACAGCCCCAGGCGGTGAGCATCAGGCCATAAATAGGCCCGACATTCTTCGATCCAAAGTAGTCGGCTGCGAATGCCGGCATGGTGCCAAACCCACCTCCGTAACACATCAAAATGATGAACGATACGATCGTTAGAATGGTCACCGAAGTTATGCCTGGCAGCATCCAGAAGAGTCCGACCTGAAGCAGGAACATCGTCACAAACGTCCATCGGCGGGTAATTGCGTCGGAGGTCCATGCCCAGAAAATGCGGCCGACAGCGTTGCCTATGCTGGCAATGCCGACCATGCCCGCGGCGACGATTGCGCTTGCCTTGGCGATCTCCTGAAACATTGGTGATTCCTGCGAGATAAGCGAGATGCCGGCCGAGGTGTTCAGGAACAAGAGCACCCACAATGCCCACCATTGCCATGTCTTCAGGGCGCCTCCGAGTGAGTAGTCTTTTGCAGCACGTTGTCTCGCTTGAGTGGCACTGGGAGTCCAGCCCTCCGGCTTCCAGCCGTCCGGTGGATTACGCATGAAATAACCGGTCGCCATCGTCACCACGAGATAGGCAATGCCAAGTCTGGCGAATGTCTGCAGCACACCGACGCTTTGAATAAGATGTGTTGCAACCGGCGCAGTGACCAGCGCCCCGGCTCCAAAACCTCCCACAGCGATGCCGGTAATCAACCCCCTCCTATCGGGGAACCATTTAACTAGGACGGCTACCGGAACAATGTAACCGAATCCCAGCCCGATGCCTCCGATTAGTCCATAACTCAGATACAGCCACCAGAGTTTGTCCGCTGAATAGCTGGCCAGGAAGACACCCAAGCCATAGAGAAACCCGCCCGTGAGTGCGACGATGCGAGGTCCTTTCTTGTTCAACCAGAGGCCACCGAAAAATGCGGCGATTCCCAGAACAAAGATGCAAATTGTAAAGGTCAGAGTTACATCGGAGATTGACCAGTGAAACTGCCTAGCGAGGGGAATCCGGAAGACGCTCCACGCATAGACAGCCCCAAGAGCCATTTGCATCAGAAAGCCCGCTGCTGCGAGTCCCCAGCGATTCGTATTCTGCATACTTTCCCTCCAAGGCTAAACCATTAAAGTGATCCAATACTAATTGCAGCTTCCCCGCAATTTGATCTGATTCCCGAGAGATTCCAGAAAACGGTTGAGGAGCGCGATGCTCCTGCGCAACTCTTTGTGTCGAAATTGGCTCAGCAGGGAAAAGAGCCCTGGCGGTTCAATGATCGGCTTCTGGTAGCAGCCGAGCGTTTCGCCAGTCGCCGTAGCCACGCACTGCAATACCTCCGGATTGATTGAAGCAAGCATCTTGCCGAGGATCATTGCGTTCCGCATCGCACGGACCGAGTCGTCTGACTTTATAGCATCCACAGCGGTCTCGACAAGCTTGTCACTCGCTCCAAGCGCTCCGCGCAGTAGTTGAAACACTCCATGTTCGTGCAGTTGTTGGAGCAATTCGTAGGAGTCGAGCAGGGCTTCAGCATGTTCGACGGGCGCTTCTTCAAGGCGCTTGCGCAACTCCTGACGAGGATCGCGAGGCGGTAACTCCAGAGAGATTGGTCGGGCCATCTTTGTTCTCCATGAAAAGATTCGGCACTAGCGTGTGCCGCTAGCGTGTTTGAATCTGAACGAGCTGATTTCCGGGTTCGCGATAGTCCTTGCGCTTCCACTTGCGCTCCACTTCAACGCCCGTCTGCGGCGTCGGATGTCCATGCCGAGAGTTGGTGGGCGGCAGCGGATCCTCACCGATCTCACCTAACACTCGAAGCTGCACGGAGGTTTCCTTGTAGGCGGGAGTGTGTGTCGCCTTGTCAGTGTGGCTGCTCGTTAGGCGGTTGACAGCCTCTTCGGTAGAGTTCATGGGCATATACAATTCTTTTCCTCGCACCCTTGTCGTGATCACTGCCTGTGCACGCACCTTGCCGTAGCGCGAAGTTAACTGCACCCAACTGCCGGTCCGGATGCCGCGCTCGCCCGCAAGCTCCGGCGACACTTCGATAAAAGTGCATGGTGTCTTTTCCCGAATGCCTTCGGTGCGATACGTCATGTTCCCTTCATGAAAGTGTTCCAGCAGACGGCCGTTATTTAAATGCAGGTCGTACTCGGCGTTCGGCTGATCGGTGGGCTCCGTCCAGGGGACGGGGTAGAACCTGGCTTTGCCGTCAGGAAAATTGAACCCCTTTGTGTATAGCAGAGGTTGATCGCCCCCGTCTTCATCCACGGGCCACTGCAGGGTTTTGTAGCCTTCCAGACGATCGTAAGTGACGCCAGCCATCAGCGGTGTAAGTGCGGCAATCTCTTCGTAAATCTGAGAAGGGCGCTCGTACTTCCAGCCTGCGCCCAGCCGATTGGCGACGTCCTGAATAATAATCCAGTCGGGCCGACTCTCTTCGAGAGGCTCGAAAACCTGATAGAGACGCTGAATGCGCCTCTCTGTACTGGTGAAGGTTCCTTCCTTCTCCAGGCTTGGACTAGCGGGAAGGATCACATCGGCAAATCGACAGGTCTCGCTAAAGAAGACCTCCTGAACGACAAAGAAGTCGAGCTTCGCCAGTGCATCCCCGACAAAATTGGCGTTCGAATCCACCAGGCTCATCTCTTCGCCGAAAAGGTACATCGCCTTGAGCTTTCCTTCGTGGATGGCATCAATCATCATGTGGTTGTCGAGCCCCGGTTTGGGCGGTAATGTTACATTCCATGCCTTTTCGAACTTAGCGCGAACTTGAGGGTCGTCGACCTTTTGATAACCAGGGAAGTAATTCGGCATTGCCCCATGGTCGCTGGCGCCCTGGACGTTGTTATGTCCGCGGAGCGGGTAGGCGCCGGTTCCCGGCTTCATGTAGTTGCCGGTCGTCAGCAGCAAATTGGATATTGCCGTCGAGGTGTCGGATCCCATGGAATGCTGCGTAACACCCATGGCCCAGAGAACACAAACGCCCCTGGCCTCCGCGATCATGTGCGCGGTCTTGGTGAGTGTTGTGACCGGAAGGCCGCACCTCTGGCTGGCCATTTCAAGCGTGAAGGATTCCAGGCTCTTCTTGAATTCCGCAGCGCCATTAACCCAACTGTCGATGAACTTCTGGTCAGCAAGTCCGTTATCGTGAATGTACTTGGTGACTGCGGAAAGCCAGACAAGATCGGTGCCAGGCTGAGGACGGAAGAACAAGTCTGCGCGTGCTGCCATCTCGTTTTCGCGCAGGTCGGCGACAATCAGTTTTTGGCCGTGCATCTTATGTGCGCGCTTGACTCGCGTCGCCAGCACTGGATGGCTCTCTGCGGTGTTGCTACCGATAATAAGTACCAGCCCCGCCTTCTCGATGTCGGTGATCGATCCGGAGTCTCCGCCATAGCCGACGGTCCGGAAGAGTCCCATGGTCGCCGGGGCCTGGCAGTAGCGGGAGCAGTTATCCATGTTATTGGTGCCGATAACTGCACGAGCCAGCTTCTGCATCAAATAGCTCTCCTCATTGGTGCATTTCGACGACGAGATAAAGGCCAGTGAGTCGGGGCCGTTGCCTGCCTTGATCTCGGCAAATCTTTGCGCAACTACAGTGAGTGCCTCATCCCAGGAGGCTTCGCGGAAGACATCTCCCTCGCGGATAAGCGGCTTGGTAAGGCGGTCCGGACTGTTGATATGCCCCCAGCTGAACTTACCTTTGATGCATGTGGAAACTCCATTGGCCGCGCCTTCCAATGGCTCGACTTTGAGGATATGACGTTCTTTGCTCCAGATATCGAAGCTGCAGCCGACGCCGCAGTACGTGCAGACGGTTTTAGTCTTCTTGATGCGTGACTCGCGCATCTGCGACTCGACCTCAGAAATCTGAAGGATGGAGCCATAGCCCATCTCCGGCTCGATGCCTTTGACGACGTCGATCATGCCGTCCAGCGCGGGTTGGGGAAGGGAAGTGAAATATCCAGCCTCGCCAAGCATCGACTTTTCCATGAGTGCGTTGCAGGGGCAAACCGTGACGCAGTGGCCGCACGAAACGCAGCTCGATTCGCCGATCGGAGCTCCGCCGTCCCACAACACACGCGGATGTGGATTCTCCCAATCTATGCTCAGGGTTTCATTGACCTGAAGGGTCTGGCAGGCTTGAACGCATCGCCCGCAGAGAATGCATTGATCGGGATCGTAGCGGTAGAAGGGATTGGACATATCCACTTCGTATGGCTTGGGCTTGTAGGGGATCTCTTGGTGTTCGATGTGAAGGAGCTTCGTGGTGTTATGCACTGTGCAGTTACCGTTGTTGTTATCGCAGACCGTGCAGTAGAGCATATGATTGCCGAGGATTCGGTCAAACGCTTCGCTCTGAGCCGCAGCCGCCCATTGCGAGGCGGTGACCACGGTCATACCGTCGGTGGCAAGCGTGGCACATGCTCTCGCCAGCTTGCCGTTTACTTCCACCATGCAGGTGTCGCAGGTCTGGATTGGTCCGAGTTGGGGGTGATAACAAACCTGCGGAACCCGAACTCCGCTACGGTTAATCGCGTCGATCAGGCGCTCTCCAGGCTCGATCGTCTGCGGCTTGCCGTTGATTATGGCTGTCATTGTGAGTCGACCCTCCATGACTGATTTGGGATACTAGTATGCAAACCATAGATTCGTAAACTGCATTCGCTCAGTTTTTCAATGCACCGGTGAATTCCGTGCTATGCAGGCGGCCATGCCGAGTCAAAAGGTTGAGCGGCAGTTCATGTGATTACCGGGATACTCACGGTGCTCAACAAAGGGACACCAATGCGGCCAGCCGGGCAAAGTTAGGGCAGATTTCACTCATGATTGGAGGAACACTGGCTCTCATTCGAGTTGCTTTGTACCTTGCAGCGCTCCACCGGACTTCCGTATTGGGTACCTCGTCCATGCGTACCTAGATAGATGCGGCGAAACAATCGAGGGTCTTCAGAAGTTTGTGGGATCAGGTTCCCCATGGTGCAAGTCGTCTCGGATCGTCAACCGGGCATGAGGTCGAGCAATATATGGACCTGCAGAGAGGGCTGCCAATTATTGGAAGAACTCTGCCAATTTTGAGATTCGGTACTTAAGGTACTTGGCACTCGAGCATTCAGCGAGAAGTCCGGCGAGATTACCCCAAAACGGACGCAGAAATCCTTACAATAGGAGTTGCCGCGTACCTCCCAAATCACATCGTGCGCGTAAGTCTGTTAGGAAGCAATCGAGTATCTGTAAATATTCTTCATGGGAGCGACTTGTGACCTTGACATCGTTAGATAAAACATCTGAACTCAAGCACCGGATCGAAACCCGCAAAGCCCGCATCGGCATCGTTGGCATGGGCTATGTGGGCCTGCCGCTCGCCTTGCTTTTCAGTGAAGAGCGCTTTGCGATTACAGGATTCGACATCGACCCACGAAAAGTCGAGAGCTTGAATCAAGAATGCTCATACATTGTCCGTATTCCTAGTACGGAGATCGTAGCTGCTCGGAAGAATGGCTTCAGCGCGACTGTGGACTATTCGGAAATTGCTCGGATGGATGTCGTCATCATTTGCGTGCCGACTCCATTGAACGAATACCACGAGCCCGACCTTAGCTATGTCACGGGGACGCTGACCAGTGTTGCCCCCCATCTCCAAAATGGGCAACTCATTGTTCTAGAAAGCACGACCTACCCGGGCACGACGGAAGAGGTTGTTGTGCCCATGCTGGAGACGGGAAATCCTGGTGGTCTCCGATTGGCGCGGGACGCTGAGAGCGATGGGTTTTACGTCGCGTTTTCTCCCGAACGAGAAGACCCTGGTAACGACTCGGTCGCCCGGCGAGATATTCCCAAGGTTGTGGGAGGATGCGGGCCGGCGGCGCTTGATTTGGCGTCCGCTGTTTACGCGACGATCTTCAATCGGACTATCCCGCTCTCCTCTCCCAGAGCAGCGGAGATGACGAAGCTGTTGGAGAATATTTATCGCTGCGTAAACATTGCGCTGGTAAACGAAATGAAGCAGCTTTGCATGCGAATGGGAATTGACCTTTTCGAAGTCATTGATGCCGCAAAGACGAAGCCCTTCGGCTTTCAGGCTTTCTATCCCGGACCCGGTCTCGGAGGTCACTGCATACCTATCGACCCGTTTTATCTCTCGTGGAAGGCGAAGCAATTCGATTTCCACACACGGTTTATAGAGCTTGCCGGACAAGTTAACCTGGCAATGCCGTATTTCGTGGTCGAGAACATCATCGAAGCGCTGAGCCAGCGTGGCAAAGCGCTGAACGGTTCGCGAGTTCTTGTGCTCGGCATCGCGTATAAGCGTGATATCGACGACCTTCGAGAATCTCCTTCGTTGACTATCATAGAGCTGTTGCAAAAACGTGGAGCGCATGTCGAATACAACGATCCGTTTTTTGCGACTGTTGGCCAGGGACGCAAATATGCGCTGAACATGACCAGTACACCACTGGAAAAGATTTCAGAATTCGATTGTGTTGCAATCGTGACGGACCACTCACAATACGACTATTCGACAATTGTGAAAAACGCCAAGCTGGTCGTAGACACCCGCAACGCAACCAAGGGAATAGAGGCTCCAAATATCGTTATGTGCTGACCAAGTGAATCCCGGCAATCTTCTGAGCCCTGACGACTTCAAGTGTCCGGCGGACCCTTCAGGCCGGCAATTATGAGAGCGCCGACAAGTGAGTTGAGATCCGAGTCACCCGACGAAGTTCGGATACGGTCGGTCCTTGGGAACTTGGCGAGTTTGCGAATCATGCAGCGGGGACGGACGAGGGCAGGTCGCCAGGATATTCATGGCTGCCCAAACTCTAAGTGGTCATGAAGAATATGCAGTAATCTGCCACCTGATTACCAAAGAGCCACTTGGGGAGCCTCCCACTGGAGAATTGATGATTTATCCTAGGCAAGACCGGCATGACGTCGAGCCGGAGGTGTCCAATGATTCATCGCTCGGCGGTATGTGTGGCTCTTCTCGCGGGTATTGCACAGTGCATGCTGGGACAGTCTGCTGGTTCTTCAGGCTCGACCCAGGGGGAGACATCACTCTCTCTGACACCGAATGGCGGGATAAAGACCTACACAGTTCCGGCTGGAACCAGGATACTCTTGTCACTCAAGAGTGAGATCAGTTCGCGTGTTGCGATGCCAGGTGATCCGGTTTATCTTGTTTCAGATTTTCCCGTTGTCGCAGACGGAATCGCGGTGCTGCCTGCGGGCATGTACGTCAAAGGAGTCATCGACAACGTTCAGCGGCCGGGCAAGGTAAAAGGCAGAGCACAGCTTCAATTGCATTTCACAGCGATCATTTTACCGAATGGTGTGCAGGTTGCCCTTCCAGGGTCCCTCGACAACGTGCCAGGTTCCAGCGGGGCGAAAGTTAAGAATTCCGAAGGCACCATTGAAGAATCCGGAACCAAAGGGCAAGACGCTCAGCGCATTGCGGGAACCACGGCAATAGGCGCGGGCGTGGGTAGTATCGCTGGAGTCAGCTCAGGAGACGCGGTGAAAGGCGTGGGGATCGGCGCAGGCGCAGGAGCGGCGGTGGGTGTTCTCACCACCCTTCTCACCCGTGGGAACGACATAGTGTTTCAACCAGGGACCACGCTTGAAATGGTGCTTAGCCGGCCTATCGTACTACAGGAGAGCCAACTTGCCGGGATGACCGCGTACACAGGGTTGGCCACGTCGGCGATCGGGTCTAAGCCTGCCCACTAGGACAGAACATTCGTCAAGTTCGGCTCACCTCTTCACATCAATCACATTCACATATTGAACTGCATGGTGCAGATGCGCAGAAGTTGTGGAAATGAACTCCATCGCTGTATCGCTGAATCCAACGCAAATAATTGGCTTGACCACCTATGTCTCTGCCATGGTTTCGTGCAGTTTCGCGTGGGCCAAAGTCGGCAGCGCTGCGCATCGGAAGACACTGACTGCGGCACTTGCCGTCGTTGAGGCGGCACTCGTTCTGGACATGTCGTTCAATGGACGCTGGAAACTTCATGCTTTGCTAGATAGGGAAGCGATCGCATGGGGTGTCTATTCTGGACGATCGGAACCGCAAATAGCAGCATTGTGTCTGCTGGTGGCGACTGCCGGAGCAGGAATCGGATTCACTGTCCGGCGCCTTCAAGAGAGACCGGGTGCGTCCCTCGCCGTCTGTGGTGCCATTCTTTCTTTGAGTTGCTGGTGCGTCGAAGTTGTTTCACTACACATTGTTGATGCCGTGCTCTACCACGCCGTCAATGGGATCATGCTGGTAACCCTTCTCTGGATTTCGTGCTCTCTAATGACTGCAGGAGGCATATTGTGGGACGCGTTCTCCATTCGTTTCCAACAGATTTAGAAATAGTAAGGGGCGAAGTTCGCGATTGGCTTGGCGTCCTTTTGAGCATGAGAACTAGAAAAAATCTGACTTGCGGATTTTCTCCACAAGCTAAGCAAGTAACCTTATTATCCTTTTTAGGAAATCTGATCAGAAATTAGAAGGCGAATCCGTTAACTTACGGATACATTTGGTTTCAAGCATTGAAATGCGAGGGGTCTTTGTGATCTGATTGGGGTAATCAGCAACTCTGTTTCCCTATTCCCTTTGCTTTGGCTGGCACTCTGAAAGTAGATAATCGGGGTCTTGAACAGAGGTGTGATATGCGCCCTGCGGGGCTTCATATAGGCCCTGTGGTTTGGCTGCAAAAACCTGGGCGTTTCGTGATCCCTGTGGCGAACCTGTAATTCCTGTAACGCTCTTTATTTCTGCCTTGACACTAGAAAAACTCTTTCGAGAGTCGTTTCGGAGAGCTGTGCCCATAAATCGGCGCTTCGTCTCTGATATTCCGAAAGACAGAAACTTGCTGTCTCTGAGAAAACGTGTGCGTCTGGTTACAAACTCGACGACGGCACGATAGCAAGTTGTAGAAACAGCTTCTTTGGATCTTTGTTGGATGACTTCCCATAGGACGAAAGCCTGGGGCCGTTTCACGGGATCGGCGCGGTGAGGAAGGATGATTGCTGCTTTGACGATTCGGCGGACTTGTCGAGTAGAACCGCCATCGCTGCACAAGAAGGCAGATGCCGCACTTCAGGGTTCTAACTTCGTTCGCTCCCTGAGTTTTTTGCCTGGAGATCGACTGAGTCTGCACGCACTGAGGAATCCTGCTGGAGGGAAAGATCTGGAAGGTCGGCAAATCTCAGTGACCAAAGTCACTGAGATTCTCTTTTTTATTTCATTACATTGGTTACCAATGTATCATTACCAAAAGTTCCGAAGTCATTTGTCCCAAGTCAGGCAGGCGCTCTGGTTTTTCCGTTCGATGGAGGCCGAACAGCCGCGACGCCTCCAGAGTGGGATCGCTGGGCGGAACGGAGTCAAAGAATCCTCTTGTTGGACGTTGTCTTGAAATGGCCTGAAAACATGCAAGCAGCTGAATGATCTCCACGCCTGTCAAGAATGAGCGAGGACGCTGTGGGTGATTTGCAAAATCTCCGATTAAGTTTCAACCAGTACACGTACCAAACCAGGCACAGAGCCGGTACTTGCACGACAAACTTCTACTCCACCTTTTGAGGAGTCTGAACGATGAAGAAGATTTCTGTTTCTAACGCTGGGCTTCTTGCTGCAGTTTTTGGTTTTCTTTTTTCGATATCGGCATCTACGCAGACGTTGTCTTTGCATGACAGCGCGATAGTCCGTAGCCAGACGAACCGGATTGGTCTGAACATTGGCTCGATTAACAACTATGACAACGGGCAGATACTGAAGAATCTGATCGGGCCGTCCAATTCTGGATTCGAGCCGCTGCAGGACCGGCAGATCTGGGTTCTCGGGAAGGGTGGAACGGGAACGACGTTCACTCTTCCGGAGGTGAGCAACAGCGTGCCGACCAACTACTGGGCGGGCGGCACATTCAGCGTCGTTGAATCGCAATCGGGTGGCAGTGAGCTCGGATGCACCGGGTTGGTCGAATCGAATACGGGGTCTAATTATTCTTTATCGATTGCGAACGCGACAGCTCCGGTGGTTACTGTATCTTCATCGTGCGATGCGCCGTTCAATGCCGGGGATAGGATCATTCTCAGCAAAACAGCCTATCCCACGCCGGAATCCTGGTGGGAGAGCGAAGGTTTTGGGGGAATTGCCGGCAGCGTCTCCGCTGGCGGCAGGCTTCTTTCCGACACATCCGATCTCTGTGCGACTTGTGGCACGCAGGCGCTCAATCTGAATGCCATTCCGCGCGGATCTTCGGCGGCTGCAAGCTGGCACTTTGACGCCAATTCAGGGGCGATTTTTACCCTGATGAACGGCACCTATGAGCTTTCCTTCTGGGCGAAGGCTGCGGGGGGGGCACCGACTCTGATTGCATCGGCGTCGAGGCCCACTGCCGGCGGGTTTAACTGCGGAACCTTCACACCCAAACTGACGTCGGCCTGGACCCAATACACATTCACTTGCACAGCCGCCGAGACGGCTGCAACGACGCCGGGTGCGGCGCAGGTTTCTCTGCAAGCGACAGGCGGATCGGTTTATCTGGATAATGTCAGCTTTGCGAAGACCTCAACGACGATCAACAATCCTACCGTTCTTCGCGATGAAGTGATCGAAGCCTTGCAGCACTATTTCGGCGATGCTGATGGCGCCCCGGCGGGCAGTCTTCGTTACTCGCTGGGACAAGACGGACAGAGCATGGCCAACTGGACCCAGCCGGACTACGCTGTGTCGCCTACGGTCACCGGGACCGCCCATTTTGCGGGTTCCAACGGCGGAGGATCGATGCTCCTGTCGCTGGAAGATTATCTGGTGATCTGCCAGTTTCTGGGAGTCGATCCGTATCTGGAAATCCCAGCTGCCTTTTCAACGGCCGATGCCGCGAATCTGATTGAGTTCCTGGCTGGTTCGTCAGGAACAACCTACGGGGACCGGCGCGCCGCCCTGGGCCAGGTGGATCCCTGGAGTGGGGTCTTCGACAAGATCCATCTGTCCTACCCGCCTGCTTCTCAGCTGTCCTACGACGCCGGCCAGCGAGCCAGGGATATCTTTGCTGCGATGCGCGCCGACAACTCCTATTCGGCGTCTTCATTCGACCTGGTATTGGGTGCACGGACAGCCATCAACTCGTCGATGGACACCGCGATTCAGATTGCTCACCCCGACTCCATCGAGATTGATGATTATCTATATTCTGCCGTGAATCCCCTTACCGGGAAATCGGCTCAGTGGCAGCAGGCGATGGTTGAACCATACGAAAAGGTGACCAACCCGAGCGCCCCCGATAACTTCTATGAAGCGATCCATGATTATCAGTCGCTGAAGAGTTGCGGAGTGTCGGGGAGGGCAACCTGCAATGTAAATATTGGCGAATGGGGTCAGAACACACTGAACGGCGGCATCGACCAGAGACGCCTCGATTCCATGACTGCAGGGGCCGGTGAGGGGGTAGCCATGGCACTGCAGCCGCTGCTGAATTTGCAGTACTACGGCATTCTGCCGCAACTGATGTCTTCGCTTACCCAACATCAGGCCAATGTGTCCAACGGCCTGGCGGTAACCTTGAACGGCGGCGCAGTGGACATGGGCGGCGCGACCAATAATGTTCGACCGGCGTTTCTGGCTGTGTCGCTGGTGAACCAGTCTATCATCGGTCCCATGTATTCCTGTCCGATCGCCAACAACCTGACTTATGACTTTGCGGGATCGACAAACGGCAGCTACTCGATACCGGCGCTGAACAGCGTTCCCTATCTCTATGCATTCTGCTTTGAGAACGGAACAAAGCGATCGCTGATTTTGATTAACACCGACCTTACAAAGAGTCATACACTCAATTTCGCGGGAAGCAATCCGCCGGCGGAGTCGGTCACCCAGAGGCAGTACGCACCGGCTTCATTGTACGACATGAACGAATCGCTGACAGGGCAGAACTTCTTTGGCGCCTCGGCAACCGTTGCCATTGAGACGTCCACTCTGTCCAGCCCAGGCTCGATCACGCTGCCTCCCTATTCGGTGACGGCACTGGATTACACGGCAGCTTCCGAGCATGTTAGTGCGACACCGACGTTACCCGCTCTCGATGTCACCTCTGCGGCTCGAGTAGCATCCACCGTCGCTCCGGTGCTATCCGCAGCTGCTTCCGGCATGGCAGCCGGAATCTCCCTAGCCGCGCAGTCGGCGGCCACTGGCACTCAGGTCTTCAATTGCCCCTCCGGCTTCTCGGTTACGGGAACATGTGGCACGGGGTTTATATATCCTCTCGGGCAAAATTTTGACGTAGTTGGCACCACGAGCGGATCAACGCCGGGACTTTCTGGCAGCCAGGTGATGCTGCTTCAAAGCGGTATCCAACACTCTGCTCTTTCGTTTATGTATCAGGCAGCACAGGTAAACGATCAGGCTTTTTCTACCACTTTCGAGTTTGTTCCCAATGGGGCGACTCTAAGTTTCATAATTGAGAACAGCAACAACAACCCGACTTTCAATGGAGCAAGTTTCAGCGGGGGAGCAGGGTGCGAGGGTGATGAGTACCAGGGGTTCGCCCAGGCCGAGCCGCCGAATAATGTATGGGCTGTTGTCTTCTCATCTACTGACAATCTTACGACGACTGCTAGTTCATTTGCCTACAGTTCTGTCCAGATGTATCAATCAGGCCAGTCACCATGCCTGCCAAATGACGGCGCGGCCACCTATTTTGGAACGAACAAGATCAGTACGTCGCCTGTGCCAATGAATAGCCCAGCAACCTCGGCAAACACTACAACGGGGCACACATATTCTGCGACGGTTGTTTACACGGGAACGACTGTCACTCTTACCCTCTATGATGTAACGGCTGGTGGAACTTGTTCGCCGATGACTTCCGCCACGTGCTTCTCGCATACGTGGACAGGTGTGCAGATTCCGTCCATAGTGAACGGCACTAAAGCATGGGTCGGACTTGGTGGATCGGTACCGAGTATCACTCCATCCGCTAGTGAGTACATCAGCGCTTGGAGCTATGGAACACTTTCCGCGGCAGCCACGCCAACATTCTCTCCGAGCACGGGAGCATACTCTGGAAGCCAGACAGTTACAATCTCGGACTCGTCTTCAGGCGCAATCATCTGCTATAACACGACCGGAGAGCCGGCAACGAATGGTTTAGCTGGATGTGCGAACGGCACGCTCTATACCGGGGACATTTCTGTCGCGTCTGGACAGACCATCTACGCCGTAGCCGGCGGAGCCGGTTTCGCCGACAGCGCAATCGGAAATACTGCTTACCAGATTGGCTCGACCGCCGCTCAGCCAACTTTTTATCCAGCATCGGGCACATACAATGGTAATCAGACCGTATTCCTGACCGCAGCGCAAGGCACGGTAATCTGCTACAACACTACCGGTTCTCCCGCTACAAATGGCACTACCGGATGCACTGCGGGCACACTCTATACCGGCCCGATCACTGTTTCGTCGAATGAAACTTTATACGCGGCATCTGGCGGACCTG
>JBEKPF010000052.1:0-40063 GCA_049521035.1 Occallatibacter sp. | reverse complement strand
CGACGGAGGATTTCCGGCTGGCGAAGCTGGTGGTGGCGTGGGGCGCGAATATCCACGGGAACAACGTGCACCTCTGGCCGTTTGTAGAGCAGGCGCGGCGAAATGGGGCGCGGCTGATTGTGATCGACCCCTATAAGACGAGGACGGCGGCGCTGGCGGACTGGCATATAGCGATTCGACCGGGGACGGATGGTGCGTTGGCGCTGGGGATGATGCACGTGATTCTGAATGAGGGGTTGGAAGATCGCGCATACATTGCGGAAATGACGCATGGGTTTGATGAGCTGGCTGAGAGGGTGAAGGAGTACACGCCGGAGCGGGCTGCGGCGTGGACGGGAATGACAGCGGGAGAGATTGAGGCGCTGGCGCGGGAATATGCGACCACGCGACCGGCGGCGCTGCGGATGAACTACGGGGTGCAGCGGAGCGAGAACGGCGGGACCGCGGCCCGGGCGATTGCGATGCTTCCGGCGCTGACGGGGGCGTGGAAGTATCGCGGCGGGGGCGGACAGCTTTCAACTTCAGGGGCGTTCAAGTTTGACGAGGCGGCGACGCGGAGGCCAGACCTGGCGCTGGCTTCTCCGCTGAAGCGGCTGGCGCGGACGGTGAATATGTGCGAGTTGGGTCAGGCGCTGAACGTAGAGGGACCAGGGACTAGGGACCGGGGACTAGGAGAAACAAAAGGCGGGCTGCCGGTGAAGGCGCTGTTTGTTTACAACTCGAACCCGGGGGCGGTGGCGCCGAATCACAACGCGGTGAAGAAAGGGATGGCGCGGGCGGATCTGTTCACGGTGGTGCACGATTTGTTCTTTAACGACACGACGGATTATGCGGACTACATTTTGCCGGCGACTACGTTTCTGGAACACACGGATGTGCAGGGAGCTTATGGGCACTACTTTGTGCAGCTATCGCAGAAAGCGATAGAGCCGCCGGGCGAGGCGCAACCGAATGTATGGCTGTTTGGACAACTGGCGCAACGGATGGGATTCGAGGAAGAGTGCTTCAAGGATTCGCCGGAGGTGATGGTGAAACAGGCACTGGCGATTGGGGCGGATGGACACTCGACGATGGCGGGGATGGAGCACATTACGCTGGAGGACTTGAAGGAGCGGGGACATATTGCGCTGGGATTTCTCGGCACGCCGGAGGGGTTTCGGCCGTTTGCTTCGGGAGCGGTGCCTACGCAGTCGGGAAAGATCGAGTTCTATTCGGAGACATTGGCGGCACGGGGGATGGACCCGCTGCCGGGATTTGTTCCGCCGACTGAGTCGCGATGGGGTGAGGGCGCGAAGCGGTTTCCGCTGGAGTTTCTAAGCAGGAAGGCGGACAACTACATGAACTCGACTTTTGCGAATTTGGATGGGCACCGAAGGATGGAGGCGCGGAAGAGCCAGCGACTGGAGATGCACCCCAAGGATGCGGAGACGCGTGGGATTGCGGATGGAGACGCGGTGCGGATCTGGAACGATCGCGGAGCGCTGAGGCTGACGGCGATGATGAATGCGAGTTTGCCTGCGGGGGTGGTCGCGGGACAACTGGATTGGGCGAAGCTGGGCGCGGACGGCGGGAATGTGAATGCGCTGACCAGCGAACAGCTGACGGATATTGGCGCGGGGGCTACGTTTTATTCGACGCTGGTGGAAGTGGGGAAGGCGTAAGGCCCGTTGTCAGTTGTCAGTTCTCTCAGCAGATCCAAAGGGCTGAAATCTCCATGGCTGAAGCAATTCAATTCAATCTTCGTCTGGCGACGGAGGAGGATATTCCGGCACTGCATGCGCTGATTGAGGCTTCGGTGCGTGGACTGCAGGCCGGGGACTACACGCAGGCGCAGATTGAAGGGGCGCTGGGGACGGTGCTGGGGCTGGATACTCAATTGATTCGCGACCGGACTTACTTTGTAGCGGAGGCGGTTGAAGACGATGAGGCAGTTTATTCCGAGGGTGAAACCCAGATCCGTCGATTGGCGGGGTGCGGCGGGTGGTCGAAGCGGAAGACGCTGTTTGGAGCAGACCGAGGGCCGGGACGAGAGCCGGAGTTGTTGGACCCAGCGACGGACGCGGCTAAGGTCCGGGCGATCTTTGTGCATCCTCGCTACGCGCGGATGGGGCTGGGGTCGCTGATTCTGGCGAGGGTGGAAAAGGCGGCGCGCGAGGCTGGATTTACACGATACGAGATGGGATCGACGCTTACGGGAGTACCGCTCTACCGGCTGAAGGGGTACGTGGAGGTGGAACGGATTGGGGTTCCGCTGGGTAATGGTGAGGCGCTGCCGGTGGTAAAGATGGTGAAGAACGGCGACTGAGTGCCACGAAAGGGATGTTTGCCATCACCGGAGTAACCGCCTGCTGACGCTTTTGAGGGATGGCGATCCCCTAACCTGCCGATTAATCATCTAGATTCATTCCCCAGAAGTCAGGTTGAGCTGTGCAGGAAACTGTGATCGATCTTGTTGTGCTCGGACTCCTGGTTTTCCAGTTCGCGGCTGTTGCCTGGGTGCGGCCGGACAATCGTCTCAGGTGTTGGGTAGCTGGCTGGCTGTGTATTCTGGCTCACTTTGCAGTCCAGCTATGGCAGCCAACAACTGCTCCGTGGCAGAGCATTCAGGCGTGTGTAGCTGTAGACACGCTTGCACTCGGCGGAATCCTCTTTGTGGTATCTACGATGGTTCTCATTGAGGGGATCAAGAGAACACTCTGGGTTTCGAGCGCGATCACAGTCTCGACGCTCGTTTGCGTGAACCTTGCAACATCGGGATATGGAGGGACGCGGTGGTTATGGATCGCGGTGATAGCGCGGCAAGTTTTGGCAATTCTTCTGGGTGTTCAGGGACGCAATAGGGACGCGATCAAATCTCTTCGAGCGCTTGCGTTGCTGATTGCAATGGTTTGGATGGTCTACGGGATTCATTCCGGTCATCCGGAGGTTGTAGTCCTGGCTCTGCTGGCCGAACTTTTCCTGTTGGCTGCAATCGACTTTGGGAGCTACAGCTGGCGGCGGTCATTGGCCACATACACAATGATCATAAGTTTGGTCGCCTGGGCCGCGGTTTTTCCGGTTGCGTATTTTGTTGGGCAGTTTTGGCCCCGGATCGCAATCGACAATGATTTCTGGAACATGCCGAAGCTGTGCGTAGCGACAGGTATGATCCTGCTGGTGATTGAAGAACAGATACGCGCAGAACGTGGATTGACGGAGGAATATCGCCTGCTGTTTGAGGGAAGTCCGCGGTCGATGTGGATTCTGGATGTGGAGACGCTGCGAATTCTTGACGTTAATCAGGCCGCATTGGATCTGCATGGCTACACGCGCGCGGAATTTCTCCGGCTGAAGTTAGCCGACATCCTGGAGTCGGGAATGGTGGATGAAGCAACGCGACAGGTCAAATGGCGAGAACCATCCCCTACGCGCGCTTCGCGGCACATTCGCAAAGACGGCAGCGTAGTGCCCATGGACATTACGGCTCACAACATCGAATTCCATGGAAGACGCTGCCGCTTCATCATGGCGCAGGATGTGACGGAGCGAGAGGCACTGGCACAACGACTGATCGACCAGGCGCAGCACGACGCTCTTACCGGACTTGCCAACCGCATGCTGTTCGGGGAGCAACTGACCGAGGCTGTGCAGCAGATACGCGGGGTTGACGACAAGCTGGCGATTCTTTGTTTGGACATCCAGCGATTCAAGCGTGTGAACGATGTGTATGGGCCACGGATTGGCGATGCATGCATCCAGCGCGTCGCCTCCATTCTTCGCACACGCGTTCACGCCCTTGACCTGCTGGCCCGCACAGGTGGGGATGATTTTACGCTGGTTCTGACCGGGATCAGGAGCGCGGCGGCGGCGGAGCAAGTGGCCATCGAGTTGCGCGAAGTTCTGACCCAGCCGCTCCAGGTAGACGATTACAGAATCCAGCTTTCTTTGAACATGGGATTGGCTTTCTACCCAGACGACGGCAAGGATGCCAATGCGTTGTGGCGGAGCGCGGAGAGCGCACTGCGGCGAGCGCAGGACGCGGGTGGTGGGCAGATCGCATGGCTGTCGCCGGAGGTGAGCAAGGCGGCGGAAAAACAGATCGACATTGAAGCGTACATGCGCGTTGCGCTCGACGGGAACGGATATCATCTGGTCTACCAGCCGCTCTATGGTTTCGACGGCCAGGTTCAGGGGCTGGAAGCGCTGCTGCGGCTCGACCATCCGCGATACGGGCCGATCAGCCCTGTCGACTTTATTCCCATCGCCGAAGAGACGGGGCTTATTGTTCCACTTGGCCAGTGGGTAATTGAACAGGCCTGCCGCCAGTTGCTCCTATGGCGGAATCAAGGCATGCGGATGGTGCCTGTGTCGGTGAACCTCTCGTTGCTGCAACTGATGCGAATGGATTTTGCAGGACGCCTGATGGCAACGTTGAAGAAATATGGTATTGATCCGCAGTGGATTCATCTCGAAGTGACCGAAACAGCAGCCATGCTAAGCCTAGACGAGGTTTCCAAGCAGATGGCAGCCGTGTCGTCGCTGGGTGTAATGTTCTCTCTCGACGACTTTGGCACGGGACAATCTTCGCTGGCCCGGCTGCACCAGTTGCACCTGTCAGAGCTGAAGATCGACCGTTCGTTTATCAACGATTTGCGACTGCATGAGGGATCTTATTCCATCGTGCAATCGATACTTTCCATGGCTCACTCGCTGGGGCATCGTGTGGTTGCGGAAGGCGTAGAGACCGAGGAGCAACTTGAGTGCCTGCGCGGATTACATTGCGATTTGCTGCAGGGGTTCCTGCTGTCACGGCCAGTGCGACCGGAGGAGATTCCGGCACTTGCGAGTGCGGCACACCCGGCTTTCGGACGGAGTCCGGGGGTGAAATCCTATCCTCCTCAAGCGGTTCAGGAACACGCAGAGGCTGCGCTGCTGGCGGGGTAGAAGCCATCAGCTTTTTTGGCAGCCGCTGTGGAAGTCGTGGGTTAAGCGGGTTGACGCACAGCGTTGGGTAGAGAAGCGCTGATAAGATGTTGCGCATGGAAACCATCCAGTACAACCTGCCGCAAGACCGCATTCCACAAGCCTGGTACAACATTGCCGCGGATCTGCCGACACCGATGGCGCCGCCGCTGCATCCGGGGACGCGGCAACCGATTGGGCCGGATGACCTGGCGCCGCTGTTTCCGATGGCGCTGATCATGCAAGAGGTGAGCCAGGAGCGGGAGGTTGAGATTCCCGGGCCAGTGCGGCAGATGTATGCGCAATGGCGGCCTTCACCGCTGTTCAGAGCGAGGCGGCTGGAGAAGGCGCTGGGTACGCCAGCGAAGATTTACTACAAGTACGAAGGCGTGAGCCCGGCTGGCAGCCACAAGCCGAATACTGCTGTGGCGCAGGCTTACTACAACAAGGTGGAAGGCACGAAGCGGCTGGCGACGGAGACGGGGGCGGGACAGTGGGGCTCGTCGCTGGCGATGGCGTGCGCGTTCTTTGGCCTCGAATGCAAGGTGTACATGGTGCGGGTGAGCTATAACCAGAAGCCCTACCGGCGAGCGCTGATGGAGGCATTTGGAGCTTCAGTGACGGCGAGTCCGAGTACAGAGACAGAGAGTGGGCGAGCGATTCTGGCGGAGCATCCTGACACGAACGGGTCGCTGGGGATTGCGATTTCAGAGGCGGTGGAGGTTGCAGCGAAGGACCCGAATACGAAGTACGCATTGGGGAGCGTGCTGAACCATGTTCTGCTGCACCAGACGGTGATTGGACTGGAGGCGCTGGAGCAGATGACGTTGGCGGACGATGAACCGGACGTGATTGTGGGATGTACCGGGGGTGGATCGAACTTTGCCGGGCTGGTGATGCCCTACCTCGGCAGGAAGATCAAGGGGCAATGTCACGCGCGGGTGGTGGCCGTGGAACCGGCGGCTTGCCCGACTTTGACGAAGGGACCATTCGCTTATGACTTCGGCGATACCGGGCACCTGACTCCATTGGTAAAAATGCACACGCTGGGATCGACGTTTATTCCGCCGGGGATTCACGCGGGCGGGTTACGGTATCACGGGATGGCGCCGCTGGTTTCGCACGTGAAGGAGCTTGGGCTGATTGAGGCAACGAGCGTGCAGCAACTTGATGCGTTTGCGGCGGGGATCCAGTTTGCGCGGGCGGAGGGAATTATTCCCGCGCCGGAGGCGAACCACGCAATTGCGGGCGCTATTCACGAGGCGCTGGTGGCGAAAGAGGAAGGAAAAGAGCGAACGATTCTGTTTGTGCTCAGCGGGCATGGAAATTTCGATATGCAGTCGTACATTGCGTACCAGGCTGGGCAACTGGAGAACTACGATTACCCGGCGGAAGAGATTGCTATGGCGCTGGCAGGGTTGCCAGCGGTGGGATGATCGGGGCGATCTGGGAGAAAGCCTCAAATCTCAAGAATGAGATATGGGGTCCGCATATTACTTCGTAGACACGAGATCTTTCGTCAACGGGCATTCCTTCAGTCCTTTGATCCCCGTCGCTACGGAATCGGCATTCAAGTGTGCGCCGGCTTTCCTGCTGTGCTGGTTGTCGTTGAACAGAGCTCCAGTGGCCTGCTGTCCAAGCGCGTCGTACTTGTCCGCGGAGATCGAATTCAAGTCGATGAACAGAGCGCCGCCCTGCTTTGCAGCTTCCGCCGCCCAGCCAGCATAACCGTCGAGGCCCCGCACGATCTTGCCATCTACCCAGGTGTTGCGCGGCGGCGGCGAACAAACAATCACACCCGCACCCTTGCTCTTCGCATCCTTCACATACTCGCGCAGATACCATCCGTAGCTGTGAATTATCTCCTTCTCGTGAGTGACAGGCGAGTCGATCTCTTGCGTCTCGTCCCCATTTCCCTTGACGGTCGTGCGGTCGGGATAGTTCTGCGAATTGGCTGCGTCGTTATGGCCGAATTGAACGATCACCCAATCCCCGGGCTGCAGACGAGCCATGATCTTCGCCCACGCCCCCTCCTGGATATATCCTCGGCTGCTCCGTCCACCCAGTCCCTCGTTATAGACGTGAATCTTGGCCGGATCGAACATGGGAATAATCTCTGATCCCCAACCCCACGGACCGGTCTCGCCAGCGCCGGTACCCGTGTGCATGATCGAATCGCCAATCAGAAACAAAGCGGGATGTTGTGTCTCGGCCGGCACTGGTTGGCTTTGACTGAGTGCCATTGTCGGCAACAGCAACGAAAACACGAAAAAGTGTGAGACAAACCTCGTTCCCGAAAGACGTAACGATTTTGGCAGAGACAATATCACTGTGTAGGTCCTTTTCTTGAGAATGATGGCGTTTGCGTCACGACATGTTGCCGAAGGGGTCTTCTAACGACGGGCTCTGGGGAGTGAGTAGCTCAGAGCCGGATTCGGTGATGAGCAGGTCGTCTTCAAGGCGGATGCCGAACTCACCTTTGATGTAAATACCGGGCTCGTCGCTCAAGAGCATATTGGCTTTGAGGCGGGGTTCGAGTTCATACCCATACATATTGTTTTTTACGAAGTAGGGCCACTCGTGCATGTCCATGCCGATGCCGTGGCCGAGGCGGTGGGAGAAGTAGGTGTAAGCGGGACCGTATCCGCCGTCGACGATGACCTTGCGTGCGGCGGCATCGACATCCGCGTTGAGCACTCCCGGACGGGCGGTTTGGATTGCCGCGGACTGCGCGCGGTGGACGAGATCAAAAACCGATTTCATCTTGTCAGTGGGTTTGCCGAGGACAAAGGTACGCGTGATATCGGAGGTGTAGCCCTCGACTGAGCAGCCGTCGTCGAGCATGAGGATGCTGCCTTCGCGGAGGGTTTGCGGCTGGCGCGAACCGTGCGGGAGTGCGGTGAATTCGTCGATGTTGAGGCTGGCTTCGCCTTCGAATCCGACGCGATGATAGGCGGCAGCGATGAGGGAGTGGACGTCGGCGGTGGTCATGCCGACGGTGAGTGATTGGGCGACGGCACGGTAGACGAGAAGCGTGGCGCGACAGGCGAGACGGAGACACTCGATTTCATGCGCGTCCTTGATCATGCGACAGCCGGCGGTGACGGGCGAAGCGGAGACGATGGTCAGATGAGGATTGGCGGCGCGAACGCTCTCGGCGAAAACGAACTTCATGTTCTCGTCGAGGCCGACGGTCGCAGAAGTGAGGCCACGGTCGGCGAGGCCTTTGCCGAGAGCGGCGAAGGGACTTTCGTCCTCCTGCCATACAAGGACATCGGCATCTTTGCCGAAGGGGCCGGCGTCGAGGAGTTCCCGGGCGCGGCCTTCTTCAAAAGCGGGGCAAACCAGGAACGGCTTAGTCTTGGCGGGAATGACCAGGGCCCACAGACGCTCGCCGCCGTTGAGGCGGAGATCAGCGAAGTAGACGGACGAGGTAGTGGAGTTGGCGAGAACGATGGCGTCGATTTTGTTCGAAGCCATGAAGGCTTTGGCGCGATCGATGCGGGCGAGACGCTCGGCGTTGGTAAAGGGATGCGGAAGAGTGGAAAGGTTTGGTAGTGCGGCTATGGGCGCGGGCAGAGTGGAGGCCTGCTCCGCGGAGGAGCGTGGTGCGGTCAAGGCGGCTGTAGCGGCTACGGCGGCACCGGCACCGAGAAAGCGGCGGCGGGAAAGTGGGCTATTGGCGGACATGATCCTCCGGGGAGCGGGCGTGTCCTTTTAGAGTAGCGCGAGAGAGATGGCCCAAGTCTCGTTGTGGCACGTGAGTCACTTATTTTGCGTTATTGGACTGCTCGCGTTGCGCCTGAACGATCTGGTAGATGCCACGGGCTTCCGCAATATCAAGGAATGCAAGGCGTGAGAGATCGAGATACATCTGAAAGCCCTGGCGACGGTTGCTTCGTAAATTCCAACCGGATTGGGTTGCCGGCTCGGGCGCGAACTCGATGGTGCCGATGCCGTTGGGTCGAAGGGCCAGGGAGATGGAGGTCAAGTTACGGAAATAGGCATCGGTGATTTTGCGGCTTAGTGCCGTGCTCAGGACCATAACCCGCTTGTTGGTGACTCCATAATGCGTACGACTTTTCCGCCAGGCGATGTAGAGGAAACGTCCCCAGATGAGGTATTGGCCGACGAGCACGAAAGGGATTCCCCATAAGGCATAAACGTCCAGAGCAGGATGCGCTACACGGGGGTTGCCCCAGTAGCCAATGGCGCTCAATTCCCAAAGTATGGCAAAACCACCCCAGAACAGGCTGAACGGGACCGCGATCCAATCGGATGCGTGGAAGAGCACGCCCAGTTGCGGTTGGCCGGACCAGAGCAGCGTTTCACCCGGAAGCAGCTCCGGTTGGAGCGCGATTGCACTGCCGGGATAGGGCCTGTGCGACAATGTGGCCACTTTCACCTCAAAGAATGCGAACGAGCTGTTCTCTACTATTCGGCAATTATTGCTAAAACTCTACCCAACAGGGAAGGCTCGTGAGGGTAGATCATTGGCTCGGGACGGAAAGCGGCGATTCCGATGCGGGTGTTATCTCGATGTAGTCGAGGGCGGCTGGGTCGGAGCCGTCGGGGATGCCTTTGATGGATAGGACGTCGTTCGGCTTCAAATCCACACCGCTGACAGTTCTGCGGGTGGAATTGTCGCCGTCGGGTCGTTTTGAGGGCAGGGTTGCGTTGGCGAGCCATGTGTCAACGACGCGGTCATTGACCCGTAGAGTGAATTTGGCGTTGCCGCCCTGAAGATCGAAGTACTGGACAGCGATGTTGAAACGGCCGGGACCGCCGGCCCAAGTCCACTCGGCGGTGCAGTCTGTTCCGCTGCAAGTGACCGCTTTGCCTTTGGAGGCGTCTTCCCAGGGCGTTACGTCGATGACTCGGTAGCCGGAGAGGCCGGCGTCCTCGGCTTCATAACGGTTGGGGTAGTTGCCAGCGCGGCCTTGAGCATCAGGGATGCCGCTGAGCTTGAAGAAGTACTGCACGATGGCATCGCGCCAGACGATGGCGTGGCCGGCCTGGTATTGCAGACGCGCGAGAACGTCAGCATAGAAGCTGGGGTCGATCTTTGGCTTGAGGGTGGTCCAGTCGTTGACGAAGCTGGCGGCCTGGGCGGCGCCCTCATAGTGGCTGTCGTAGATGTACTGGATGATGGTTTTGCCGTCGTGAAGACGGTAGGTGTATGGGAGGTGATGAAAGAAGAGAAGGAGATTGTCGGGGGTGGTTGAGGGGTTCTCGTAGAATTTGGCAACTTCTGGGGGGTATTGGCCTGCGTAGCCTGATCCGGTAGCAACTGTACGGTCTTTGCCTGCGCCTTGGGCATCGGCGTCGTGCCACTGGCCCCAGCCGTTGCGCTCGCTGGACTCGATATTCGGACCGTAATGGCTGCCGGTGATGTCAGTGAGTGTCTGGAGGCCGAGTGGGCCGGTGTAGTCGACGTAGGCGGGCCAGGATTGCAACAGCATTTTGTCGACGGTGGCGACGACCTGGGGGTCGGAGCTGATGGTTTGGCGGGTCCACTCTTCCGCGATGTCTGCGGGGGTGAGGTTCGGATCCCAGGCGAGGCGACCGAAGGCGTAGAGGTTGGCGAGGGCAAGCGGGGAGTTGAGCCAGCCGGTCTGGCCGATGCCCGCAACGCCAACCATTCCTCCAAGCGGTTGGTGGAAAGATCGACCGGCGAGGATGTCTTTGACGGGCGTGGACTGATTGTTGGCGCGCAGGTTGAAATCGAGAACCCATTTCCACATGGGGGCGAGATAGACGAGATGACGCTGCTGGCCGGTGTACTCCTGGGTGATCTGAACTTCCATGGCCTGACTGGTGTGTTGAAGACCGGCGAAGAGCGGGGAGACGGGCTCCTGGGCCTGGAAATCGATGGGGCCTTCCTTGGTTTGAACGATGACGTTGGGAAGGAAATGGCCATCGAGGGGATGGAAGATGTCGTAAGCGGCGCGTGCGCGGTCGGCTTTGGGGTCGCGCCAATCGAGGTGATGGTTGTAAACAAAGGCACGGTAGAGGACGACACCGTGGTGGGGTGCGAGGGCATTGGCGAGAAGGTTGGCGGCATCAGCGGGGCTACGGCCATAGATAGAGGGGCCGGCTTGGCCTTCGGAGTCGGCCTTGACGGTGAATCCGGCGAAGTCAGGGATGAGGGAGTAGACTTCGCGGACTTTGGCGACCCACCAGGCTTGCACCGCAGGATCGAGAGGATCGTAAGTGGGCAGGCCGCCGATAACCTGAGGGCTGGCGATTGCTACGCTCATGGCGAGATGGATGCCCCAGGGACGCAGCGTGTCTGCAATGCGGGCGATTTGTTTGAGATGGTCGCTATCGAGGAGCTGGGGAGCTGCATTGACGTTGTTGATGTTGCAGCCGTTGATGCCGACCGAAGCGAGCAAGCGGGCATAGTCGGCGACGGGAGCGAGGTTCTGGCGGACATTGCCGTCTTCAAAAAAAATGCTGCGGCCGGCGTAGCCGCGCTCGATGGAGCCATCAGGGTTATCCCACTCGTCGACCCAGCGAATAGCCATGGCGGGGTGGCCGCGCCAGGGGTCCTCATGACGGGCTTTACCAAGGTCAGCAGAAGCGGCAAAGCGGAGAAGGGCAAACACGCCGTAAAGAGCGCCGCGCTCGTCGCCGCCAGCAATGACGAGCAGGTTACGCTCGCCACAACCGTTGTAGTGGTCGCTGCATGGAGCTGAGTAAATCCAAAAACCATCGGGTTCGAGGTTTGTAGGTACAGGTATGTCTGGAAAGGCTTTGCGAACCTCCTCCGCTGTACCGACCACGGTTTCGCCGCCGAAAGCGGCCTGCGGACGGGCCGTAAGCGACGAGGCTGTGGCAAGATCGCCAAGATTACGCCGGAGTTCCTGAACCGCGGATTCTTCGATGGCGCCTGTTCCAAGCGCGCGTACATGGCGCTGGTAAAGCACGCGGGCAGTGTGGCCCGCGTAGCGCAGCCACGCCTGGTCAGCGGTTTGCGCTGAGGCCACGAGGGCGCTAGTGAGAAGCACGGCGAGGATGAGAGCCGGCATGAGGACTTGCGTTATTCCGCGTTTGCAATCTGAGGACAAGAAGCAGGTTCTTCGACTCAGCACCGCATTGCTCAGAATGACGTCAAGGATGGGACGCCCGGTTTTCGATAGACATGAAGAGAGAGAACAGATCGGTGGTATCCCAGATCTCAAGCTCGAGTCATCACCCCAGCAACGAAGACCTGTCGTTGGGGACCCCGAGACATGGGGCACCCAGGCTTTGCGATTTGCGGGAAACCGAATAGCCCTTATGCGTCGCATTTTGTCGCTCACACACTGTTCTATCATCCGGGGGCGATTGATAGACTTAGGTGTTTTCAATTGAGGGAGGCTACACCGGAATGTCCAGTACGATGCAAGCGGTTGTGAAGGCGCAGGCTGCGCCCGGCATTGAGATGCGCGAGGTACCGGTCCCCTCTCCTGGACCCGGCGAAGTGCTGGTACGGGTGCAGGCGGTAAGCGTCTGCGGAACGGACCTGCACATTTTCAATTGGGACCCGTGGGCACAATGGCGTGTTCATCCGCCGCTGATTCCGGGGCATGAGTTTTCAGGCGTGGTGGCGGGGGTTGGTGCCGGTGTGCAGGCCGTGAAGGAAGACGACCGGGTAAGCGCGGAGATGCATGTGGCCTGCGGGAAATGCATGCAATGCCGCACGGGGCAGGCGCACATTTGCCAGCAGGTGCAGATATTGGGCATTGACGCGGACGGGGCGTTTGGGAGCTACGCAATCATTCCGGAGTCGAACATTTGGAAGCTGCCGCCATCAACCCCGTACGAACATGCCTCGCTGCTGGACCCGTTGGGGAATGCGGTGCACTCAGTGCTGGCTGGACCCATTGCGTCGCAAACTGCGGTGGTGACAGGCTGCGGTGCGATTGGGCTGATGTCCATCGCCGTGGCGAAGGCGTGCGGAGCGGCAAAAGTGTTTGCGGTCGAAGTGAATGCGCGCCGGAGGGGCGTGGCCACGACGATGGGGGCGGATCTAGTGCTGGACCCCGCAGTGGACGACGTGGAAGAACAGATCATGGGAGCTACCGGAGGGACGGGCGTGGATGTACTGCTGGAGATGTCGGGGCATCCGGCGGCGACGCGGACGGGCTTTGGGCTGCTGAGAAAAGGTGGACGGGCTTCGCTGCTGGGGATTCCGTCAGAGCCATTTGAACTGGACGTTGCGCGGGACATCATCTTCAAGGGCGCGGTGGTGCACGGTATCAACGGGCGCAAGATGTACGAGACGTGGTTCCAGATGGAAGCACTGCTGGCGACGGGGAAGATTGACCTGGAGCCGATCATTACCCACCGGCTGAAGTTGAGCGAGTTTCCGCAGGCGATGGAACTACTGCGCAAGGGCGAGGCGATCAAGGTTGTGATGAAGCCGGAGTGACGAAGAACAGGGATCAGAGATCGGAAGAGATTCTTACGCTGTTCAATCATCCCAGTGGATAACTGCTCGGCGAAGGCCGCGGACGGCGTTGCATAGATAGATTGATTCGGCCTGGCGGAGATCGTCGATGTGGAGGATTTTTTCTTCCACACTTGAGTTGGTTTCCAGGATGTGGCGGCGGTACACACCGGGGAGTAGACCACACTCAACAGGCGGCGTGAACCAGCGGCCGCCTTTCTCAACAAAAACATTGTGGATAGCGCCTTCGGTGACTTCGCCGCGGAGGTTGAGGAAGAGCGCGTCGTCATAGCCTTCTTGGGTTGCGGCTTGGAAGATTTCTGCATAGAGAGGGCGATGAGTCGTCTTGTGGAAGAGCATTGGGTCCTGGGGATCGGTGCGCTGAGGGGATATGCGGGCGCGGGCTGGGGTGAGGCTTGAGACGATGGGTTCGGATGTGATTTGTAGAGCGCCGTGTTGGTCGAGGAGTAAGCGGACTTTATACGAAGGCGTTGGGGGGTGGGATTTTTCCTCTCTCAATGTTTGCGCGAACGAGTTGGCTTGGGCTTGGAGAGCTGCTTTTGTCGCATCGCGATCGAAGGGGAATTGGAAGTAGTGGGCTGAGTCTTCGAGGCGGTCGAGATGGAACTCCAGGAGCGGATAGCCGTTGCGCCAGAGCAGGGTTTCTACTAGCGAAAAACTACCTAAAGGGGCGTGCGGAGAGCTGGTAAGGAATTCGGCCTTCAGCCGGCATTCGCGGAACTCGTTGGCGGAGTCCGAGTCGATGACAATGCCGCTGCCTACGCCCATCTTTCCGTGATTGCCATCAAGCTCAAGAGTTCGGATGGCTACGCTGAAGATAGACTCCTGCTTTGAGAAGAAGCCGATGGCTCCGGTGTAGACGCCTCTTGGCTCGTCCTCGATATTGGCGAGAAGTTGCATGGCGCGGACTTTGGGAGCTCCGGTGATAGAGCCACAGGGAAAGAGTGCACGCAATATCTGCTGGAAGTTGACATCAGGGCGAAGTTCGCCGGTAACGGTCGAGGTCATTTGCAAAAGCGTGGGGTAGCGCTCGACGGCGAAGAGATTCTGTGTGCGAACCGAACCGTAGCGGCAGAGACGGCCAAGATCGTTGCGGAGCAGATCGACGATCATGACGTTTTCTGCGCGATTCTTGGGGTCGTTGCGCAGCCACTCAGCCAGCTCGCGGTCTTCGCGGGTGGTGCGGCCACGGGGAGCCGTTCCTTTCATGGGACGTGTCGTGATACGGCGGTTCGGAGTTTGGCTTTCGAGATGGAAGAAGAGCTCGGGCGAGAAGGAGAGGATGCGTCGGTTGGAACTGGTGTGCAGGAAAGCGCAGTGAGGGGCTGGCTGGCGGACGCAGAGACGGCGATAGAGTGCGGCGAGACTGCCGGACGTATGAAGGCGGATGGGAACTGTGAAATTGAGCTGATAGACGTCGCCGGACCGAATCCACTCGTGGATGGCTTCGATGCGCTGGGCGTATTGCGAATTGGTAAGAGCGATGGAAGATTCGACAGAGGGGTCAGGTACGGTGTCGTTGATCGATTGCGCAGCGCGGAATTTGGCCATTGCTGGCGAGTCCAGGCCTGGAGGTTCGCCTTCGAGGAAGGCTCCGGTGCGATGGTCGAAGACGTGGACACGATCGTAGATGCCGAACCATGCCAGGGGCTGACCGCGAGGGCTGGGAGGCATGGCTATAGTCGGTTCAAAGAAGCTGCCGCATTCATACGCGAAATACCCGGCGGCATAGAGACCAGCAGCGGCGGCGGATTCGATTTCGGAGAAGAGCTGGGCGAGATCGGCTGGGTGAATGGCTGTGAGGATGCGGAGCGGAGCAGTGAAAAGGCGGGAGCAGGGCTCAGGCGAATGCGCTGGCTCGGAGTCCGAACTGAAGATCTGCGCGCTGAGGCGGGCACACTCCAGCAACACCGTTGCCGGAACTTGCTCGGTGAGTGCATAGAGTTCCGCAGGTAGGGAGTGCCAGCGGGTCATGCTGACCAGATTACTGGAGACCTACTTGACGGTGAGCGCGAGGGTCGCATTGCTGGTGATAGCCGTAACGCCGTTGCTGGCTTGCGCCGTCACGGTAACGGTGTAATTGCCAGCGGGAGTGGCGGGAGGGATGGGCGGGCCGTGGTTGTAGTAGTCGTAGCGGGGCGCGCAGGCTGTGGTACCCAGCATGGCCACGAAGCCGACCAGGGCCAGCAGCGAGAGGCGGCTGAGCCAGGCGCGACGGCGGGTCGACCACGCCAATCCACCCAAGGCCAAAGTGCCGGGCAGCAGAAACGCCCAGGCGACGGAATTGGCGCTGGGGTGCGCGGGCAGGGATGTAATTTCCTGCGTGCCGATAACCATGGGAACAGCTATGGCAGCGGTGGCATTGGGGAGAATCTCAATGTTCTCGGGTGTAAAGCTGCAGGAGGCCTGATCAGGAAGTCCTGAGCAGGAGAGGGTGATAAACATGGGCGCACTCAGCGCGTTGCTGTTGACGGGCGTGATGGAGGTGGTAACCGTTCCAGATTGACCGGGGGTGAGAGAAAGCGTGGCCGGGGAAACGGTGATCGTGAAACCGGGCGTTGAAGTGACAGCGGCAGCGGTTGCAGCCGGTTCCGAAGCAGAACTCAAATGGGATGCGTCGCCGTTATAGGTGGCGGTGAGGGAGTGATCGCCCGCGGGGAGAGTGAGAACGATGGAGGCCTGGCCCTTGGCGTTGAGGGCTGCGCCGGCCAGGGACTTGCCGTCATCGGTGATGGCGACGGCGCCGGTGGCGGGAAGGCCATCCTCCCCGGTGACAGAGACAGCTAATGTGGCCTGGGTGCGGCCGTCCTGATCGCGAGTCTGCACGGTCAACGCAGTTTGCGAGGCCTGGCGCTGAGTGCTTTCCACGGCGGATGCCAGCGCGGGAAGCACGAGCGCGATACTGAATGCTGCAACCAACTGAAGCCGCAGACCGCGGCGATGAAAACCTCTCACGTGCACCTGCTCCAAAGAATCAAAAATGGCGTATAACCTGGATGCCCAAGCGTAGAACCCTATTGTAGCTGGCTGAGGCGCGACCGGGCTATGGATGGGCCATTCTTTGGACGCAGCGGAAGCGAGAATGGCGCGCTGCTGGAGGTCGATTAGGAACCGGAATCTGGGAGGATAACCGTGGTTGGGAGCTCCCGGCGCGCTATGCTCTTTGTTTGAGGAGCATGGCCATGACCGAGTCCGCTGGACGCCCCCAACTTGCCCATTTGACCGCCGCGCTGGATGAGCTGCGCGCGAAAGGGACCCACTTCAAGCTGCGCATACTGGACGATCAGCAGGCGCCGGTATGCCATTACGACGGCAAACAGGTGATCAACCTGGCCAGCAACAACTACCTGGGCCTCGCGAACCATCCCAAGCTGATTGAGGCGGCGCTGAATGCGACGAAGGCGTTTGGCGTGGGGTCGGGCGCGGTGCGGACGATCGCCGGGACGATGCGCATCCACATGGACCTGGAGGAGAAGATTGCACGGTTCAAGAACGTGGAGGCTTGCGTGGTCTTCCAGAGCGGGTTCACGGCCAATGCGGGGACGGTGAGCTCGATCCTGGGGAAAGACGATTTCATTTTGTCGGACGAGCTAAACCACGCGAGCATTATTGACGGTGCGCGGCTGTCGCGGGCTAAGATTTTGGTCTTCCGGCACAAAGATGTCGAGCACTGCGAGGAACGGCTGAAGGAAGTGGCAGGCGAACCAGGCAGGAAGCTGGTAATTACGGACGGCGTGTTCAGCATGGACGGGGACATTGGGCCGGTGGACAAGCTGGCTGCGCTGGCAGAGAAGTACGGGGCCATCATGATGGTGGACGACGCGCATGCTTCCGGGGTGCTGGGACGGAATGGGCGCGGGTCGGTTGATCACTTTGGGATGCATGGACGCGTGGACGTGCAGGTAGGGACGCTTTCGAAGGCGATTGGCGCGCTTGGCGGGTATGTGTGTGGGAGCCGGGATTTGATTGACTACCTGTATCATCGGGCGCGGCCGTTTCTGTTTTCTACGTCGCATCCACCGAGCGTGGCGGCGACTTGCATTGCGGCGTTCGACATTCTGGAGCAGGAGCCGGAGCGGATTCAGCGGCTGTGGGATAACACGCACTATTTCCAGGGCGAGCTGCACCGGCTGGGGTTCAACATTGGCGGAGTGACTACGCCCGCCACGCAGACGCCGATTACGCCTGTCATTATTGGCGATGGACGGACAACGATGGATTTCTCACGATCGCTGTTTGATGAAGGCGTGCTGGGGACGGGGATTGCGTTTCCGACGGTGCCGGAGGGGAAGGCGCGCATTCGACTGATGCTGACTAGCGAGCATACTAAGGCGCAACTGGACGAGGCGCTGGAGACTATTGAACGGGTGGCGAAGCGGATGGGGATCTTACAGGCGGCGCAAGCATGATTGCTCATTTGCGGGGAAAGTTGATCTACAAGCAACCGGGGCAGGTGATTGTTGAGGCCGCGGGCGTGGGGTACGACGTGACCATCTCCGTGCCTACGTTTACCGCGCTGCCAAGTGTGGGGCTGGAGGCGGCGCTGCATATCCATACGCAGGTGAGCGAGGACCAGATTGCGCTGTTCGGGTTTCTTGATCGCGAGGAAAAGCGGCTGTTTGAGCGGCTGATTACTGTCAGTGGCGTTGGCCCAAAGCTGGCAATCAAGATTCTTAGCGGGCTTTCGAGTGAAAGAACGGTGCAGGCGATTCGCGGGCAGGATCATGCACAACTGACGCGGATTCCGGGTGTGGGCAAGAAGCTTGCCGAGCGGCTTGTTGTGGAGCTGAAGGACAAGCTGGATGACTTTGCGGTGGCGCCAACGCAGACGAGCGTGCGGGGCGCGGCGGTGGACGATGTGCTTTCGGCACTGACGAATCTTGGCTACCAGAGACCAGCTGCCGAGAAGGCGATTGAGCAGGCGGTGGCAAAGGATGCTGCGCTTGCGGGCGATTTCGACGGGCTCTTCCGCGGGGCATTGAAGGTGATCCGGTAGACTTGGTTTCATTATGGTTCGTACCGCAAAATCTGTAACCAAATCCGTTTCAAAGTCGAACTCAACCACGCCAGCAACGGCCGCCGCCCACCTTCGCCCCGAAGGGTTGAAGTTCTTACGCGGACTTGAGAAGAATAACGATCGCGAATGGTTTAACGAGCGGAAGGCTCTTTACGAGGCGGAGCTGAAGGAGCCGATGTTGGCGATCGTCCGCAAAATTACGGACGCGATGACGGAGTTTGCGCCGAATCATGTGCGGCCGGCGGAGAAGTCGCTGTTCCGCATCTATCGCGATACTCGATTCAGCAATAACAAATTGCCTTACAAGACGCATGTGGCGGCGTGGTGGAGTCACACGGGGATGGATAAGACTTCGGGGGCGGGTTACTACTTCCAAGTGAGTCCAAAGGGGGTGGTGATTGCTGCGGGCGCGTATATGCCGGAGAAGGAGCAACTGGCGGCGATTCGGCATTGGCTGCTGGAGAATCATGTCGCGTTCAGGAAGGTGCTGAACAAGCCGGCGGTGAAGAAGATATTCAACGAATTTGAAGGTGAAGCGCTGACGCGGCCGCCGAAGGGTTTTCCACCGGAGCATCCGGCGATGGATTTGATCAAGCAAAAGCAGTGGGGGCTGAGCACGACTCTACCGGTGGAAACGGCACTCGAAAAGAATTTCGCGCAGACGTTGGTGAAGCATTTCAAGCTGCTGGCGCCGCTGGTGGATGCGCTGAATACTCCGATTGCAGCGTCCCTGGCACCGAAGAAGAGGGTGCTGTTCGGGCTGAAATGAGCGGACTTCGCGGCGATCGCGTCTGGGTCATTGAATCCAGATTTCAGGTTGGAGTGAAGGGTCAAAACCGCTAAAACTGGGTAAAATCAGGCAAATATAGGATAAATCGGCACAAAATCCAGAAAAACTTGTGGAAATCGGGCTTTTTCGGTTGACTTTGCGTGGTCTGAAGTCGCATTGTAACGAACGACAGGGTTCTCCGGACCCGCATGAATACAGGGGCAAAGTGCAAGGGTTGCCTCGGTCGCACTCCCTCCATGCGGTACGCAAAAGAGGAGTCTTCAAAGTGTAGTTGCCCTCGTTGCTGAATGCTGGGTGGCCTTTTCTTAAGGAAAACGCCACTCTGCGAATTTGGCTCCGAAATACAGCAACTTTGAAGACGCCTGAGCGAAGGAAGCCCAGGCAACACCGGCAGCCCTGAGGGCTTGCCCAGAAGGAGAACATAAAAATGGCAACTGGACTGACCAAGACCGCCCTTACCCGGCAGCTGGCCGAGAAACTTGAATTGACCAACAAGCAGAGCGCAGCCTTCCTGGACCTTCTGGCGGAGACCGCCATCAAGGAAACCAAGAAGAACGGCGTATTCGTGATCCCCGGCATTGGCCGCCTGGTAAAGGCGGAGCGCAAGGCCCGGATCGGCCGCAACCCGCAGACCGGCGCGGCTATCAAGATCAAGGCGAAGACAGTGGTCAAGTTCCGCGTGGCCAAGGCCGCCAAGGACGTGATCGCCCCCGTGAAGAAGTAGCATTCCGGACTGAGGACGAGAGGGGAAGAGCCTTTGGCTCTTCCCCTCTTTCTGTTTGGCAGGAATGTTCCGGAGGCAGAAAGACTCCATCCGGATTCAACGCTGCGTCATCCCATGGGTATGACACCCGCACTTACAAACGCTGATCCAGTGAATTCGCAGGCGTGCCCTGCGGTTGGCACTCCCGTTGTTATTTTGCTGCGGCTCGAAGGGTTGGCAGCAGCGGTTTTTGCCGCGGTGCTGTATGCACGGACCGGGGCGAGCTGGTGGCTGTTTGCGGCGCTGTGGCTGGTTCCTGATTTGAGCATGCTGGGCTACCTGTTGAACCCGAATATCGGAGCGCGGATTTACAACGCGATCCACAGCTACGTAACGCCGGCAACGCTTGCGGTGTGCAGCATGCTGCTGGGAAGCGCGTCGGTGATGCCGATTGCGCTGATCTGGGTAAACCATATTGGCGTTGATCGGTTGCTGGGGTATGGATTGAAATATCCCGCGGGATTTGGATGGACGCACCTGCGCAGGATGGGCAAGCGAGACGCCGAAGCTACTCAGGCGAGTTAGATGTGCGTAGAGTACCGGGCATGAAGGCGCGGACAACGAGCGAAATCCCGAATGAGACTGCGATCGCTCTATCCATGAGGTGAGTGTCGTAGGTCCACGATAAGACGGCGATGGTGAAGAATACGCCGATTGGGGTGATCTCAGAGAGCAGACCCTGGAGCCAGTGCGGCTTATTGCCGGATGGCGTGAGGGTGGTGCGCAGACGCGGGATGAGACGCGGTACCGAACGGAGATAGATTCGATACGGCTCGCCGAACTGGGCGGTGAGGAATGCTTCTTCTGCAAGAGTGAGAGAGAAGAGGAACAAGGGTGCGACGACAAGGACAAAGAGCGCGCCAGAGACCGGCATGAGAAGCGCGAGGGCCGCGAACATGAAGGCGATGCCGAGATAGAGCGGGTTGCGCACGTAGCGATAAGGGCCGTCGGCCATGAGAGATCCGGCTTGCATCTGGCTGTGGAGTACCACGCCGTGGCCGAGCCATGCCGATCCCCAGACACGGAGAATGGCGCCGATGGCGGCGATGAACGCCCCGCACAGAATGACGACGGGCGTGGCGATGGTGAAGCTGAGCAGGCCGGTGCGGCTGAGTTCGAGTGCGAGCCATTCAAGCAGCGAGATGCGCGTGCCAATTCCCCAGAACTGAATCCATGGTGCCCAAAGGCCGAGAACGACAATCGCCAGGTTGATGGCCATGCGGTAACGGAATAGAAATGCGCTTGCCTTCATGGATGAGTTCCCAAAGCCGGAGTTTACCATCCGGCTTTGGGAGCGAAGGTCGCAATGAGGCGGGCTGGGGCTCAGGCTATTCAGTGCGCAGGGCCTGGATAGGATCGATGGAAGCGGCGCGGCGGGCGGGGATGAGACAGGCAATGGCCGACACGAAAAGCAGAAGTGCAGCGGCGCCGAGGTAGGTCCAGCGATCGAGCCACGAGACGCCGAAGAGCATCGTATTGAGGGCGCGGGCAGCGACCAGCGCTGCGCAGAGACCGATGGTAAGACCGAGGGCGGTCATGGTCATGCCCTGGCGGACAATGAGGGCGAGGATGTCAGAACGGGTTGCGCCGAGGGCAGTGCGTACGCCGATTTCGCGGGTACGCTCTGTGACGCTTCCAGATAAGACGCCGTAGCTTCCGATGGCGGCGAGCAGGAGAGCGACCAGGCCGAAGGTTTCAAAGAGGACGAGCACGAAGCGACGTTCGATGGCGGTGGCTGCGAGGAGCGAGTCCATGGTTGCAACGCGATCGATGGGACGATCTCTATCCACGGACCAGATTGCTTGCTGGACGGCGTTCGTCAGATTTGCGGGCGCACCGTTTGTTCGCACCACAAGGGTGTTGACATCGTCGATCCAAACCCATTGGCCGGTGGTGATGTAAAACGCATCCTCATCACCGATGGCGAGCGATTGCTGCTTGACGTTGCCGACAACGCCAACGATGGTGGCCCAGGGGCGGTTGGTCTGTCCGACATCGGGACCAATGCGCACGTGCATGCCAATGGGGTTCTTGCCTCCGTAATGCCGGTTGGCGAGCGACTGGGTGATGAGCACGGCAACGGGAGCACCGGCGCGGTCATTTTCATTAAGCTGACGCCCGCGGCGGAGGGGGATATGCATGGCGTCAAGGTAGCCGGGACTTACGGCGTAGCGAAAGGCCCCATCTCCGAGCTGGTTGCTGTCGTTTTCAAATTGAATGCCATAGATGTCTTGATCGCCGCTGAGGGGCAACTGCGTGGTGAATCCTGCGGAGATGACGCCGGGAATCTGGCGAATTCTGTCCAGAGACTGCTCAAGGAATTCGAGACGGGCTGCGGGTGTCGCATAGCGTTGGCCGGATTCCTGCACCTGCATGGTGAGCAGGTGAGACGCATCGAATCCAGGGTCGACGGCGAGAAGGTGCCGCATGCTGCGCAACAGCAGGCCGGCGCTGACGAGGAGTACGACGGCGAGCGAAACTTCAGTGACGACGAGGGTGCGGCGTGTCCAGTGACGGCTGTCGGTGGTGCGGCCGGTAGTATGGCGCATGCCGGCATTGAGGTCGTGGCGCGAGGCCTCAAAGGTTGACACCAGGCCCACAGCGATGCCGATGAGCGAGGTGAGGGCGAATGCGAACAGGAAGACGGCACCGTCCACGGAAATAGCGTTGAGTCTTGGCAGGCCAGGGGGGCTGAGAAGGAGGAGAGCTTTTGTTCCCACCTCAGCAACGACCACGCCAAGCGCACCGCCGAGAGTGGAGAGGAGCAGCGACTCGGTTAGCAATTGCTGGCCGAGCCGGCCTTGCGGTGCGCCCAGCGCGGTACGCATGGCGAATTCGGCGCTGCGCTGCGACCCGCGGGCAAGCAGGAGATTGGCAACGTTGACACAGGCGATGAGGAGAACAAGCAGTACAGCGCAGAGAACTGCGACGAGCGCCGGACGTACACCTTGGGTGAGGTCGTGTTGAAGCGGGTGGACGACGATAGTATCGGGCGGGCCGCCGGAACTGTCATAGCCCTTGGTGTAGATCTGCGCCAAGGAATGGAGAATCACGGTAAGCTCGTTGGCGGCTTGCTGATTATCGACGGAGGGCTTGAGGCGTCCGATCATGTGGAGGTGGTGACCCCACTCGCGGCCATCCCAGGGTAGCGCCGAATTGTATTGAAGCGGCGCCCAGACGTCAGCTTCCGGGCTCAGGACGTTTTCAAATGAGCCGGGCATGACCCCGATGACGGTGAAGAGCGCGTCGTCGAGGCGAACCTGTTTGCCGATGATGGCTGGATCAGCGTTGTAGCGACGATGCCACAATTTGTCGCTGAGGATGACGACGTTGGGGCCGCGAAAGCGATCGTCGAAGGGCTGGAAGTCACGTCCGAGAGCCGGGACGATGCCGAGGGTGCGGAAGAAGTCAGAAGTGACACGTTGGCCGGTGAAGCGCTCGGGGCGATCGGCCTGGCTGGTGGCGGTGGCCGCGGGTTGCCAGGGCTTGAAGACAGCGACAGCTTCGAAAGAGCGGTTGCGTCGCAGCAGTCCCTGGAATGTGCCGAAGGTGACGGCCATGGGAGTCTGGTTGGTTCGCATCTCCGAAAGCATCATGAGACGGCGCGCATTCGGATAGGGTAACGGGTCGATAAGAATGGGCTTGATGGCGCTGAAGATGGCGGTGCTGGCTCCGATGCCGATGGCAAGGGTGAGCACGGCGACGGAGGTGAAGCCGGGATTGCGCGTCATGATGCGCAGGCCGTAGCGGATGTCGTGCAGGAGATTCTCAAGCCAGGGGAGAGTGCGGCGCTCGCGATGAGCCTGTCGCGTTTGCTCTGCACCGCCGAGGCGAATGAAGGCTTGGCGGCGGGCTTCGGCAGGAGTGAGGCCAGAACGGATGCCGTCGTCGGTGTGCATGGCGACATGGCTCTCGAGTTCGGCTGCGAAGTCGGCGTCTGGATGAGAGTGGCCAAAGAGGCCACGCAGGCGTTGGACGAATGCTCTGAGTTTGCGCAATGCGTTTCTCCTATTCAGTGCGGAGGGCCTGCATGGGATCGATGGAGGCGGCGCGGCGAGCGGGCAAGTAGGCTGCGACGATGGCAAGAGCACAGAGAAAAACCGCGGCTGCCAAGAAGATGAGTGGGTCGGCACCGCCCTCGCCCATCAACTTTGGACTTGCTCCCATGGCGGAGTTGGTGAAGGAGATGGAGGAGACAGCGCGCACCAACGCGAAGGCGAGCAGGGCACCTGTAACGAGCCCGCCGGCAGTAAGCGAGAGACCCTGGAGGACGACCATTCGAAGGACATGAAAGGGCTGTGCGCCGAGAGCCATGCGGACACCAATTTCCTGTGTGCGCTGCGCTACCCAGTAGGCCATGACGCTGTACAATCCGACCGTTGCCAACAAGACCGCGATACTGCCTAAGACTGCCATCAGACTGGCTGCGATCTTCTGTGGGTATAGCGATGCGCCGATGAATTCTTTCAGGGGCACAGCGTCAAAGACAGTGACATTGGGATCGAGGGCGCGTGTCTGGGCGCGCAGGGTGGTAAGAACGTTCTCCGGATTGCCACGGGTGCGCACATAGAACGCAAGATTCATGTCGGTGCGATAGAGCTGGCGGAAGGACACGTAGAAGTAGGGAACGTTGGATTCGCCGAGGTAGTGGTACTTGGAATCTTTAGCGACACCGACGATGCGGAACGTAACGCCCCAGCCCCTGACTTTGTGGCCGATTGGATCGCGGCCGGCGAAAAAGTGGCGGACGAAGGCTTCGTTGACGATCATCACGAACGGGGCATTGTCAGATTCGTCGTCCTGCTCAGTGAAGTTGCGGCCCTCCATGATGGGGATGTGCATGAGGGGCAGATAGCCAGGGGAGATGACGTTGCGGAAGATGTTCATGTTCTCATTGGGACGGGGTGCGTAGTCCTCGACCTTGAGCTCTTCCCACCAACTGGGCTCGAAGCCGAGGGGGACGCCATCAGAGTAGGCAACGTCGGTGACGCCCGGTGCAGCGTTCATGCGTTCGGCCAGGCGACGGCAAAAATCTTCACGCTGCTGAAGGTTGTAACCGCTGGTGTTGAGATAGAACTGGCTGAGAAGCACATGGTCGGGGTCGAAGCCGGGATCGATGCGCATGGTGGTTTGAAATCCGCGCGCAAAGAGGCCTGCGCCGACCAGAGCTACGAGTGCGAGGGCTACTTCAGAGGCGACAAGGATGGAGCGCACGCGATTGCGACGGCCGGCGCTTCCACTGCGTCCTCCGTCGTTCATGCGGGCGTTGAGATTGATGCGGCCTACTTGCAATGCAGGGGCGAGGCCTGCAGCCAACGCTGCGAAGACACACAATCCGACTGTGAATGCGAGCACGGTCAGATTGGGGCGCGTGTCCATGGAGACGAGTTGTTGTACGGGGCCTGGCGGCATCAGATATCGCAGTGCATGGCTCATCCAAGGCGTGGCGGCTATACCGAGGAGGGCGCCGGCGAAGGTGAGCAACAAACTTTCAGTGAGCACCTGACGTGCAAGGCGCATGCGGCTTGCACCGAGGGCAAGACGCGCGCCAAATTCCTTCTCTCGGACGGTGGCGCGCGCTAATTGGAGGTTGGCGACGTTAGCGCAGACGATGAGCAGCACGAGAATGCAGACGCCCATGAGGATGCGAAGAGGGCCGACAAGCAAACCTTGCGGGCCATGCGGGGACTTCCAGAGTGGAAGGAGTGTGGCAGACATGTCTTCGCTGACGTCCGCATTGGCGATGGCCATGCGGCCGGCGAGCGCAGCGAGTTCCTGGCGTGCCTGGTCGACCGTGGCACCTTGCTTAAGACGCGCGATGCCGAGCATGTTTCGGTTATGGCGATCACGGAGCATTCGCGGCGAGACGCCATTCAGAACTGGCTGCTGCATGTATGGAACCCAAAGATCGAAGGCGGTAACGGGCATTGATCCATGGAAGTCGGGGGGCGCTACTCCGACGATGGTGAGCTCATGTTGGTTGATGCGGAGGGTCTTGCCAACAACGTTTGGATCGGCGTTCAAGTGGGAGCGCCAGTAGCGATCACTGATGACAACGATGGGGAAAGTTCCGGGCGCGTCTCCGTATTCGACGGGAAGAAAGACGCGGCCTTGTTGCGGCGTGACGCCGAGGACGGCGAAGAAGTTGCCGGAGACGAGCTCGCCCCAGACGCGATCTGCGTGGTCTTCTCTGCCTACGCTGAAGGCGACGGGTTTGGTGACCGCAATGCCGTCGAGAAGCTTGAGGTGCTCGCGGAAGTCGATGAAGTCGGGATAGGAATTGGGAATCCACTCGCCGCCGGGAGCGACCGACTCCAGAGTCACGAGGCGGTCGGGTTGGGAGACGCCGCCGAGTGGCTGCAGAAGAACAGCGTTGATCCATGTGAAGGCTGTGGTGCAGACACCGATGCCGATGGCCAGGGTGAGGATGGCGACGATGGTGTACGCGCGATTGCGCAGGAGCATGCGGAGACCAAAGCGCAGATCCTGCAGAAGACTCTCAAGCCACGGGAATGTACGACGGTCGCGATAGGCCTGGCGGGTTTGCTCGACGCCGCCAAGACGGATCAGGGCCTCTCGTCGGGCTTCTTCGGGAGTAAGGCCGAGGCGGATGTTGTCCGCGGTGTGCATGGCGACGTGGGCTTCGAGTTCGGCGGCAAAGTCGGCGTCCGCAGTTCGGAAGAGGTCAAGAAACCGTGAGCAGAGTGCTCTTAGTTTTCGCATCGCATGTCTCCTATTCGGTTCGCAGTGCCTGCATGGGTTCGATTCGCATGGCGCGTCGTGCGGGTATGTAACAAGCAGCGAGCGCGACCGCAGCCAATAAGACAGTGACACCACTCAGGGTCCAGGGATCGTAAGTATGCACGCCATAGAGCATGGATGAGCGGGCCATGAGCTGAGTTAAGGCCAATGCGGAAATGATCCCGACAACTACTCCTATAAACGCCAGCCTGCCGCCTTGTTTCAGCACCCAGCGGAGGACTTGTCGACGGTCGGCACCGAGGGCCATGCGGATTCCGATTTCCTGGGTGCGCTGAGTGACTAGATACGAGATGACGCCGTACATGCCAACGCTTGCGAGCAGCAAAGCGAGGCCCGCAAAAAGACCGAGAAGAATCATGGAGAAGCGCCGTTCAGAGAGCGAGTCAGCGATGATTTGATTCATTGTCTGCACGTCGTAGACGACTTCTTCCCGGTTCATTTGCCGCAATGCATTCTGAATTTCGGCGATGGCGACTTGGGATTCGCCGCGGGATCGGACAATGACATTGATCCCAAGGCCATCCTGGAACGACATGTCGTCATCGCTGAGCTGCATGAAAGACAGATACATTTCGGCGTGGAGGGGAGTTCTTGCTTCGTTGTCCAGTCCCCACTGCATGACATGCCCGGTTACCCCTATGATGGTTGCCTGGCGATCGTAGTCATCCAGGTTGATGTGCTTGCCGATGGGATCCTGGTTGCCGAAAAACTGATGCGCGAAGCGGTCGTCTACCACGATTACAGGAGGCGAGTGTTCATTGTCAGCCGAGGTGAAGAAACGCCCGCGCAGGACGGGAATTCCCATGAGCTTCAGGTAGCCGGGTTGCACAACGTAATTGAGCGACCAACGCATGTCATTGCTGTTTTGCGGCTTTGGCTCATTTTCCATCCAGAAGAGCATTTCGTCGTCGTTGCCGGTCATGGGGATAGAGGCATTCATGAATGACACGCCGGCGACTCCTGGAACCTGCATGATGCGCCGCTCGACTTCGCGATAGTAGGCGCGCACCGCGTCAGGCGATGCTGTGGACATGGATGGCGGCGCGGCGAGACTGAAAGTGGTGACACCGTTTGGGTCAAAGCCGGGATCTACTCTTGACAGGGCTATCATGCTGCGGATCATCAAGCCCGCTCCAACGAGAAGGACGAGCGCCATGGCTATCTCAAAGACAACAAGCAGATCCCGTGTGCGATGGCGAGTGCCGCTTACGCTTCGACTGCCTTCCTTGAGGGTGTCCTGCAGCTTTTGGCGAGAGACTTTCCAGGCGGGAAGCAGGCCAAAGAGAATACCGACGCCGAGAGACACCGCAAATGTGAAGCAGAGCACCGGGACACTGAGATGAATGTGGGACGCACGAGGCAGTGCTACTGGCACCAGCTTCACAATGGCGTGCGTTCCCCAGCTTGCCAGAAGCAAGCCCAGAGCGCCTCCGGCGAGGGCCAGGATGGTGCTTTCAGTGAGCATTTGACGAACGATACGGATACGTCCTGCACCGAGAGCGGAACGTATAGCAAACTCCTGCGTACGCGCGCTGGAGCGCGCCAGAAGCAGGTTGGCCACATTCATGCAAGCGATGAGCAAGACAAAGCCGACCGCGCCGAGCAGGACCAGCAGTAACGGTTCCACACTTCCAACAACGGACTGGCGCAGGGAGACAATGCTGGCGTGAACGCCGTGGTCGGCTTGAGGAAATGCCAGTGCGAGATGGTCGGTGACGCCGTTCATGTCGGCCTGAGCTTGGGCGAGAGTGATGCCGGGCTTGAGGCGTGCGATACCGTGAAGGCCGAGACCCGCGAATCGGTTGTTGAGGGCCGGAGTTTGCCACTGTCCGATGGGCACATAAAGGTCACCCGCCCGAAAGTTACCGACGGCGAGATCGAAGTCTTCAGGGAGGACGCCGATGATGGTGAAGTTGCGTCCGTCGAGGGCGATGGTTTGGCCGAGTATGTCTGGCCTTGAGGCAAATTTGCGAGCCCAGAATCCTGCGCTGATGAGGACTAACGGGCTGCGGCCGATTTCATCTTCACCGGGAGCAAACAGGCGTCCCAACACGGGCTTGACGCCGAGGATGGAGAAGAAATCGGACGAGACATAGTCGCCCAGGACTCGCTCGGCATCGCCTGTTCCCGTAAAGGTGAAGCGCCGCTGGTGGGAAATGGCCAACGCGGCGAGGGTCTTGTTGTCTCGCTGCCAATCGCGGAAGTTGGGATAGGGGATGGAGCCCTGGTCGAAGTTCGCCTTACTCTCATGAACGGCTACGAGTTCATCCGGGTGTGGATAGGGGAGCGGGTTCAATAGCACGCTGTTGACGATGGAGAAGAGTGCTGTGTTCGCGCCGATGCCGAGCGCAAGGGTGAAGATCGTGATGAGCGCGAAGCTTGGGTTTTTACGCAAGACGCGGAGGGCGTATGCCGCATCTTGAGCGAGTGTTTCAAGGGATGGCAGGCGACTGCGTTGGCGATAGGTCTGACGGGTTTGCTCGGCACCGCCAAGACGGATCAAAGCCTGTCGGCGGGCTTCTTCGGGAGCAAGGCCAAGGCGAACGTTGTCCTCGGTGTGCATGGCGATGTGGGACTCGAGTTCGGCGGCGAAGTCGGCGTCCGCCGGGCGGAAGATGCCGAAGAAGCGATAGAGGAGGGCTCGCAAGGTGCGCATGGCTGCTCCTTAAGATTCGCGGGCGGGAATTAGAAAGCGGTCGAGGATGGCGGTGGTCTGCTGCCAGTCCGCTGCCGCTTTCTTCAGTTGGCGGTGGCCGGCTTTGGTTAGCTCGTAGAACTTTGCCTTGCGATTGTTTTCAGAGGTACCCCAACTGGAGCGGATGAAACCTTCCTGTTCAAGCTTGAGAAGTGCGGGATAAAGCGTGCCGTAGTTCAACTGCAACAGGTCGCCGCTGGTCTGCTCGATGCGGCGGGCCAAGCCATAGCCGTGCTGCGGACCCATGGATTCAAGGGTTCGCAGGACCATGAGTGCCAGAGTTCCTTGCCAGACATCGGATTTTTCGCCCATTTGCGTTTCTCCTTCGATTTCTATTGCCAACCAATAGGAGCACTGTACATCAACTTCTATGGGAATGCAATACGAAGGATTTGTCGTGCCGGTTGCAACGAATTTGCCGGGCTCATTGATTGTGGTAGGCTGGCGCCTAGATTCCGTGGCTAATTTTGATCTGGAGGCTTCCCGTGCTGGTTCGATTCCTGGCTGTATTCGCACTTGCTGCTGTAGCTTTACCACTTGGCGCGCAGAATTCTTCGTTGGCTGCGGATTTGAAAGGCGCGGCAGAGAGGCAGTTGCCGACGCTAACGCAAACCTACAAACATCTGCACGAAAACCCGGAGCTTTCAAAGCAGGAAACGCAGACGGCTGCGTTTGTGGCTGGGGAACTGCGAAAGCTGGGCTACACGGTGACCGAGCACGTGGGCAAGTACGAAGATGGAACGCAGGCCGACGGCGTGGTGGCGGTGATGGAAAACGGCGCTGGGCCAAGGCTGCTGCTGCGAACGGAACTGGATGCGCTGCCGGTGGAAGAGAAGACCGGGTTGGATTACGCGAGCCATGTGAAGTCGACCAATCCGCAAGGCCAGGCGGTGAGCGTAATGCACGCCTGCGGGCACGATTTGCATATGACGGTGCTGCTGGGTACTGCGAAGGAGATGGCGGCACGGAAGACGCAATGGCACGGGACGCTGATGCTGATTGGCCAGCCGGCGGAGGAAGTGATCCAGGGAGCGGCGGCGATGTTGCGGGACCACCTGTATGAGCGGTTCGGGCGGCCGGATTTTGTAGTGTCGGAACACGACTCGAACGACGTGGCGGCCGGAACGATTGCAGTGAAGGGTGGACCGCTGGCGGCGAGCGCGACGACGCTGAATGTGACGATGCGCGGGATTGGCGGACACGGGTCGGCACCGCAGGCCGGCAAGGATCCAATTGTGCTAGCTGCGGAGTTCATTCTTCTGGCGCAGACAATTGTGAGCCGGCAGATCGATCCGCAGCAGCCGGCGGTTCTGACGGTGGGGATGATTCACGGAGGGACGAAGAACAACATCATTCCCGACGAAGTGACGATGGGGCTGACGTTGCGTGCTTACTCGATGACGGTGCGGGACCAAATTGTGGCGGCAGTACGACGGGAAGCGAAAGGATTGGCGGAAGGGTACGGAGTGCCGGAGGACCGGATGCCCACGGTGAGTTTGATGGAGAGCACGCCGGCGACAATCAACGATGCGGCGCTGGCAGAGCGGATACGAACTGCGGCAACGTCAGTGCTGGGCAAGGAGCGCGTCGGCGAGGCCAAGGCCATTATGGGCAGCGAGGATGTGGGGCTGTTTACGCTGGACGGAAAGATTCCCGGAGTGATGTATTGGCTGGGTGCGGCCGATGCGGAGAAACTGGCGGAGAGCCGGAAGACGGGCGTACCGCTGCCGAGTCCGCACTCAGCGCTGTTTGCGCCAGTGTATGCGCCGGCGATTACGACCGGTGTTACGGCAATGACAGCGGTGGCGCTGGATTTGCTTAAGTGACGACTTGGGGTAGGGCATAAGCCTTCGGCCCGTTCCGCACATGGGAAGATGATGCGGGAATTGGAGTCCTTCTTTCCAAGGCCCCAAAAGCGGGGCCTCGGGCACCAAGTTTTGTCCGAGGTAAATGGGGAGAGCGATAGCTATTTCGAAGGATCGACGAGCGCCTGATCGACTATTGCGTGGCTCTTGTATTCGATAGGGTGGTTGTCGGGGCTGGACATGCGCTGAATCATACTGACGAAAACCATGTCGTTGGTGGGGTCTACCCAGAACCAGGTGCCGGCCGCTCCGTCCCAGAAGAAGGTGCCTTTGCCGTCTGACAGGTTGGCCTCGGGTGGGTCAGAGATGACGGCGCAGTCATAGCCCCAGCCGAAGCCGGGGCGAATGACCGAGAGGCCAATACCGAACTCGCCGGTTTGAATAGCCGCGGGCATGTGATTCGACGTCATGAGCTTTACGGTGGATGGGGCGAGGATGCGCTTGCCATCCAGCTCTCCACCGTTGGCAAGCATTTGCGCGAAACGGTAGTAGTCTTCCGCGGTGGAGACGAGGCCGCCGCCACCGGACGGCATGGTGGGCTGCGTTGCGTAGTCGCCGGATGGGTTGGCAACGAGCTCGCCCTGGGGACCGGCGTGATAGTTGGTTGCGAAGCGCGCGCGCTTGTCTTCGGGGACGTAGAAGGCTGCGTCTTTCATGCCGAGCGGGGCAAAGATTTGATCATGCATGAAGTCAGGCAAAGACTGGCCGGTGAGTTTCTCGACGATGTAGCCCTGAATGTCCATGGAATTGCTGTAGAGCCAGCCTTGGCCAGGCTGATAGAGCAGCGGAATTTTGGCCTGCTTGTCGATCATCTCCTGGAGGTTTTTGGATTGCATGACCTTCAGGTCGCCGTACATGGCGTCGGCCGGCGACTTCGCGCGGCCATAGCTGAAGCCGGCGGTGTGGGTGAGCAACTCACGCATGGTGGGCGCATGATCGGGATCGACGAGAATCGACTTGCCGTCTGCGTCGACACCCTTCTGGACTTTGAGGTGCGCGAACTCAGGGATGAATTTTGAGATGGGGTCGGAGGGCAGCCACTTGCCTTGTTCGTAGAGGATCATCATGGCTACGCCGGTGACCGGCTTGGTCATGGAGTAGTCGCGGAAGATCGTGTCCTTGGTCATCGGCGCGGCGGTGGCGATATCGCGCTGACCGTAGGTGCGATACTCTACCAGTTTGCCGTGGCGCGCGAGGATGGTGACGGCGCCGCCGAGATGCTTCTCATCGATTTCGTCCTGGATGAGCGCGTGAAGCCGCTCGAGTCGCTCAGAGGAGAAGCCAACAGATTCCGGCTTGACTGCGTTGAGGTCGAGAGTGTGTTTGGCCGATTGTGAAGGATGCGGCTGCTGGGCTTGTGAGGATTGGAAAGTAAAGGCAGACGCAGCGAATGTCATGCAGGTGAGAACTGCGAATTGGTGCGGTGTCATGAGTTTCCTCTATATATGAGTGACGGGTAGTCACTCCGCTAAGCCGCATCCTTTTTAACAGACGAGCCTAGAGCGAGCAACGGGGACGCGGCAAAAATCAGTAGATGAGCTTGAGAGAGAACTGGATCTGGCGTGAAGTGCCGGCCGTTTTGCTGATTTCGCCGAAGCCAGAGCCGTTGAGAATGTTTGCGGGCAGACCCATGTTCACGATGTTGAAGAGATTGAAGAACTCAGAGCGAAATTGCAAGTCCATGCGCTCGGCTCCGCTGGGTCGACGGCCGAAGGGGGTGCTCTTGATGAGGGCGAAATCGTAATCGTAATAGGCTGGACCGCGGAAGGTGTTACGGCCGAGTGTGCCGAAGACGCCCTGGTTGGGGCCGGTGCCACCGGGGACATGGATGGGGATGGAAAAGAAATCGGCAGCGTTGTTTGCGCTTTCGCCGAAATAGTCCTGGCGATTCGGCCGCGCGGTGGAAAGACGCGGGGTGGCGATCTGGTTGGGACGATCGACACCGTTGGAGCCGGCACCAGTTTGCTGGATGCCGGAGAAGACGGTGAAGGGCGAGCCGGAACTAATGCTTGAAATACTCAATAGCTCCCAGCCGCCAGTTACTTTTCTGGAGATGGGGCGCAGTAACTGCGCGCTGTCCATGTGCAGATCTTGAGCGAGGCTCAGACCGAAGGAGTTAGTCACATCGAAGGCCGATGGACCTTTTTCAGCATGCGTGTCATAGGGATTCTGCGAGAAGCCTGAAGCTACTGCGCCTGTGGAACCGGTGCCTCCAATCACCTGGCTGGTATCATCGATGGACTTACCCCAGGTATAACTTGTCTGGATGCCAGGACCGCCGTGTCCCATGGTTCCGGATAGCGAAGTTTGCAGGGCGTGATAAGTGGAGTGGGCGTCGGCGACGATGACGTTCTCCACGCCGAAGCCACCAATGACGTTGCCCGCGCTATCGAACTGAGTGTGGGGCGCGAATGCGGGTGTAGCGCCGGGATAGGCGTTGGGGAAGCTATAACGCGGAAGCTTCTCTGCAGCGGTACCCACATAACTGGCATCGGCGGTGAGATTGCCGAGTTTGCGCTCCAGGCCCAGAGTCCATGTATAGAGGGTGCCGTTGTCAAAGGAGCGATCAATGCCACTGAGGTTGAGCGCGCTGACCACACCGTTGGGAGTGAGGGCGGCAAGGTCCTGCTCATAGCGATTTACATCCATGACGGTGTTGGGAGCAACCGACTTTGGGTTGCCGTTCGCGAAGATGTTCACACCCTGCGGTGTGTAAGTGGGAGGAATCTGCGAGGGGGTGATCTGAAAGCCGTATTGGATAGGTGCATTAGAAGCGGAAAGCAAGCGCGGATAGACGGCGAAGGGCGTGGAACCGGTGAGGAAGTTATCCTGCCAGATATTGGGCGGAATGGTTGTGATAGCTCCACCCGCATGAGCAGTTAGTTTGTTTGTAACTTGCCAGGAGGCCTGGATGCGTGGTCCGAACGCCTTCCAATCCGTTTGATAGCCGGGCTGAGGGTTGATGACATACTCTTGCGTGCCATTTACGGTGAGGAATCCGCCAGTTCTATGGGCGCGCTCCGTGATGGGTTGATAGAGCTCCCAGCGAAGTCCGTAGTCGAGTGTGAAGCGCGGCGTGACCTTCCAGGTGTCCTGCGCATAGGCGTTGAAGTTATTGCGACTGATGGCAGCTGGGCCAATGTGCGGGCCGTTGGAGAAGTATGGCGGCGCGATGGCTACGGTGTAAACGAAGGGACTGCCAGAGAGAAAGCTGGAAAGTGTGTCAGGGAATGGATTGCCAGGATTGATGTTATGGGTACCGCTCTGCGACGGGATGAACTCAGTAGCATAAGCGGTTCCTCCGCCGAAGTCATATTCGCCATTGGGGCTGATGCCGAAGTAAGTGGTGTCGCGATTGACACGGACTTCGAAGCCGGCCTTTAAGGCGTGGGTTCCGGTGGTGAAGGCGACGTTCTGGCGGCCTTGAAAGAGATTGCCGTAGGCCTGCATGACCGAGCCGGCAGCAGAGTCGAAGGCTTCAAAGAGTCCGTCGTTGAATTTGACTGCGGGATCGGTGTAGTCGGTGGTGGGAAAGCCGGGGCTGGTGCGCGTGATGCTGATGGAGGACTCGAGAACCAGACGCGGGGAGACGGAGCGAGTATAGGTTCCGACTACATTTCGCTGGCGGTCGAAGTACTCGATACCGAATGCGGGATCAATGGCAGTCTGGTCAGGGTTGGTGGTGGGGCCGCTGAGGTTGTCGTAGTTGAAACGAGCGAAGAACTGATCTTTGGAAGATATCTTGTGGTCGAGGCGCACGGAAAACTGATCGGCGTTTGTGGCGACCTTCGACGCGGTTGCGTAGGTGTGGTCTGCAAAGGAGCCGGCAGCGTAATTGGGTAGAGGATAGCGAGCCAGGACTGCGGCAATCCCAGAATTGACCGGGACATTAAGCGTATCGACGGAGCCGTCAGGGTAGGTGACTGTGTCAACGCCGGTGCGCTCGGTGGGAGTGGGTACAGGCATGACCTGCGTAGTGCCGAGGACCTGACGGAAACCCTGATATTGGGCGAAGTAGAAGGTGCGCTTGGGGCCATCGTAAAGGTGCGGGAGGAAAACGGGTCCGCCGTTGGTGAAACCGAACTCGTTGCGGCGGAAGGGCGGAATGCGGCCGGGATACGCAGGAGTTGCGTGGTCGAAGTAGTTGCGGGCGTCGAAGGCGGAATTGCGAACGAATTCGAAGATGGATCCGTGAAATCCACTGGCGCCGGAGCGGGTAATGATGTTGGTAAAGCCAGCGGCGCCGCGTCCGATCTCGGCCGGCATCCAGCCTGAGCTCGAATCAATTTTCTCGACCGCATCGACGTTGAAGTTGGGGAAGGTGGATCCGCCCATCTCCGGGTCACTGATATCGGCGCCGTCCATGGCGAAGGTTGCTTCAACACCACGCTGGCCGTTGATGGCGAATTGCGCTGTGAAGTTGGTGGCGCCGTTGGCATCGGTCATGGTGCCGGCGGCCAGGAGCAAGAGTGTCCCGAAGTCGCGTCCATTAAGGGGCAACTCGCTGACTGCCTGATTCGACAACTGCTCGCCGCCGGTGGCGCTCTGAGTTTTGAGGACGGTAACAACGAGTTCGCCACGGTCAGAGAGCGTGAGCTCGACAGGCGGGGCGGCAGGCGTGAGGTCAATGAACTGGGAATAATCGACCTTGCGACCGTTGGCTTCAACGGTGAGACGGTATTGACCTGACGGAAGAGGCGCCAGATGGAATTGTCCGTCAGCAGAGGTGCGCGCTTCAGCCTTGGCGGCGGCTTTTGAAGTTAGGCGGACCTTTGCGGAAGAGATGGGAGCTCCTGCTGCATTGCGAAGGACTCCTCGCCAGATGGGTTGCGCGGTTTGCTGCGCCGATATTGGGAGTACGGATAAGAGGAGGGCAGCGAGGATGAGGGCTTGGAATACTGATAGCCGACGTATCGACATGGAAGTGGACGGCCAGGAGCGAGATTCGGCTTTCAAGAGAATGCGGCTTTCACGAAACGGTTGTAGACAGCCTCAAAGGAAGCGTTGACAGCCAGGAAATTCCCCTTGCCGCGTCCGCACTGATTATAACTTTCGGACTTATGTTCGGCCACTTTGCGGATGGTTCTGGAGCTTGTGCACCGCGGCGTTAAGAGAAGCCTCTACACTAACTACTTATGGATGGAACGGAGATGACGACGGACACAATTGCCGCGATTTCAACGCCGGCAGGACGGGGTGGAATCGGGATTGTGCGGCTGAGCGGGCCGGAGGCGGCGGCAATTGCCACACAACTTGTGAGGCTGCGACAACCACTGGAGCATGGACGAGCAAGGCTGGTGGATGTACTGGATGGGATCGGCGACGAAGCGGAAAGAATTGATGAAGCGCTGGTGACATGGTTTCAGGCACCTCACTCGTATACGGCTGAGGATGTGGTGGAAATCGCGGCACATGGGTCACCGGTGGTGCTGGATTTGCTCTTACGACGTGCGCTGGAGTTGGGGGCACGGCTAGCGGAGCCGGGCGAGTTTACCCAGCGCGCATTTCTTGCCGGGCGGCTGGACCTGACACAGGCGGAGGCAGTGCGGGACCTGATTGAGGCACAGACGCTGACACAGGCGCGACAAGCTGCAAGCCAGTTGGGCGGGGCCCTGAGCCAGCGCGTGGCACCGACGAAACAGGCGTTGGTGGAGCTGATTGCACTGCTTGAAGCGGGAATCGACTTTGCCGAGGACGATGTGGATGTAACGCCGCAGGCTGAAATAGCGCGTCGGATTGGCGAACTAACACCGGGGCTGAAGGCGCTGGAGGCGTCGTATGGCCGTGGGCGGATTGTGCATGACGGACTGACGCTGGCGATTGTGGGACGGCCGAATGCGGGGAAAAGCTCGCTATTTAATCGGCTCGTGGAACGGGAGCGGGCGATTGTGACGGCAACCCCGGGGACCACGCGGGATACTGTGACGGAACGGATTTCTCTAGGTGGGATTCCGCTAGAACTGGTGGACACAGCAGGACTGCGGGAGGGGCACGAGGAGGCGGAAAAGCTGGGAATTGCACGCAGCCGCGAAGCTCTGGCGGACGCGGGGCTGGTGCTCGTGGTGCTGGATGCGACGCAGCCGCTCAATGACGAAGAGCGGCGATTGCTGGAAGTGGTGGAAGGAAGGCCGGCGCTGGTCGCAGTGAATAAGAGCGATCTGGCTGCTGGGGAAGCTATTGAGCGAGTTGTTGGGGATGGGATGGTGCGGACTTCGGCGCTGACTGGTGAAGGGATTCAGGAACTAAGGGCAAGGATTTTGGCGCTGGCGACGGGCGGAGCTGCGGCTGAGCCGGGGATGCTGACTAGTTTGCGACACCACCAGGCGATTACAACGGCGCTGGGGGCGCTGGGTGATGCGGCGCAGGCGAATTCGAATTCAATCCCACATGAAATGATCTTGCTGGATCTTTACAGGGGACTTTGGGCGCTCGATTCGCTGACCGGACAAACGACTTCCGACGATGTGTTGAATTTGATTTTTTCGACCTTCTGCATCGGAAAATAATTCCACATTCGGCGGTCTTCGAATGAGTTCGCTGGGACTCATTAAACTGCTAAAAATAAATGAGATAATGTTCGGAATTGTTCGAAGATATTCGCGGACAGCCATCAAGATTTGAGTCTCCAGCGAGTCTCCATAGTCGGAGTATAATAGATTTTGGTTCCGGAGACTCAAAATGAGCTTAACTGTAACAAAATTAGATAGCTTAAGGCCAAAGCTTAAAAGATATACGGTTGCCGATGGCCGCGGATTGTTCATGGACATAACTCCCAATGCGTCAATGAGCTGGGTTTTCCGATATCGCCTCAATGGGAAGCAAGATAAGGTCACAATCGGACCGTATCCGGAGTTCTCCCTAAAGACAGCTCGGGAAAAACGGGATTCTCTAGCCGTGGATGTCGCCAAGGGGATTTCTCCCGCAGAAGAAAAAAGAAAAGTACGAGCTGAAGCGACGACCCACCAGCCTGGAAGTCCCACCGTGAAGGAATTCGGTGAACGCTATATGAATGAGCAGGTGGACAAGAACTGGAAGGATCCAAGCAATGAGCGCCGCTACCTGGAAAAAGACTTCTTCCCAGAATTCGGTGATCGGCTTCTGAAAGACATCACCGCAGTCGACGTTCAGTTAGTGGTCTATCGCAAGAGAGATGGTGGTCATCCATCAGCCGCAATCCACCTGCGGAACACAATCAAGCGGATGTATGACTACGCAGTCGAGACGCACCTCGCGTTAATCAATCCGGCTGCTATGGTAGCCACAAAATACATTGGCAAGGCTGTAAGGCGGAAGCGCCACCTGACCCCTAATGAGATTCGCGAATTCCTACATGTGATCTATGCGAGCAATATCCGCCGCCAATTTAAACTGGCTCTTCATATCATCCTGTTGACGCTTCTTCGGAAGTCGATGCTGTTGCTAGCCACGTGGGATGAATTCGACTTTGAGATGGGAGAATGGACGATCCCCAAAGAGCACGTGAAGGCAAAGAAGGGAGAGGAGCACGAGCACCTCGTGTGTATGTCCCGCCAAGTGATTGCAATGTTACGTGAGCTGAAGGCGCTTGCCGGTAGTTCCAGATTTGTCATGCCTGGACGAGGTAAACCGAATCAGCCATTCGCCAAGAATGCGCTGAACAAGGCTCTTGAAGGTATGAACTTCAAAATGGAGCCGTTCACGATTCACGACCAACGCAGGACGGCGTCTACTCTACTTCGCGAGAATGGCTGGGACGCAGATGTAGTGGAGAAGGCTCTGAGCCACGAGAAGGAGGGCGTCGCCGGCATTTACAACCGCGCTGAGTATACAACGGAGCGAAAGAGAATGCTTCAATGGTGGGCTGACTATGTGGATTCCGTCATTACTGAATCCAAGGTGATCGAAGGCAACTTTCACCGCGGGGGGGAATAGTCTTCACAATCTACTTGTTCACAATTGATGGTCGTTGTCCGAATCCATCCGAAATAGAATAGGCAAACCGCTTCGCTCTAGTTTTCGAGATCCTATGATGCCACAGCGCGATCTATGAAAACAATATTTTTCAACTAAGGTATCGAAAACGATTTTATAACTCGCAGCACAATGATTTTGCCTCCTTGGGTATAGGTGGAAAATCAAGCAAGGTCTAACATTCTCTTAATGCTAGACCTTTTCAGAATGTCCGCAGACCCCGATCCGAGTGACATTATTCGGATTGACGAGGTTATGGACATTACAGGTCTTCGCAAGACCATGCTCTACGACTTGATTTTGAGGGAACAATTTCCGCGCCAGGTATCATTGGGAGCCAGAGCTGTTGGCTGGTACAAACGAGAAGTCATTGAATGGAACCGTAACCGCCCTATGGTGAAAGGTAAGAGGGAATCGTCACCTAAGCTTGTCGGAAACAAAAAGGACGGTTTACTCGAAAGCCGGGAGACGGCTCCTCGTTCAGAATGCGAAGCCGCGCATCGCGAACCCTTTGATAATTCAGCAAGGATATCTAACCTAATGGTTGATCGAGTGCTAGAGCTCGCAGTGACGCACCGCAATTTGAATGCGGATAAGAGGAGTAGCGCTGCGGTACTGTCGTCGATGGCCAGCAAGAGAAAATTGAATGCCGCAAAGGCCGGATTCTCTTCGGCGGCCAGAAATGAAACGGCCGAAATCGAACGTCTTCGCAACGAGAACTCTCGGTTGAAGGGGTTGCTCGCTGATCTGGTTCTCCAAAACGATACGTTGCAATCGGAGATTCGCAACAGCTCCTCTCATTCCTGATGGATCTGTCTCTCCTTG
>JBEKPF010000051.1:0-42875 GCA_049521035.1 Occallatibacter sp. | reverse complement strand
CCATGCGGCGCAGAACAGGTGCTTTGGCTGTGGCCAGGCCAACCCGATCGGGTTGCATTTGGAATTCCTGCTCGCAGATGACAATTCCGTAGTCTGCCTTGCGGCAGTGCCGGATACTTTCGAGGGTCCCGTCGGCTATGTCCACGGAGGGATCATCGCCACATTGCTCGACGAGGCCATGAGCAAAGCTGTCCGTGTCCATGGCGTACGGGCCATGACGCGCCAGATGGATGTTGACTACCTGCGCCCAATTCCTTCCGAAGCGCCCATACGCCTTGAAGGCCGCGTAGTCCGAAGCGAGGGCCGTAAACACTGGACGCAAGCAAAGATTCTGAACGCCGAGGGAACCACGCTCGCCCAGGGCAAGGGATTGTTCATCGAAGTGCGGCCCAGACAAGACATGAGCCCGATATAGCTTGTAGCCCCCAGGCGCAACCTGCTATTTCAACCCAGCAAGCCAAGTGACGATCGTGCTCTCAAGAAAGATACGATGATCTGACCAGGAGTGATCCGTAGCCGCGTGAATGGCCGTGACGTGCTGATTTCCCTCAACCACAACGGCCTTCACCAGCGCGTCTGTCGAGGGCGCAAGACCATCGTCAGCTGATAAAACGAGCAGCGGCGTCTGGCTTAGTCCCGGCAATTCGTTAGCAAATCCAAATGCTTTTTCGTTCGCGATTAACTCGTCGGCCATGCTCGCGGAAGTCACACCCGTTAGGCTCTCCATGTCATCGGCCATTTCAGCAACCACGCGTTCCCTCGGAGCTTTTCCAAGATATCCCATGTCAGCAGCGCTGATCAGCACTGCCCCGATCAATGCATGATCGTGTGCCGCCGTATGCACTGTGACCCAGCCACCCATGCTGTGCCCGGCGATCACGATGCGTTTCGTATCGATGCCTAGCTGCGCGGAATTTGCGGGGACACGCAGGTAAGCCAGCACCGCGTTCGCGTCTTCGAGATTTTGTGCGAATCGAAACACACCCGGACTACCCCACGACCCGCGATAGTTGAAAGTAACTGCGTTCCATCCCGCACGACGGACGGCCTGTGCCAAGTCGAGATTCTTCTCATTCCCCGGCAATCCGTGGCAGATCACCAGCGTCGGATGCGGCCCCGCCCCGGACGGTTGATAGACCAGACCATTGATCACAACACCGTGACTGGGGATGTGGAGTACTTTCATCGCAGCCGGATAAACGGTGTCCGCGGGCGGATCGGTGTAAATGGCTGCCGGTACCGATTGCCCCATGGCGGAAGAAGCAAGAACGAATGCACCTGCGAAGAACAACAAACGCATGAGGGGAACTCCAGGATTGTGAAATAGAAACCAATGATGTGAGGTTGAAGCTTATTTCGCATCCTAACAGGATCGAGTTCCTAAAGAACCGATCAATGCATCTCACTCTCACCTAAGGTCCCCGGGCGGCCCGAAAGCCGCCTCGGCCCACCCTAGTGAATCATGTTGATCGTTTCCTGCGTGATGGTGTCAAAAGTGGTTACAGCCTTCGAGCTTGCCTCAAAGGCGCGTTGGGCGATGATCAAGTCGGAGAACTCTGAGGAGATGTTAACGTTCGACATCTCCAGCGCTCCATCCGTGACCGTTCCCAGGCCGCCCGTTCCCGAAGTTCCAATCGCGGCCGTACCGCTGGCAAGAGTGGTCGCATATTCGCTATTGCCCAGGGCTTGTAATCCCTGAAGGTTGGCTACGTTGGCCAGCGCCAGTTGCCCTACATTCTGCTTCTCTCCGTTTGAGTAAGTAGCAGTGACGGTGCCGTCCGCGCCCACAGTGAAACTCTGGTAGGTGCCGCTGGCGTAGCCGTTCTGCACGGTCGCGGAGGCACCGTTGGAGGTCGCGTCCACCTGGCTGATGGTCGGCGTACCGTTCGTCCCCAGGATATTCCACGTCATGTTCAGCGTATTCGCTCCGTCAGAGAGTCCAGCAAAGGAGATTCCGCTCACGTCGGCTGCCGGACTGACCAGGTTACCGCTCGCATCAAAGTTCAACGTCCCGTTTGCGTTCGCCGAGGCGATCGGATCCTGTATTACGCTGCCGGAGGTTGTAATCCCCGCGCCGGAGATGCTCAACTGGCCGGCGGTCGTCGTGACAGTGACACCCGTAAGACCGGCTCCGTTGATCGCATTCTGAAGATCGTCCGCATAAGTGCCAGCTGTACCAACAGCGCCTAGTTTTTCGTTAGCGGTTATAGGTGGTGCGGAAATAGTGGCCGTGCTTCCGCCCGCTGGTCCAGTGATGGTGAGATTGGTTCCTGGGTCCACCATTGCGAGCGTGCCGCCGCTCGAACCGAAGTTGTAATCGATCGTGGTCACGGACGGGTTACCCGCCGTGGTCGAGTTTGCGGTCAGTGTGTCCGGCATGCTGACGTTGTAGGTCCAGGAGTTGGTGGCCTGCTTGGTGTAGGTGACCGTGGCCTCGTAGCTCTTACCCATCGAATCGTAGACTTGCACCTGCCCAGGAACAACGGTGCCCACCGCTGCCGCTGAGTCGAGTGTGGACGTCAACCCGAAACTTGTCGTGGCCAGCGGTGCCTCGACCTGACCTACGGGAATGGTGATCGGCGTTAAGGCGCCATTTGTGTTCACCACACCATTGACCGCCGGATAGCCCATCACATTCAAACCGTCTGAAGAAGTAAGATTGCCACTCGAAGCCACAGTAAAATCCCCGGCGCGCGTCAGAACGTTGGTGCCACCGGCGTTCAAAACAAAGAAGCCATTGCCATTCAACTCCATGTCGGTGGAGTTGCCCGTCGTGTCGCTCGATCCCTGGGTAAAACTCGTTTCATTTGAAGAAACCTGCACACCTTCGCCCAACTGGATTGCGTCGCCCGAGCCGCTTGATCCGAGTTGCTGAGAAAAGAGCGTGGAAAAGTTTGTTGTTTGCGTCTTGAAGGCCGTGGTACTCATGTTTGATAAGTCGTTAGCGATGGTATTGAGCGCCGTCGAATCGGCATTAAGGCCGGAGAGCGGAATATAGAAACTTGCCATGGTGATTCTCCTCTGGGTGTCATCGAATATGGGTGCCGGACTTCAATTCCGGCTGGTGTACAAGTCTTATTGCGTTCTGGTAAGCCGACCCACGGACGGCGTGTGTGGACGACCATCCATCGAGTGAGCCACACGCGTTGCCGCAGGGTTTTCATCGGGTACGCCGAGATTCCCAGGGGCGTGCCGAACCTTCACGGGATTTGCGATGGGATGAGTTGCGGCAATATTAACGGCGCCCGCGCCGGATGTGGTGGGCACGCTCCCACCCAACGCAATTGCCTTGTTGTGCGCGGCTCCCTGAAGTTGCGCGGCGGCGTTATTTGTTGTCAAGCCGGTGACTCCAGGTGAACCTCCGCCTGCCTGAACCTGCGTGGAACCGGACGAACTGCTCGAACCGCCCAGCGCTGTAGTCAGGTTCTGGTTGATGTCGATCAGCTGTTCGAGACTGTTTACCTGAACAAGCTGATTAATGTACTCGTTCGGGTCAGTGTTGGCGGTAGGGTCCTGGTTCTGCATCTCGGTCACCAGCAACGTGAGAAAGTCATTGGCCGATATGGTTGAAGAGTCGTCGCTCGATCCACTTGTTGCACTTGTGCCGCCCGGGTCGGACGGTGCGCTCGCCGGAGCAGTCATCGCAGCGCTCTGCCCGCTGAGAGCTTGCCCCGCCGTCATCGAATGATTCCAAAATCCTGTCGCTGCTGCCATCTTGCCTCCCTGCTTTCTCTCTGATCAGGCCATTACCGATATGTGAAGCTCACCAGCTGATGAGTGCGGTGCAGTAGTCGCACCACTCCCAGCCTGCGCTGCGATCAACCCAGACGTAGATCCAACGCCGTGAGTTTCGCTACTGAGTCGATGAACCGACGCCGAGCTTTGTCTCGAACCTGACCCCGCGTCTTGGTCCGGTCCCGCACCGTGGCCGGTCCCCTGCTGCATACTCTGGTTCGGAGAGCCGTCCATGCCGGCATCTCCCAATCTGCTGCCAGGCATGGCCAGTGTCAGCGTTTCGACCGGCGTGTGCTTTTCGGCCAGATAGTCGCTCAATCCTGGAATGTGACCGCCGAGCGTCTGGGCCGCCTCTACCGTGCCGGGAACCAGAGCAGCGTGGATTCCCCCTCCACCCATCTCCGCGCGGACGGACACCCAGCCCAGAGACGGGTCGTTAAATCCAGCTTCGGCCCGCTGCCCACCTGCATGGATCCATGTAGCCGCGCCAGGTGCAACGTCTGCGTCGAGAGCGGAAAAGGCTTCGCCTGCTTGCGTCCCGCCGCTGCTCGCAGCTATCGGTGGCAGACTGATCGGGCTACTCGCCGAACCATTCTCCGCTGAACCGCCAGCAAAACCCGGGGGTTGCCAACCCGTCTCCTGGCCACTCAGGGCCGATTGGGTATGAACGACCTTGCCCGCCACTCCTCCTGGTCCTCCAACCGTCGTGCGATTTGCCGTCTGAATGGTGGCTTGCGTAGACGCGGGTGTCGTACTGGTGGTAGCTGTTCCCAGAGCCGCTCTCACCGAGTTGGTATTCGGGGGAACGGATGGCATTGCGTTCACACCGACCGGAACGCGGGACAGGTCCTTTACTTTGTTGTCCGGCGAACCTGCGGTGGTTCCGGAGTCTGCCCTCAGACCGTTGTCATCAACTTGGCTCCTGTGGAAAGCGGTACCGGGTCCGGGCTCCGCTTGAGCGGTCGGAAGCGGATTCGAACTCTCCACTGAACCAGACGATGAAGGCTCCTGACCCTCAGGCGCAGTCTTGATTGCACTTTGCGACGTGCCGTCAGCATGTTCAGGAACGTCTTGCCGGTTGGGCAGATTTGCTCTCGCTCGTGATACGACTGCATTTTCGGCGACACCGTTCTGGGGGAGCAGTACTTGCGTTGGATTTGAAGGCGCGTCCACAGCATTCTCGCCACCATGCGCGGGCAAAGCGCCAGATCCGGTGGTGTCCCGAAGAGCGGTGGTAGTCGCTTCAAAGCCCTTTGAGATGGGATCGGCCACGACCGGGATTGGAACCCATTGGACCGGCATAGCCAACGACAGGCCTGCGGTATGGGCAGAAGGATCTTGCAATGATTTGCCATTGTCGGAATGCGTCAGATGATGAACTCTCCCTGAATCTGCGACCTGTGAATATTGGAAACTCTTTACTGTCGAGTTGGCACCACTGGCAGAAGCGTCATTCGCGGGGACCTTCGAAAACGGAATCAAGTTTGGAATGCCAACAGCCGACTTGGAAGCGTCGACTGCTGATTGCCGGGCAACGGATTGCTCCTGCCTGTTGCTGGGTGCTGCGGCATTTCCATGCGGGCTTATCGCTCTAGGAAGATTCGTGCTTGCAAGACTGGCGGCTGCATTCTCGTCGCTGCCCTCATCGACGATCGATTCCCTCGCTTCGCTGTCCTCTTTCGAAGTGACATCTTCTGATTGCCCGGCAGCTTTCACGCCCAGAGTCGCCAGCACCGCCTTCCAATTTGTGTTTGCGGTGGGGGGGGCCGGGACTGCGGTGCCATTTCCGCGATCACAACTGGCTGCGACATTCTTGCTCTCACGCATCGCAGCCGGAACCTGATTCTGACCTGCCCGCTGATGCCCTCCCGGCACAATCTCGATTCCTGCAGCAACATTCATGCGATGGTTCAGTGCAGAAGACGTGCCAAACGGGGGAGTGCTAAGGTTAGAGCATTGTCAGGATTGAGATCGCCGATATCAATATGGGAACCTAACTCATCTGCACCCAGATTCTCACTCAAGTTTCCGAGTCTCTGCCATCGTCCTGGCGGAGACCATTCGGTTTCTGGTCGCATTTTTCGGATCTGGCCACGGTCTTTCCTTAACGCAATCTGAAGCGGTACCAGTCATCGAGAGCTTGCTGGCCTCGACGCCCTGCTTCGGCAGTATCCCGCGCCTCTGTCTCCAGGATCAGCGCTTCGGCTTGTCGGCGATCCACTCGCTTTGCGAGAAACTCCTCGCGTAAGGTGCTTACGGCGAATTCAGCGTCTCTGATCCTTGGGATCACTACCTCCCTGAATCGCGCGGCCGTACGCACCTCCTCAAGGCCGGCCAGCCGGTCTGGCAACTCCCCTGTGTGAGCACTCGCTTCCACCAGCAGGCGGCCACGCCGGTCCTGGCTCGCCGTCGCCTGCACGGCATCTTCCAGACGGTGCAGTTCTCCTGTCGCGGCGTCAAGCGCAAGCCGGCTTTGTTCTTCGAGAAGATCGCGAACGCGAAGCAAGCGCCGCATTGCTCGGGAGACGGCCATCGGTCTATACCTCCTCGGCCAAGCGGGCCATGCGGCGTACGCAATCTCCAAACCGGACTTGCTCGTATGCATCCTGCGTCATGAACGAACGCATCGCTCCCCGTGCTCGCAACGCGCGATCCAGTTCCGGATCCGAACCTGGCTTGTACGCGCCAATACGGACCAGATCCTCTGAACGTGCGTAGACGGCCATCAGTTTGCGCACCAGAGCGGCCTGTTCACGGTGCTCAGCATGAATCACCGCGGGCATCAGTCGACTGATCGAATCCAGCAGTTCGACCGGCGGATACCATCCTTCCGCAGCCAGCGTGCGAGAGAGCACCACATGCCCATCCAGGAGCGATCGCACCGCATCCACCAGCGGATCCTGCTGGTCATCGCCCTCCATCAATACGGTATAAAAAGCAGTGATCGAACCGACCCGGAACTGCCCGGTGCGCTCTACCAGGCGGGCCAATCGAGTAAACACCGACGGCGTATAGCCTTTGGCGGTAGGCGGTTCTCCCGCCGCCAACCCAATTTCGCGTGCCGCCATGGCGAAGCGGGTCAGCGAATCGAGCACCAGCAGCACATGCTTTCCCTGGCCTGCAAAAAACTCGGCGACCGTCGTTGCGGCCAACGCCGCCCGCATGCGCATCAGCGGCGACTGGTCGGATGTGGAAACCACTACCACGGAGCGGGACCTTCCCTCTGTCCCCAGTGAATCCTCGAGGAACTCTACTACTTCGCGGCCGCGCTCTCCCACGAGACCCACCACTGTCACATCGGCCTCGGTGTTTCGGGTCATCATCCCGATGAGTGTGCTCTTGCCTACACCAGACCCTCCGAAGATTCCAACGCGCTGCCCACGGCCTACCGTCAGCAGCCCGTCGAGTACGCGAATCCCCGTGCCCAGAGGTGTTTTGATGGGGACGCGATCAAGCGGAGACCGCACAGCGCCCTCCAGCGGCAGGGAGTGACTCGTCATCGGAGCCCGGCCCTCGTCGATCGGTTCACCCCGCGCATTCAGTACGCGGCCCATCAGCGCGATGCCCACCTCGATCTCCGGGCGCACGCCCAGCGCCGTCACCGGATCTCCGAAGCGAACGCCATCGGTGGTCTCGACCGGCATGGAAAGTACGTTCGACCCGCGAAATCCGATCACCTCCGCCAGGTGCGGGTGGCCAAACTGGTCCTCGACTTCGCAGCACTCTCCCACGGACGCCAGTGGTCCTGCCGATTCAATCGTCTGGCCAACCGATTCGAGCACCTTACCTTGCCAGCGCCAAGGCTGACCGCGTTCTAGTCGAGTAAAGTAGCGCGCAAGTACTCTCGTCACGGATGGACCTCATGGACGGCGTCCCTCTGCACTTCTGCTTCGCTTGTTTGAGGTACAACCATTTGCCCCGCCAATTGCCCCACCCCTTGCCCGGTAATTTGTGCGACCGCCGCAATCGCAGTTCCAGTCCCGGACGCAGCCCTCGGACCGCCAGCACGATCAAAAAAGCCCCGCTCAATTTCTCCCAGCTGGGCGCGAATCCCGATGTCGACCGAGCCCAGTTCAGTCTCGATCGCGCAATCGCCCAGCCGCATCCCCTCACCGGCACGCACCTCGGGTTTCACCCGTAGGTTGGGCAGCAGCGCGAGAGTTTCGCTCCACAGTTCAAGATCAGCTGGTGGCACTTTCACCCGCACCTGCGTTGTCCCTGAAAGCTGCCCTAGTGCAACCCTCACCGCCCCGGTCAGTAACAGCGGATCCATCTGCGCCTCACGACGAAGAATGCGAGCTGTTACTGCCAGCGCCAGCTCAACAACTTCCCTTTCCACGAGGTGTAGATACCGGTCCCGCTCTTCGGCGAACTTTGCGATCAGTTCCACGCCTTGGCGCACTCGCCGCTGCTCCTCTGAGACATGCGCGGCCGCCTGCGCTTCTCTCTCGTTCTGGCGGCCTTCCGACCGCCCTTTTTCTCTGCCCGCCTCAAAAGATCGCCGCGTCTCCTCGGCCAACTGCTGATCGAACTCGGCCCGCAATCCAGCCTCAACACCCCCCTTGGAACGCGAGTGCGCCGGTTCCCCATGGGGACTCGCAACGTCCTCAACTCCCACCTCCCAACCCTGCCAGGCCGGTAGAAAGGGCGCGCCGGGATCGTCAGGATACTGAAAGGCCTCAACGCGCCCGTCCGTCTCGTCTTTCATCGCCGATTCAGTTTTCAGTCCAGCCTGCTGCACGATCTCTCCCATTCACTCTTTCAAGCCAACATCTCGTCGCCGGTCTCCAGCTTGAGAATGACCTTACCCTCAGTCTCCAGACGCCGCGCCAGGTTCAGAATTTCCTGTTGTGCCTGGGCAACCTCGCGCGAGCGAACCGGACCCAGGACTTCCATATCCTCTTTCAGCATCTCCACGGCCCGTGAGCTCATCGCCTTGAAGATCTGAGCACGCAACTCCTCATCGGCTCCGCGCAAAGCCAGAGCTAGTTGACGCTTGTCCACTCCGGAAACGATCTCGCGGATGGTGGCTGGAGGTACGGTCACAAGGTCCTCGAAGGTGAACATCAAGTTGCGGATGCCCAGTGCCAATTCCGGTTGCCCTTCTTCGATGGTCTCGAGAATCTTTTTGGACTCCTCGGCGTTCAGACGGTTGAGCAGGTCGGCCACCGCTTTGAACCCCGAGTAGCTCTTGCGAGCCGTGTCGCCGACACTTTCCAGCCTCCGGTGCAGGATATGGGCAACCTTCTGTGCCATCTCCGGCGAAAACTGGCGCATTTCAGCCAGACGCTGGATCGAGACAACCTTGTGCTCTTCGCTCAGGTTGTCGAGCACCAGCGCCGCGCGCCGGGGATCAAGATGCGCGAGAACCAGAGCGATGGTTTGTGGATGTTCGGCGTCCAGCAGTTTGCCCAATTGCTGCGGATCGGTGCGTTGCAGCTTAGCAAGATTACCCTGCGCCGCCTCCTGTGAGCGCCGGACCAGCATCAGCAGATCGTCGGCCCGTTCCTTTCCGAAGGTCTCCACCAGTAGTCGGCTGGCATAGTCCAGGCCGCCGTGAAGGACAAAGCCCTGGGTCTCCAGAAGTTCCCAGAACTCCTCGAGAACCTCGCCGGAAAGCTCCGGCGTGACCCCCCGCAGATCAGCAAGCTCCTCGGTCAGCCGTTGCACGTCCTGTTCCGGCAGCGCGCGCAGAATCTCCTTCGCCAGTTCCTCACCCACGGCAACCAGCAGAATCGCCGCCTTGCGCAATCCCGGCAGGTTCGCCGACTGGCGATGACGCGCTATCCCGTTCTCGCTTCCCTGTTCCGCCAATCTGTCCTTCTTCCTTTCGCACTGAACCGAATTTGCGGCGCGCCCTTAGTCAGAATGGATCCAGCTTTGCAGCAGACGCGAGCTTTGCGCCGGTTCCCTCTTCAGGTGCCCGCTCACCTGATCGAAGATCTCCTGTACCCGGACCCGCTCCGGATCCGGCTCAGCTTCCTCGGAGGTCAGAATCTGTTTGGGCTGAGACTCCGCTCCCGCCGGAAGTTCCTTAGATCCGGGCTTGGACAACTGTTTGGTCCCCTGTCGCAAGCCTCGCAGGGCCGGACGCACGGCGAAAGTCACCACGATCAGGAGTCCAAGCAGCAATGCGGCGTATTTCACCAGGACCGGCGAATTCTCTGCCGTGGTCAGAACTTGGCCGGGAAGCGAAATCGGTTGCTGGGATCGGTTTTCATCGAAAGCCAGATCCTGGACAGTCAGGACGTCCCCGCGTGTAGGGTCGAATCCGACCGCCGCCTGAGCCAGCGCAGTCAGGTTACGCAGTTCGTCGGTCGACCGGGGAGTCCAGGTTGCCGCCTTGCCGTGCGCAGCGGCTGTGGCCAACCGGTCGTTGACTACAATCGCGGCCGTCAGCCGTCGTACCCGGCCCGGGTTCTCGATCACGTGCCGTACCGTCTTCGAAGCTCCGTAAGTTCCGGATTCTGATTTTGCACTTTGGGGCGAAGACGTCTGTTGCGGGTAAACTGGCAGGGCTTGCGAATTGGGGGCGTTCGAAGCAGCACCGGGAATCCCGGCGGCAACTGGCTGCGCGCCAGTCGTCTGCTCAGTGCGCTGCATGGAAAGAGTGACCGTCTGGTCAGGGTCGTAACTCTCTTCGGTCTCCTCTTTCGCTGCCGGATCGTAGTCGAGAGTGACCGAGGCCCGCACGTTGCCCACGCCCGTCACCGGTTCCAGCGTGGAAGTCAGTTTATCTTCCAGAGCCTGTTCAGCGCTCAGTTGCATGGCCTCCGCGGTCTTCGGTCCCAATGGCAAATTTCCAGACGCGTCCACCAGCACCACGTGATCGGGTGTCAGTCCGTCCACGGCCGAGGCCACTAAGTTGCGTATGGCCTCCGGCTCGCCATCGGCCAGCGAACGATGTCGCAGTTTAATCACCACAGTGGCTTTGGCCGGTCGCTCCTGCTCGCGAAACAGCGAGTCGTGCGGCATCACCAGGTGAATGCGCGCCGATTCCACATCGGCCAGTGTTCCAACCGTGTGTTCTAGTTCGCCCTCGAGGGCGCGCTGGTAGTTCACTTGCTCATCGAACTCCGAGCCTACCCAGTTCGGCTTGTCAAAGATCTCAAATCCCAGGCGGCCGCTTTTGACACCCCCCTTGGCTGCAGTCACTAGGCGCGCCTTATCCAACTGCGCTGCCGGAACCTGAATCCCGCTTCCATCCGGGGTGGGTTCAAAGGAGATTTGCGCCTGAGTCAGTACCTGTCCCGTCTGGCGCGCATCCTCCGGGTCAAGATTGGCGTACAAAACCCGCCAGTCCGGACGCATCGCATACCAGATCAGTCCGCCCGTCAACACGCCAATCAACAGTCCGGCCACCACCGTCCATATCCGCTGGACCGTCTGCATCCCCGCCCAGCGGACCCGGCCGAGCGTCCACAACGCGGCCAGCCGGTCGGTCAGCCCGAGTTGTCCGGGGGGCACCGGTTCGCTCTTCTGCAATTGTGTTCCGGTGGCCATGGTTGAGGTATCCCGTCGCTCACTAACTGGTTATTTGCTCCGCGACCTTCACGACAGATCGGGCAGAAGCCTCTAAAACTGCATCCCAATTACTTGCTGATATGCCTGGACCGCCTTGTTACGGACCGCCAAGCCTAGTTCAAAGGCCATACTCGCCTTCTGGGTCGCAATCATCGCCTGATGCACATCCACACCCGATCCACTCATCAGTCCTGCCGTCGCGGTGCGCGCCTGACTCTCAAGTTGATCCACCTGGCCGACCGCGTCGGTAAATAGATCGGCGAACGGTGAGGGCGCAACGGCCTGCCCACTGGAGGATGCTATTCCCGGCGATCCGCCGATCCCGCCCAGACCTTGTAACCCGGAGACTGCTGTATTGATGGCATTGATCGTGGCTTCCATTCGTCCTCCCACTTACGCCTGCCTAATTACGTCGTCAACTGCGGCTCGCTGTCCAGCTACCCTTTGGCGATTTCCAGGGCCGCGGTGATCATTCCCTTCTCAGCCTGTACGGCGGAACCATTCAGGCCATATGCACGCGTCGCCCCCATCAGGTCCACCATCTCTGTGAGGGGATTAATGTCCGGATATGAGACATATCCGTCCGGACCAGCATCGGGGTGCCCCGGATCGTAGCGTTTGAGCGGGGGCGTGGGGTCCTCAACCACCCCGGCGATATGAACTCCCGGTGCCACCGGTCCTGAAAGAGATCCATTCAGGCCAGGAAGCGTCAGTGCGCTGGACGTTCCCGAAATTGTGCTTCCCACCATTGCCGCTCCTGAAGCCGTATCCTCTGAAGCTGTGTTCAGAGAATCGAGAAATCCGGGATCTCCCTGACCGGCGGCGAAAATCACCTGCTGGCGACGGTAGGGACCACCTGTGGCAGTGCGCGTCGTCTCGGCGTTAGCCATATTGGCCGCTACCACTTCGGCGCGCATCCGTTCCGCCTGCATTGCGCCCCCCGACGTCTCCATCATCCCAAACATATTCATCGTCTCGGCCCCTTTGAAATCATCTACTTGCCATCGGCATGAATAGCGTCCAGCACACGCTGGTACTCCTGCCGAAGCAGGGCGACGCCAGTCTTGAACTTCAGTTGCGCTTCGGCCAGATTCAGGCTTTCGCGGTCCATCGAAACATTGTTCCCATCCGGACGTGCAATCAACCCGTCCACCGCCTTGGGCCGCACCGGACGTGCCCCAGTCCCTTTATCCACATCATTCATCGCTTCCCGCATCTCAGCCTCGAAGTCCATTCCCACCGCTCGGTAGCCAGGCGTATCGATGTTGGCCATGTTGGTCGCCGTTAACTTCGCCTCGCTGGTGGCCAGATCAAGGTACCGTGCGATCTGGTCGCTCAGCCGGGTTTCTATCTGCATTTCCATCGCGATTTCTCCGTCTGCCGCGGTAGCGGATCGGCTCAGTTCGCCATCACGCCAAAGTCGATCTCGCGAGCGGTCAGAACCGAATCGTCGCCGGCCAGAATGGCCGCCCGTTCCAGCACATGCTCGAGCTCCCGTACATTGCCCGGCCAGTCGTGTGCTGCAAGTTTGGCCAGCGCCTCTTGCTCTACACGCTTCACTGGCTCATCGCGTCCCATCTTTTCCAGGAAATGGTCCACCAGCAGAGGCAGATCCTGACTGTGTTCCATCAGCGAGGGGGTGCGGATCAGGAAGACCGCCAACCTGTAGTAGAGGTCGGAGCGGAAGCTGCCCGTCTGGGCTTGATGAGCCAGAGCCTGATGAGTGGCCGCCACGATGCGCACATCCACCCTTACAGTTTCGTTCTCTCCCACCCTCTGCAACTCACCACACTCCACAAAACGGAGCAGCTTGGATTGAAGCGCCAGCGGCATCTCTCCAATCTCGTCCAGAAACAACGTGCCACCGTCGGCAGACTCGATGCGTCCAATCCGACCCTGCACCGCGCCGGTAAACGCACCTCGCGTGTGTCCGAACAACTCTGCCTCTAGAAGAGCCTCAGGAATCGCCGCGCAGTTGATGGCAACAAAGGGTTTGCGGCTCCTTGGCGACAGCCGGTGCACAGCTTCAGCCACCAGCTCCTTACCGGTGCCAGTCGGTCCTTCGATCAGCACCGGCGTCAGGCGTGGCGCCACCAGGCGGACGCGGCGGCTGATCTCGAGCATGCACGGTGCGTTCCCAATCAGCTCAGGCAGCCGCTCAGTTGCTCCCTGGTCGCCTCCCCGGTTCGTCGCATCCATCCGGATCGGTTTGGGCATGGCAATTACTGACTGTAGGCCCGTCGGCGCCGGCAAATTCTCGGTAGAGTTAACCAATGCCCGGTTTGGGCTCTCGGCTGGCTTGAAACCGGTGAAAACTCGCCCCGTGTCCCCCATCGCCTTATTTAGCGCGGGTGCCACATTCCACGCAGCTGTGTCAGTGTCCTGACATTTGCGGAGTGCGTAGAGTAGTTCTTGCCGGTAGGGCCCCCGCGGGCTTTCCTGCACTGGGAAACTCCCCGCGGTCACCAGATCCACCTGAGGAAACGATCCCCGGAAGTCCTTGAGAAACTCCGTCATATCGAGATCGGGGAGCCACGAATCAACGATGACCGCGTCCAGGGTAGCCGCCGAGGCCTCTCCCCAGGCTTGGGCGCCACCTTCTGCCTCATGGACCTGCCAGCGGAGGCCGGTAAGAATCTCCGAGATGCGTTGGCGGAAGCTTGAGTCAGCACTGGCCACCAATGCTGTGCGCTGCCGGATGCGATTGGCTGCGGAAAAGACCGGAACTGGGACGCTTTGCATGACTAATCTCCTAAGAATCAAATAGTTAAATGCTGATTACTGGAACCGGAAACGAGGTCCGTACCTGTCGGAAGCGCCGACATAATCGCGAGCGTGGCCGGCGTTTCCAGGCCTAGGTCGCTCTCCAGAGGAACCACATACCCTTGCCCGCGTACCGTCCGAAGCAATTGCCCTGGAGGTGGATCGCGAAGCTTGCGACGCAGGTAGTTGACGTAGACATCCACAATGTTCGTGGTTTGCGCCGGCTCCATATTCCAAACCGAATCCAGCAGTTGCACCCGCGAAACGCATTGGCCACGGTTTAGCATCAGGTGTTCGAGCAAGGCGAATTCCTTGTTAGTCAGCTCAATCTGCCGGCCGGCGCGGTGTGCCGTATGGTCCAGCCGGTCGAGTTCCAGATCTCCGGCCCGCAACTGCAGGCGGGCTTCGCGCTTGCGCCGCAACAGCGCCCGGCAGCGCGCTCGCAACTCATGCAGACTGAATGGCTTGATCATCAGATCGTCTGCTCCCCAATCAAGACACCGGACCCGCGTATCCACTTCCTGGCGGCCTGTGAGCACCAACACCGGGAGCTCAGCATTGAGAATGCGGATTTCTCTCAGCACCTGCTCGCCGTCTTTCACCGGCATGTTCAAATCCAGAATGGTCAGATCAGGTAGCTCCTGCGCAAAAGCCTCTACCGCAGCGCCGCCATCCAGTGCTAGCCGGACCCGATGTCCGTCGGCCTCCAGACCTCGGCTCAGGAACAGTCCCAGCGCTTTATCGTCTTCGGCGATCAGCAACCTCATGTCAGCCTTTCTGCTGGAGAGTGCCATCCACATCTGTGCACCCTGCGTCCAGCTCCCCGGACTCCAGCAGGCCAACTTAACTTGCGCTAAGAATTGGCCCTCCTTCACCTTCACGCCAGGAGACATGGAACACAAGATTGGAAAGAAGAAAGACTGTGGATGGAGTTCGGGTTCGGAACCGGAAAAGGAAGTGTCCCAAAACGGGTCACTGAGGCTGACTCCGGCCGGATCATCTTGCCATGAGACGCTAGGCCGCCAGCTTCTAAGGAAGCTAAAATGATTGATCCTGCTTGGGTTACGCTCTTACGTCGTGGCTTGCCGTTCGGGACGTTGCCTTGTTTTGATACATCGCCGCATCCGCTCGGTCAAGAACCAGCTTCATGGGCTCACCGGGGATATGTTTGGCCAGACCGATCGACGCACTGATATTCAGATGTATTGTGCGGGAGCTTCCCTGCACCTTATATTTCCCACAAACCCACTCCCGCACCCGATCCACCTGCAGGTTTGCTGATTGCATGCTGCAATCCATAAGAACCAGAAACTCGTCTCCGCCCCAACGCGCGATTACATCGGTTGAGCGGCATACGGACACCAGCTCCGTGGCAAACTGTTTCAACAGCTCATCTCCGACCAGGTGTCCGTATTCGTCGTTCACGCGCTTGAATCCGTCGATATCCAGAATCACCACGCAGAATGAGGCACCGGCGTCAATCCGGCGCACCAACTGGCATTCCGCATAGAGACGACTGCGCACTCCAGTCAGCGTGTCGTGGGATGAGATTTCCTCGGCTTCTTCCAGTCTGGCCTGATATACCGACACTTCAGCCCGCAGATGCTCGATGGCAGCTCTGCCCTCCGCGGCCATCCGCTCTACCGAGCCCTTCAGTTCCCCCGCACTTCTCTCAATTGAAGCGCGGATCTGGCACAAATCCTCCAGGCTGGCGATCTTTTCAAGTCGCGACGTTACCTCGTTGATTTGTCCAGCGCAACGCAGATCCCTTTCGCCTACCGACTCGGCGGTGCGCGCCATGACGATAAGTAGCCCTTTTACTTCGTCCGTCTTCTGTCGATAGTGAACCGCTGTTCGCTTGCCCCAATCCTGCAGTTGCTCCTGAACGCCTCTGTCTGTAGCGGAGATCGCTTCGGGACTCATGTCCGTCGAAAGGCGCTCACCCAGTTTGCCCAGACCACGTTTCAGACCGTCTCCGAGCGCGGGACAAGCTTCTAGACTGCAGCCGCCTATCTCGAACAAAGCAGAGCGGTAAGCGGCGATGGTTGCGGGCAAAGCACCCACTGCTTCCGGCTCTGCCTCAACTGAGGAGACGGCCGGAGCAGCATCAAGATACTTCTTTAGTGAGATCATCGGCCCTCAGGACTGCGCCGACCGCCGTTGCAAGACCGCGCGGACGATTACATGTCCCTATCGGCAAGACTTGGTGTTTTCTAAAGCCGAAATCAAGCTCCAGCCGTATTTTGATTCACTTGTCTGTGGAATATCGGCTGTCCCGGCGGCGCGTCATGAAAGAAAAATCGAATAACGTGCGAACAAGTTGTTGCGATTCGCTTTTTATTCGCTATAATGCGCCCATGGCTGTTACTCGAAGGCAAAAAGAAGTAATCGACTTCCTGGAGTCGTTTGTGTCCCGCAATGGGTATTCTCCATCGTTTGAGGAAATTGCCCGTGGCATGGGGCTGAAGAGTCTGGCCACCGTGCACAAGCACATTACCAACCTGGAAAAAAAGGGACTGCTCGATCGAGTTCACAATCGCAGCCGATCGATCGATGTCCTGCCACCGGGATCGCGAACCCGCTCCAGCGACCGACTCCCTTTGGCCGGGCGCATCGCAGCTGGGCTTCCCGTTGAAACCACGGAGGTTCCGGAGAGCATCTCTCTGCATGATGTAGTCGGTAATCGCGATGTTTTCGCTCTCGAGGTGCGTGGCGACTCTATGCGCGACGAGCACATCATCAGCGGCGATTACGTACTTGTGGAGCGTACACGGACGGCGCGTCAAGGCGAGATTGTGGTGGCCTTGGTGCATGGTGCTGAAACTACACTGAAGCGGTTCTATTCAGAGGGCAGCGTGGTGCGGTTGCAGCCCGCCAACATGGAGATGGAGCCCATTTATGTTCCAGCCGCTCAAGTGGCCATTCAGGGACGGGTATTGGGTGTTCTTCGCAAGTACCGTTAACCGATTGGAATGAACCCCTTAATCCAGTCGCCAAACTCTCCGGGAGGTCGAGGAAGTAGCTGGGCTTCTAAATGGCTAACTTCGCGTTAGGCACCACGACGCCAACGCGCGTAAGAGTGCAGTTTCCACCTGGATCACACCGGTAGTGGACGTGGCCGAAGTAGTCCTGCCAGGAGTTCACGTTGGTTGCCGTGGCAGAGGCGCCTATGGAAAAGCTCTTTCCGTCGCGCGTTTCTACCATCCCCGTGTTGGCGTCGAAATCGGCTACCGTTGCATCGCCTTCGATCATGAAAACTGGAGCAACTGCAGCAACTTGTTGGTATGCGACCTGGCCAGAGACTGGAATTGCAGCGGCCGCGCTGCTGAGGATTGAACTATTGCTGGGTTGATTGCCTCCCGACGCCTGCAAATTGTTCTCAAAAGACGCTTTAGTTGCTACCAATTTGTGGCGGCTCACGGTGGATTTTCCGATATGCTTGGTCTCGAGGGCAGCTGGCTTCGGAGTCGGCAAAGCTGTAGTTTCAGACGGGTTGCTGGCCTCATTCATTGCCAAAGCAGGTTGTCCGGGAATAGCAATCAGGGGGCCGTTCAATCCGGCCACGCTGGCGCTGGCCTGGGCGAGGTTGGTTGTTGCAACCGTTGAGCTAACGGGCCAGATTTGGACGGCAAGCGCAGTTCCTGAAACGATTCCTAGGGAGGCGCCAATCGAGGCGTAAATGAGAGCAAGACCGAATGCGGCTTCTCTGGGTCCAGTTGCGCGCATCCTGCTGTAGGTGCTGCGTTTAGACGTGCCCTCGAAGTACTGCTGATATGGATTTATCGACATTACGCCCTCCTCAGATATTGCCCTAATTCTTTTTGACTCGGTAATGAAGATTCAACAGCTTTTGACAGTGATTCACCATCCTACGAACGGGTGATTGGGAACACACTTGGGTCATTTGTCACTGTGGATGTTCGCCTCGATCTGAAATGTTTAGATGTCATTATTCTGAAACGGCAGAGCTGCACAAAATCCTTTGGAATCAATGTCAGAATTATGCTTCGTGCAATGGAGACGCAAATATACGCTCACGCATTCGTCTGACTCAGCGCTAGGGGGAAGCGCCTCATGTTCCAATTCCGGGCTGCATAGCGGCAAGAGTCCCTTGCTACTTCGCTCTTCCGGCCCGGGTCACGCTCTCAGAAAGATTCCAGTTCACCTACAGATCTCCCGGATGGGGTGAACCTGTGTTCCTTCTGAAGGAAGTTTCTGATTCGTAAGTGTCGGGAATGGGCAAACATCCGGCAACATTACTTGAGTGAACCACACCTTAGTAATGCCCTTCCAACGTCTTTACGGCCCGATGCCTGGGGATTGGCCCAATCATAGGATCCTATTTCAATGTGTAACTTCACCTAATGGCCGTATATTACTGAATATAAATCGAGTTTAAGTTGACCATGTTCATCCAAAATAGGCACTTACGCTCCGGCAAAGAAAATGAGGATACAATGGTTCCGATCATTTCGGAGACCACCTTGTCCAACTCCTTCGATTACCCGTCCATTGCCAAAATGATTGATCACTCTCTCCTGAATCCCTCCTTGAACGCCTTTGAGCTTGAAGACGGCTGTTCGCTCGCGCTCCGGTACAACGTGGCGAGCGTTTGTATCCTGCCCTACGCCTTGGAAAGATGCGCCGAGATCCTCGTTGGGTCTACCGTTAACGCCAGCACAACTATAGGATTCCCGCACGGCGGTCATACGACCGCGATCAAACTTGCCGAGGCTGACCAAGCTCTCCAGGACGGCGGTCAGGAACTCGACGTGGTCATCAACATCAGCAAAGCACGAAGTGGCGACTGGCGGTATATTCACGATGAGCTCGCTGCCCTCACAGAAACAACTCACGCCGGCGGAGCGAAGATCAAGGTAATCTTTGAGAACGCCTATCTAGACGACATTGCCAAGATTCGACTCTGTCAAATATGCGGAGAGATCGGCGTCGACTGGGTCAAGACTTCGACAGGATTCGCTTCCAGCGGAGCCACCCTTCCCGATCTCGAGTTAATGCGGAAGTATTCTCCGTCGAGCGTTCAGGTCAAGGCGGCAGGAGGCATTCGTGATCTCGATGCCCTTTTGGCCGTTCGTGCGATTGGAGTCAGCCGGGTCGGTGCGACGCGAACCGAAGCCATGCTCGAAGAATGCCGCAAACGTCTTGGTCTTGAGCCGATTGCCCCCGTCGCAATGCAGACATCGCCAGCCGGAGACTAGCATGGGCCCATCCAGCAGCGACCTTCGAGACCCGGCCCCGGCCATCGACATTGCGACGACTCGAACACCTAACTTCACGCAAATGAAAGGCCCAGCCTATAAGCCGAGCCTCATTAATAACTGCATGAGATGCGCAAGCCAGCTTATGCCAGCAGTTTCTTGACCTTTTCCTCAATCACATGCTGGGGCACAACGCCAACGATCTGGTCCGCCACCTTGCCACCCTTGAAGAACAAAAGCGCTGGAATCCCGCGAATGCCGTAGCGCGAGGGCGTAGCGCCATTCTCGTCAACGTTCACCTTGGTCACCTTCAACCGGCCCGCATAAGTCGCGGCCACCGCATCCACGGTCGGCCCAATTGCCTTGCAAGGACCGCACCAGACAGCCCAAAAATCCACCAGAACCGGCTGCTCGCTCTTGAGCACCTCCTGGTCGAACGTTGCATCGCTAACTTCCAAAACTCCCAAACCCGACATGCTCCTCCTCACGGTACCTACACAACATATCCAGTGTACCCCGCACCGCACCTCCATAGGATGCGGTACTCTCAATAAAGTCGCAGCCCGCACTCGCGGCGTCAAGAGTTCTTCATTGACGAATCGTTGGCAGTCGGTTCGCGGTTCCTTGGGGTAAGTCCAGGAGATTCTGTCTACCATTGTGGCAATCAAAAGCGCCCGGATCCGTTAAGGATCACGGGCGCTAGAGCAGCCCTCCCCCAGAACTGCCCACGCTGCGAATTTAGGTGTTTCTAGAGTTAATAGCAAGAAATCTTAGGTAATCCGGTTGGTAATCACCAATGGGTGATTGATGGAGAAGTAAATCGATCCAATTGGGATTTTTACCTCAATGACAACCTTTTCACTCGCCGACTTCCAGGCACCTTGAACCTTCAGTCCCTGGCAGCTTCCCAACGCGAGATTGCTCCTTCTTTGAGAAAGCTACATTCCAGGAGCTCAGGCATCAGAAGCCCGGAAAGCGCGTCGCGAACAGCATCGGTTGCCTTGGGTAGACTTCCCTCTCCGTTCACCACAATCAGAACCGCAGGCCCTGCTCCGCTGAGAGCCACGCCGAGGATCCCGTGCGCACCCGCCAACGGCAGCAGCCGCGGAAGCAAAGGACAGATGGGAGCACGATAGGGCTGGTGAATCCGGTCCTGCATGGCTATCCGGAGCAAGTCTTCCCGTCCTTGGGCAAACGCAAGCCCAAGAATCGAAACAGATTGGATATTGGCCACCACGTCTGCTCGCGTATAACTGGCGGGAAGTACTGCGCGTGCTTTGCTCGTCGGCAGAGGGTCGGCCGGAAGGACCACGATAGCTCGCCATTCCGCAGGTGGGACGACTCGTGCCACATGTACCTTCGCACCTTCGCGGGCAGCGGCTACAAACCCGCCTAGCCAGCAAGCTGCTGCGTTGTCCACATGGCCCTCTAAATCGCACGCCTCTTCGAGCATACGTTCAGAGTCCCAACCAAGACGCCCGAAATGAGCAGCCAGCGCTATGCCTGCCAATCTCCCCGCAGCCGAGGAACCACAGCCCATCCCCAATGGAATGCCATTCGCCATCTGGATCGCCAGCGGCACAATCGCCTTGCCATGTTTCTCAAGCAGACGCTTGTAGACGTCGATAATCAGGTTGTCTGCAACCTTGCCGCAGCGATCTGCGTCCCGGCCAGTAGCTTCGATCGCAAATTCCCTCGCCGGCCCGGCCTCAATCTCAAGACCAAAATCAAGAGCCACCGCAGCCGCATCGAAGCCCGGGCCAAGGTTAGCCGAGGTTGCGGGCAGGCGTAGCCGGAGTCGACCGGCATCCGCTTTCAATACTTCGATCATCCCGCATTACCCTTTATCGTCGCCAGCACCGCATCCGCCGTGGCGTCCACCATTTGCGCATTCCTGCGCAAGCCGTCGATCTCCGCTTCAAGGCCCACTTTCTCCTCATCCTTCAAGAGCGTTCCCCGATGGAAGTCGATAGTGTAGTCGGCGTCCTTGAGAGTATGACCGGTCAGCAGAAGTACCACAGTCTCACTGGATTGAATCACTCCCTGTGCCTGCAGCTTCTTTAAGCCCGCCAGGGTAACTGCGGACGCGGGCTCGCAGCCGAGACCCTCAGAACCCAGTTCTGCCTTAGCGATGGAGATCTCCGCTTCTGTGACATCCAGGCACCAACCATCCGTGTCATGAATAACCCGCGCTGCCTTGCGCCAAGATGCCGGGTTTCCAATGCGAATCGCGGTGGCCCGCGTGTGCGCCTCCACCGGCTCCAGTTTAGTTCCCCGGCTCTTCTCGAAGCTGCGCACCAGCGGGTTCGCTCCCGCCGCCTGAATCACTGAGATCCGGGGCACGCGCGTCACCAGCCCCAACTCCAGCATCTCGCGGAAGCCTTTGCCGAGTGCAGAACTGTTTGCCAGGTTGCCGCCGGGCACAATCAGGTGGTCCGGCACATTCCAGTCGAAGGCCTCCGCAATTTCGAACGCCGGCGTTTTTTGACCTTCCAGCCGATACGGATTGACCGAGTTCAGCAGATAGATGTGAGCTTGCTTCACCACTTGTGTGAGCACCCGGACGCAGCCGTCGAAGTCCGTCTTTAACTGGCAGGTAACCGCCCCATAGTCCATCGCCTGCGACAGTTTGCCCCAGGCGATCTTGCCATCGGGAATTACCACCAGGCTACGCAACCCGGCGCGTGCGGCATAAGCGGCCATCGCAGCAGATGTATTTCCGGTAGATGCGCACGCCACCCACTCATAACCCCGCTCGCGAGCCACACTCATCGCCGCGGTCATCCCCGTGTCCTTGAAGGAACCAGTCGGATTCATCCCCTGGTGCTTGGCGAAAAGTTGGTCGATCCCCAACGCTTTCGCTGTCCTCGGCAAGTGATAGAGAGGTGTGTTCCCTTCGAGCAGCGTCACGGCGTTGCCGAAGCTGTTCAATATGGGCAGAAGTTCGCGGAACCGCCAGACGCCGGAGCGATCCAGCGCTTCAGAGGAGCAGCGGCGTTCCCGCCACAACCACTTGAGGGCGCCAGCATTCGGTCGGTCGTGCCCTTGCCGCTGGCCCCACCCGGGATATTCCACCTCAAAAAGGTCACCGCAGAGGGTGCAGCGGAAATCCGGGCTCGACGTCGCGCCGTCCACTCGGGCACCGCATCCGAAACAGCGTAACTGGTGCAGATTGTCGTTCATGCCTTGTCTTTGTCATTCATAGCTGGTGTTTGTCGCTCGTCTCTGGTGTTAGCCTACCAGTTCTGCGGCCCATCCAACGACCGGTCACGTCGAACTGTGTCGTAGGCTGGCGTCAAAATCCCACCATCACGGGCTCCATCTCCAACCGGACACTAAATCGAGCCTCGACGGTCGAGGTGATTTGCCTGGCAAGAGCAAGAATCTCCTCGGCGCTCGCGCCACCACCCTGATCGGGGTCGCCAAAGTTGACCAACGCCAAAGTATGTCGCGAGGAGATGCCAGCCGCGCCTAGGCGGTAGCCCTTGTTGAATCCCGCCTGTTCAATCAGCCAAGCCGCGGGTACCTTCACCTGCCCCTGGCTCCCAGCGCGCTGCCCTGCTGGAAACTGAGGCGGTATCTTCCCGACCAAGTCTGTAATCTGCCGAATCTGTTCCGCGTCGACCACCGGGTTCTTGAAGAAGCTGCCTGCACTTCGACAATTCGGATCGCCCTCCACCAGCAGCATTCCCTTCGATTGGCGAACCCGTCGCACTGCAGCAGCGACCTCGGCCAGACTGGGTTGACCACCTTTTGGGTCCGTTTCCCGCATCGACCGTTGCAGATCGGAATAGATCAGTGTTGGCGCACCGCCAACGGTAAGCCGGTAGTCGACGCGCGTCACGACATACCGTCCGCGATCTGCGGAGTTAAACCGGCTCCGTCGGTAGGCGAATCCGCACTCCGCCGCGCTGAACTCGACAAACTTCCGCTTCTCGAGATCGAAGGCCCGGACCGCCTCAATGGAGGTAGCCACCTCTTGCCCGTAAGCGCCTACATTTTGTACCGGTGTCCCTCCTACGGTCCCCGGAATTCCTGCGAGGCACTCGACCCCTGCGCAACCGTCCTGCACCGTCCGTTCCACAAACCGATCCCAATCTTCACCTGCCGCGACCCTATAGATCCTCTGCCCGTCCGCGATTGAAGTTCCGGCCGTATCAATTCCGCGTAACCCGATTCGAAGAACCAATCCGCCAAATCCTGCATCCGAAACTAGTAGGTTGCTCCCGCCGCCGAGCACAAGCAGCGGATCGCCGCGGTCCCTTGCCCACGCGACAGCTCTGACGATCTCGTCTTCGCTGGCCGCTTCCACTAACCAGCGTGCGGGACCACCAATGCCGAACGTTGTAAAGGGCGACAGCGGTTTGTTTTCTTCCATGAGCATGTGTCCAAGGCTATACCAACGCATTTCAAGGTAAAATAACTGCAGGCAAGTTTCCCTGCCGGAGGCAAAATGTATCCAGAACTGATGGTAATCCCGATGCGCGAGGAGCTTGCGCGCGCTGGCATCCAGGAGACCCGTACCGCCGAGGATGTCGACGCGGCGCTGGCCCAGCCTGGCACAACGTTGCTGGTCGTCAACTCAATCTGTGGTTGCGCTGCGGGCAAAATGCGCCCAGGTGTGCGGCTGGCGCTTTCAAATTCTGCCAACCTACCCGATCACAAGATCACCGTCTTTGCCGGCCAGGACCGCGAGGCAACCGAGCGCGCCCGCAGCTATTTCGAGGGCAACCCTCCCACTTCCCCCGCCATCGCGATTCTGCGTGACGGCAAGCTCGTCTACCTGATGCAGCGCTTCATCATCGAGCAGGCCACCGCGCAGCAGATTGCCGGCGAACTGGTTCGCGCCTTTGACGAGTTCTGCGCCAAGGCAACCGCGTAGCATCACAGATCAAGTACTCATCAGCAGAAAGGCCTCCGCATGCGGAGGCCTTTCTGATTTGCATCATCGATCAGACGTGTCGTCTCTCAGTCGGCGACGGCCGCCTTGGGCAGCGCCTGAACTTTGCTGTGCTTAACCGAGTACGTGAAGTAGATCACCAGGCCCAGGACAAGCCAGCTCAGCATGACAATCCAAGTGATTCGAGCCAGTTGAGTCATCAGGTAGCCGGCCGAGAGAATTCCGAGAATTGGCACAAGTGGCACCAGCGGCGTCTTGAAGGGCCTGTGTAGCTCGGGGCTGCGCACCCGCAGCACCCAAACTCCGGCGCTGACAATGGTGAACGCCAGCAGCGTGCCAATGTTCACCAACTCAGCAAGTTTTCCGATTGGCAGAAACGCCGGCATGATTGCCGCAAAGCACCCAAAGACGATGGTCGTGATCCAAGGCGTGCGGAACTTGGGATGAATGGCGGATGCCCACTTCGGCAGCAGCCCGTCTCGCGACATCGAATAGAACACGCGCGTTTGTCCAAGCAGCATGACCAGCATCACCGTTGCAAGCCCGAAAACTGCGCCCACCTTTACGAGCATCGACCCCCACCCTACGCCGGTTGCGTCAATGGCAAGAGCCACCGGCGCCGCGACGTTGAGCGTCTTGTAGCTCACCAACCCGGTCAGCACCATCGACACCAAAATGTAAAGGATGGTGCAGACGACCAGCGACCCAAGGATGCCGATCGGCATATCCTTTTGTGGGTTCTTCGCCTCCTGCGCCGCGGTCGACACTGCGTCGAACCCGATATACGCGAAAAAGATCGATGCAGCCGCTACAGGGATCCCACCCCACCCGAAGTTACCGTGTCCGTCCGGCGGAGGAATAAATGGATGCCAGTTGGCGCTCGCCACCTGTGGATGGCTGAACAGAAACAGGCCGCCCACCAACAAAAAGATACCCACAATTCCCAGCTTGATGATCACGATCGCCGAGTTGAAGTTGGCTGATTCCTTGATCCCGATCACCAGAATCGTCGTAATCACCAGCACAATCAGCACCGCGATCAGGTTGAAGAATCCCGTCACATGCTCCAACCCCACATCGCTGACTCCTGGCGGCAGCGACATCTTATCGATCCAAATGCCTTGATACCTCACCAGTATGTTGCCTGTAGTCGTCGTCAGGCTCGGAGGAAATACGATCCCCAACTGCTGCAGCAGGCTGTTGAAGTATGCCGCCCATCCGGCAGCAACCGTCGAAGCGCCAAAGGCGTATTCCAGTGTGAGATCCCAGCCGATGATCCAGGCCACCAGCTCACCCAGCGTCGCGTACCCATACGTATACGCCGATCCGGCGATGGGAATGATCGAGGCAAATTCGGCATAGCAAATCCCGGCAAAGGCGCAGGTAATGCCCGCCAGCACAAAGCTGAGAGCGACTGCCGGCCCCGCGTGGAGCGCTGCTGCCTGCCCTGTCAGCGTGAAGATGCCGGCGCCAATCACGGCCCCAATCCCAAGCGTAATCAGATTCAGCGCGCTCAGTGAGCGTTTTAAGGTGTGTTCGCCGGTTTCACGGGACTCCTCCGACAGCATCGACATTGGCTTAATGCGGAACAGTCTGGACATGTGTGAGGGATTTCCTCCTATTTAGTTGAACTCAGATTGAAGGGGTCCCGTCTTCAGATGGGCTCTCTGAACGTCGTGACCAAAATAGATAGACAGGAATGCCGAGCAATACCAGAACCAGGCCCGGCCACGTGTACTGGGGCTTGTATCGCAATAATACGACACAAATCCAAGCGGCCATCACAATATAGAGACCCGGCAGCACAGGATACCCCAGCGCCTTATAGGGCCGCGGTGCGTCTGGCCGCTTGAATCGCAGCACAAACAGGCCCAGGATTGTCAGGATGTAGAAGACCAGCACCGCAAAGATGATGTAGTCCAGCAATTGACCATACGAGCCCGAGACGCATAGAAACGTGGCCCAGACAGCTTGGATCATCAGCCCTGCAACCGGCGTCTTGAACCGTGGATGCAGCTTGCCCACAGACTTGAAGAACAGCCCATCCCGGCTCATGGCGTAGTAGACGCGCGCCCCTGCCAGCGTCAACCCGTTGGCGCAACCGAAGGTCGAAATCAGGATGGCCCCCGCCATCAGCCATGCGCCGGCGGAGTGAAAGATTTGCTCCAGTGCTGCTGTTGCAACTCGATCTTCCGCCGCGTACTGCACGCCCCGCGCCATCACCGTCGCGCCATTCGGGTCCCCGTGCATGGGCAACACCAATATGTACGACAGCGATGCCAGAAAATATGCCGTCAGCACAAAGCCCGTGCCCAGGACCAGCGAAAGCGGGATGTTACGTTTCGGATTCTTCACCTCACCGGCAGTGAACGTAATGTTGTTCCACGCGTCAGACGAGAACAGTGACCCCACCTGAACCACGGCAAGAATCACCAGCGCATTCACCAGGACCATCGGTCCGCCGATGCCTACCTGTACAGGGTGCAACGAGTTCCAGCTGGCATTCTTCCAGAATTCCGTCCAACCGGCGCCGAAGTTGGCATTCCATGCGGTAGCATTTCGCCCCACCGCAAACGCAAGAAGGATCAACGCAGCCAATGACAACGCCTTGGCCGTAGTGAAGACGTTCTGGATCAGCGACCCGAGTCGAACGCCGAAGATGTTCACGATGGCCAGAAAAAAGACAATCACGATCGCCGTAAGATTGGCCGTGTTGACGCCGATCTCCATGTTGCCCAACACCATCGGCCCCACCGGCAAAGCGGGAACATGCGCGATGTGCCACAGCCAGTGCGTCGTCGAAATAGCAGGGAAGAACACACCAAGGAATTTCCCGAATGCCACGCAAACCGCCGCAATGGTGCCCGTCTGGATCACCAGAAACAGCGTCCACCCGTACAGGAAGCCCGAAAGCGGTCCCAGCGACTCGCGCAGATAAACATACTGCCCGCCGGCTTTGGGCATCATGGCCGCCAGCTCTCCATAACTGAGCGCGCCAATCATGGTCAGGATGGCCGTAACCACCCACGCACCCAGGTAAAGCGCCGGAGAGTTGGTGCCCCTGGCAATGTCCGCATCCACAATGAAGATGCCTGACCCGATCATGGACCCGATAACGAGTGCCGTTGAGCTGAAGAGGCCGAGAGTAGGCACCAACCGGGGAGAGTTGGATGAATTGGCAGCTTCTGAACTGGGTGTGAGGTCTAATGTAGTCACTTGAAGAAGTTTTAACGGATTTCGACGTGAATGTCTTTCTTTTTCTCAAAGTGTATGAATTCAGGACACATTGTGCAAATTCAGTACACTGACCATCTCATCCAATGGGTCATCAGAAGAAAGTCTGAGAGCACGTTAACCCTTCAACCCAATTCTGCCATCCATCTGCGAAACTCGGCCGCCGGATCCGCTTGCCGAAATAGGGCCTCGGATACTGCCACCACACTCGCGCCCGCAGCCAGCACCTGAGCCGCCGTGGCAAGCGTAACCCCTGCCGCCGCTACCAGCACCGGCCCAACTCCGGCTTGAGCGCGCAGTTTCCGCACACCATCCACACCGATTGCAACCTTTGTAGTCTGCTTGGTTCGCGTCGGAAAGATAGGACCGATCGAGAAATAGTCCGCCGGAGCCTGCAGAATTCCCGGAATCAGGTTTTCGCTTCCGCCAAACGTTCCTACGATCCGGTCAGCTCCAAGTATGCGCCGCGCCTCCGCAGGCGTGACATCCCCATCATCCACATGAACCCCATCAAAGCCAGCTTGTTCCACCAGGTCCACCTGGTCATCCAGAACCAGCCTCACTTGACCCGCAGGCAGTGCAGCCCGAAGAACCGCGGCATCCGCCAGCAACTCTTCGTCGGCGCCACTCTTGTTCCTGTATTCAAGGAGAGTCACGCCTGCATCGGCCAGCGAACAGCCCAGCCTGTGCAGAAACTCCTCGCGACCCGTGGGAGGAATGGTGGAAGCATCAAGAATGGGATAGAGGATGGGAAATGAGATAGGCATAAAACAAGGTTAGTCGATCGGGGCCAGGGAACTTCTTGTCTGCTCAGCGCGTTCCCTGAACCCTGATCTCCCTTCCCTGCCTCCACTACATCTCGTCCGCCGAAGGCCCATAAGTGCCTGGCAGAGTCTTATCAAGCAGCCGCAGGTAAGCGCCTAACTGGGCTCGGTGATGAACCGCGTGGTTGATTACCCAGTCGCGCCACACGCGATACTTCGAGTCGTCGATCCAGGCTTGATCGCCAGCCACAAACTTCCAGTTCTCATCCCACTTTTCGGGTGCGAGGCTGGTCAGTGCAGTCTTGGCCTCCGCAATCTGCTTGTCGAATTGCTTCAGCATCGCCTCTTTGGAGACAGGAATATAGGGCTCGAATTTGTGGTCTGCTGGAAATGCCAGCTTATTGGTGGTCAAAGTGTGAATCGCCCAATCTCCAGTTGTGTCCGACAGGTGTCCAGCCAGCCTGCCAAGGCTGAATGATTTGGCGTGAGGTTTCCAGGAGAAATCAGCATCAGCCGGAATCGCGTCAAGGATCTTGCGTGTCTTGGCGCTTTCGCGGTCATACTCGGCAATCAGTTCTTTTTGAAAGTCCATCGTGCAACCTCCATGTTGCGAGGTAAGCATAACGCAATTTCGCACGGCAAGCGAAGAAAATACGAAAATATTTGGGGCTTTTCTCGCAGCATCCGGACGAAGCTATAGAAGATCGGGCTGGCCGGTGCCGGAGCCGTCATTTCGGCAAAGCAAAAGCCACATACGTCCCACCTGTTGGCCCCTTCGGATCGCGTGCACCGCTTGCGGCAATCACCACGTACTGTCGCCCATCGATCATGTAGGTAGCCGGTGTTGCGACTCCCGAAAACGGCAATTCGGTTTCCCAAAGCAGCTTCCCGTTGCTGCTGTCGAAAGCGTGGAACTTCCGGTCATAAATAGTGGCTCCAATAAACAGCACCCCACCCGCAGTCACAATTGGGCCGCCGTACATCTCAGTCCCGGTGTTCTTCATTCCCTGCTTCGCCAGATCCGGATACTCGCCCAGTGGAATCTTCCACGCATACTTTCCTGTCGCCAGGTCAATCGCATTGAGCGTGCCCCATGGCGGTGCAATCGCCGGGTACCCATCAGGATCGAGAAACTTCCGGTAGCCCGTGAATGCGTAATTTTCCTGCTCATCTTCCCGGCTGTTTCCCTGCGCCTTCGGGCTTTCTCTCACACCCATGAATCTCAACAGTGCCTCAAGGTCCGGTCCCTGCACATCGGGCATCGGCGGCATCTGATTCTTGCCATTCTGAATCACCTCGACGATCTGCTTCCTGCTCAACCGGCTTCCCACGCCAATTAGCATCGGAAATGCCGGCGCAATTCCCTCCATGTGGTCCCCGTGGCAAACGGCACAGCGATCCGCGTAAACCTGGGCTCCCGCCTTGTCTGCCGGCGCCTGCGCTGTCATCGCTTGCACAGGAAGTGCACCCAGTTCCTTGCCCGCCTCGCCTTTTGCAGCCGTCGGACTCGTGCGCAGGTATTCGATCAGCGACTTCATCCGAGCGTCATCGATGTTTGGAAACGACGGCATCCGCCCGTTCCCGTTCTTCACGTTGTCAGTCACCTTCTCAACCGTCAACCGAGTCAATACATCCACAAGCGAAGGAAAATCAGGCGGGGCTCCAGCGCGATTCGTGCCGTGGCACATCGCGCACTGATTCTGATAGACCTGTTCCCCCGGGCTCCCGCCGTGATGCGCTTCGACCAGTCCCCCGGTCCACGCCATCTCTGTCGCGTTCACATACAGAGTGTTCGTTGCCGGATCTATCGCCGGACCACCCCACTCCGCGCCGCCGTCAAACCCGGGAAAGACCACCGTCTGCTTTCCCACCTCCAGAGGCACAAACTGCCCGTCGCTCGTGAAGCTGCGAAACTCGTTCACTGCCCACGCATGCGCCTCAGGCGTGCGATTCGTCAGCATATCTTCCGTCAGCCGCTGGCGGGCAAACGGCTCAGGTGCATCCGGCTTAGGCTGTGTCGGCGCGGTCACTTCACCAGGCACCGTGCTCTTTGGATAAGGCAGTTCACGAATCGGAAACAGCGGCTTACCCGTGACGCGATCGAATAGATACAAATACCCCTGCTTGGTCGTCTGCGCCAGGGCATCCATCGTCTTTCCGTCGCGCTTCACTGTGTAGAGCGCCGGCTCCGAAGGAAAATCTCGGTCCCACACGTCGTGATGCGCACCTTGAAAGTGCCACAGCCGCTTGCCGGTATTCGCATCCAGCGCGAGCAACGTATTCGCGTAGAGATCGTCGCCCACCCTATCGCCGCCATAGAAGTCGAAGACCGCCGAACCCGTCGGCACGTACACGATTCCCAGCTTTACATCCAGCGCCATACCCGCCCAGTTGTTCGCCGCACCGGCCGTCTTCCACGCCTCCGGTGGCCATGTCTCGTAACCTGGCTCGCCTGGACGAGGAATGGTGTGAAAACTCCAGCGCATTGCGCCTGTGTGTACGTCAAACGCGCGCACATCGCCTGGCGGCGCTGGATGCGTCTCCGGATTGCGCCCGCCCACGATAATCAGATCCTTGTAGATGACTCCCGGCGTGGTCAGCACAATCGATTGCTTCTCAAAATCGCCACCCAATCCCCTGTCCAGTCCCTTGCGCAGGTCGATCCTTCCGGTCTCACCAAAACTTAAAATCGGTTTGCCTGTCTCCGGATCCAGGCAATAGAGAAAATTCATCACCCCTGCAAAGAGCCGTTCTTCCTTGCCGTCAGTCCAGTACGCTATCCCACGCGCGGGTTGCTTGCCTCCTGCAACACCTGCGTCGAACTTCCACTTCAGCGCGCCTGTCGCCGCGTCCAAAGCCACCACTTTCTGCGTCGGCGTATACGCGTACAGAGTCCGCCCCACCACCAGCGGATTATCCTCGAGTCCGCCTTTCTCGCCCGTGTCGAAGGTCCACGCAACTTTAAGTTGCTGTACATTCGCGCGGTTGATCTGCTTGAGTTGTGAGTAGTGGTCGCCCTCCGGCCCACCGTTGTACACAGGCCATCCAGTTGTGCTCTGCGCCGCGCAAACTCCGCATAGTAAGGATGAAACAAATACTCCAAAGACAGACTGCCGGTTCATTCTCTTCACGAGATCCTCTTTTATTTGTCGGGCTGTTTTGTTTGCTATGCGGTGTACTTGATGATCGTCATGAAACCGTAATCCATGTGCAGTTGTTGATGACAATGCAGCAGCGTGTCGCCAGGATTGTCGGCCGTAAAATCCACCGCGACCGTTTGCAGCGGCATCACATTGATCACATCCTTGCGCAGTCCGCTCAGATCCTTTGATCCAATCTTTGCCACCTCAAACGTATGCCTGTGCAGATGAATCGGATGCTGATCGCCGCTTCCGTTGCGCAGCACCAGTCGATACCGCTTGCCTTGTGTCACCTTGATCGGGTCCACGTCCGGCCACGACTTGTTGTTGATCGTCCAGGTGTCAAACTTCGATCCCTTTTGCGCCCCGATATCGTGAAAGGTCAGCGGGATGGTTTCATCTGGCGCGCTCGCAGCCGTGCTTGCCGCGAATTGCGTGTAATCCCACTTGCTCGTAGCAGGATCGGTCCACACCGGAGCTCCCGTCTTTCCCGCGTACTCCACAACCACACCCAACCCCATCTTGCGCGCCTGCTCCAATGTCGATCCAAGTACCCATACACCCGGCTGGTTCATCTCGACCACAGCGTCCACCCGCTCTGCCACAGCCAGCGAAAGCACTTCCACCGCAACCGGATTCAGGACTGGGTTCCCATCCATGGCGATCACCTTGAAGGTATGCCCCGGCAACGCAAGCACCACGTTTTCCGTCGCGCTCGCGTTCAGCAGCCGCATCAACACCCGTTGCCCCTGCTTTACGCGAATCGGTTCGCCAGCGCCCAGCATGTGCTGGTTCACAGTCGCATATTGATAGCCCACATCAGATCCCGTCGTCAGCGGCTGATTCGCCGATGCCATCCGCATCGTCTGCACCATGGGCACAAACGACGGCCCCCAATGATGAATCGCCAGAAAGATCTCCTGGTCGAAGTGGCCCCCGTCTTGTCCCCCGCCCGGCTTCCCATCCACCAGCAGAAATCCAAATTGTCCGCTGTAGGTGCCCAGCGTCAAATCACCACCTGCCCCCGCATGTGTGTGGTACCAGCGCGTCCCCGCAGGTCGCGGAGTGAACGTGTAGCGCAGCTGACCGCCCGGCGCAATCATCGGCGAACCTTCTTCCATCGCCCCATCATTCAACGAGTCGATGGCCAGCCCGTGCCAATGAACAATATCCGGATTCGCGCTCGTGTTCATTACGTCGATCGTCACCGGCGCGCCCTCGTGCAGTCGCAGCATCGGTCCCGGAACTTGCCCGTTATAAGCCGTGGTCTTCACCACAACGCCCGGCGCAATCTCCAAATTGCAGTTCTCAATTTTCAGCGTGTAGTCCGCCTTGGACAGAGGAGGCGCCGAGAATCCAGCGGCCCGAAGTTCTCTTGGCGCAAGAACTGCTGCGGCTAATCCGCTACCCAATACCACGCCACCACTCCGCAAGAAGCGCCTGCGGTCCATTTGAGTCATCGGAATCCTCGCCACCGTCATTCCCGCTCCATATTCTAAGGCGGCGGGCCTTGAGTCTCACAGCGCACGAGGACAGGAAGCCCGATGCATCCCTCAATGTCGGCGAAGCTCTTGGTGTCCCGAAACGTCTGTTAGCGGAATCGCGAAGAAGCAAATGCCGCGGAGAATGCCTCTGTCCACCCCGCAACCGGTTCTCCGTTCGGTTGGCAATCGGCACAAAGCGGAGGCGAGCCGTTCGGCGGCACCTCGGTCGGAAGGGGAAGACTCGGAGCCGGAGGCTGATTGACCGCCAGGTAGTACCCATGCTGATAATCCCAATTATCGGGAATTCCATAAGGAGCAGTCATGTTCGCAGGCCATGGTTTTGCCGGCCCGGCATGTCCCAGCGCCGCATGCCACCAGGGATGCCCAACCGCGATAATCCCCGAAAAGATATTTCCCATGGGAAACGCCCAGCTCAGCACTTCGTCCTTGCTCGATGACAGGACCGAGATCTGCCCAATCTTGTCCGCGGCATCCGCAAACTCATCGGTTAGCGCGTTGTCGTCCACCGCGCCGGCCATAATCGTTACCTGCCTTACCGGCAGACTCATGCTGGAAATAGTCGACAGAATCACCCGCGCCCCAAGGCTATGCGAGGCAAACGACACGCTCGCCGCATCCACGAAATTGGCGTCCACAAACTCGGCAATCATCACCCCGGCATCGTCCGCAACCTTGGCTTCCACCATGTAGTCCAGCCCGTGCGCCCAGATCGAATCCCCCGGCCACAGCAACCCAACAAATGCGGAACTCGGCTGAGGCAATTGCAGAATGCTCCCCCAGTTAGACAGGCAGTCAATTCCATCCGACCGGTCCACATTGAACCCGTGCGTCGCAATCAATACATGCCGGCCCCGAATGGAGCCGAGCATGTCATTCAGCGTCAGTCCCGTATAGTTGTTGATGCTGGTGCCCTGATTGACAGATACAGTGGCGGCCAATTCCCCACCCACGGCCGAAAGGCGGCAATCTAGAAATTGAGTCATTGTCGCCTACTTCTTCTTCACTGTTTGCATCGCGTTCACAGCGGTAGCAAGCGCGCTTGATAGATCTTTCGCTACCGGCGCAAGCGGCGTTGCCAACAGACCCACCAGCACTGCCGGCCCCACGCTGGGAAACGTCCAGAATTGACTGCCTGCTAGGCTCCATCCAGCAGCCAGAGCCAGCAGGACTGACATGAGCGCTGCCAATCCGCGAGTTCCGTTGCGATAATTCTGATCAGAGAGTTGGTACGCTTCATCCAGCATCGCCGTCACAATCAGATCGAACCGCGAATACACATCGCTCTCCTGCTGTGTAAGCGAGGTTCCCGTCGAGATCTTCCCCGCAACCGATTTCAGCACATCCGAATCCACGTTCGTCCTATCGGCCAGTGCCTTGGCATTGCCCGCGCTCATATGCAACTTGATCAGCGATTTGGCAATTGCCTTCTGGCCGCTCAAATCATTTCCGTTCACCCAGTTCGCTTTGATCGTCTCTAGAATGTTTTTGCGTGGCAGAGCGTTCAATGGCTTTGCAGGAAGGCTGTCCCCCGTCTGGTCCGGCGCCAGGCCTGTAACGACTTCATTGATGTGCTTCAGGCCAATACGGTTGATTCCTGGAATCACCGCCTTCAACGCGTCCACCAGCCCAAAAGCCGCCGTCCCCAGTCCCCCAACAGCAGTCACAATTTGCCCCAGCGGTATTGCGGCAAAATTAACGTCCATCTTTCTCCCTCGTTGTTTTCACAGCATATATATAGGCAATTCTGCGTGAAGTAAAGGGAGATTTCATCAGCCGATGGGTTTCCCCAGGAAGCGGGTCCTTGCACTAAAGTCCTCCATCGCAAGAGGGATCAGTATCCGCTGGACCCCGACCGCCGTTGGGCAACATTACTCCAGGAACCGATCTATGAGCGGCCCATCAGGCCGATTTCAAAAGGTTTCCGGTAAACTTGTCGAATGAAGACGCCCGCTTGGAAGAATCTGGAGAGGGCCATAGAGGCCGACCAGTGGATCGCTGCACGGAAATTGATTAAGACAGAACTGAAGCGCGATCCAAAGGATCACTGGCTTCTGGGGCGCCTAGCATTGACGTATTACGAGCAACGAAAGTACGACCAGGCCCTTTATTGGGACGTAATGGCTTTGCAAGAAGCTCCTTATTGCCCGCTTTTGATCTGGGACTATGCAGGGACCCTAGCCATGCTCGACCGCAACGATGAAGCTCGTCTGCTTTATCGCTGGCTTCTGAGTTGGGGAGAAGAACAGCTGGCATATGGCGAATGCGGAGAAGGAATCCGCTGGGCCCGTGCTCTGATCGCAGATTGTCATTACCGCATCGCTTGTATTTGGGATGAGAAACGGCAGTGGAAGAGGGCGGCGACCGAATTCGAAAAGTACCTTGTTATGCGGAGGTCAGGATATGGCAGCATCTATTCGCTGCAACAAGCCAAGGCGGAATATGCAGAGGTGCAAGCCAAGGTGAGGCGGTGACCTGAATTCAAAGCTAGAATTGCCGCCAACACGCCAGTTACTCACTCTTCAAAAGCCCACCTAACCGAAACCGTCCGCCGCTCATCTATAAATATGCATCAACAAGTTTTCTAGGCCAACTCCGCCCAGCCTATTCCGCCGCTTGCTTCGCCAGAAACCGCTCCATGAACTTGGTATCGAACTCTCCTGCGCGAAACCCTGCATCCGCAAAGATCGCCTGATGCAGCGTGATCGAAGTCTCGATTCCCTGCACAATAAACTGGCTCAGCGCGCGTTCCATCTTCGCGATGGCCTCCGCGCGGTCCACCCCGTGCACAATCAGCTTGGCAATCAACGAGTCGTAATACGGCGGCACGACGCCCTCCGCATATTGCGCCGTATCCACGCGCACCCCGTTTCCACCAGGCACGTTGAACGCCGTAATCTGCCCCGCCGATGGAGTGAACTTCTGCGGATGCTCAGCATTGATGCGACACTCAATGGCATGTCCGCGTATCTCAAGCTTCGCCGGCAGAATCGAGTCCAGCCGCTCCCCAGCCGCAATGCGCAACTGCGCCTTCACCATATCCACGCCGGTGATGGCCTCGGTCACCGGATGCTCCACCTGGATTCGCGTGTTCATCTCGATAAAGTGCAGTTGCCGGTCTTCGTCCATTAGGAACTCCACCGTCCCCGCGTTCTGATAGCCGATTTCCGCCAGGCACCGGCAAAGCGTTTTGCCAATCTCCTCGCGCATCTTCGGCGTTACCTGCAGGCTCGGTGCCTCTTCAATCAACTTCTGATGCCTGCGCTGTATCGAACACTCGCGTTCAAAAAGCGAAACCACGCTTCCGTGCTCATCGGCGAGGACCTGGAACTCGATGTGGCGAGGTTGCTCAATGAACTTCTCCATGTATAGTTCGCCGTTACCGAAGGCGTTGGCTGCCTCCGCATTGGCCGCATGGAAAAGATTTGGCAGTTCCTCTGCATTGCGCACAATCCTCATGCCGCGGCCGCCGCCGCCCGCCTTGGCCTTGAGGATCACCGGGTAGCCCACCTTCTCGGCCCACTCCTGCGCTTCTGCGGCAGTCGCAATCACACCGTCTGAACCGGGCAGAATCGGCACCTTCGCCTTCTTCATTGCCTGGCGTGCTTTCTCCTTCTCGCCCATCAGGCGCGTCACCTCAGGCGGAGGTCCAATGAATTTTATGTTCGATGCGCGACAGACTTCGGCGAAGTTGGCGTTCTCGCTCAGCAACCCATAGCCTGGATGGATCGCCTCCACATCGGCGATCTCGGCAGCGGAAATCACCGCGGGCACATTCAGATAGCTATCCGCCAGTCGCGGCGGCCCAATGCAGATGGCCTCGTCTGCAAAACGAACGTGAAGTGAATTGCGATCCGCTTCACTGTAAATGGCGACGGTGCGAATGCCGAGTTCCCGGCAGGCGTTTATAACCCGCAGCGCGATTTCGCCGCGATTGGCAATCAGTACCTTACGAAACATTCAGGACCCTAACTCAGACGGATAGAAAAGAGAGGCTGCCCATATTCGATGGGCTGGCCGTTGGAAACCAGGCATTTGACGATCTCGCCGGAAGCATCCGATTCGATTTCGTTCATCAGCTTCATGGCTTCGACGATGCAGATCACCTGGCCCTTGTCCACGTGATCGCCAACTGAAACAAAGGACGAGGCGCCCGGCGAAGGTGAACCATAAAATGTGCCAACGATCGGCGACTTTACCAAGTGCAGGCCCGCGTCCGAGTCCGGTGCGGCTTCAGGAACTGCATTGGGAGCGGCAGGAGTCGGGCGTGCGGCCGGCACCGATGCTTCCCGCGCACCGCTCAGCATCCGCGCTAGATCTCCCGCACCGCTGCCTTCCGGCTGCGTGAATTTTAGCCGGATGCGCGTTTCACCGCGGTCCAGCTCAAATTCGCCGACCTGATTTTCCTTGAGAAAATCAATCAGTTGTTTCAGATCTTCTATATCGTCTGGATTCAGTGGATTCATTCGTTCCTTGACTCTTCCTGTTTCTCAAGAGAGGTTCTTGTTCAATCCGTTCAAAGCTCAATCAGGGCCTTGGGTGCGGGTGTAAGCACCTGTCCGCCGGTCCGCGTTACCGCCACCATGTCCTCAATGCGAATCCCAAACCGGCCAGCCAGATAAACTCCAGGCTCAATGGTGATCACCATGCCGGGGAGCAGCCTGGCCGTTTGTCCCGCTGCAATACGCGGCGACTCGTGAATCTCCAGTCCGACCCCGTGGCCTGTGGAGTGGGAAAATGCCTCTGCCAATCCCGCCTTGCGCAATACCCCTCGGGCGGCTTCGTCCACTTCCCCGCAGCTGGCGGCAGGGCCCACTGCGGCAATGGCCGCATCCTGAGCCTCCAGCACTGCCTGGTACACATCCCGCTCTGTTTCTCGCGGCTTGCCCAAATACACTGTACGTGTCATATCCGAGCAATAGCCTCCGAGGATTATACCGAAGTCGAGCACCAGGAACCCTCTGCGCGGTAGGGGGGCAGCGGTGGCCCGTCCATGCGGCAGCGCTGAACGCAAGCCCGACGCCACGATCGTCTCAAACGACATCCCGTCCGCTCCCAGCAGTCGTGCCTGGTATTCCAACTCGGCAGCCACTTCGAATTCCGCCAAGCCGGGCCGGATGAAGCCAAGAATATGCTCGAACAGTTTGCAGCCGGCCAGTGCCGCTTCGCTCATCAACGCCAACTCTTCGTCGTCCTTGACACGCCGCTGCGGTTCCACCAGCGGTGCGGCCAATGGAACAAGAAAGATACGCCTCAGCTTTGACGGCAACGCATTCTTCCACCGCGTCAGCTCGGCCACTGAAGTCCACGCCGGATCGATCCCCGCGCATTCCACTCCCGGTTGCGCGGCAAGCCACTCGACAGCCGCCACTGCCGGCGATCCCGACACAATCTGTACCCGCGCAGCCTCAACCTCATCTGCAGCCTGAGACGTATAGCGTCCATCGGTAAACAGACGCGCAGTTCGCTTGGTAACAGCAAGCGCCGCACTGGAGCCGGTGAATCCTGTGAGATAGCGAAGGTCGGGGAGATGCGTGACCAAAAGCCCCGGCAATCCGGCTTTCGTCAACCTGCGGCGTAATTGACCGATGCGGCGAAAATGGTCCACCTGTCGAGAATAAATCACGAAGGGGCCTAGGATGCGGATGCCGCATTCGCCGGATGAAAGCAAGACCATAGCGGACAAGCGCAATCCTGGGCCGCACCGTCTATTCGGTGATCCCTTATGCGGGCGAATGAAGGAGGGTTCAACTCTCCGTGTAGGCAGTTGAGGTTTTGCAAAATCAGTGACACAGAATCACCGAACTTGGTGCTGTTTACTGAGCGAATGCCCTTGCAAATTCGAGAAAACGTCAAAAGGTCTCTCGGGATTGAATGGGAGGTATTTTAGCCAATGACTCTAATCGAATTGCTTGGCTTCTGGCTCATTTTTCTCACTGCTGGATGTATCGTCGGAATCTTTGAGGTCGACTGTTCAAGATTCCTCGGTTGGTGGGCGTGGCTCCCCGCTGCGGTACTCGGCACGGCCATTGCCTGTTGGTGGTGTTGGATTGCTAGAAAGGGCTTTAGCGAGATGCGGCGTTCCAGAAAGATATCTTCTTTGGTTAACGCGTCGTGCTTGCCGGTAATTGCTTTTTGTGGTCCAGCAGGAGCTGGAGTTATGCTCGCACCGGTAGCCCGTTGGTGGGCTGTCATCCCAGCAACTCTTCTCGGTCTTCTCTTCCTCTTGTCAAGACGTCGAAGAAATAGAGGATAGATTTCAGCGCGCAGAAAATCTATGCGCCGATTGCCGTCCCTTACAGCGCCGGGCGCACCGGCTTTTTCTGCTCCGGATCGATTTCCGCTTCGGCGGCGTGCATATCCGATTGCCGATCCATCCACTCATCCAGCCGCGACCGCTTGAAGCGCCAGCGATTGCCAAGCTTGAAGGCCGGCACAAAACCCTCCGACGCATATTTATAAAGAGTGTCCGGCGAGATACCAAGGTAATCGGAGGCGTGGCGAATATCCATCACCTCGCGCACTTCAGGAACCAGCAGGTTGGATCGGGTCGCGACGTTGCGCATGAGTGCCTCCCGGCATCCGAGATGCCTCAGGGCGGATTCCGGCAAATCTGCCGGTAGTCTTGTATATAACGCGGTTTCACCCGTCACTTCAAGGGTTTTCAGAGAGTTACAGGAAATTCATAGGCTTTGCGCTTCCCGATCTGGAGCGCGCCGTGGCCAGAAATCCGTGCAAACACAGCCGGTTGGGTATGCGCAGGTGCTGAGGGCAAGCCATTGGGCTGTTAGGACGGATGGTGCGTCCGCGCGGAATGATCCACCCCTCGCCGACATCCAATTAAGCCCCAAAAAAGGAGCGGGCCGGGAATTGAAATCCCCGGTCCGCCTTTTCACCTCTCTGGTCTGGTGATGCGTCTTAATTCTGGTCGTCGCGGCGATGCAGGGTGGGCTGGTCGCTGGTATCTGACCCATTATTCGTGCTCGACGTGCTCGACGGACTCGTCGGATCGTTCGATCCGGTGCTCGCCCGGCGCAGCGAAGGCCGCTTCGTGTCTTTCGTATCAGTCAATCGCCGCTTGTTCTCGATGCGCGCCAGCCGTGCCTTGATGTCGTCGAACTCGGACGTTGTCACCGTGTACTCGTCTCGTGGCGGCAGAATGCGGGCGATCTCCTCCTGCGAATGCAAGATACGGTCTGGAGTTTGAGGATGGTCGCTGAACGCCTTGGCCACCATGCCGGGCTTGCGCTTCTCCAGCGCCTGCACCTTCTCAAAGAAGGCGATGAAAGCCTGCGGATCGTAGCCGGCGCGGTACATGTATTGCACTCCCAGATAGTCGGCCTGCGCCTCAAACTCGCGGGAGAAGTGCAGGAAGGTCATCGGCACGCCGATTGAGGCAGCTTCGTAAATCCCGTACCCCGTCCAGCCACCAATAAAGATCAGCGGAATGGTGCCCAACTGCGCGTAGTTCATGCGCGTCTGTTCACGCACCGCATGATGAGCGCAAACGTGAGCCGTTTCATGCGCCATCACGCCGGCAAGCTCGGCTTCTTCGTCCGCATTCAGAATCAGTCCCGAATTCACATAAAAGAACCCGCCCGGCAGCGCCATCGCATTGATCTCATCCGAATCAATGATCTTGATCGTGAACGGCACCTTGCAGTCGGAATTCTTTACGATGTTCTGGCCCACGCGGTTGACGTATTCCAGAATCGTCGGGTCGGTGATGAACTTGGTGCTCTTCTCGATCTCCGACGCGTACATCTTCCCCATCTTGATCTCGGTGTCCACCGAATACCAGTTGCCCATGCCGCGGCCACCGATATCCCGATTCCCCACCGCGCTCACATCGTCAATACTGCCCGGCTTCACATTGATCTTCTGGCTGCCGGGTTCCACCACCTTTTCAGGATCCACCGCCGCCGCTTCCGTATCCCCGCCCACCGGAGTGGTTCCCGGTGCAGGCTGCTTTCCTTTGTCAGACTTGTCTCCCTTTTGCGCCGTTCCTGACTGGTCGCCCTGAGCAGAAGCCGGGCCAGAAGATTGAGCGGAGGGCGCAGCAGTCGCTGGAGTGTCCTCGCCTACAGGAGTGGTTCCCGGCGCGGGCTGGACTGAAGGCGTACTGGTCTGCGAGCTTCCCGCCGCAGGTTGACCTGAAGGGGTTGGGGTCTGCGAGCTTCCCGCCGCCGGCGTCGTTCCGCTCCCAGGCTGGGCTGTCGTCGGGGTATTCGCCGGAGTCGTGCTCGGCGGCGTGGACTGTGCCCATAGTCCGGTGGTCAGTGCAAACGCCAGCCCAGCCAGCGTCAACGCTCTCGAGCTCACAAAATCTGCCCTCATGACCCAACCTCCAGCGAATTGCCAACCCAAGCGCGCACTGGTTGCACAGCTCCGCTCCACTGTATAGACGCTAGTATCCGCCTGTTTGGCATCAATAGGGAAGAATAATTCCTTCACTCGCCTCAAACTCCTTCCACGCTTTCGGGGATGCTGACCGATCGTTCTGCCGAAGCCCTCGTTACCTGCCAGTTGCGTTCTCCTTGGAGCTTCCACTTTTCTCAATTACAGTGGAGAGCACGCGGCATTTGGGAGGAGTCTTGCGTCGACCGTTCTGCGCCGTACCATTCAAGGCCTTGGGTCTGGCCGTCGTGATTGCCTGCTTAGGGAAGTATCTCATTCCTCAGCAGCCACATCCGCAAGCCCCTTCAGCTCTGCAGAACTTTTTTCGGCCGCGTGGCCATGCCCGTCCAGTATCGCCAAACGCCCTTGCGACGCCTGAGGCCGTTCTCGATGCAACCAGTATCGGAACCCCGGTTCTGCTCGATAAGAACTGGAGAGTCGGCATCACTTCCAACCCCACCGCCGCATCTCCCAATTTCGATGACTCCACCTGGGTTCTCCGGGACGCCAAGGATTCTTTCCCGGACGTTCCAGATGAGGATCACCCGGCCGACAGACCAGGTCCAAGTCCTAGCCCAAACCCGGGCCCAAATGAAAATCCCAGCTCTCACGCCCCACCAGCCCCTCCCCTGGATCACCAACGGCCCTTCGTCTGGTTTCGCCTTCATATAAAACTGGCCCCCGGCCACGGGCCCATTTCCCTGCTCATCGAACTCCCGGTCTCCCAAAACACCTCCGTGAACCTGGGGACCGCTGGGCTGGCCGCGAACGTCGATGTCTTCGCCAATGGAAAGCTGATCCAGCCCGCCGGGCCGCACGGCGACGACCCGGAACATTACCAACCGATCACGCGTGTTTACCACCTGAACCTCGATTCCTCTGAAACCTCCCTTACCCTGGCACTGCGAATCATTTACATCCCGACGGGTATCGGCAGCTATACCAGCTTCTTTGCCAACCGCACTCTTCGCCTCGGCGATCCTGAAGAGCTTGGCCGCGCACTCCAGCTATGGTCCCTTCACACGCTGTTGGAGCGCCTGCCCCGCCTCGTCTATTCGGTTCTGCTCATCGTGCTTGCGCTCTTCCTCTTTGCGCTTTACTTCACGCAGAAGGGCCACCCCGAGTACCTCTGGCTCGCGCTTCACGAACTGGTTCAGGCCCCCATCGGCTTTGTCGACCTGGCCGGAAGTTCGGCATTGCTCGATCAGTTGTGGTACGCGGCCGTGTTGATGCAACTGGTGCTGATCTCGGCCTATCTCTACTTCGAGTTCTTGATCGCCTTCCTTGCTCTCCGCCGTCGCTGGTACATCGTGCTCGGCCGCTATACCGCACCTGTGCTGTTCCTGGTCGGCCCCGGCTTGCTCATGGTGGGCCGTAGCACCCGTCATATCGATCAACAGATCATCGGAATCTTTCTGGTCGTTATCGGGGTGGGCACCTTCCTGTGGATCATGGGATGGTTCATCTTCATCTTCCTCACTCTGATTGTGGCCACTGCTCGTCGCAACTTTGAGGCTGGCCTTCTTCTCATTCCTCTGGTCTTGGGCCTCGTTGGGATGGTCGAGCCCATACTCACGGCTGGCATGACTGATTGGGTTGGCAGCGCATACCACTCCCCTCTCACGTTCGAGACCGGCCCTGTTCCCATCCACTTTGCCTCCATCGCCGATTTCGTTGGCATCTTCGTAATCGTGCTC
>JBEKPF010000050.1:0-45378 GCA_049521035.1 Occallatibacter sp. | reverse complement strand
GCCCGACTCCGCTTCACCGGTTATCGAATATGCTCAAGGAAAAGCAACGCCTTGAGAAGACAATCACACTAAACGGCGACTGTGTCTTCAAAAGACTGTCTCACTCAAGGGGTTCACCCCACGACTTCCCAAGCCCCAGAGTCGGGACCTGAGGCACCCGCTTTAGTCGCCTAGACGGCGGTCTGCACTACGTTCTGGAGGGGTTCTCCGGCGATAAAACGGCGCAGTTCTCCGGCTGCGGTCCGCACCGCCCGGGGTGCGAATTGCGGAGTAGAGCCGGCTACGTGGGGCGTGATGAGCAGGTTCGGACAGCTCCAAAGCGGGTGGCCATCCGGTAGAGGTTCAGGATCGGTTACGTCGAGAGCGGCGCGAATGCGGCCCGACTGGAGCGCTTCAACTAAGGCGTCGGTATCCACAATGGGGCCGCGGGCTGCGTTCACGAGAAGTGCACCCTGCGGCAACAATGCGAGTTGCTGGGCCCCAATGAGCCCGTGGGACTCAGGGGTATCTGGCAGGATGAGCACGACGATCTCGGCTTGCGGCAAGAGTGCGTCGAGTTCGCTGACTGCATGCACCTGGGGTCTGGTACGCGCGGTACGGGCTACGCGGAGTAACTCGACATTAAACGGCGCAAGCATGCGCTCGATCTCCTTGCCGATGGCTCCATACCCCACCATCAGAACTTTCTTCCCTGTAAGTTCCTCAAGCATGACGGGAGGATAGAGTGGGCGCGCATCTCCGGTGGTCGCAGCGTAATGTGCGCTGGCGCCGAAACGGAGTTTCCACTTACCGGCCTTCTGAACATCTAGATAGAACGGAAAGTATTTGAGCATCGCCAGCATCGCACTAACGGTCCACTCCGCAGTGGAAATATTGTGAGCGCCGTGAGCATTGCAGATGGTGACATGAGGTCCCACGACACTGGGAATCCACTCAGTGCCCGCCATGAGTGCCAGCACGAGACGCACTCCGCGCAGATGCGGCCAGATTTTCTTTGCTTTAACGGCGTAGGGATCCGGAAGCCAGACGTCGAGGTCTATGTCGTGATCCAACGTGTCGGGCAGCGAAATCAGCTCGACTTCCTTCGGAAAATCGCTGAACAGATCCGTCGAAAGAACGGCTGGATATCCTACTCGTAGCATGGTCCCCACCGGCCCGCCAGATGCGGGCTCCATAAATCCATGCTAAACGGAGACCACAACTCATCCTGTGTTCTGGCTCACACAAAACTGATAGGCTTGACGGGCCGGAACCTGGTCGCGCGTGCGACTTGTCACTGGCGAAAAGGTCGCCGCACGTTCATCCTATGTATATGAAGATAGTCGAATGCGGCTGGTATGCATGGGCCTGAAGGCAGAAAAGACGTGGTCGCAGCAACTGCTTGACCTCAGGCAGCGCGTAGAGCCAGCAAAAGGGACTGGGGTCTTTTCATGGGAGCGCCAGCGGCTGCTGATCCACAGTGCGAAGACCGCACTGGCGGCCGGTTTGTGCTGGTGGCTGGCGTTGCGATTCGGGCTGCACGACGGCTATTGGGGCTCAATCAGCGCGATCATTGTGCTGCAATCCAATATGGGCGCAACAGTTTCCGCATCGCGAGATAGGCTGATTGGAACCCTGATCGGCGGCGTGCTTGGATTCTCGTTTTCGCTTTTTGGCGTTCTTCCGTGGAACTACATCCTCGCCATACTGGCGGCGGTGATCATTTGCGGGTTGATGGGACTGCGCGCCAGCTCGAGGCTGGCGGCGGTTACCATCACGATTATTATGCTGGTGCAGAAGCCGGGATCGCGCTGGGGACTGGCGCTGGACCGTGTGGGCGAGGTGGTGCTAGGCATTGTGGTCGCGCTTGCCGTAACCACGTTGGTGCTTCCCGACCGCGCGAGGCTACGGCTGCGCGACGGTCTGGCGCAGGAATTCCTGGTACTGGGAGCCTTCTTCGAGGCGATTCTGCAGGGGTTTCGCGGCGCACCCGCAGAGAACCTGATCGGATTGCGAGACGATGCGCTGGCGATGCTGCGTGGGAACAACCAATTTCTGGAAGCTGCGCGCAACGAGCCTTCCGGCGGTCCGGGTTGGCGCGAAGGCCTGTCAACACTTTCGCAATTTGGCCGCTCGCTGTTTGACGCGCTGGTTGCGCTGGAATTTTCAGTAAAGGATACATCTGAGTTTGAGTACGCACAGCAACTGGAGCCCGCACTTGGCCAGTTGATCGCCGATATCTGTGTCGGATTCCAGCACGTAGCAGGACGAATTCACGAATGGCATTTCACCTTGCCGCCACCGGGAATCAATCTGGAAGAGGATATCGCCCAATTGGAAGAGCGCATGACCGCGGTCAGGCCATCGGGCATCGGATTTTCGCAGACCGAGATTCTGCGTGCCTATGCCGTACAGCTCCATCTGAAACAGATTGCCCGACTGCTGCGCGCCTCACGCGTTGAGACCAGCCACGCGGTCGGGGAAATACAGGAATAGGGACGTCTGGCGTCTCTTTACTTAGCGAAAAACTTGCGCAACGCCTCCACGCAGTCTTCAATTTCCTTGGATGTGATTGCGTAACCAAAGCGCAAATGTCCCTCGCCTTGCGCACCGAATACGGAGCCGGGAATGGTCGCGATGTGCGCGTTTTCCAGCAGGATTTGCGCGGCGGTGCGGCTGATTTTGTGGATCTTCTCAACGTTTGGAAAAGCGTAGAAGGCGCCTGCAGGCGAGACACACTCGAGGCCCACTTCATTGAGGCCTGCAACCAGAGAATCTCGGCGCTTGCGATACTCTTCGCGGATGCGGGCAATCTCAGACTCGGGCGTGGTGAGCGCCTGAATCATGGCGTACTGCACGGGTGTGGGAACGCCGTTAGTGGAGTAGAGTACGATTTTGCGCAGTGCCGTCATGAAAGGCTCTTTGGCCACTGCGTATCCCGCGCGCCAGCCGGTCATGCCATAGGTCTTTGAGAAGGTAAATGAAGTAATGGTGCGCTCGGCCATTCCGGGCAAAGACGCAATGGAGACATGCTCTCCGTCGTAAACCAGGTCCTCATAGGCCTCGTCGGCGATCACGACCAGGTCGCGCTCGATGGCGAACGCTGCGACCTCCTCCGCCTCTGCGCGAGTAAAGACCAGACCGCTGGGATTCTGCGGGGTGTTGTAATAAACGGCTCGGGTTCTGGGCGTAGAGAATTGCTCCAGCGTTTTACGGATGCCGTTGCGGCGTGCGGTGATGGTGGGCACCAGCAAAGGGCGCGCCTGCGCTCCAGTGACCAGATCTCCGATCGGCGTCCAATAGGGCGAGAAAACGAGGGCATCGTCGCCGGGATCGAGCACGCTCTGGAAGGCCGCATACAACCCCTGTGAGCCGCCCACGGTGGCGATCACTTCGTCGGCGGTAATGTGGATGCTGTTCTTCACCGCCAGCTTCTCCACAAGCGCCTTGCGCAGCGGCAACACACCGGACGACGGTGCGTAGTGGGTCTGATTCTCGACCAACGCCTTCATGGCTGCGTACTTGATTGCTTCCGGCGTTTCAAAGTAGGGCTCTCCCCCGTGCAGCATGTGCACCTGGAGCCCCCCCGCGCGCAACTCCATCACCTTGTTGCGTATTTGGACGATATCGGAGAATCCAACCTCGTCCAGCCGCTTTGCTAGTCGTATCCCGCTTTGCTTCGCCGTCATGATTCTTTTTCCCTTCGCGCAAGGATAATTGAGAATGTAATTCCAGCATATCCGATGCTGGATCGGGCGCCCGGGATCATACCGCGAGCAGTTCCGTGTAGACAGCCATTCCGACCACAGCATCGGCGCCGAGTGCGTGAAGCGCATCCACTTCCTGCTGGCTGCGAATGCCACCGGCAACAATCAGCTGGCGATTGGTGAGTTTGCGCAGGCGCGCAGCGGTTTCGATGGGGAAGCCCTGCATGAGGCCCTCGCCGTCGACGTGCGTGTAGAGGTAGGCCGAGACATATGGTTCGAGCTGTGGGATGGCCTCGTCGGGTGTTAGAGCGACCTGGGACTTCCAGCCTTTGACAGCAATCTTTCCATTCTTGGTGTCAATGCCGGCAACGATATGGTCTAGACCGATGGAGACGGCGAGACTGGCGGCGAATTCGGTATCGACAGTTCCCTGTTCAGAGAAGAGTGCGGAGCCTATGATGACTCGCGTTGCGCCGGCATCGAGGACCTGACGGGCACGGTCGATGGAGTGAATGCCGCCGCCAGCCTGGACGGGAAGCCGCTTCGCGATTTGTGCGACGAGCGCTGAGTTATCGCCTTGACGCATGGCAGCATCGAGATCGATCAACTGGACTAATGGAAAGCGAGAAAACTTTTCAATCCAGTATTCGAAATCGTCAAAGGCGAGACGGAGTTTTTCACCCTGCACAAGCTGAACGATGCGGCCGCCCAATAGATCGATGGAAGGAATCAGCATGGGAGCCTCACGGACACGCCGGCTTGGGCCAGCTCTTCTTTGAGGGAACGGGCGCTGGATACGCCGAAGTGAAAGATGCTGGCAGCGAGCGCTGCATCGGCGCGGCCGCGTGCGAAGACGTCAGTGAAATGTACAACTGTGCCCGCACCGCCGGAGGCGATGACGGGAATGCGGACTGCTTCGCTGACCGCAGCAGTGAGTTCGCAATCGAATCCGGCGCGAGTGCCATCGGAGTCCATGGAGGTGAGCAAGATTTCGCCGGCGCCACGCTGCTCGGCTTCGCGCGCCCATTCGACTACTCGGCGACCGGCGGGCTTGCGGCCACCTTGCACGAAGACTTGTGCATCGCGAACTGGATCGGCAGCCTCAGGATCGCGGCGGGCGTCAATGGCGACGACAACGGCCTGCGCACCGAAGCTGCGGCCGATGGCGTCAATTAATGTGGGATCGGCAAGTGCAGCGGAGTTGACGCTGACTTTGTCCGCGCCGGCTTCGAAGACCTGGGCAGCGTCGCTTGCTGTGCGAATGCCGCCACCTACGCAGAATGGGACGAAGAGCTCACGAGCTGTGCGGCGGACGGTGTCGAGCAGCGTCGCGCGGCCTTCGTGCGTGGCGGTAATGTCAAGGAGCACGATTTCGTCGGCGCCTTCGCGGGCATGGCGGGCCGCTTGCGTGGCTGGATCACCGGCGTCGATGAGGTCGACAAACTGCACGCCTTTGACGACACGGCCGCCATGGACATCGAGACAGGCGATGATGCGCTTGGTGATCATCGAGTTCCCTCTCCTTCGCACGCAAGGAAATTGCGGAGAATCTTCAGGCCGGTCGCACCGGATTTTTCGGGGTGAAACTGGACGCCGAAGACATTGGCTCGCTCGACGGCGGACGCGAAGGGCTCAATGTAATGCGTAATGGCTGCGGTGTCTGAGGTGACCGGGGCTTTGTAAGAGTGGGTGAAGTAGACGAACTCGCCGGATTCGACACCGGCGAGCAAGCGTGAGTTAGGACGGGCTTCGAGGGAGTTCCAGCCGACGTGCGGAACTTTCTCATGGCTTTCGGAGAAGCGCGCACACTGCTCGGGAAAGTGACCGAGGCCGGACTGGTTAGGAGCTTCGGTTGAGCCTGCGTAGAGCCACTGCATGCCAACGCAGATGCCGAGGAACGGGACGCCACGCGCGATGGCTGCGCGGATGGCTGGGGTGAGGCCGGTGGAGTCGAGATAGTTTGTAGCGGCGAAGTGGCCTACGCCGGGAAGGACGATGCGCTCAGCGGATTCGACGGGGGCAAGGTCGGCATCGGTGACTTCGACTTCTGCACCGAGATGACGAAGCGCCTTGAGCACTGAGGTCAGGTTGCCCGCCTTGTAGTCGATGACGGTTACGCGCATCAGAGCAGTCCTTTGGTTGACGGCAGCATGTCACCGAGTTGCTTGTCGTGCGAGCAGGCTACGCGAAGGGCGCGGGCAAAGGCTTTGAAGATGGCTTCGATTTTATGATGGTTGGAGCGGCCGTACATAGTTTTGACGTGAACATTGGCGCGTGCTCCGCGGGCGAAGCCTTCAAAGAAGTCGGTGACGAGTTCGGTTTGCAAATCGCCGACAAGACGCGTTCGGACCTTGGTGTCAACGGCAAATGCAGCGCGGCCGCTGAGGTCAACGGCAGCGATGGCGAGAGTCTCGTCCATGGGCATGAGGAAATATCCAGCGCGGAGAATGCCGCGCTTGTCGCCGAGGGCGCGATCGAAGGCCTCGCCAAGAGCGATGCCGACGTCCTCGACTGTGTGGTGTTGATCGACGTCGAGATCGCCATCGCAATTGAGCTCGATATCGAAGGCGCCGTGACGGGTGAAAAGCTCCAACATGTGGTCGAAGAAACGAATGCCCGTCGTGACTTTGTATTGGCCGTGACCTTCGATGGTGAGATTGATGTAGATGCGGGTTTCCGCAGTGTTGCGTTCGACGATGGAGGTGCGCGTGGGCATGGCGGTATCCCAGGTCCCAGAATCGGGACCCTTCGACAAGTTCAGAGCAGGCTCTCGGGCACCTGGTTTCTTTTTTGTGGTTGAGTTTGCATTTTTCATTACGATCCGGCTCCAAGATTCAGCGCTATTACCGCTTTATTCAGGGCTGTGATGGCGAGTTGCATCTGGTCGCGCGTTCCGATGGTGATGCGGACGCGGCCATCGCATCCCGGGTCGCTGGATCGGTCGCGGACGAGCACGCCGGCAGAGCGCATGAGGCGCACAAACTCCGCGTGTTGAGGACCAATGCCGACGAGGACGAAGTTGGCTCGGCTGGGCCAGCGACGGAGCCCGGCGGCATCAAGTGCGGACTCGAAATCCGTACGCGCTTGAAGGACCTGGTTCACATACCAGTAGAGGTATGCCGTGTCTTCAAGCGCTGGCCGGATGCACGCTAACGCAATTGAGTTGACGCTGTACGGTGAAAGGACGCGACGGATCCAGCGCATCAAATCGACGGGACCGGCGAGCAGGCCGAGGCGCAGGCCAGCGAGACCGTAGGCTTTCGAAAACGTGCGGGCGACGATCAAGTTAGGCACGAGTCCAACAAGATCGATGACCGTTTCACCATGAAAGTGAAAGTAGGCCTCATCAACCAAGACGACTGCCTGGGGTGCGCGGCGTGTGAACTCGAGAATCTGCTCGCGCGTTGCGGCTGTGCCGGAAGGGCTGTTGGGATTGGCGATGGCGATGATTTTGGTTTGCGGGGTGATGGCACCGAGGAGGCGATCGAAGGGAAATTGCAGGTCGTCCGCAGCGAGTACGGGGACTAAGCGGGCGTCGGTGGCCGAGGCATAGACCTCGTACATCGTGTATGTGGGGACGGGAAGAAGGAGCTCATCGCCAGCTCCCAGGAAAGTCTCGAAGAGCACGTGAATAGCTTCATCAACGCCATTGGTGAGGGCTACCTGTGGGGCAGCGAGGCCGAGATGTGCGGCGACGATGGCCTCGACAGGCTCGCGCTCTGGATAGCGCGTTAGAGCTCCGGTTGAGATTTGCGTGAGGGCTTCACGAACTTTGGGAGAGCAGGCGAGCGTGTTCTCGTTGAAGTCGAGGCGAAGGGCGTCGCGGCTGCCGAGGGGAGGGTGATACTCCTTCATGGCTTGCACGCGGGCGCGGGGGGATGGGGCTAGTGTTGCGACGGAAATGGCGGCGGATTCAGTCATTTCGCCTCCTCTTTTGCAGTCGGGTGTGGATGGCTTCGGCGTGGGCGGTTAAGCCTTCAGCTTCGGCCAGCAGTGCTGCCGGGGGGCCGAGTGAGCGGATTCCCTGCGCTGTGTACTCTTGCACCGTGATGAGCTTGACGAAGTCGTTGACGCTGAGGCCGCCGCGGACACGTGCCATGCCGCCAGTGGGCAACGTGTGATTTGGTCCGGAGATGTAATCGCCCATGGGCTGTGCGGACCAACGACCGACGAAGACTGAGCCCGCGTTCTGAATCCAATCGAGGTCGCTTGCCGCGTCTACGGTTAGGTGCTCGGGGGCGATGCGATTTGTGATGGCTCGAGCTTCATCAAGGGTGGAGGCGATGATGACGAGGCCGTGGCGATCAAGAGCCGCACGGGCGACGGGATTGTTGCGGCTGCGGAGATTGGTTTCTGCGATGACTTCTTTGGCCAGTTCGGAACGCGTGGTGATGAGAATGGCTAAGGCTTCAGGATCGTGTTCGGCTTGCGCGACGAGGTCTGAAGCGATGTCGGCGGCGTGGCCGCGGTCGCTGGTTACCACGATCTCAGTGGGGCCGGCGAGCATGTCGATGGCGCAGTCGAAAGCTACGAGACGCTTGGCGGCGGTGACGTAGAGGTTGCCCGGACCGACGATTTTGTCAACACGAGGGAGGATCGCGGTCCCGTAGGCCAACGCGGCGATCGCGTGCGCACCGCCGAGGCGGTAGAACTCCGTAATGCCGAGGATGTGGGCGGCGGCGAGAGTTTCAGGCGCTGGCTTGGGAGAGACGGCCACAATGCGCTGAACCCCTGCGACCTGCGCGGGAATGACGGTCATCAACAATGTGGAAGGCAGCGGATGGCGGCCGCTGGGAACGTAACAACCGACCGATGCGAGCGGACGCACGAGTTGGCCAGTAGTGGGACCTAGCTTGTGCGGTTTGCTCCACGAGACAGGCAGTTGTTTGCGCGCGAAGGCCTGAATTTGCGCGGCCGCCGTCATCAACGCCGCTCGAAGCTGCGAATCGGTTGCCTTCCATGCCGCCGCCATTTCGTCTGGGGTTACGCAGAGGTTCGTAACATCTCGAAGGTCGTCGAGTTCGGCTGCATAGCGGAAGAGGGCGCGGTCGCCGCGCTTGCGCACATCTGCCACTATGCGCCTGACGGCGGGGAGAACTGTATCCAGCGATGCGGCGCCGCGGTGCTCAAGAGCGGCGAGAGTTTCCGTCGTTCGTTGAGCGCCGCGGCCTTTGGTTCGGATGAGCCTCATAGATTCATTCTTTCGTTGACTTAGCCTTCGCGTGAAGTTGTTGCTCTCCCAGGTCCTCCGCTGCGGCGGACGGACCTGGAGCACCCAATGTGGTTATCTGAGTGACTGAGCGCCCAATCGTGCGACCCAGTCATTCTTCAATCCCTTCAGCAAACCATCGACTTCCAAAGGGTGCATGTCCTCGTCGAGAGCGTCGAGCATCTCGTACTGGAATGCAGCCTCGCCGCGCGCATTCCATTCGTCCTGGAGCGATTTTTCCCGGTGTATCCCGTTGCGCAGACAGAACCAGCATCCGTTCTTCGTTGCATCGAGGTTTCGGGAAACACCTACCCAAACCTGTCCAGTTTCAACGCATCGCACAGCATAGGCGCCCAAGAGCGATTTACGTTCCTTGAATTTCCTTATCGATTCTTTCCTTGATTCCTTGGACAACATTTCAGTGTCTCCATCCTTTAGTTGTGCCGCGATACGCAGCCTGCGGGCGCATACGCGGCGCGTCCCTAGAGCACCACTTTGTTGAGCGGGTATTCAACGATTCCTGTGGCCTTGGCCGCTTTCAGTTTCGGAATTACATCGCGGGCTACGCCTTCATCGACAATGGTGTTGACTGCTACCCACTCGGAATCGCTCAACTGCGAAATCGTCGGCGAGTTCAACGCGGGCAGCACGGCGAGCACTGCAGCAAGGTCGTCGCGCTTGACGTTGAGCATGAGGCCGACCTGCGATTGGGCATCAATTGCACCGCGCAACATGAGGGCGAGTTGGCTGATCTTCTGTAGCTTCCATGGGTCGGCGAGGGCAGGCTTGCCGGCGATAAGATGAGTCTCGCTCTCCATAACTGTATCGATGATTTTGAGACGGTTGGCCTTGAGGGAACTGCCTGTCTCGGTGATCTCAATGATGGCGTCGGCGAGTGTGGGCGGCTTGACTTCCGTTGCGCCCCAACTGAATTCGACTCTGACGTTGACACCTTTGGATGCGAAGTAGCGCTTACTGACTTCGACGAGTTCTGTGGCGACGATTTTGCCTTCGAGGTCTTCGGCTTTCTCAAAGCCGCTGCCCTCGGGAACGGCAAGTACCCAGCGCACCTTGCGACGGCTCTGCTTGGCATAGGTGAGCGAAGTTACTGTGGTGACATCGAGGCCACTCTCGACGACCCAGTCGATGCCGGTGAGGCCGGCGTCGAGGACGCCGTGATCGACGTAGCGGGCCATCTCCTGCGCGCGAATCAACATGCATTCAATTTCGCTGTCGTCGATGGAGGGAAAGTACGAGCGGCCGTCGGCATAAATGTTCCAGCCGGCGCGTTTGAAGAGAGCGATGGTTGCATCCTGCAAACTGCCTTTGGGGATGCCGAGTCTGAGCTTATTGGCCACGAGGTTCCTCTTTCTGATCTGGTTGCAGGCGGGATGTGCCGAACGGAAGCGGCTTGGTGAAGCAGCTTACCGTGCCCTCATGGCAGACGAGGCCGTCCCCTTCCACCTCGACGCGGAAGAGAAGCGTGTCGTTATCGCAGTCGGTGGAAGCGGAGATGACGCGCAATCGGTTGCCGCTGGTTTCCCCTTTCATCCAGAGCTTTTGGCGGGTGCGGCTCCAAAAGGTGACGAAGCCGGTTTCAAGGGTTTTGGCGTAACTGACGGAGTTGAGGAAGCCCACCATCAGCACTTCGCAGGTACTCGCATCCTGCACGATGCCGGGGACGAGGCCGTCCATCTTTTCAAAGTCGATTGTTACGGTGTCGTTGCTCATGTTTTCCTGATTCTCTTCCGGTTCTGGTTTGATTTTGGTTGGAACACGAAAAAGCCCACCGGCTTGGTTGCCGGCGGGCTTTAGTATCTCTCGATCTGGATGGCCGTCTAGTTCAGGCCATGGCAGTCCGCCGGCATGGAAGTCCCATGATGATGGTGGTGACCGTGATGGCGGTGGCTCTGCATCTAACTCAAACCCTAAGGGCAAACCCCCTTTGGTGTCAAATATCTTTGTTGCAGACGAATCCTCGACCGCGAGATTCTGAGGGGGCTCCGATCTCAATGCCGTCGGCGGGCGGAATCAACTACCCTCCCTGAACCCTCCTCAGGGTTTCTACGATCAATGCAATTTGTACGGCTCTGCTGGTGGCGGGATTGGAGCGGGCACCTTGGGCATATCTTCGACCGCAATCGGTGTCGCTCCCGTGAGGCCGGTCCCGGTTACGTTCGAAGTTTTCAGTAGAGGTCCATCAAAGCCCGTAACCTTAATTGCTGAGAGGTGGGCGTTCCTGATGTTCGCTAGCGAAATCCCTTTTTGGCATGTCCCGGTCACATTCTCCAGAACAAAACCATCGAGCGGCTTGTGGGGATGAATGTCCATTCCATGCACCAGTTCCGGAACATCATTCACGCGGATGTTTCTGAACTCGAAATTGCGGATTGTCGGAATTCCTCCGTCGCCGGGAACCAGGTTTGGCGTGTCGGCGATGCCGCTGTTCAGAATGTTGAACCGCAGAAAGCCGTTCTTTGCTCCAGACACTTCGAGATCGCTCATATAAATGTTTTCAATGAATGCGCCACGCCCGGGCCGACTCTTGATGTAGATTGCGAACGTCCCCGCGCCCAGGCACTTGCAATGGTCGGCGTACACGTTGCGAATACCGCCAGATGTCTCACTGCCAATCCCGATGCAGGCCCAGACCTTGTCAACGAACGAGCAGTTCGAGATGTGCACGTCGTCAGTGGGACGGGAGATGGTGTACCCCTCAATGCCGCGACCAGACTTTAGCGAAATGCAGTCGTCTGTCGTATCAAAGTCGCACCCGTCGATGGTGACATGCTGGCAGGAGTCAACATCGATTCCATCCGCGCCGCTTTTGACAACCACCTTCTTGAACGTGACGTTGTCAGAGTACACAGGATGGATGGACCACATACCAAAGTTCTGCGTGTAGCAGTTCTCGACGCGCACATTTTTGCAGTTCACAAATTCCAGCAGAGCAGGGAGCCGAAGCCCGCTTGGCCGCTCGAGTCTGCCCACGACAGCGGGGCTGCCAATGATTTTTCCAGGCCCCGCAATGCCAATGTTCTCGGCATCTGTAGTCGAAATGAAGGCGCTGTAGCCCTTGATCCAGTGGCCTTCCCAGCGCACCTGAGCCAGCGGATAATCTGACAGATCCGGCGAGCCACTCAACGTCGCGCCTTCTTCCACCCGCAGCACAACGCCGCTGCGCAACGCCAATGCGCCTGAGAGATAATCCCCTGCCGGCACCACAACTTCGCCCCCGCCAAACACCGAACAACGCTCAATTGTCTGTTGAATCGCGACGGTATCCTTGGTCTTGCCATCACCAGTGGCACCGTAGTCCTTGATGTTCAGGCTCACTGTGGGCTCTGTCGAAGCGGCCGCCGACTTAAGCGCAGCCCGCTCCGCGTTTGCAGCCTCTTTCGGTTCCTGGGCAGCCGCTAAACTGGGCCTTAGTGCAAGCATCGGCGAGGCCAGCGTGCACTGCGCTGCCTTTTTCAAGAAATCTCTGCGCTTCAACATGCCCTTCAACTAGCACCTCTCATGCCCTTCTGCATTTTTACGACAGGGAGCTATAGCGTCGGCTCAAATGTTCCCTACTGCCGGCGCCGGCTCAGACTGGGCGGGCGCGGCGGGTTCGTGGAGAAGATCGAGGACAAGCTGGTACAGGCGGTTGCGCAATTCAAATCGCTCGGAGGCGCGGGTTACGTAGCGCACCAAGACCTGAAGATCGGAGCCAGAGGGGCGCAGAGTCACTATAGGAGCGGGGCTGAACCGGCATAGGCTATCGCCACGGGCGCCACGCTTCCACTCCTGTTCCGCAATGCGCGCATTCTCTTGCGTCACCTCCTTCACGGCCTTCTCGATGCGATCGACCACCTCTTGTGTGTTCATCGACGCGGGCATGGGAACAGTGATTTCATCCCACATCCATTGGCCTGTGGTAGAAAAATTGAAGTATTGTCCTTTGATGGCGTAGCTGTTAATGAATGTGATACGGCGACCCGTGGGCTGACCCCTGCTTTTCAAATCGCCGGTTTCTAAAAGCGTGGTGTAAATGAGGCCGATCTCAGTGACTTCGCCACCGACTCCATTGATCTCGACCCAGTCTCCAATCCGAATTCCGTTCTTGCCCATAAGGACGAACCAGCCGAGGAACGCGATGATGAAGTCCTGTAATGCAATAGTGAGGCCGGCGGTAGCAAGGCCCAAAACCGTGCTCAACTGCTGGGGCGGCCCAAAAAGTACGAAGAGAATGAGCAGCACGCCAATCACCTGAACACCCAACTCAAGGACGGTGCGCAGCGTTTGCATGCGCTTCCAGTCGAGCGACGGATTGGCCAGCAGTTGCCTCACGAGGGCATCGCAAAGAATCATGGAGATGAGAATCAAGACAATCCACGCCAGTGATTGCAGCATGAGATGAAGGACGATGCGATGCTGCAGAAGCACTTGCGCGGACCACTTGGAATAGACACCGGCAAGCTGCTGCTCGTTTTGGATGCGGTCGTCGTAGATGCTCAGGAGCTGGCGCTGCTCGCGTTTATCTCTAATGTCGGCCAGCCGGTCCGTACTCGCCGGTGCCGCGGATGGTGCCGCGGCCGCGGTTGTGTCGGCAGTCGCCTCAAGTTTGTTGTGCTCGGTGGTCAGTGCGGCGATGTCGGCTTGTGCCTGCTGCAACGCCTGTTGAATCAACTGGGATCGATCTCGTTGATCGAACCAGGCCTTGACCCGGCTTGCCAGGGTTCCGTGTTGCCTGGCGGAGACAACCGCGACTTGGGCATCACCGCTCGCCTGGCTGTTGTATTTGAGCATTGCCGCCTGATGCGCGGTTAGTTCACTTTGGATTTGTGCGCGATTGTCGCCAGAGGCTCGGTCAAGATCGCGCTGCGCGTCGGCAAGGTCATCGGAGTCGAGACCAAGCTGAGCTTTCGCAACTTCAAGATCGCCACCGTCGGCAACAGGCTGTGAAGCAGAATTTGCCGGAGCGGCCTTGGATGGTGAATTAGACGTGAGGCTATCAACCAGCACTTGATCCTGCGCCACAACTTGGCGGAGCCTGGTAACTTTTTGCGAAAGCTCCAGAGCTTCTCCAATAAGAACGCGATGCCGCGCCTGGGCGCTGGCCAAGCGCAAGGCCGAGTCGAATGCCTGATCCACTTCGTGATCAGCGAGACGCACCGCATCACGCGCATACTCGGTCTCTTCGGCGGTGACGGCTAGAGGCGCCAGCGCCTGCGCTGTTTGCCAGGGGCGAAGATCCACGAGCGTCCTCTGACTTCCAACGGGCGCCAGCCCTTTCGCATGTGCTTGCAGGAAGGGCAGATGCGCCATCGCGTCCCGTGTCGTCCACGCAAAAACCAGACACACGACAAGGACAGCAAATAAGGACAAAAGAATAAGGAGCCGGATTCGGCCAAAAATGCGCGAAGGGGAGGCAGCACTTGGCTGGGAAGCTGCGGGGGGAATTGCCATGGACCTATTTTCACAGAACTCCCTCCGGATTGCCGTTAAGAATTGAACGGTATTCCAGGGACTAGTCTATAAATGAAGTGCGAATCAGAAGCCGCAGGAATGCTGCATGTATAGTGAGTACGACGAGCGACGCGGCTACGCGGTTCGCGGGAGGTAAGGTGGAGAATGGAGCGATGCAGACGGCAAGGTTATTGACGGGTTCTGCGGTTGCAGCTCTGTGGTTGTGCACTTGCGGACTAGCGCAAAACCAGGACCGAGACCTCAATCGACCGTCCAAGACGTCCCCAACCGCGCCAGCTTCAGAGGCACGGATCGATATCAATCATTCGACTGTGGATGAGTTGCTGAAGGTTCCGGGCTTGACGCGGAGTTGGGCCGAGCGCGTTGTGCGATTCCGGCCCTACCACGCCAAGACCGACCTAGTGGATAAGGGCGTGGTGAGTGGTGAGGTCTACGACCGCATCAAGGACTATGTAATTGCCCATCGCGACAAACAGTGAATGAGCGTTGGAACCAGGTCTCAGAATCGAGACCTGGGCCGCCCACACCTATCCTCCAATTCGATTTGTCAGCAACCTTCCGCAGGAACGCGCTTCTTCACGAACCGAACCAGTATCGAGCTCAGCATGACATAGAGCACGGGAATGAAGATCAGGTTCAGCACCGTCGAAAGCAACATACCACCCACAATGGTGGTCCCGACTGAATGACGGCCCAGGGCGCCCGCACCGGTGGCAAAGACCAGCGGCAGAATACCCAGGATGAAAGCAAACGACGTCATCAGGATAGGCCTCAGGCGCAACTCGCCGGCTTCGATGGCCGCTTCGGCGATGGAGCGTCCCTTTCGACGCAACTGCTCGGCGAACTCGACAATCAGAATTGAGTTTTTGGCTGACAGTCCAATGAGCATCACCAGGCCGATTTGGCAGTAGACATCATTGGCGAGTCCGCGCAAGGATACCGCGCCCAGCGCGCCCAGAACGGCCATGGGCACAGCCAACAGGATGATGAAAGGCAGTGCGAAGCTCTCGTATTGCGCAGAGAGCGTGAGGTAGATAACGAGCACGCCAAGGCCGAAGATGATCATCGCCTTGCCGCCTGACTCGATCTCGTCCAGTGTGAGGCCTGTCCACTCGTATTTCATTCCAGGCATCATCATCTTCTGCGCCAGATCCTGCATGGCTAGCGTACCCTCGCCAGAGCTGTAGCCGGGCGCGGCAGAACCATCAATCTCGACGGAACGAAAGAGATTGTAGTGGCTGATGACCGGCGGTCCCGAACTTTCCGCAACCGTTGCCAGGTTATCCATCGGAACCATCTGGCCTGAGTCGGAGCGCACATAGAAATTGTGCAGATCCTTTGCAGTCATGCGATCCTGTTGGTCGGCCTGCACGTAAACGCGATAGGTACGGTTGTTATAGTCGAAGTCGTTGACATACTGCGAACCCATGAACACACCGAGGGCGGTGGTGATCTGCGAAAGCGGAATATTCAGAGCCTTGGCCTTCTCCCGATCGATAGTGACCAGGGTCTGAGGGTCATTCGCGGAGAATGTGGTTTGCAAACCGGTGAGGTGGCTTCCCGGTGCACGGCTTACGCCGACCATCTGGTGGGCCACACGGTCCAGGTCGGTGAGGGTGTTCTTGCCCTGGTCCTGGAGGATGAACTGGAAGCCGCCAAAGGCGCCCACGCCGTTGACCGCCGGGGGCTGAAAGATTCCCACATAAGCGCCGGGAATCATAAGCAATTTGGGCGTGAGATCCTGCACAATGTCCGCGGCCGAGTGGCCTTTGCTGCGACGTTGATCGGAAGGCTTTGTGGCAAGGAAAATGAGGCCTTGATTCGATGCATTCCCCGAGAAGCTGAAGCCCATCACGGCGAAAGAACCGACCACATCGGAGTTCGTGGAAATCACCGCTTGCGCCTTGTCCGCAATTGCAGTGGTGTAAGACAAGGATGCCCCAGGCGGGGCTATGACCAAGCCGATCAGGAAACCCTGATCCTCCTGCGGGATGAAACCCGTGGGCACGTGCTGGTACATCCATCCCGCATAGGCTAGCCCGCCAACGAAGAGAAGCAGAACAAGGTAGCGCAGCCGCAACGCCAGATGGATGGCCTTGGCATATGTGCTGCCCAGCCAACCGATAGAGGCGTCGGCGCCGTGAATGAATCCAGCGAATGCTTTGGAGAGAAATCCGATGTGCAAAAAGTCGAGTTGGTGAGGGCGCTCCTCCTCACCGCGCAGAAACAGGGCCGAGAGCGCTGGAGAAAGCGTGAGGGCGTTGAAGGCCGAGATGGCGATAGCAAACGCGATGGTGAGCGAAAACTGCCGGTAGAGAATGCCGGTGGTCCCGGGAAAGAACGAGACCGGCACAAAGACCGCGATGAGAACCAGTGATGTGGCGATGACCGCGCTGGTTACTTCGCCCATGGCCTCAGAGGTGGCTTTATGCGGATCGCAGTGCTCGGCGGCAATGTGGCGTTGCACGTTTTCGATGACCACAATGGCGTCGTCAACCACGAGTCCTGTGGCGAGCGTGATGCCGAAGAGGGTGAGCGAATTGATGGAGAACCCGAATATCTTGATGAAAGCAAATGTGCCGATGAGAGAAACCGGAATAGTGACGGCGGGGATGATGGTTGCGCGCCAATCGAGCAGGAACAGGAAGATAACCAGGATGACGATGCCAATGGCCTCGGCGAGCGTCGTCAGCACTTCGTGAATGGAGTCGCCCACGATGGTTGTGGAGTCGAAGGCGATGGCGTATTCAAGTCCCGGCGGAAAGCTCTTGGACAACTCGGCGAGCACGGCCTTTGCTTTGCGATCAACATCGAGAGCATTCGCGTTGGAGAGCTGTTGAACACCGATGCCCATAGCGGGGAATCCACTGTATTTAAGGTTGGAGCTGTAGTCTTCGGCTCCCACCACGGAGTGACCAACATCCTTAAGCAGCACCAAACCGTTCGATGTATTTTTGAGGATGATCTTGTCGAACTCCGATGGATCACTGAGTCGACCGATCACGCGGACCGGGACCTGGAAGGCCTGCTTCGAGTCAGATGGAGGCTGGCCAAGCTGCCCGGCTGGGACCTCTACGTTCTGCTCGAGCAGCGCGTTGACCACGTCGTTCGCGGTGAGCGAGCGCGCAGCCAGCTTTGCGGGGTCAAGCCAAACGCGCATGGCATATTTGCGCTCACCGAAGATGACAACGTCGCCCACGCCGGGTACCCGCTTGAGCGCATCCTTCACATAAACGTCAAGGTAGTTGGAGATGAACTCGGACGAGTAGCGATTGTCGCGTGTAAAGAAGCCCGAGCCAAAAACGAAGTTTTGGCTGACTTTGACGATGCTGATGCCGGTGGCATTCACCGCGGCAGGCAAGCGGCCTTGCACGCTGGCAACGCGGTTTTGCACGTCAACGGCAGCGATGTCGAGACTGTATCCGGTCTGAAAGGAAATAATGATGGAGCTCACACCACTATTAGTGCTGGAAGAGGAGATATAACGCATCCCCTCGACGCCGTTGATTGCTTCCTCCAACGGAATGGTGACCGCCTTCTCGACGGTGTCGGCATTGGCTCCGATGTAGTTGCAGCTGACGGAAACCTGGGGGGGGGCCAGGTTCGGATACAACTCGATGGGCAGCGTGGGAATACAAACCGCGCCAGCCAGAATGATGAGCAGCGCGCAGACCGTGGCGAACACAGGCCGGTGGATAAAGAAATCAACAAACACTGCGAGGCGTCCTTCCTGTTCGTTTTAAGCAGACATCGCGGATCCGCTCTCAATGCAGCGCGGAGCGCCGGAAGTTGGAGTACGTCTACTGAATTACCCGCCCAAGGGCATCACCGGCATACCCTCCACCAGAAATTGCGTGTTGGTCACAATGACCTTGTCACCGGCCGTCAGGCCGGAAGGCACGGAATAAGTGTTGCCAACCGTGTCACCGAGCGTGACCGGCGTCTGGTGAGCAAAGAAATGGCCGTCCTTCTGCTGTGCCACGAAGACAAAACTCTGGCCGCCTTGCCGAGTGACGGCGAGAACCGGAATGACCGCCATCGGCGACGTACTCCAGATAACCCGCGCCTTGACCAATTGAGCATTGCGCACAACATCCAAGGGAACGTGGACCGGGGCTTTCACGAGAATCCCCTGCAGCGTGCTATCCACTTGCGCCGACACAAAGTCGATACTGGTCTTCTCAAGAATCTTGCCGTTCGTGTCGGTCAAATCCACGACCAGCCCCTGACGTACCTGGGCGGAGCGCTCCGTGGGAATGTAAATGTACGCCTCAAGATCGCGGTTCTCATCCACCGTGGTAAGTACAGTTGGCGGCGAGTTGGTCGGCGAGGCGAAGTCGCCGACGTGCACCGGTATGTCGCCCACCACGCCGTCGAAGGGTGCGCGGACTGTGTAGTAGGCCAGCAGTTCCTCCTGCGTTTTGCGCGACTCCACAGCCGACTCGTAGTCCGCCTTGGAATTGTCATAGGCTTGGCGCGCTTGGTCGTAGACGTCACGACTGGTGACGCCTGCCTCAAACAATTTGCGCTGCCGCTCGATCTCCACGGAGTTGTAGTCAAAGAGCGCCTTCTTCTGCCGCTCCGTGGCGCGCTGCGAGTCGACAGTCGCCTGCTGCTGGCGCGGATCGATTTCCATCAACTCCTGGCCTGCCTTAACGTGATCACCGGAGTGAACAAGAATCTTGGTCAGCAGCCCGTTCACCTGCGGCATCAATGTGGCTGAGCGACGCGACTTGATGGTAGCCACGTATTCACTGCTCTGCGCCACCGGAGACAGGGTGACGGCAACGGTCTGCACCGGCATGCCCTGCATGCCTGCGGCTGCAGGCGCCGCCTGCTTTTTCTGGCAGCCAGTAGTCGCCAGCCCTGCTAAAACAATACAACTTACGCTAAGAATGCGGTTCAATGCGCTATTCCTCAATCGATCTTTCCATTGTCTGGATTCTTCCGGCACTAAGCTCCAGGCCGGAGTGTTCCCGAAGCAGGGCTGCGGGACTTTGTTTGGGCCCCTGGTTCCCGCTCTTATGCGCAACACCAGCTAGCGAAGAATTGTGGAAACCTTACCGTTCCTATTCTGACGCCCTAGGGTGCCCCATCGACGCAAAAAATGAGGGGCCGCCTTTTCAGCTTGAATGTATTCATAAGTCTTCGGCGTGCGACAGGCCCTTGCCGCGGTCTGGCCAAGCCATCCACGGGGTATGCCACCCCTTTTGACATGCACATCCCAAGTTGGTAGCCTTCATAAGGGCGCTCTCGGCCGAATCATAGCCGTTCACGACCCTCCCAGCGTCCCCGTCGTCTAGCCCGGCCTAGGACACCGCCCTTTCACGGCGATAACACGGGTTCAAATCCCGTCGGGGACGCCAATAGATCGAGCTACTTGCAAATCCCGTCCAGAATTTTGTAGGTCCGTTATGGTCCGATAAGCGGAAGTGCTCCCGCTGGGCTGCGCTTTGCGCAGACGGTTGTCGTCAAGCACCATCGTCACAATGCGACTCTGTGCGTCGCGTTTGTTCTGCGTGATTGCCTGTGCGTAGAGGTTCATTGTCACGAGGCTGTTGGCATGGCGGAGGAGTTCCTGCACCGTCTTGACATCCTCACCGTTGGCCTTGAGGAACGTCGCATAGGTGCGCCGGAACGTATGCCAGCCAATCCCTTCGATGCCGAGCTTCTGGGCTGCTGGAAGAATATGCGCCCGGTAGAATGCGCCGGGCCAATAGGGCAATCGACCATTGGAATGCGGACTTGCGAAGATCCAATCCCCTGGTAACGGATACGGACTCGCGAGACGCCAATCGTAGAGAGCTTCTGCAAGCCGGAGATCGAGCGGTACGGGCTTACGGCTGGCCTCCGTCTTACAATCGCCGATGCGCTGCATGACGATGGAGCACGTGACAGAGATTTGGGACTTTTCAAAATCAATGTCATTCCACTTCAACGCCAGCAGCTCGCCGACGCGCAGCCCCGTGAGCACATCGAGGAAGACCGCCGTGCGCGCAGGCTCCCGCAACAAGCGAAGCAGCGCGGCAACCTCCTCAACTGTTAGCACAACCGGGATCTTCGCCCGCTTCGCACTTTGGCGAACATGCGTGATCGGATTCCGTTCGTGCCATTCCCACCGAATTGCGTGATTGAAGACAGCGTGCATGATGTTTCGCATTTTCGCCTTGCTGCCATTCGACAGCTTTAGCGAACGCAACCACTCTTCAACAACGACCGCTCGAACGTCCTTCACACGGTACTCGCCCCAACGGGGCAAGATCCACTTGCGGAAGTAGCCTTCATACGTCCTGCATGTCGCGTAGGTTTTGTTCGAGCCTTCGCCGAGTTCCTTTTGCCGGTAGTGATCGATAAGTATCTGAACACTGATCGGGGCCAGGCTCGTGCGCGGACTCTCAACGTTAATGTCAACCCGAAGCGCAACCACTGCTTTTTGTGCAGCGGTTTCGTTCGGGTACTGTTCAAGCGTTCCCACCACCAAATTGCGGCGGCGGCGTGTGCCGTCGGGCTGGGCTTCGTACCATCGGTACTCCCAAGCCTTAGGGCTTCCGGCGCGCTCCACAAGTCGGAGGCTGCCTTGCTGAAATCGTGAACGTCTCATTTCCTCTCCAAATCCAAGGGTGGTGAGACGGCACGGATGGCTACTTTCAGCCTACTGTGCCTTGAGGTCGTCGTCGAGTGGATTGATCCGTTCGCCGGATTGAAACAGGTCCGAGGCCCGGAAGCGCCACAGCTTGCCTACTCGCACACCATGAACGATCCCATTTCGTGCGTAACGCTGAAGGGTTTTGGGGTGAACTCGAATGATAGCTGCCGCCCGATCACTGTCCAGCAGCGGTTCGAATGAATCGGGAGAATGAGGGAAATCGAACATGGTTCGCACACTCCTTGGAACCACAATGTGTGGGGTCATGGAGCGATGTCAACCCAGCGCTTGGGGCGTATTTTCATCCTCATGGATTCGCCGCACGAAACAAAAGCGAAGCGTTAGGAATAGGAAGTGCACGGAGGTGCGCCATTGTCCTTCTTTGGTATTCTTTGTCCTCCCCAATTTTCGATCTCACGAAAGTAAAATTATTTTCGGACCACTATTCCACTGGACAAATCCAACTGACATTCCCCGGATAGCAGCAACATAGCCGAGGCGCGGGCGGTGTCAAGGGCGGCTACGCCGCCGCGAAGCGGTCAAGACCCTTGACACCGCCCTCTCCGCCTCGACGCACAACCCCAATATCCGGGGAATGTCAGTATTCCTTTTACAGAGTTCTGTACCCCACGCCCCGCAGGGGCAATCCTGGCGACAGCCCCACGCGGCCACCGGCGACGGGGTCAAGTCCCATCGCATGCACCCGGCCAGGGGCATCTTTGGTCTTCGCCGAAATGCAGATCTCCGCGCAAAAGTCGGAATCCACGCTGCATCGGTTAGTACTGCGTTCATCGCTTCCCTCAAAGGAGGCATACGCCATTTAGTAGCGACGGGATAGAATTGCGGTAACCATAGATGCGTTGCTTTATAAGTTTTCACCCGAGACTCGTCCCGCGAGGCAGTGGGGAGCGGCGTGAAACTGGTTTTCCAACGGTGGCCATGCTCAGACGAGCATATTACGGGAGACAGAGCACAAAGTACGGATGCGGTGGAACCACCAGTGAGGGGCCATGGCGAGCAGCGAAGAGAGAGTCGGGAAATTTCTGCGCCGTCTCCTGCAACAGAGGTCGGCTCTTGAAATTGCGCAATCGCTGGTGGGTGAGGAAAGACCAATCCCTCCCAAAGTGCCGGGAGCAAGTTCGGTTTCGGATCTCGCTATTGAACGCCGCTGGACTCTGATTCATTCGTCGGCAGAGACTCGGCAAGCATTGCTGGCTCCGGGCTCAAATGCGGAACTCCAGCGATACCAGAACAATATCGAGAATTGCATTGGCACGGTGAAAGTGCCGGTCGGACTTGCCGGGCCTTTGCGCATCCGTGGGATGTTCGCATCTGGTGATTTCTATGTGCCGTTGGCAACGACCGAGGCTGCTCTGGTTGCCTCTTATTCACGCGGTGCCCAAGTCATAACGGAGGCGGGCGGATGCGTGAGTATTCTCCTGCACGAAGGGATGCGGCGAACCCCCGGATTTGCATTTAAGACTGTAAAGGATGCCGGATTATTTGCAATCTGGTGTATTGACCAGCGGCAGGCGCTGAGTGACGCTGCAGCTTCGACAACCCACCATGGCGAGCTAATTGACCTGGGCATTGCCATAGAGGGCAACCACCTTTATCTGATACTGGACTACACGACTGGCGATGCTTCTGGGCAGAACATGGTTACGATCGCGACCCAGGCAATATGCGAGCACATCGTGAGCAATGCCCCGATCACGCCGGAGTTCTTCTGCGTAGAGGCCAATCTGGCTGGAGACAAGAAGGCGACGGCGCACTCCTTCGTGACCGTTCGCGGCAAGAAGGTGACCGCCGAGGTAAAGTTGCCGGCCGACCTCATCAAGGCGCGCCTGAACACGACACCGGAGCAGATGGAGAAGTATTGGAGGATTTCCTCCCTTGGGGCAGTTCAAAGTGGCAGCATCGGAATGCAGGGCCATTTTGCGAACGCGCTGACTGCGCTCTATATCGCAACCGGTCAGGATCCAGCGTGCGTTGCGGAGTCCTCTGTTGGTATAACGCGGTTCGAATTGACCGAAGGTGGTGCTCTCTACGCGGCCGTGACGCTGCCAAGCATCGTAGTGGGGACAGTGGGCGGCGGTACGGCATTGCCGACTCAACGCGCCTGCCTGGAAATCCTGGGCATGGCCGGCGAGGGAAAAGCCCGCGGGCTTGCCGAATTGTGTGGTGCGCTGGCGCTAGCCGGCGAGATCTCGATCGCAGCGGCATTGTGTTCGCGGGACTTTACGCGCGCACACCGCAAGCGGGCAAGAGGACGCAATGCCGACCCAGACGGCCATCGTGGCTAACCGCTGGTGGGTGTACCAGCGGGAACGCTTCCCCATCCTTGCCCATTCGCCCATCATTCTGGCGTTCAGTCTGTCGGCAGTGAGCTACTCGGCTTTGCTCCGCGGCGCGACTGAATTGCCGGGATGGAAGCCATGCTTTGTTGCATTTGCCAACTCCTTTTTGACGTTCCTGCAACTGCGCCTGGCGGATGAGTTCAAAGATTTTGAGGAGGACTCAAAGTATCGTCCTTACCGGCCGGTACCCAGCGGGCTCATCAAGCTTCGCGAACTGGCATGGATCTGGATCGCGTGCATCGTGCTGCAGCTGGTTATGGCTCTATGGCTGTCACCAAGGCTGATTGGCCTACTCTTAGTCACGTGGATCTATCTCGGCCTAATGAGCAAGGAGTTCTTCGTGCGGGATTGGCTGAAGGCGCGGCCGATCGTTTATATGGTCACGCACATGGCGATCATGCCGCTGGTGGACTTGTACACGACATCCTGCGATTGGGTGGCGATGGGTTACAGGAAACCGCCGCCGGGTCTGCTGTGGTTTCTGCTGGTGAGTTATTGCAACGGCGTGGTGCTGGAGATTGGAAGAAAGATCCGGACGCCTGTCGATGAGGAAACAGGAGTGGAGACGTACAGCTTTTTGTGGGGACGTGGGCGAGCCGTCGCAGTGTGGCTAGCCATGATGAGCCTGACCGCGCTACTGGCAATTATGGCTGCGCGCAGCATAGCGTTTGGCCTGCCGGCCACTTTCCTGCTGGGGGCTCTAGTGGCGGCCGCAGGTGTTCTGAGCGCACGATTCCTCTCGACAGAAGTCCCCGGACGCGGCAAGTCTCTGGAGATGATCGGTGGAATCTGGAGCCTGGTTCTGTATCTCAGTCTGGGAGTCATTCCGATTGCTCTGCGCTACTGGAGGCACAGGTGAAATACGCCCTGCGGAGTGGATCGGTAGAGGAGATCGGCGGCAAAGCGCTCGCCTTAGCGCGGCTGACTGCGGCGGAGCTGCCAATTCCTCCGTGGTTCGCAGTGCCACCCGAAGCGTTCGTGGTAAGTCTCGATGAGGAACAGCGACGGCTCTTGAACGGGGAAAATGCGGAAATGCTCCAGCGAAGTTTGAGCTCACTGCGTCTCGCACAAAACGTGGCCGAGGAGATTGCCACAGCGCTCGAAGCCGTGAATGGCCAGGGAGGGCGATTTGCCGTGCGGTCTTCGGCGGTGGAGGAAGACAGCGCGGAAAACTCGTTTGCCGGACAGCTCGACACATATCTCTTTGTCGAGCCTGAGGCGGTTGCCGCGCGGATTGCAGATGTGTGGCGCTCTGGTTTTGGTGCAAGGCTCGTCGAGTATCGGCGCCAGCGCAGGCTGGCTGCGCTGCCACAATCGGCTCCTGCGGTGCTGGTGCAGCAAATGGTGGACGCGGATGCGGCTGGCGTAGCATTTAGCGCCGATCCCGTAAGTGGCCGTCGAGGGATAGCAATTGTCAGTGCAGTGTTTGGCCTCGGGACAGCGCTTGTTGGCGGTGACGCGGACGCGGATACATTTCATGTCGATCGCTCCGGCGCGATTGAGGAGCAATCCATCGCTGTGAAGAAAATGGCCCACCGATTCGATCCAGCTGCCGAGGAAGGCGTATCAGCGCGACCTGTCCCGGAAGAATTGCAGCAACGGCCGGCGCTGCCGCCGGAACATACAGCCGCCGTAGCCGCACTGGCACGTAGAGCCGCCGCGGTGTTTGGTCAGCCGCAGGATATTGAGTGGGCCGTACAGAACGGGGCCATCTACTTACTGCAATCACGGCCGATCACAACGCTGCGCGGCGTCGCCGATCCGGATGGCGTACTGAATCTCTGGGACAACAGCAACATCACGGAAAGCTACAGTGGGGTCACTACTCCACTGACTTTCTCATTTGCACGGTCGAGCTACGAGTCTGTCTACCGGCAGTTTTGCCGGATTCTCAACGTGCCGGAAAGAACGCTCATTCAAAATGATCGAGTCTTCCGCAACATGTTGGGACTGATTCGCGGTCGTGTGTACTACAACCTGCTCAACTGGTATCGTGCGCTCGCATTGCTGCCCGGCTTTACGCTGAATCACCGATTCATGGAACAAATGATGGGTGTGCGGGAAAGCCTGCCGGAGTCGACTATCAGCAGCGGGAAGAAAGCTGGAGCGGGCGAAAAGCTGATAGATTCCCTGCACGTTGCCGCGATGCTCTTCGGACTGCTCCGCAATTACCTGACTCTCAACGGGCAAATCGAGAAGTTCAATTCGCGGCTGAAACGGGCGCTCGCCGAGCCTTCGCCACGACTGTGCGACATGCGGCTCGATGAGCTGACGGCTCATTTCGTTTGGCTGCAACAGGAGTTGGGAGCGCGTTGGGATGCTCCACTGTCAAACGATTTTTTCGCGATGATCTTTCATGGCACGCTGCGAAAGCTGACGGCGGCGTGGTGCGGAGGTACCTCAGGAATGCTTGCGAATGATGCGATTCGCGGCAGGGGGATCATGATCAGCGCCGAGCCGGCTGCACGCGTGCGCGAGCTGGCGAAGATTGCGCGGGAATCTTCCGAGCTTGTGGATGCGCTCTGTTCAGCTCCTCTGGAGCGGGTGCTTGAGACGCTCCGACGACACAGCGAGTTTCGGGCGGGGTACGACGCGTATCTTGAGAAATTCGGCGATCGCTGCCTGGAGGAACTGAAGCTGGAGAGCGAGACGCTGCACGAGAATCCGACGGTGCTGCTGCGCAGCATTGGAGAGCTGGCGCGCGCAGAGAAGAACGGGGCAGCGGATGTGAGAAACCATTCAGCGACCCTGTCCGATGCACAGGCCGCTCTTCGAGAAAGGTTGAACCGCGCGCCTTTGAAACGAGCCGTGCTTGGGTGGGTACTGCGCAATGCCGGCGAACGTGTGCGGCAACGCGAGAATTTGCGATTCGAGCGAACCCGCCTGTTTGGGCGCATGCGCCGTATTTTCTTAGAGGCCGGAAAGCGCCTGCAGGCGATGGGCGAACTGGACGATCACCGGGACATTTTCTATGTCGAGGCCGAGGAGATCGTGGCTCTGGTCGATGGAACGGCCACGACGACCGACTTGCGCGCGCTCGTGAAGGTTCGGAAAGAAGAATTCTCTCGGTATCGGCAGTCTCCGTCTCCACCGGAGCGATTCGAGACGCGGGGGGTCGTTTACTTCGCGCGGGAGTATGCCTCGCGAGGCGGACCGAGAGCCGCAGACTGCGGAGGTGAGGAGCGTCGCGGAATTGGCTGCTGTCCGGGGGTGGTTCGCGGCTCGGTGCGCGTGGTGCGCGATCCCAGAAACGCGCAGCTTCCGGCTGGGAGCATTCTGGTAGCCGACCATACTGATCCTGGATGGATCATGCTGTTTCCGTCCGCGCGTGGGCTGCTGGTCGAGCGGGGAAGCCTTTTATCGCACTCTGCGATTGTGGCGCGAGAGCTTGGCATTCCTGCAGTCGTTTCCATTCCGGGACTGACAGATTGGTTGAGTGACGGCGATGTGGTGGAGCTGGACGGAGCAGAAGGCGTCGTGCGGCGGATTACCCCCGAGGCGCAGAATGCGTAGCGAAGCGGCGGAGCGCGCGGACTTCTCCAGCATCCGGTACGCACAGTGCTGGGAGGATGCCGACGTACTGCTGGAGGCGCTTGAGCCAGGGCCGGGGAAGAGATGCCTCTCGATCGCAAGCGCCGGCGACAATACGCTGGCGCTGTTGGCGGGCGCACCGGAGCGGGTACTCGCGATTGATCTGAGCGACGCGCAGCTGGCCTGCCTGGAACTGCGCGTGGCGGCTTATCAGAGGCTGCAACATAGCGAGCTGCTGGGACTGGTCGGTTCGATTGCCTGTGAACGGCGCGGGCAACTCTACGATGCATGCCGACAGCATCTGTCGCCAGGCTGTTTGCGCTTTTGGGACGAGCGCCGCGCTTTGATCGAAGAAGGCATCGGAAACGCAGGAAAATTCGAGCGGTATTTTAAAATGTTTCGGACGCGTATCCTTCCTCTGATTCACAGTCTTGGCCGCGTAAGCGAACTGTTTCAGCCTAGATCTAAGGAGCAGCGTTTCCAGTTTTACGAGCAGCGCTGGAACAGCTTGCGCTGGAATCTTCTATTTCGAATCTTCTTTTCCCGCCAGGTGATGGGCGCCATGGGGCGCGATCCCGAGTTTTTCCGTTATGTGGAGGGAAGCGTCGCGGAGCGGATTCTGGGACGCGCCCGTTACGCCATGACAGAACTGGCACCGGCGGAGAACCCCTATCTGCAGTGGATTATGACAGGTGGCTTTCACGGCGTTTTACCGTTTGCACTACGCGAGGAGAACTTCGAGCAGATCCGGCGCAATCTGGGCGCACTGGAATGGCGACGCTGCGCTCTGGAGGAAGTTCTGGATCAGGAAGAACGCTTCGATGCCTTCAACCTGAGCAATATCTTCGAATACATGTCAATTGAGGCATACGAGCAATTGCTACGCCAACTTGTGGCACGGTCGAAACCGGGCGCGCGGCTCGCCTACTGGAACATGCTCGCGCCCCGCAGTCGGCCTGAGTCGCTCGCCGGTTCGCTCGATCCACTCCCTGAACTCAGCGCCGCTTTATTCAGGAAGGACAAGGCATTTTTCTACAGCGCTTTTGTGGTGGAGCGCGTGATATGAAAACTGGAGACATTGCGGGGATCGTTGCAGTTCTTTTGACGGTTGCGATTTTGTTCTTGCTGCTGCAGGCATTGCGGCGTTTTGTGACGATCACTGCCGAACAGCTGCGCAAGCTGGCGCATCTGGGAACTGGTGTTCTTGCAATCAGCTTCGCATGGATATTCTCTTCATGGATTGCCGTATGCATTGTCTGCGGTCTCGCGGCGCTGCTCATGGTGGCGATTCGGCGCTACACGCCGCTGAAGAGGCGAATGGGGGGTGTGCTTGAGAATGTTGGCCGCGAGTCGCGCGGAGAGATCTATTTCCCCTTGTCTGTGGCGCTGCTGTCTTTCCTGGCTCGCGGCGGCAAGCTGATGTATGTGATTCCTCTACTTGTGCTCACATTCGCCGACAGCACGGCTGCGCTCCTCGGCGAGGAGTATGGCAAGCACGGATACGCGGGGATTGGCGGCATCAAAAGCGCAGAAGGCTCGGTGAGCTTTTTCACGGTAGCTTTCTTCAGCGTCCATATTCCGCTGTTGTTATTCACGGAACAAGGCCGGCCGGAGACGCTTCTGATCGCTATAGACATCGCACTGGTCGTCACCCTGCTCGAAGCCATTGCATGGCGGGGACTCGATAATCTGTTCATCCCTCTCGGAGTCTTCATTCTGCTCCATATCTACATGACCCTGTCGCTGTGGATGCTGGTCACGCGGCTGATCGTCGCTGCCTGCTTGCTGCTCTTCGTTTTTCTCTATCGTTCGCGGACAACTCTGCAGGCAAGCGCGCTGCTGGCATCCGTATTGGTGCTCTACGTTTCTTGGGGGCTGGGTGGATGGCGCTGGCTGATCGCTCCGACCACCCTGTTTGTGACCTACACGCTGTTCTATCCAGCCAAAGTCTTGCGCGTAGATCGCACGCACAATGTTTACGCGGTTGTGAGTGCGGCCTCTTCCGGACTGGTGTGGGTGTTTCTTGCACAGGTGAAGTTTGGTACAGCTTTGCTCTACCCCTATACCCTCGGTTATGCGATTCAACTGGCGATACTGGCCTGGACGCTGAAGGTCTTAAGAAATCCAGAGGACGCCGCGTGGAAATCAGGACCTACGATCGTAGCATTCAGCTGTGCGCTGATCTTTTTACCGTGGATGGCAGAAGAGCACTTCTCGCGAGCTGCATTGCTCGGGAGCTTAGCGGGAGGGGCCCTGTGCGGAGCGGCCTTTGCCTTGTTCTGCACGGTTGAGCGCAGGCAGGACGGACTGTATTCAGTGAACGGAACTCGCTGGGCGCGCCAGGCGGCGATCGTGTTCGGAGCAACGCTGGCCGGCGCGGGAATGGCAAGGTTTCTATGATTGTCCGCGCGCTGCGCACAGCGGAAGAGCGCTCGATCCTGGAGCACTCGCGCTCTCTCGCGCCATTCGACGCTGCCCAACTTGCCGAGCATCGTGTGGACCTGCACCTCTGCGCCGTCTCCTGCACGGGAAGAGTCGAAGCCCATGCATCGCTGTGGTGGACGGATGCACCGGTATATCAGGAAGAGAGAGTCGGAATAATCGGCCACTATGCCAGCACTGGCGACGAGGCGGCATCTGCGGTGCTGGCCGCGGCAATCGAAAATCTTCGGGAACAGCGATGCACCATTGCCATAGGGCCGATGGATGGTAATACGTGGCGACGCTATCGCTTCGTCGTGGATGCCGGCACCGAGCCACCGTTCTTTCTGGAACCGGCAAATCCTCCAGCGTGGCCGCTCGAATGGGAGCAGGCGGGATTTGCACCACTCGCCCAGTACACCTCAGCGTTGAATGCCAACCTATCGCAAGCCGATGAGCGCATGGTGCGCGTGGGCGAGAGGCTGAATGACAAGGGAGTGCGCATACGGGCTGCGGAAAGCTCGTCGTTGCAGCGCGAGCTTAGCCGCATCTACAGCGTCAGCCAGATCGCATTCGCGAAAAACTTCCTCTACACAGAACTGCCGGAACGAGCTTACCTGGCTCAGTACACCCGGCTTCTCTCGAAGATTCGACCTGAACTTCTGCTGCTCGCAGAGCGCGGCGGAGATCTGGTTGGATTTCTCTTTGCGATCCCGGACTTGGCCCAGGCGGCGCGCGGTCAGACGATGGACACCTTCATCCTTAAGACGGTCGCCATTCTCCCTGATCCATCCCTTGCCGGGTTAGGCGCCCTGATGGCTGAGCAGGTGCAGCAAACAGGCCGCGCTTTAGGATTTAGTCGGTGCATCCATGCCCTGATGTACGAGGGAAACGTGTCAAGAAATACAAGCCGCCGGTATGCGCAACTGATGCGCCGCTATGCAATCTTCAGCCGGAGCCTGAGCGCATGAACGTCGCGCAGGTTCTGCACGAACAGGCCGCTCATCGGCCGAATGAGGCCGCGCTGATCGATGTACACCGCGGGCGGGATCGGGTTTTCAGTTTCGGGCAATTTGAACAGGCAACCTCCCGGTTGGGGGCTCAGTTGGCTTCACAGGGAATCCTAGCCGGCGATGGCATTCTCGTCCTCCATCCAATGTCTATCGAGCTATACGCATTTCTGATGGCATTGTTTCGGATCGGGGCGGTGGCGGTGTTTCTCGACCCCTCCGCGGGTCAACGCCACATTGCTCGCTGTTGCGAGCTGTTTCCTCTTAAGGGATTCTTCGGGTCTCGGAAGGCGCATTTTTTGCGAATGACCGTGCCGACGCTGCGCCGCCTGCCCTTCGCATGGTCATCGAGATGGTTTCCGGGAACCTACCAATTTTCGCTGGAACGGAACGCCGCCCAGGAAGTGCCAATTGCGGACTTGATGGACTCAGCGCCTGCGCTGATCACCTTCACCAGTGGAAGCACCGGACAACCGAAAGCCGCGCTTCGTTCGCACGGATTCCTGCTGGCGCAGCATCGGGCATTGGAAGGCAGCATTGGATTGCGTGCAGGAATCGTCGACCTCACAACGCTACCGGTTTTTGTGTTGGCCAATCTCGCATCCGGTGTAACAAGCGTTCTTCCGGATGCTAATTTGCGAAGCCCCGGCAAGATCGATTCGGCCCCTGTTCTGCGTCAGATTGAGCAAGCGAGAATTGAGACCGTCGGGGCCTCGCCGGCCCTCGTCGAGCGTTTGGTGGACGGGATCGAGGAGGGACACGCCCACGTTGAAAGCGTACGGCACGTCTTCATGGGAGGAGCCCCGGTTTTCCCGCGCAACTTGCGCAGAGCTCGCACCGCATTTCCGCAGGCGGAAATCACAGCCGTTTACGGGTCAACTGAAGCGGAGCCGATTGCGGAGATCTCTCTCTCGCAATTCTCAGCGGATGATTTTCTGGCTATGGAACACGGTCATGGACTGCTGGCGGGAAATCCCGTGCAGTCCTTGAGTCTGCGAATCATTCGCGATCAATGGGGCACACCGATCTCGACGCTCGAATCTAAAGGATTCCGGAAGCTTTTCGTCGCAGACGGGGATGTCGGTGAAATTGTTGTTTCGGGCGACCACGTTCTGCCCGGATATCTGCATGGACTTGGCGATTCGGAAACGAAATTCGACGTTGACGGAACTCGCTGGCACAGAACGGGTGACCTTGGCCGACTCGATCAGCAGGGTCGGCTATGGCTGTTGGGGCGCGCTTCGGCAGCTATCAAAGATGAACGTGGGGTACTTTATCCTTTCGCAATAGAGTGCGCAGCGCTCCAAATCTCTGGTATCTCCCGTGCGGCTATCCTGTCGATTGAGGGCAGGAGGGTTCTAGCCGTTGAAAGCCCCGCTCATTCTGCAGTAGAGGCCGCCCGCGAATCTCTTCAATGGGCTTTCATCGACGAAGTTCGATTGCTGCGCTCGATTCCGATGGATAAACGACACAACGCGAAAGTGGATTATGTGGCCTTGCGGAAGATATTGTCGGCCTGATTAAACCACTTCTTTGCTCGAGGGCCTGGATGTCGCTAGCGAATCAACCGCCTCAACAATCATCTGCAGTCAGAATGCAGGAGACCTTCTTCTCTATCTCGGTCGGCGCGACCTGGCGCATGTTCACCCTTCGGGACAGGCTACTCGGCCGAATTGGAAAGTCCGCCTCAGCATCTACGCCCGGTGTGCGGATTTCGCGGCATTTGATTCACAGCTCAAATCGGCTCCTTGATGCAGTTTTAGCCGAACCCGCCGATCCTCCACGCGCGGCTCTCCTAATCTGTCATGGAATAGGCGAGATTGTCGAACATTGGCTTGCCGCGCAAGACTTGCTTGCAGCTAACGGGATTGCCTCTCTTGTTTTCGATTACGCAGGTTACGGCAGGAGTCGGGGCAGGCTCAATTGGAGGCACTGCGAAGACGACGCCGTGTCCGCATTTACCTTTCTCAATACCATTGTTCCCGGCACCCCGATTTCAGTTCTTGGTTTCTCTATGGGGAGCGGAATCGCGACCGCCATTCTTCCCAGCATCCCCGCCGCTCGTCTCTTCCTTTGTTCCGCCTTCACCTCGTTTCGAGATGCAGCCTGTGTTCTTGGCCTGCCCCGCTTTCTCGCCCCTGCACTACCCCGCATTTGGTGCAACAGCGAAGCGCTTCCTGGCCTTTCCGTCCCCGTCTCAATCGTGCATTGCGATCGCGATCGCGCGTTTCCCGTGCGCATGGCTTCCGAGTTGAGTTCTGCTTGCGGCATACACAGTGAGCTCATCCTTGTCCCGAATCAAGCGCACAATGAAGCCTTTTATCGACCACAGATGTCCTATTGGACGCACATTATCCACAGGATGATTCCGCTTCCAGCAGGCATTCCGGCTTCTCGGCATGAGAACTGAGCCGTTGAGCAGACGTTCGCCGAATACCCTTTACAAGCCGAGCCCCAACTCATGCGCAGGGCCGATATCCCGATGAGGTATTGGCAAATCGATCTGATGAGTCGGCAAATGCTGGATGGAATTCTCGAACTCCGGTGATCGGGCTTGCTCCCGAGCAAGTTCCAAGGCCGACGGACGGGCGGAGGAAATGCCCAGCGATTCGCGCAACTGTTCACGGTCGCTCGTGACGATTGCAATTTCACTGCGGCCACGAGATGCGCCGACGTAGAACAATTCCTGTTTCATGACATCGGCTGACAGGATTACTCCGTCAACCGTTTTCCCCTGACTGCGATGCGCGGTGATGGCGTAGCCGTGATCGAATTGGTGATAATTCCCCGGCAGTGTCCGACCATCCTCAAGTTGAATGCGCCCCCTCTCGATACCCCGTACCGTCACCAGCTCGCCATTCGTGGCGCGAAAACCGGCATCTCGGCGATTGGCCGTAAACATGAGCCGGTCGCCCGGAGCCACGTCAATGGATTGCCGCTCATGGACAGAGAAGGAGCGCGTCTGTGCTGGTGTAAAGCTCCTGTCTTCGCCGCGCGCGTTGCGAGCGATCACCGTGCCAGAGTCAACGCGGCTGACAGTGAGGGACTCGTGTTTCTCCATACCCCTTGCTGTCCGATGCACTATCAGCACCTGCCCCTCACGGTAGTTCGCTAGATCACGTTTTTGCGCTTCCGTCCATTGCAGAGGGACGTATCGATCCATCGTGACGCTATGGCCGAGATGACCGCGTTCAGAAAGGTCATCGCGAATCGCACGAGTGACACGACCAATTTCCTCATGCGTGGGCGCGACAACCAAAACACGCCGGGTCGGATCGGCGGTCATATCTCGGTAGAGATCAGCAACCGCACGGCTACGCTCGACGAAGGGAACCTCGTGCACCGCGCCAAGCCGTTCCAGCTTCTCAAAGCCCTGTTCAGGAGCCTGGCGCAAGGTTTGAATGGCGTCTCGATACTGCGCGTGAGTCTGACGCTGCACGCCGGTCAGAGCGACGCTCTTCATCTGCGATTCGCGCTCCAAAATGCGCAGTGCGTCGGACGCTTCGACACTCTGAATCTGGCGAGTGTCGCCCGAAAACACGACGCGTGCCATATGTTGCTCGGCCAATCCGAGAATGCTGTCCATCTGTCGCCCGGCGATCATTCCGGCCTCATCGACGACCAAGACCCTGCCACGTAGCGCCGATTGTGACGTTTCGTCTTGAAGAAGGCGTGAGACTGTTATGGCGTCGCTAAAACCCACTTTTTGCAACTCCTCCACGGCGCTGCGCGTGGGCGCAATTGCAGTTACCTCGCGACCCGCCTCGCGCAGGCCCCGGTCGATTTCTTGGAGTGTGGCCGTTTTTCCGGTCCCGGCGGCGCCACGCAGATTGACAGCGAAATCACGCGAGTCGAGTATTTGCTGGACAGCGCGCTTCTGTTCGTTGTGCAAATGCTCGGCGGGCGTAAACTCATGTGTGCCGCCCAGCCGACCGTACTGTTCAATGCCACGGTTCACCATGGCAACCATGCGCTGTTCGCGATCCAGGCTCTCGTGCGTAGATAGCCGGTTGCCGGCATGAATGACGGTCCCTCGGGATGTTTCGATTTCCAGTGCACCGCGCAACTGGCTGAGATCGACCCGTCCACGACCGTATCGCAGAGCTTCGGCTAGCAGTTCGTGATCATAAACGACAGAGCGGCGCTCGAAGAGATGGTCCTTCGCGTGTTGCAGCGAATCCGCCGCCGGCGAAAGTTCATATGAACAGCTGCGGCCTTGCTCCAGGGATGCGCCTCGCAGGCGATCCAGGGCCTGCGATTCTGCCGGTGACAATCGCGCCTGCTGCTGCTGGCGTACCTGTTCGGTCGCAATCTCCGTGAGCTTGTCGGCGCGAGATTCGCGGACCAGGACGGCTACCTCGTTGTCAGTTGGCTGCCGCCCATGTTCATGTGTGAATTCGGTGATCGCGGCGTCTCGCTGTGCGCTGCGCTGACTATACCGTTCCCGCAGTTCATCTGATACGCCGCGGATTTCAAAACCGAGATCCCGCCCACGAGAATCGCGTCGGGACTCAATCTCATAGCCGAGAGTTAGCACCTCATTCGCTAGCGCATTTCGGTAGACCTCTGTAAGATAGGCCCGGCGCTCGTACATGCCTGACGCCTGTAACGCCTTCCAGCGGCCCTCGACGCCGTCATAGGTGAGATTCGCGGTTACGGCGTGCGTGTGCAGTTGCGGATCGAGTTCGCGGCTTGTGTCGTGCCGATATGCGGCCACGATCCAGTTGCCAGTAGTGCGATTCTCGTTCGCGCCATCCACTCGGACGCGAGTAGCCGAGTAGCTTTCGGCTTCCGCCAGGGTTTCTCGGACGGCTTTATCATGGGCGGCGATCAGGCGCTCGTCACCGCCGACCATCGCCTGCACTGAAACCGACTTTGGCGCAGAGAACGTGAGATCGTAGAGGGACCGCGCCTTGCTTTGCTCGCTCCCGTCCTCGTTCACCCGGTCTACACTGTGGCGTGGGCGCAGGAACTCGCCGGTTTCGGGATGTAACCCTTCCCGCACGGCCTCAAACTGTTCAGAGGAGACGTTGCCTCGCAGCCCAAGCAGTTCTGCGCCGCGGCCCTGCCATTCGCCCTGTACGCGGCGATTTTCGTCGTAGTAGTCGCTGTGTTGCAGATGCCGCTGGGCGTAGCCAGCGCCGCCCGTCATGGCCCGAATGGTGAGCACAGCCTCGACCGTAGCTCTGTTCGAAATTCGATTGCAAGCGCTATATGCGGTTCACCGTCAGCGCAGCCTAGGCGGTATGATCTGCGTCCGTCCCTGCAGGATGCCGCGCTCACTTTGCGGCGCGCTGCGCGTGTTGTGGAGCAAGACACCATCCCTAAGCCTCACGGCTTAGGGGCGTGACGTGAAACAAGTCGCTGCGAACAGGGCTCGAACAAGCTCGAACGCGATTCGGCATCGTTCGAAGGTTGTTCAAGGACGTTGTCAGCGTGGCCATAGAAGTCGTATCGCATGATCACTTGCCGGCATTTCGTTACCATCCGGCTTCAACGAGTGACCAGGCGATTTGTCGCTCGTTGAGAAAGCGATGCGGCTCCGTCCCGACGATCAATCGTCCGGGAAGCTGGTTGATGGTTCAATTGGGCTGTCGAGGATCTGCGAGCAAAAACTGACCTATCGGCAAATCAATGGAAATAAATGTACTCGTGGCCTAGCATTACTCTTAGATAGTTCCTCTTGCCCCAATTTAGGGGTGGTGGTGTGCCTTGGCGTCTTTCCGTTATCGTGCCCCGAAGACCGACGACGAGTTCGAAGAGTTTTGCCTCGCCCTCTATCAGGCTCACCTGAAGATGCCCGGACTCAAGCGGTATGGCAGACGTGGCCAGCGTCAGCATGGCATAGACATCATCGACCTCGAATCCCCTCCGCCCCATGTCGCGATTCAATGCAAAGCAGAAGACCTCGAAACAGTCTATACCGAGAAAAGTCTGCGCGCTGAGGTAGATAAGGCGCTGACCGCCCCGTTTAAGCTCAAGCGCTACATTGTTCTCACGACCTCCAAGACATCGACAGAATTGCAGATAGCCATCGCGCAGATCAACGCGGAGCACATGGAAATCGGACAGTTCATTGTTGAGTTCAAGGGATGGGAAGAGATCGAACGGGTTCTGGACCAGCACCCCGAAGTCGCGCAGGACAAGCTCACGATTATCACCAACACACAGCTCGTGGCAGTCAACGACAACCTTGCGGGTATCGCCTCTGCCGTTGCCGAAGTAAAAAGCACCGTCACGAATAACCAGTTCGATGCGGAGATTTCAGAGGCAAAGGAGGAAATCGAGCGCCGGGACTTTGCACTTGCGAAGCAGAAGCTTTCTCGGCTGCGCCGCGATAAATGGGACAATCTCACCGACGAGCAGCGTTTTCTGGTCATTGCCAATCTCGGCCATATCGAGGCTGCCAGGAACCTCGCCAAACCAGCCTCAGCCCTTCTGTTCCAGTCGATTCAGTACGCCAAGGGCACCATGAAAAATCGAGAGGTTGAGGCCCAGGCCTACGCTCTTCGCAACGAGCACGAGAAAGCCTACGAATTGGCCAGTGCGTTGAAGGTCGATCACCCCGAATCGTGGAAGGCCACTATGCTGCTGATCCATAGCGCCCCGCTTTCCGAGAAACTGGACGACCTCATCGCGCGAGCATCTAGCTCAGATCTGGCGCGGCAAGAAGTTTGCATCACGATTGCGATGCGGGCCCTGAGTGCTCGTCTGTATGAAACTGGCCGGAAATACGCCCAAGACGTGGTAGACAACGCAGAAAACGCTTGGCCCATCTCCAAGATCACGCTGGCCCAATGCACGTCGCATGACGTTCTGTTGGGCAGTGGGGCAAAACCTATAGAGGGATTCTCCGAAACCGACAGGAAGCTGCTGAAAGAGGCAGATGACCTTTTCAAGGAAGGGATTGCCAGTGCGATAGAACGCGATGAGAACTACATCGCCGCTCAGGCTATGATGGAGCGCGCGGGCATAACGGAAAGACTCGGCGATGAAAAAGGCGCTCGACTGCTTGTCGAAGATGCCCACCGTCTCGCCCCGGATGAGCCGAATACGCAAGCGGGATACGCTCTGCTGCAACATCGTTCAGGCGACACAGACCGCGCAATCTCCATCATGGAGCAAACACCCTACACCGGACCCGGTGGCGGTGGCCTCAAACGACAGTTTGCTGGGTTCTTGCTGAGCCGGGCGCGTAACGATGACGAACAGCGCGCGGCTGATCTGCTCAAGGAAATTTGCCTCTTAGACGAGCCACTTAGTCAGGATTTTCGGTACACCACATTCGCGGAAACGTTAGGCGTGCTCGCAAAATTGGGCCGTATCTCCGAGGGGCAAGCTCTGATCGATGCCGCCACTTCGCAGATGCTGAGTTCGGTGGCGCGTTCGGCCCTGACTGCTCGGCTGTTTTGGCTGATGAAGGACAACGTATCAGCCAATACTTGCCTTGAAACTGCCGTAGCAGCAATCTCGGGCGATTCGGTCGATGCCGAGATCGAGCTTATGGCGGCGACTTACACCGCCATCGGCGAGTATCGCCAGGCCCTCGGCTTGTGGCGGCGCTTGGCTGGCGTCCATAATCCGCTCGCCACGCATCAAGCCATGGTTTGCGCCCAACGCCTTGGCGACCATGCAACTGTTCTTGACTTGTGCCGTGAAGTGCGTGAGGCCGGAGCGGCCACGGAGGAATCAACCCAGGCCGAAGTGGACCTTCTTCTGGAGGACGACTTCGAGGGTGCCATAGCGATCTTGAAATCGTTCCTTGAGCGCCATCCCAACAATGCTGTGATTCGCTTGCGCATTTCTTACGCAGCAATCCAGCACGCTCGCCCGGACCTTCTTCAGCGCCCAGAGGATGCGCTTCCTGATACGGCGACGGTGAAGCCGTACTTCGCCCGCGCCGTCACCTACTTCCTCAAGTACACAAAGCGCCACGAGGAAGCCCTTCGCTACGGCTACGACGTGCTGCACCGCTACTTCGATGACGTTGATGCCCACCGTGCCTACATGCTTCTGTTCGCCCCATTGGGGCCGCCCATCGAGATCGCCACGCCCCACAGGGCTGGGCCGGGCTGCGCTGTTGAATATCTTGAGCACGGCACAGACATTTTTCGTTGGCATGTGATTGAGGATGTATTAAAGCCCGACTCAAAGCTGAATGAGTTTGCACCGGATCACTCGATTTCACAGGCCCTTCTCGGCAAGAGTGCGGGTGATGTGGTGTCACTTGCTCCCGGCAGAATTTCGGAACGCCCAGCGACAATAAGGCAAGTCCTGAATAAATACGTCTACCGCTACCAGTGCTGCATGAATGAATTGCAACTTCGCTTCCCTGAAGCAACCGAGTTGCAATCCATGCAACTGCCGCGCGGTGCAGGTGGTGAACTCGACCTTACCGAGCTACGCGCCAAGATGGAGCAGCAGCTTCTCGGCAAACGACAAGCGATACAGGCGTATTCTGCTCAGGCGCTGCCACTGCATTTCGTCGGGGAAATCCTCGGTGAAAGTGCCTTCGAAGCAGTCGTTCATTTGGCGAATGATCCCAAGTCCATCGTTCGGTGCGCACCAGAGAACCAGCAGCAACGAGTATTCGCGGCAATGGGATTGAGTGCGGCGGCAGAGATTGTCCTTGACCTTTCGGCCATCGCCACCCTGTTCCTTTGCGACGCGATGGACCTTTTAACCAAGCTAAACCTGCCCATCATCATCTCTCAGGGATGTGCCGAAGAGATCGACAGGATCTCGGGCATGACGCATGACGGCTCACCGCGCGCCGGGCTTCGTATTGGCTGGCAAGACGAGCAGATGGTGGGATTCGAGGTCACGGAACAACAACATGCCGAAAGAGACCAGCATTTTGCGAAGCAACTAGAGAAAGTACGCGCCATCGCGGTGGTAGAGCCATGCCGCGAGCTTTCGGGCATGGCGGAGGAAGCCAAGAAGCCTCTCATTGCCATATTTGGCAGGTACGGCACGCAAGCAATACTGCTTGCCAAGAAACCAGGCCGCGTTTTGTGGTCCGACGATTTCGTCCAGTCCAGCATCGCTATCAAGGAGTATGGCGTCCGTGTTGCCTGGACTGAGCTAGTCGTCGCCAACTTGGAATCAAGAGGCTTCCTGTCTCGCAAGGACGCGGTTGCAGCCGTGACCACGATGCTCGGTTACCGCTATGAGGTTGTGACAATCACTCCCGCGATCTTCGTTGAATCTGCCCGTCGCGCATCATTTGACAAGAGCGTTTCTCCCTTCAGCCACGCGCTCGCGCCATTCATTAATCTATTCATAACTGAGAACATCTTCGCCATTATCGGCGGGATCACGGCAGAACTGATTCGGCAACTGCAAGACAGCAAAGAACGGGCAGCGGTTGTCCGCGCGTTCCTTGAAACTCTTGTCTCGCGCAGGGATGGCTTCAGAATCCTCGGCCTCATTGCGCGCGCTTTCCAGAATGCTGAGGTCCGGTGGCGAAATGAATGGGTGCCAATTATCGACGATGTCATGACTAGAAGTGCGATTGACTTTATCAACAAGACCAACTCGTGAGTTGCAGCCTCATATAATTGCGGCTTCAGTTTTCCCCGCCAGGAATGTCGCCAATACGCAGTCGTCCTGTTGCGCTCGCACAAAGGTCCCGACAAATCGATTGTCGGTTGTGGCTTTTGAATCTCAGTAGATGCTGGTAAGAACGTGGGTTGATCAGGTCCTCTTCCGATTGGCCTTCGAGCGGCCGCCGAGCAAGGGTGAGCGACCGACTACTGATCTTGGCGACTCAAGCCGCGGCGCATCGGAGATTCCTTCGAAAACTTTGCCCGCTGGCCAGTCGCCAACGGAATATATACGGCGATCTCGCAGGCCGTTTACGCCCTCTTGCCATGCCAGCAGCATCCTGTTGCCCGTGTCCTTGAATTCCGGAAGATCTGACATTTTGTTTCGGACGAGAGGAACGACATCCGCAACTGAATCGCTGATGTGGTCGACCATTTCGGATTGTTCCCGAAGCGGTATGCCGAACATTGAGGCGATGAACTTCGAAAGGTTCTTTCTCGGCGTCCACGTCTTCTTGCCGCCGAAGGAAATTCCCGGAGGGTTGTTTTGGTAGCCAGCGTACACGCTCGTAGTGAGGAAGTCATAGGCGGGCGAAAGGTGCACATCCGCTCGTGATGTGTACAGCAGAGCGATATTCTTCGCGTGACAGTCCGCATTGCGCAAGGCATACGTCAGCAGCAGGATTGTCGTCAGGTGCTGGAAGGTTTCGTACTGGCGATTGCCGGGCACGTGATCGCGAACAGCGCGCGCAATTCGCTCCCATGTGGTCTCATACTTTTGCGCAGGGCGCAGGCCTAGCAGAGCACAGAAGTCTTCCATCCCCCACAATGGCTGTCCTTCGTCGTTCACATCAAAGCGATGGACGACGAGAGCATTGCCGTCTCGCGACACCTCTGTTTTTGCGCTGGGAAGCACCTTGGCCAACACTTGCATGCACAGGTACTCGTTCAGCGCCGCAAATGGCAGCCTGCCTGAAGAACCTTTAATGATGTGCCGGCGAGTCAGCAGAGTGGCTTTCTGATGCGGGCCAAGTCGCCGGCCAGGGGATGGGGCTTCTTTCCGGGTCTCTTCCTGCGCATCCAGAAACTTCGGAAGTACGCCGGAGACACCGCTGGTCGCGTGCTGTCGTACCAATTCCGCAAACGCTTCTTCCGAGTTGTCGCCCTGCAACAGGTCGGCGACCTCAACGGACTTTGCTGGCTCCTCCAACTGCGCACCGTGGGCGGCTACCTGGATGCGACCCACCATGTTTCTGCCGACGACCGATAAGAGCGCGAGTGGGCTCGCGCCGACGTGAGGGCCGAACTGTTCCTGCAGTACCTGTAGCAGGTAGCCTTCCGGCAGGTTCATCTGAAATATGGGAGGAAGCTGGTCGTCCCAGGCCCAAGACTCCGTACGGACAGGCATCGTCAGTGAGACGAAGTCCTCGGCGACTGTGTTCGGCAAATAGGAGAGGACGCTTTTGAAGTCGCCGGCCGATTCCAAAACGGCAACTTCACGACCGAGCACGTAGACCGAGAGTTTCATGAGCCACCGCGCTCCCGCCGGAGTTCATCGAGCGAGCCAGACATGCCGGTCTTCACAAATGTGACTTCCATGCCGAGCACGGCGAGCACAGCAAGGAGCTTCCGAGAGCCGAATTCTGAGACTTGCCCGCGCTCAAAACGCAGAAGCGATTCCGGCGTGATACCGGCCTGCTCGGCCACGGACTTCTGCTTCAGCTGAAGTTCCCGCCTCACGGAGGCCACCGCTTCTCCGAGTTCCTGTAGTGTCTTCATTAATTGATTTATACATCAATAGTCTGCCGCAGTAAAGTAAAAATTGATGTATACATCATATTTGGCGACCTGAACACCTTTTGTGTGTCAACTCATGAGATGTCAACCTATGAGTTGACAACTCAGGAACAGCGAATGCAACAGGCGCTGACCTATTCATTTTTGCTGCCTTACCTTTGCCCCCTGGCGTGTCTGGGAATCTTAGCCGGAGCTTGAGGAGCCACAGACGGAGCTGCTGGCACCGCCGCTGTAGTTGATGGTGTACCGGCAGGCACGTCGCGGCAGCCCTGAATCTCCATGCCACCGAACAGCCCGATTAGCATACAAGCCCCGGCCACCATGGGAATCCAAATGCGTAGCAGATCGCCCTTCCATTCATGCAGCAGCGCATCCATCGTTTTCACCCGGCTCTCCAGCGAATACTCGATGCGATTGTTTGCGCGTTCCACCTGTGCGACAACGCCGCCATGCGAATCTGACAGCGTGCGCAGAGCAGTGGAGAGTTCCTTCTGTGCGCTAGTCATGGCGGCGCTCGTGGTCTGCAGCGCGCTCACAGTGTCTTGCACGCCCGAACGGAGAAAGTGCTGACGCAGGCTCTCACCGAGCATCTTTGCAATCTCCTTCGGATCAAGACCAGCTTCAATCTCGCCGGGCAGTTCAGCGAGCCGTGACTCCAGTTCGTGGACGTAGCCCAGCATGTTCTGCTGGGCCTGCTCTGAGTGTCGCTGATGAGCCTCAAGCAACTCCTGCAATCGTTCCCGCTCGTCAGCAATATCTTTCGGTGTGTGACGTGTGAGTAGCGCCAGAATGCCCATCGCTTCGAGAATGCGCAGCATTTCATCATCCGGGCTGAGTTTTCGTGTATGCGCGAGGACGCGAAAGTATGCGGCCTGCAATTCGTCGGGCACAAGCCGGGCGAGACAGTCGAACATCGTCGGCTCCCCCACAGGCATCACTTCGATGTTGGATGTAACTGGAGTTGCGCTCATGGCAGGAACGCCTCCCTTGCGCGCTCGAATTCCGAAAAGAGCCGCCGACGATAGCTTTGTGCGCGCATCACGAGCGATGCTTTTTTGAGTTCATCGACCACGGTTTTGCGGCCTGCGACCTGGCCGAGTTGAACGCCATGCTGCCGGAGCGGATTTTCAAGTTCGGCCAAGCGAAATTCCATCTGCAAAATGGCTGGCGCGAACACTTGACGGAACTGGTTGGCCTGTTTCGTTGAACGCCAGTATGTGAAATCCGCCAGTGCACTCGTCGCGTTCTCGACGATGACATACTCCACCCGATCCTGTAGCCGATTCGCCCACGCCAGGACACTCTCGACGCTGGCAGGGTCGGGCGTCACGATGCCCACCGCCGTAAATCGGACGCCGGTCGCCGCGACATCCTCATACATAGAGTCGAACCAGCCGGCAGCAACTTGGCCGGCCCCAGCTCCCATGTCGGCGAGGATTATCGGAGTGCCGCCATCGAGATGATCGACGAAGGCATCCAGGCCCGCTGGGGTATGAACATCGACTTTGGTTACGGTCCCGTTGAAAAAGTGCTTCAGAGATCCACGCGCCTTGTTCTCGGTATCGAGATCGAGAAGAGTGACGGGAATCTCGTTGGCCTGAAACCATTCGGCCAGGGCGACCACGACGCCGGTTTTGCCGACGCCACCTTTGCCGCCCATGGTAAAGACGACGCGCTTTGAAAACTCCGTCATTGCTCACCCCCAGTGGCGGTCAAGGTTAGTGGCTCATTTTCCCGGAAGACGAAGCGCGCCGATTTCGGCTTCTGAAGAATCGGCTTTGTCTTGAGAGCAGCGATGGAGGCGAAGCCTGCAGATTGCGCATCCACTGATTCGAGCTGTGGCAGTTCAAACTGTGTACGCTTGCGATGTTTGGCGCGCACTTTCACGAACGAATGAAGCGTGCTGGGCGCGACGTACAGCCCGAGCCGTTCATGAAAGAGCTGGGCGACTTCCCGGTATGTCCGCCCCTTGCGGCGCAGTTCCCGGATCAGTTCGCGGTGCGGCTCAAGTTTTGAGCGTGGGGATTTTGGTGGAAGAGATTCGAGAATGGATTGAAGCACTGGTTCCATGTTCAATGGCTCCAGAGCACTTTCGATCATGGTCCGATAATGGTCCGATTACCCGCTCCAACTGTGCCTGAAAGTGTCTTACTGTGCCATCCGTGCCGTCTAGTTTCAATAAGTTACCAGACAGGCGACCACTTTCACGGCGATAACACGGGTTCAAATCCCGTCGGGGACGCCAATAAAATCAATAACTTAAGCAAACGATGTTGCCGAAATAGTACATTCATATCCAATAAATATCCAAAAGCCGTTTTGAATGCGGCAACAGACGATCTCAATTCCCCATTCATCTGACCATTCGACCAGCAGTGTTATCCAGCATCGTTAAACCACGATGTCATAGAGGTAGTACTCGCTCTTCCATGAGTTCTGTCCTGCTGCAGACCAGACGCCGTTGTTGTTAGTCATTGGCACGGTCTGTGCCGGCGTTGTATCGTTTTCGCCCGTATACAGAAATAACTTGACCGATTGGGCTGTGGGGCCCACAGGTTAATTGATAGCTCGCCGCGGGAAAACACAGCTCCAAGCGGTCCGGAGTAATAGAAGAGGTCATCGAGCGCCCCTGCGTCCTGCACTTCACTGATGTATTCCAGATTGCCGCTGAAATCGGTTGCCTGAATGACTATCTGCCCCGTTAGTGCTGCCTGCATGGTGCTGAGCAGAATGGAAGGGGATAGATGCAGCACGGTGTAGCCAGCGAGCTGCGGGTATTGAGCAGTTTCCGCCGCTGTGAACCCAGTGGTTGCGAATGTTAGCGGAATAGCAGTTCCGCCGGCGATTGTTCCGTTGCTCGTGATCGATAAGCTGGCGCTGACAGAGTAAAGCAGGGAGTAAGTCCAGGTGGATTGTGCAGCCGCGCTGGGAGGGATCGCGACGGTGCTGCGGTCGATCCAAAACGCTCCGAGCGAATAGAATCCAGCGCTCGCGATCTCGGCTGCCGTGGATACAGTGGTGAAGACGTTCGGGTCACCGGAAATCACCCAGGCCTGGTAGTATTGCGTGACCTGCAGATATTGATTGGGGCCGGGGTCTTTCACCCCGCCTTCGTCGCAGTTGTTAATGATGAATCCGAGTTGACCGGCGGGTGATCCCTGCTTGGAATTCACAGGGACGTCGAAATAGATGCCGAAGCCGTCGGTACCGCTAATCTGGACTTCGCCGGAACACCAGGTGTTCGTCGAGGCAGAGGCATTCCAGGTGTAGATAGCCCATCCCGAGTAGTTGCCATCCGGCCTGTAATAGTGAATTCTGACGTCGCCAGGAGGAATTGCGCTTGTGTCCGGCTGACTTGCATAGACAGTTGGGTCGCCAGAGATGATCCAGCCTTGGGTGTACTCCGTTACCTGCAGATATTGGTTTGTCCCGGGATCCTTGATTTGGCCATTGTCACAGTTGTTAATAATGAGTCCTAATTGACTCACGGGCGAACCTTGGATGGGATTTACGGGAATGTCGAAGTAGACACCATAGCTGTCGACGCCGCTGATAGGTGTCTCCCCAGAGCACCAGGTGTTGGTCGAGGTAGAGGCATTCCAACTGTAGATGGTCCATCCTGTATAGGTGCTATCCCCACGAAAGTAGTGAATTCGAGCGTCGCCCGGGGAATCGGAGTGTCACCGATAGCAGGCTGTGAA
>JBEKPF010000049.1:0-45848 GCA_049521035.1 Occallatibacter sp. | reverse complement strand
TGTTGCGCGGTTACCCTATTACGCACTTCTTCTGGGTGATCGGAAGCTTGTACCTGGTCTTTTTCGTTATACGCACGATGACGAACTACGCGGCCGCATTGGCTTCCGCCCTTCCGATTGGCGTTACCCTGCCGCTATGGGACCGCTCATTGCCGAGCGAAGTCCAAGTGGAGGGTACTCTCTGGCCTGTCCTGATAATCGTCATAGGTGCCGGCGTCACTCTGGGAACCGAAGCGCTATACCGGATCTTCGATAGATCCGACCCGCTCATCACATCCGTCGACGATCTGTTGCTCACAGTGCAGCGGGTAACGGAAAGCATCGCCAGTCTACATGCCCCACCGAAGTCGATCCTCGACAGAGTTCTCCAATACCGTATGATCGGCACTGGCCGGCTCAGAATGACCTTGCAGCGCCAAGGCGTGGATCCGACCCGGCGGGCGCAGCGCAGTGCCCTGATTTCGATGGCGGGCCGGCTCATTGGTCTTGCCGCGGATTTCAAGAGCGTTCCACCCCAGTCAGGCGACGACGACGCGGTCCGCCTAAGCGCCCTTTCTGAGAAGCTCGGGGCGATCCGAACGGAGCTCCGCGAGTCAGGCGGTGTTTCTGCATCCTCTCCTATGCGCGAGGGACATCCATCCTCCAGGTTCCCCATGCTTCAAGAGATGGAACGAATCGTCGCGCTCATCCCCGAAGTCTTTCAACGCGATGAGATCGTGGATGGCTCGCAGAACGCACCAGGACGTGAGTGGTGGCGCGCCCTGTTTCTGCCTGATGCAGTACAGAATCCGGAATATCAACGCTTCGCATTTGCCGGATGCCTGGCCGCTTCGGTTTGTTATTTTCTTTACAACGCGCTCGACTGGCCCGGGATCGGCCAGACCTGCGTGCTCACTTGCATCGTTACTGCGCTGAGCACGGTTGGCACTTCCCTCCAGGCGCAGTTTCTCCGCCTTGCCGGCTTTGTTGTCGGAGGGCTGGTCATGGGAATTTCGGCGCAGATTCTCATTTTACCCGGTATCGACAGCATCTTCGGGTTTGCTCTCTTCTTTGCGGCGGGGACCGCGATCGGCGCGTGGTTCGCCACTTCCAGTCCGCGGCTTTCCTATTTTGGCGTGCAGATTGCACTCTCCTTTTACTTCGTCAACCTGACGGATGCCCACTTCCAGACCGACCTCACCATCGCGCGCGATAAGGTAATGGGCGTGTTATTGGGTATTCTCGCTATGGGTTTTGTCTTCGATCGCTTCGGGACAAAGAGCGATGCGGAGCAACTCCAGAAACTGCTGGTGCGCAACGTACGGATGCTGGCACAGCTTGGAGTTTGTCCGGTGGAACGGGACGGAGCCATTGCCGTTTCACTGATCAGCCGGCTCCGCAGCCAGATCAATGATAACTTCGCCAGTCTGGAATCGCAGATGGATACCGCGCGGTTTGAGTTTGAGTTTCGCCATCGGCGTGAGGAAGATGTTGCCGAATGTGATCGGATTCAAAGAGCGCAACCAGTGCTGCGGTCGATCTTCCTGCTGGAACTCACTCTTCTCTCACGTCGTGGGCGAGGAGAGATCGACTCCGAAGTGACTCAGCTCCAAAATCAGGCGATCGATCATTTCCTAAAGGAATATAGCGATGCACTCGTGCATATTGCCTCATGGATCGCACACGAAGAGGAGATCCCTGCGAGCATCGGTGACGATTCCATGCGGGTATTAGAGCAAACCCTCGCGGACCACACCTCTCCGAACTCGCGGGCTATCGCTGATATCTGTCAGAAGCTGCTCTCCTCTCTCATCATGCTGCGGAGCGAGTGCTAAATCGCATTGCCAAGTCGGCATTCAGTGGAAACGGTCGGACTTCGAAAAGCGCGCGATTCGCGTTGAACGCTCAAAGGCCAAAGGAGGAGAGATCCGGGTAGGACCGAAGTTGATTCGATCATCATGCAGAACACGAGTCAGATGGGACACGCCTCAATGAAACTGATGAAGGAGGAACTCGATGTAGGTGCTCAGGGGGAATATGCCCTGTTGCAACCACAATCAGTCGCGTGAGAGAATATCGATTCGGATTCCGTAAGAGAGGTTCTCGACTTGAGTTGGTTTAGCAATTGAGGCCTCCGCTTTGAGACACGTCTTCATGGGGCGACAGCTCTTATAGGCGACATTCACGGGAACCGTGCTGTTGGCCTCCAGTGCTGGTATCCGGCTCGGCTGCCTTGGCTAGACAGAATGTACACCGTACTTTCACGACACCTTCAGTCGCGATGGGAACGGGCCACATCAGCCTTGATGGCAAGCTTTCCGTGGCACCTGGCTGGTAGTGAACGGCACCATGCAGAACGCCTCCAACGGCCGCCGCGCCAAACTGATGAATGGTCGACCCAGGGTACAAACAATTGTTGAAGCTGATATTCAACCGCCCGGCGAAGGTGGTGATGTAGGTTTTGTGATACATACTTCTCAGGAAGAAGTGGGAGTTGACTCTTATAATGGATGTTTCGCCGGCCTTCGTGACCTAGACGACACTTTGAGTCCGAGCCGCGCGGAATACGGGTGGCATGAGTTTCAAGCCATTCCCAATGGCAAGGGCATCTTAGTGGCTATATGCATTGAGCAGCAGTGCAGCTGAGATGGGGATATGGAAAATCGCCTGAAGTATTTTGCGGAGTTGCGGGACCCGCGGGTAGAACACGGCGTCATTTGTTGCAGGAGATCCTATTGATCGCCATCGCTTCGAATCTGAGTGGGGCCAGTGGCTGGGATGAGATCGACCGCTATGGCTATGCCAAGAAATCATGGTTGAAGAGCTTTCTGGCGTCGCTGCATGATATCCCGTCGCACGATACGCATAGTGGTTTGCACCGCTTGGCAAGGCGGAATCGAGAGGGCGATCTTAGGCACACCCTTGACACTAGCTCTCGATGACCGGCTCGATGAGGCTTCTTTGGATGAGCACGGAGAGATCTACAGCAGGAAACCAATCTGCAGCGATGCTCTATTCGGCTCGGCTGCCCGGCATGCCGGCCTTTTGGCTCGGGTTGGGCGTTTTGACTTTCGTTTCGGTTTCATTTCAGGCCCAGCAGGTTCCTGATCTTGCAGCGGCCCGGCAGGCTATGGACGCAAAGCAATACACAACTGCGGAACAGCAGTATCGGAGGATACTGCAGGAGAATCCGTCGTCCCCACAAGTATTGACCGATCTTGGCCTCAGTCTCCAGTTGCAGGGGCGCTCCGCAGATGCAATGCGTTATTACTCGGCTGCTCTGAAGCTGAAATATGTTCCCGAGACTTACGCGCTCCTGGCAGAGGAAAAGTGCCACATGGGAGAAACAGACAGCCTGAGGCCCATGTTGCAGAGAATCTATCGCGAGGAGGTAAAGAACCTTCGCGTTATTTCGGCGGTGGCGCCTTGCTATTTGGATATAGACGAGCCGATTGAGTCGGCAATTGTTTATCGTTCGCTGGTGAACAGTGAGTCGTATCCGCATGATCTTGCATTGGTGCAGTTAGGCAAGTCTTACATTCGCAGCGGACAGTTCTTCGCGACCAAGCTGAGCAAAGCGCCCGGTTCTGAGTCGTTTCTGGCGGCGCTGCGGCAGGCTTCAGACGGTAACCCGGCAGGTGCACGCAGCGCCTTTGCCCAGGCAGCGCGCAGCTCTGCCTACTTCCGGCCTGAACTGGACTGGGCCGGCGCATTGGACGTGTGGCGGCGGCACCCGCAAGATACCGCGCTTCTTTATCTGCTCTCTGTGTTGAGCGGTGAAGAGGGGATGCGCCAGATGCAGATATGCGAGGATCAGTTTCCCAATTCGCCTTACCTACAGCAGTTCTATGCGGATGTGCTGGCGGACCAGGGACATGGAGAAGAGGCGATTGCGCAATATGAGCAGCTTGTACGCGAGCATCCCGATCTCTCTGACTTGAATTACAGCCTCGGACTGCTGCACGAAAAGCGAGAAGAATGGCCCGCCGCTTCGGAAGCGTTTGGTCAGCAACTCGCGGAATATCCGACCGACGAACGTGCCGCGGCGCATCTGAGCAAGTGCATGTTGCAAATGGAAAAGTACGCTGAACTGCGCGGATTTTTGGAGCCGCGGATGCAGGCGGAACACCCTCCAGAGTGGGCGAGCTTGAGCTTGGCGGAAGCAGACGAAAAACTTGGCAACGCTGATGCGGCAATCAAGATACTGGTTGCAGCTGAGCAGGACCCCCATGCCGACAAGCTTGTTCATTACCGCTTGACGCATCTCTATTCGCTTGCCGGGCGTTCCGCCGATGCCAGGCGCGAATATGCATTATTTCAGGCCGCTTCCAAAAAATAGCGTCGCCAATTTTTGATCCGCACTGGTACAGATGCGTTGCCGTCCTCGTAATACTCTCCGTGGAGTGTAGCTCCACGCTCGAGAATTCTTGGAGGCAACATGTCGAAAACGAGAAGCGCAAAGGCTGGCCGCGTGATTGTATGCGGCCTTTTCAGCGTAATTCTTCTCTTGTCGTGCTCCCTTTCCCTGAGAGCGCAATCAACCTACGGCACCCTGACAGGGACAGTTGCAGACGCTACCGGCGCGGCTGTGCCTGGCGCGACTGTGACCCTGATCAACCGAGCCACAGAAGAAAAGCAAGTCCAATCATCGGGCGACACAGGGCTCTATTCGTTCGTGAATCTCAATCCCGGCGAGTATCGCCTGGTGGTTGAAAAGACAGGATTCAAACACGTGAATCGCGAGAACGTCATAATCCAGGTGCAGCAGACCACTCGGGTCGACGTTTCGCTAACGATCGGCCAAACGACAGAAACCGTTACCGTCACATCGGAGGTGCCGCTCCTGCAGGCGGAGACGTCCTCTCTGGGCCAGGTGGTGGAAGAACGCAGCGCCGATGAGCTTCCGCTGAATGGGCGCAATGTTTTCAGCCTCGTTGAGGTTGCACCTTCCGTAGTGATGCAGGGGCAGGCCGGTGCAACGGCAACCGGTCAAAATCCATTCGCATGGGGCAACTTCCAGATTGGCGGTGCATTTGCGAATCAAAGCGCCGAGTATCTCGATGGCCAGCCGCTCAATATCGGCTACATCAACTTGCCGATCCTGATTCCCACGCAGGATTCGGTTGGGGAATTCAAGGTTCAGACCAATAACATCGGCCCGGAGTGGGGCAAGGTTGCGGGCGGAGTTCTGAACCTGAGCACCAAGAGTGGCAGCAACAATTTCCACGGCGAGGCCTATGAGTACATCCGCAACAAGGTTCTCAATGCCAACGACTTTTTCTCCAATCATGCCGGATTGGCCAGACCGCCATGGATTCAGAATCAATTTGGCGGTAATGCCGGCGGAAGAATCTTCAAGGACCGCACCTTTTTCTTCTACAGCTACGAAGGCTTCCGGTTACGCTCGTCGGCATCGTGGGTATCCACGGTGCCAACAGCCGATGTGGTTTCCGCGATTAAGGGCGGAAACGCTGTGAATCTCACCAACCTCATTACGGCAAACGGCCTCAGCAGGATTGTTGACCCGTGCGGTGGCGTGCTTCAAACTGCACCCAACTCGGATGGCCTTGGCGTTGGCGGTTGCGGCTCCACCGGCGGTGGTCCGGCCGCTGCTCCCAATCCCACTCCTTTCCCAAACAATACGATTCCGGCCGGCCGCATCAATCAGACAGCGAAGGCGTTGCTAGATCTTTGGCCTGCTCCGACCAACGCCGACCAGCTGAACAACTTTACGTCGAGTTACTCGCTCGGCGGCAATCAGAACCAGGACATCGTGCGCATCGATCAAAAGATCAACGACAAACAGCATCTGTTTGGCCGCTTCAGTCAATGGAACAATTTGAATCAGCCTGAGGATCCGCTAGGTACCGGCCTTTGTTTGGATCGGTGCACTGAAACGATGACCTCGAAGGGCATCGCTGTTGGCTACAACTACGTCTTCACTCCGAATGTCATCGGCAATCTGGACGTATCGGCCACTCGTTTTAACTATCTGCGTACGCCAAAAAACTCGGGCTTCGACTTCACAAAGATTGGTTGGAACTCTGCGTTCAACACTGAGTTGTCGTCCTCCGAAAGAACACCGCCAACGATCGGCGTCATCGGTGAGTCCGACAATGTCATGGCAACCCAGGGGCAGAGCTACATTGTCGACCATGACACCCAATACTGGATCTCACCCACTCTCACACTGGTGCGGGGACGGCATACGATTCAGGTGGGTTACCAGGACGAGATCACCCTGGACAACTACGCTCAGAGCAATATCATCAGCGGCTACCTTGGGTTTGACGGCACCTACACCGGGAACCCCGGTTTCGGCTTTGCGGATTACCTGTTGGGATGGGCGACGAATCCCGAACAGGTCGGCAACCACTTCTATGGCACTGCTGTGATTCCCAACTTGGTGGCTGGAAAGCAGAAGCTCCTTGCGGGCTTCGCCAACGACACCTTCCATGCTACCAGCACACTGACACTCAACCTTGGCCTGCGATACGAGTATCAGAGTCCGTGGTCCGAGCGGCATAACCGGCAGTCGTATTTCGATCCCACTGCGGTGGATCCGCTCGCCTCGGCGGCAGTTGGCACGCCGGGGGGACCGACCTCGGAAGTACTTGGAGCAGTGAGGCTGGTAAACAGCGCCACGAGAAGTAGCCGCTACAACCTCGACGAAAACAGGATTGGCGTTGGACCGCGCATCGGGTTCGCCTATAGCTTCGATCAAAAGACAGTGGTGCGCGGCGGCTACGGGTTGTTCTGGATTCCTCTTGATGCGAGTTGGGCGACCAATCCTCTCAACGACCCCGTGAACTCGATCCAAACTGAGTACACGGGGAATAATGGAAATCCGAACCTTCCCTCTAACACGATTACCACGCCCTGGATCAACTTTGTGCAACCCCCCGGCGCCAGCATTGATCCCAAGACCGGATTGCCACTGGTCGCCCTCGATTTGGAGGGTGCAACGAGTCCAACATTTGAGAACCCGAATTACAACTACGGGTATATGCAGCAATGGAATCTCGATATCCAGCGAACTCTCTGGGGTGGGTGGTTCGCCGATGTGGCGTATGCGGCCAATAAGGGAACGCATCTGCCTGTCTACAACCAGCAGGTCGCGCAATTGGGAGACAACTATCTGGCACAGGCGGCAGTGCAAGTCGCCTCAAACACTGCGACCACGTGCAACGCCACCGTAACCGCGCCGGCTGGACAGGCTTGCATAGCCCAGTCGGTGCCCAACCCATTTGCCGCCACCTCTGCAGCGGGCAGCGCGCAGTCGTCTGCGACAACCACTCTTGGGCAACTGCTAAGGCCCTTCCCTCAATTCAACGGCCTACAGTATGCGGGCACGGGAAACTTTGGTAGCACCTATAACTCACTGCAGGCCACGTTGCAAAAGCGCTTCAACGGTGGAGGCACCTTGTTGGCTGCCTACACCTGGGCCAAGCTGCTCAGCAACACAGACACCATCACCTCATGGCTCGAGCCGGGAGGCAAAGGTGGAGTTCAGGACTGGAACAATCTGCGCGCTGAGAAATCTCTCTCCTCGCAGAATGTTCCGCAGCATCTCATCATCAGCTACGTGCTAGACCTTCCGTTTGGCAAGAACCAAAAATTCGCCAGCGATATTTCGCCTCTGGGGAACAAGATCATAGGCGGTTGGGGAGTTGATGGAGTGACCACGTTTCAGAACGGTTTTCCCATCAACATCAGTTCGGGAGGCAATGGTGTCAACTACTACGGCGGCAGCTTGCGCCCCAACTACGTAGCCGGCTGCAACAAGGCAACCTCTGGATCAGGCGCCGCGCGCGTGCTCAGCGGTCTGGCCGGCAATGCAGGTTGGATCAACCCAGCATGTTTCACCACGCCCGCACCTTATGCCTGGGGCAACGAACCGCGCGTCGACAGTCTCCAGGCTTCCGGCATCGACAATTGGGACTTTGCCGTCTTCAAGCATACGACATTCGGTCCCGAGGATAAATTGGGCTTCGAATTCCGATGCGAAATATTCAACACCTTCAACCGCGTACAGTTCATCCCCCCGTCCAATACCACTGGGTCTGCCAACTTCGGCGTGATCTCGGGGCAGGGTCAGTTGAACACCCCGCGCCTTGTTCAATTTGCCGGCAAGTTCGTTTTCTAAGAGTAGCTCCCTGGGCGTGGGAGTGCGATCAGGCGCTCCCACGCCTACAACTTTAAGTTCTTAACACAGTGGTTATAAATTCGATCCCGTCGTATCAGCCGGGGAAACGGACTTTATTGCGCTATTCAGTTAAAGGTGAATTCGACTTCATGTCTTTCTACGCCAGGATTCAGCGCTTGAGAATATTCCTTGAGCACAGATTTATACTCGATCTAATGCTTCTGAGCAACCCGCCGTTCGATCGCGCCCTGAATGGTTAACATACAAACCACTGAGGCTGCTAATACTAGGAGCAACAAAGCCCATCGCCTCTTTTTCATAGTGAGCGATTGTAGGACGCCTTCCCGACCAGCAACTCTGGGGCTCGACCGAGTTCCGACCAGATTACAGACCGCTGGGAAGTAGCCGCAGGAATGGGGCTCTGTCCGGAATCCCGACAATCGAGGCGGTTTTCTCAAGACCGAACCGAGATCAGTGCTGGAAACGTGACTCGGACATTAGCCGAGGGTCTTGGAAGACATGCAAGGGTGGCTGGGGAGTGCAGAATCGAACCTCCGGTCTCTCGATGATCGATTGACTGCTTTGAACTAAATGAGCAACCCGCAATGAGCAGAAAGGTGGAACCGTTGCGCAAGTATTTGTGAAAAACGCTTTAAGACATCCAGACTTTCGCTGTCTTGTATTTCGCAAATGCTTTACGCGGCGAACCAGCCATGAAGCAGTTTGCAATAGGATTGATGTGGTGGATCTTCTCGAGATGATTTCCTGCCGCAATGCAGCAGGCTCGACAATCGGGACACTGAGAAGCTTCTGTCGATGATGCTCTGATCGTCTTATATCGAGTTGTAAAGCTCAAAACTCTATCCCAAAAAACCTCGATTTTGCGCAACTATTTCTATCATTTTTATTGCCTTAATACCAAGGAGACCAACACTAGGAGCCTGAAGCACCCATTGCTGGTAGAGGACGAGGTGAAGGATATCCGTCTTGCAAACGAGATTGAAGCGCGCGACATGTCTAGGCTGCACAAATATGCAGATTCTTGTCGGCACATCTTAGCGGAAGCAGTTAGTCACCCTTTACTCAATCGGCAATGTGGCGATTCCTCTATAAGACAGGCCATCAGTCGACAGGGACTAGATCGAAATTGTTGCGCTGCACCCACACAGATTCCCCGCAATTAGCACCGTACGATATTCGAAGCGCTGATCCCTTTTGTGGCGTTGCGTGTGTCTACGACTAGTTGTGCCTTATCCGCGATCATCAAATAGTCGTATTGTGAGTGGTCCGTGACGATCACGACGCAGTCGAACTCCGGGATCTGATCCAGCGGGGTATTGGTCAGGTTCAAAGTGTACTTGCGCCCCTGACCCACGGAAGGAAAGAACGGATCGTTGTATTCGACGCGCGCACCGCGCGTCTGTAGCAATTCAATAATTGTCAAAGAAGGAGACTCGCGGAGATCGTCGATGTCGCGTTTGTAGGCCAGCCCGAGTATCAGGATGCGTGAACCGTTCAGTGCTTTACCCCGATCGTTCAACGCACTGACTATGTTCTCCACTACGAAATAGGGCATGGCTACGTTGATCTGCCCAGCAAGATCGATGAAGCGCGTGTGAAAGTCGAACTGCTTCGCCTTCCATGAAAGGTAGAACGGGTCGATGGGGATACAGTGTCCGCCAAGTCCGGGTCCGGGGTAGAAGGCCTGAAAGCCGAATGGTTTGGTCTTAGCTGCATCGATTACTTCAATCAGATCGATGTTCATGCGCATGCAAAGCTGCTTGAGTTCATTCACCAATGCGATATTGACGCAGCGGTAAATATTCTCCAGGAGTTTGGTCATTTCCGCAACTGCTGGCGAAGAGACGGGTACGGTGCGGTTGAAGATGGTTCCATACAAAACTGAGGCTAACTCGAGCGCGACTGGTCCGCATCCACCGACCACTTTGGGAATATCACGTCGCTTGACTGAATCGTTACCCGGATCTTCGCGTTCCGGGGAGAAAGCGACGTAAAAGCCCTGGCTCTCGGCATTCCGCGCAACTCGTAGACCGCGAGGGTTTCCCTGCTCCAACAACGGGACGACAACTTCCTCTGTTGTGCCTGGGTAGGTTGTGCTTTCGAGGATGAGGAGTTGCCCTTCTCGCAGGTAAGGAGCGAGACTACGTACGGTCCCGGAAACGTAACTGAGGTCAGGCTCGCGGTACTCATCAAGTGGCGTAGGAACACAAATGATGACGGCGTCCATCTGGGCAATATGGCTGTAATCAGCGGTCGCTCTGAAACCATTGTGTTGTGCGGATTGGATCTGGGCGCCAGGGATACGCACAATATAGGACCCGCCCAAATTCAGTGTGTCAACCTTGCGGACATCAACATCGAAGCCAGTGACAATGAAGTGTTCATCGCTGAACAGAAGGGCGAGCGGCAGACCCACATAGCCCATGCCGACAATGCCAATACGCGCTTCACGGGTTTCGATTCGATGCTTGAGTTCATACGTTGTATCGACTGTGGTCAATGTCATTGGTTGCTCCCATTACGGTGCTTGCTGGATTTCATGTCAGTGTTGAATATGATTCTCACGTGCTCAGAGCGTTTTTGAAACTTCACGGCAGGCGAGAATCGGAAGACTCCTATCCGATTCATCTGATGATGACGATTGAGCGGAATCACACGGCCTCGTGGAGAATTGCCATTTCGGTCGGCCTCCGCAGGAAAGAAACCAATGCTCCGAGACGTTATTACGCCTGTGCGTATTTAAAAGAGAAGTAGTCAGAATCGATCTGGTTTTGATGTATCAGGTTGGTAATAGGGTGGATAGTAACTCTTGCCGACGTCAGCCCCATTCAGCACTATGCCGATAACAAGTTCGCGGCCGAATTGTTGGATGGTTTCGTCTACGATTTCTCGTGGTGTAGCTCCTGCACGGACAACCCAAAGACAGCCGTCAGCACTCGACTTAATGGCAAGGAGATCAGGAATAGGACTTACCGGCGGTGAATCTATGATTACCCAATCCACACAGGCGCGAAGCCTGGCGATAGTTTCAGAGAACTGTCTCGAGCTGAGCAGAGTGATGGGGTGCGCGGAAGATTCGCCGGCGGGGAGCACGTAAAAGCCAAAAGGATTAACACGACGAATTGCCGAGAACGGATCGGTGCCACTCTCAAGGGACTTTACTAAACCAGGCGCGGGGGTAAGCCCAAGGCGATCGGCCAGCGAAGGGTGCCGGAAGTCGGCTTCGACGAGGGCAACGGAGTAGTTGCCGTGTTCGCTGAGACTGGTAGCAAGATTAAGCGCCATGGTGGTTTTACCTTCACGCGGAAGTGCGCTTGTGACAATCAGAGTTTTCAGTTTGCCGCTTTCCCAAAATGGACGAAGACGGAAGCGCAACAAGCGGAAACGATCTGCTGCCATGCCGTGCGAATTGGCGTGCACGACAATGCGACTCTCATCGACGTCGCAAGCCCCAACCGTATCGGCGGCCCGGAGCATGGCTGAGTCGTCGAGCGAAAGGGGGATGGCCTGCTGGGCGGGCATCTCCTGATAATGTGGATGGCTGGTGTTGAGATCGAGGGCATGAACGGTGGTATTCAACGGATTGTCTCCTGCGCGGAAGTTCTGCGATGTGTGGATCTCTCTTGGACGGTGAGTAAGCCTATGTGTGATGGGCGTTGGACCATAACCATCAGCGATCAACGCGCCGTTCAATTTAAACGAGACGAGTTAGCCTTTCCGAAGCACATAGAACTGAGCGGCAAGCATCACGATCACCATCAGCGATCCCATGGCCCATTCAAAGCCCATTCTCCAGATAAGTCTGCGTTGCTCAGAGGATGTGCGAAGTGTTGGTATTGAAACCACCAAGGGTAAGGGATAGACGCCGCGAACGTCTTTCTCAGAGTGGAAGGAGCGGTCACGAGCCTCAATCAGAAAGGCGAAGAGAACACCAATAACCACGCCGGCCGCAAGACCTCCCATCGCGATCGCTTGACGATTCGGGCTGGAAGGTTGCAAAGGAAGGCTAGGAGGATCGATGATCTGGAACTGCTCATCCAACTGGCTCTTGGCGAGTTTGGTGGCCAGTTCAGACTCCGTCTTCTTGCTCATCAAATCGGTGTAGTTCTGTTTGGCCATATCGTAACTGCGCTGGATCTCAGCTAACTGCTGTTCACTGACAGGAGCGTGATTAAGGCGGTCTCGATAGCCTGCGATGCGGGCTTCAAGTCCTGCTGATTCACGCTCGGCATCGGCGATCTCTATGCGATTGGCCTCGAGTTGACTCTTCAACTGTACGGCCCCTGGGTCCGATAAAGCTTCGGCCGAGGGTTGGGCTGGATGGCTCGCTCCAGAGGGCGGTTCAGGAGCGAGAAGCAGACGATTGAGCCGGGCCTCTTCGTCGACGATGCGCTGATTCAGGCTGACTACATCGGGATAAAGAGCGCTGTAACGGGAGAGCATGTTATCACGTTCGGAGCGAAGACGAGCGAGTTCAGCGCGCAACGCTTCAATCTGTGCGGCTCGCGCCGAGGGCTGGACGAGACCGCTGGACATGGTTGAGACAGATTGAGAGAGCATGGCCTGCAAATAAACGCGCTGCTGTCGCGAGCGAGCCAGATTGGCCTGCGCATTCTGCAGTTGGATCTGCAAGCCAGTCAGGATCTCGAGGTTCCCTTGCTGTTGTTCGGGTAACTGGCCGAGGTTCTTCATCTTATAGTCGCGAAGAGCGGATTCTTGCTGTGCAAGATCTTCCTGAGCTGCTTCCAGTTCGCTTCCCAAGAAGTTGGTCATGCCCGCATCATGACCCTCCTGGGTATGCTGGCTCTCTTCGATGAAGAGTGAGGTGAGGCGGGTGACCACCTGTTGTGCAACCTGAGGATCGTCAGCGGTGAAAGCGATCATGAACGCGCTTCCGGAACGCCGTTCCGGATTCTTGTTGAGTGGCTGCAACTCAATATTGGTGCGCATCAGTGCCACTAGTGTGTTGGGTTCGACTTTGCCGCGCTGACTCGAATAGAGATTGGATTCATTGATGATACGGAGCAGACGAGCGCTTGAGAGAACATCACTGGTCATGGAGTCAAACTCCTCCATGGGGTTAACCGTCTCGTTGGGGGTCACGTAGCGTTCAGGAACCCGCAACTTCTGCACAAAGAGTGTGGCTTCCGATCGGTAATGGCTGGGAAGGCTGAAAGCAACTAGTATCGTTCCGATGGAAACGATCAACGCGGTGATCATTATCCACCAACGGCGTCTGACCAGAACGCTCCGCGTCCGGTTCAGCATTGCATTGAGATTGTCATTCTGTTCAGGCAAGGGATTCATCTCCACGAGAGGTTCGTGCGCCGGAAGACGCAATGAGTGACGGTTCGGTTGGCCGGTCGACCCTGAATACGATGTGATCGTCTTCGACATGTGCGTAAGCGATACGGGCGCGCTCACTGCCTTCGCCCTGTATATCCCACGTGTCGCCGTCGCGGACCAAGCGCATTCGGCTACGTTCGCGCCACCAGCGATTCACTGCGCCGGGCAAGGCTATCCAGACGTTCGAGTCAGAGCGCAAACCAGCGAGATACTCGAGCAGTTGTACGTAGACGCGGCGCTCCCGCGGCGCACGGATGTAGTCCGGGTGGACGATAAAGCTGGCCATCCCGTGACCATCGAGAATTGCCGTGACCTGCTGTCTCCAAAGATCGATAGCGTATTGGTTGAGAACGTGAAACAGCGAGTAGTCCTGAATTGTTGTGACGGGGATTTCGAGCATGGAACCAATAAACCAGGGCAGCAGGGTGCAGCAGCCGCCCGGCTGTGGGTCGAGACGCGCTGTGGAGGGGCATGACATGTCGTAAGCAAATTGCAATTCGTTCAACCAATCGGGATTGCGGTAAAGAGCGCCAGAGCGGAAACCCTCGCTATGCCAGAGAGCAGCTCGCTTGTTGATTTCGGCGGCGCCGTCGAGAAAGCGATCGTAGCTGCGAAAGAGTGAGCCGTCGTGATTCCAATCGTGAACATTGACTTCAAATCCACTCGCGCGCATGGAGGTAATCACGGAGAGTGGGACGCGGTATCGTCCCCGCGGGATCAATTGGAAGGAAGCCTTGATGCCAAACGAGTCATCGAGCGTCATCAATGCGCCACAGTCCCGGAACCCGGCGGCAGTCTCGACGTCATGAGTCATCAGAACGCACCCTGACTTTCCCTCCGGCCAAAACCAGATGAAGGGAATGGAGTCGAGATTTCGAGTCTTCAGCTCAAGCACAAGAAGCCGTTCGAAGAGCTGGTCAACAGAACGATCGACGGGCCAGTGTGGGAACGAGGGAACTTCCCAACCGCGTAGGGCTCTGCGCTGTGCGAATTTGCGAATCATCACAGGAAGCAGTGGACGCAGAAGGTAATAGCCATTGCGGGCAAATCCATTCGCCAGATGACCATGTTCCTTCATGGCCGCATAGCGTTCCATGCGAAGGTTCGTTGCAACTTCAGTTGGATCGAAAGGCAGAAGACAACAGTCATTTCCGAAGCGGACGTCAGCTAAGACGTCGCGAAATGAAGCTTCGTCTTTGCCGATCGATCCGCTATGGCACAGCCGGCCAAAGCCGGTTATGTTCTCTCCGAATCGGAAGAATTCGGTGTTTGGCCGGGGCTCGCTGAGCATCGAGAAATTAAAGAAGCCTTCGGGAGTTCGGAAATGGTCTTGAACGGCGGTATTGATTGAGGAGAACAACGGATTACCCCATATGGCGATAGAGTATTCGACCAGTTGCGGTTACGCACGAGTCTGGCAGAAGTGAGAGAAGATGACGCGCAAGCGTGCCACCGCGAGACCGCGAAACGGCAGAGGCGGAGGCACCGACATCGCGGTAGTAATTTAAGGTTGTGCAGCGCGCGCCCCAATGATTTTTGAATGTGACGAGTCCGGGATTATCAAGATCGGAACGACCCAGATCGAATCGCACCGCGTTGCGGACTTTTGCGTATTGAATCGCCTGCCAGTAGAGCACCGGCATGCCGCCCAACTGGTGGAAGTCGGCATCTGAACAGCCGTACTTGTATACCACCATGTCTCGCCAGGCAAGGGTGAGAATTGCGGCGATGGGTCGATCGTCTTTAGAGGCGATCCAGATGACGAGATCCTCGCCGAAGTTGCGGATCAGGAGACGGAACCAGTCGAGTGGCTGCGGTGGGAGCTGATGACGGCGGCGCGTGAGGAGGAAGAGTCGATAGAACCTGGCGAGGATATCTTCGTCGTGACCGCGCTCGATGACGAGCCCTTCGCGTTCCGCGCGCTGCAGCTTTCGCTGGATGCAACTTTTATGGAATCCGCGATAAAGGTCTTCTGTGCTGGGGTGAAGATCGAGCAGGTGCAGGAAGAATGTCGCGCTTGGAGAAAGTTCGGACGCGGGGAAAGGAGAGGTCTCAAGCGGGTCGATCGGGCGGAGCTCAATGTACTTCCATGTTCGCGATTGGAATCGTTCACGGAGACCTCCGACTAACGCTGCGAGGACAGAGGGAGAGTCGACGAGTGGATCACAGTGGTCGGCAAATGGGAGAGAAACGAGGCGGGAGCCAGTGAGCCAGCTATCCACGCGACTCGCAACCAAGCCATCACTGAGCGGCTCGCCGGGCATGGAAGTGGTGAGAGCCACGCTTTCATAGCCATATGCATCGCGCAGGGTTCGAAGCCATGCCGGTGTGTGGAAAACCGATGCCTTTGCGTGTCGCAGAAGCAGAGCATTCCATCGAGGATCGTAAATTGGGTCGAGCTGTTCAACGGTCATGATATGGAGTCCAGATTTAAATTGATCCAGTCTTCGTCTAGTGCGTGAATGTCTAGCGTTCTCTTGCGCCGAGAGAGGCTTCCACTCGACGGTGAATAGCGGTGTTCAATTCCGGGGATTCAGCAGGAACATCGAGAAGATGGTGGACGGTTGCGCGGACTGCCGGCATCGCTGCCTCAAGTTCCTGCGACATGTAGTGTCGATTTTCGAAAGCGTTTAGAACCAGTGATAAAATCGCGGCGCGATCGAGCTTGCGCGCGTCCGCTGCCAGGGTTGGGATTCCGATGGTCTCCAGTACTCCCAGGAACTTATCGCTGTAAGCAACTGCGACTGCCGGAATATTCTGCGAGAGAGCGGCAATGCAGGCATGCATCCGCGAGCCGACGAAGAAACCGCAGAGACCGATCACATATCGAATCTCGTTAGGACTGTATGTTCCTCGTAGAATTCCTAGCCGGCCAGGGTATCTGCGATGCAACGCCGTGAAGACTTCCTCGCAAGCTAGAAGGTCGCTCTCCGATCCGGGCTCTGAACCGTAAACATGAGGCACGAGCAACACTGATGTTTCGTTTGAAGCAAGCAGCAGATCGACCATGTCATGTACGAGGTTGCGGTAGTTAGAGCGGATACCGTAGGCACTCGGATTCGCAGGGTCTTCCCGGTAGAGAAGGCCGCTTACATTAAGTCCGGCGAGATGCATGTCGCGTTCTGGAGCCAGAGTCAGGCCGTCGACGCTGATAGATTGTGGTCTCACCGAATCGATGCCGAAGGCCATGTCGTAGCAGAACGACTGGCGTTTGTGCGAAGCAGCCATTCTGCCGGTGAGCTCATCAAGGCTGTTGCGATCGCGGCAGAATGCGTGTTGGGAGCTTGCAACGATCCGCTGAGCGATCCATTTGGCCAGCGTCCCGCGAAACGGCCCGTAGGTCTGGGGCAGCAGAACTAACGGCTTTCCGAGAAGAAGAATCAGAATCTGCGGCAGCGTGACGTATAGGAAGCGAGGGAAGCCATAAAGGTCACTAAAGCTGTCGCCACCGGAAACCGCAACAAAGGAGCTGGCGCGGCAGATCTCGTCAAGGCAACGATTGTGGGCGACGAGCCAGTGTCGCACTTTCGAGGAGGGGATGGTCTTCAATACGAGAGCCAGGAGAAGAAGCACTACGATGTTGTTGGGAAGCCAGAATCGCTTTGAGAAACGCATATTGACCAGCGGAATTTCGACTGGTCCATCGCCCTCGACAATTCTGCTTATAGATGGTTGACGGGCATAGTCCAGGAAGAAGAGATATTTGTCCGGATAGCTGACGCGCAAGCAACGGATGGCACCGGAGGCCAGAGCACCTACGCCCAGATTCGGTGTTTCGAAGTTTGCGCCCAGGATTCCGATGGACGTGCCGCTCGTCTCGGTCATTGGGATGTCCCTTGCATGAAGATGGAATTTGCCTCTTCGGGAAGTTCGATGGGATTCATGAGTTTTGTCGAGCTTGAACCTGTCGCGTTGAGGATGCACGGATCGGAATGAGCGAGGCGCTCGCAAAGTGCGGCAACATTGGTGGAGCGCTGGCCAGCGGAGCGGGAACGAACGCTGTGTTTAAGCTCTACCGCCAAACGGCGAGCAATTGGAAGACAGCCTTTGGTAAGTGTGGTGCAGCAGGTAGTGATGGGAAGACGGTTCCACCATTTGTGCCGGAGATAGAGATAGGCGCTCCAGAATGCACGCGGGAGACGGACGATCCCATTGGCATTGTGGATGCAAAACGCCGATACGATGTAAGCTCCGAGGTTTTGGGCTTCGGCCTGGAGACAGATGTCGGTTCCATACAGGTGAAATCCCGGAAGTTGCTCATCGAAACGAATTCCTGAAGACTTACGGACAATGAGGACGAATTCGTCGAGAGATTGAGCGGGAACAGGTTCAGCAAAGGGGGCACCGAGTGTGCGCCTCAGCCCCGTCGAATAACAGAAGCCGCGCATATCCGGAGGGCGAGACTGCGTGACGCCAAACGATCCCAGAACCGCCCATTGCGCATCGATGTCGGTCAACTGCTGAATTGAGTGGGCGAGATTTGGAAGCCATGTCGCAGGGAGAAATGTGTCTTGGTGGGCAAAGACGACAATGTCGTGCTCCGCCTCGTCGAGCGCAGAATTATAGGCTTCTCCCGCGGAGCGAAACCCGCGCTTTGCGATCCACTGGCAGCGGCCGGCAAAGGCAGGAGAGGTTAGCAGGGTCTTATGCAGAACCTGTTCGTCGTTCACTGCGGCCACAAGTGTCCAACCGAAAGAAACTGGATTGGGTGAGGCTGGTACCTGCGGCATGAGATTGAGATCGATCATAAAGTCGCTTGCGGGGACTTAGACCTCGGCTTCAGATCCAGTAACAACTGGAAGATTAGCGGTGGGAAGTGAGGTGGTAGGGCGCGATGTGGAGTTGTGCACCCTGTCTTCCTGGTATTCACTCCAAAGAGCGCGCACACTGTAGGCACCGAAAGCGCCCGTCAGAATAAGAGCAATCAATGTTCGGAAGTGCGCGAGGGGCGTTATCGGAAGCAAACGGATAGTGAAGGCCGCGGCAAGTGAAGCTAGAAGCAGATTGCGATTGTAAGCGGTCCATTTCAACGGGAGTTCCCGGCGAAGGACGATCCAGACGACACAGCAGTAAAGCACGTTGGCAACGATGAAGCCGATGCCGAGACCCTGAAGCACGAATAGGCGCACGGCGATCCATGTTGTGGAGAGCGTGATGATGCCGGAAAGCGATTCGGTCAGGAAGTACATGGAGGGCTTGCACCGCGCGAGGATGGCGAAAGAGAGGGTCCAACTTGAGAACCTGAAGAAGTCGCCTATGAGTTGCCACTCGAGAATGTCGACGGCGGGCATAAATCGGCGAGAGTAGACGAGCGGTACGAGGTAAGGAACGAGGGCGAGAGCGCACAAGATGATGGGAGCTGCAAGAAGCATGATGAGCCGGTGCTGCTCATTAATGATGGAGATAAGCAAGCGAGGCTGATCTCTTACCGCGGAAACGCGCGGGTAATAATCCTGGGTCATGGCGGCGACCAGGAAACCGAGATAGCCTACGGATATGGCGGTGGCGGCTTTGTAGTAGCCGACGCCATCCGCATTGAGCAGGTGGACGACGACCATGGGCATGGCGAGTTGAATGCCGTTACCCGCCATAACGCTGGCAGTGTAAGGCGCACCGAATGCGAGAAGCTTGCGAGCTGCGGCAAGCTTTTGGTGAAACGTTGTGCGAATTCGGACTGCTCCAACGGAACGATAGAGGAAATACCGCGAAGCAGCCCAGCCAAGAATGGCGCTGGCCAGGATAGCAGGAACAACGCCTCGTTCCCGCCAGAACAGAACACCGAGAATACCAGTGACCGCGTTTATGACAGAGTTAACGATGCCATACTTGGCCAATGCCTCTACGCGATGCCATGCATTCAGGATTCCATTCTGTATGTTCATCGAGACGGAAAACAAAAGCGTGACGCCCATAATTAATATGGCGCCGGCGTGGTCCGGAGTTCCGAGCGCCCAACTGCTGATGGACGCGCGAAAAAGAGCAAAGACAATTAGAACGGGTGTTCCCAGAAGTGCAACAAGCAGCCACGCGCCGCCGCAGAGCGACGCCATGGTGGTGCAGTCGTTCTGCTTGGCAGCGCCGGCTCCGAGCCGGACCAGCCCGGTAGCCATGCCCATGCCGCAGAGGAGGCTGGCCACCGTGACGAGGCTCTGCAGCAGGCCATAGTAACCATAGCCCGATGGATGCAGAATAGTGGCCAGGACTCTGGAGGAAGCGAGGCCGAGCACGATGCTCACAGCCGAACTTCCACTTAGAATCGCCGTAGCTCGAAAAAGCGATTTCATAGATAGAAGTCACGCACCGCTTGAATGACTGCTTCAGTTTCTTCTGCACCGAGATGGGGACCGATGGGGAGACTCAGGACCTCGCGATGAAGTTTTTCGGTAAGAGGTAAGTCTCCTTCATGAAGGCCAAGATCGGCGTATGCACTCTGGAGGTGTGGAGCGATCGGGTAATGAATGATGGACCCGATGCCACGAGCCTTCAGATGTTGCATCAGCGAATCTCTGCGTGGTGAACGAATGACGAAGAGATGAAACACATGTTCAGCCCAAGCGGCCTGTTGGGGTAGCACGAGAGCGATGCCGTCCAGTGAGCGTGCATAGTGCCTGGCAACTTCGCGGCGTCTCGCATTCCACTCGTCGAGATGCGCCAACTTGATTCGGAGGATTGCGGCCTGAATGGAGTCAAGGCGGGAGTTGTATCCCCGGACTTCATTGAGGTATTTGGCACGCGAACCATAATTACGAAGCACACGAACACGGTCCGCAATTTCATCATTGTTGGTTGTGATGGCCCCTCCGTCGCCGAAGGCACCGAGATTCTTCCCCGGATAGAAGCTCCAGCCGGCGGCATCGCCTAAGCCGCCAACTCGAACACCCCTGTAGCGCGCGCCGTGCGCTTGTGCAGCGTCTTCCAGAACCCAGAGGCCTCGTTGGCCGGCCATCTGGAGTATCGGATCCATGTCCGCGGATTGTCCGTAGAGATGGACGGGGATGATGCCCCGGGTGCGCGGAGTGATTGCGGCTTCAATTCGGGAGGGGTCGATGTTGTAGGTGCGCGGATCAGGTTCTACGGGCACCGGCGTGGCTCCGGTATAGCTGACAGCCAGCCACGTGGCGATGTAGGTATTGCTGGGAACAAGTACCTCGTCGCCGGGCCCGGCCCCGAGCGCGCGTAAAGCGAGATGTAGCGCGTCAAGGCCACTGCCGACGCCAATGCAGTGCTTGATACCGAGGTAGGCGGCGAATTGCTGCTCGAAGGCGTCTACTTCCTTACCCAGGATGAAAGCGCCGCTGCGCAGGACGCCTCCGATCGCGTCGTCAACTTCTTGTTGTAACTCCATGTATGTTGCGCGCAGGTCAAGAAATGGAACCTGAACGCTCTTCTCGGAGAGCCGCAAGGAACTCCCCATAGCTTCTGTAGTAGTCGGACTCATCGTATTTCTCCGAAGAAAGTACCAGGCAGATGGAACCTGATGAGAAGTCTTCCAACTCGCGCCATACCATACCCGGAATGTAAAGGCCGCTATAAGGACGGTTGAGTAGGAATCTTTCCCGCGAGATGCCGTCATCGACAGCAACCGTGAAACTGCCGGAGGCTGCAATGATGCACTCCTGCAGTTGTTTGTGGGCGTGGCCGCCACGCATTGCGCCTGCGGGTACGTCATAAAGGTAGTACACCCGCTGAATTAGATATGGCAGTTGGGATGTACCCTCGATGAAGGTTAAGTTGCCTCGAGTGTCGTGAATAATGGGGAATTCAATGAGAGACACCGGTGCCCTGGACATGACGGACGGTCCGGATAGCCTAAACGCAGCATTTGTGTCGCAAATAGTCGTATCCATTGCGGGGTCTCCAAGCGGTTGTCCTGGCGTGAATAGGAGTACGGGGTTGGATTTGCGATTACTGAACGGCGTCCTTGAACGCGATGATGAAGGCAGCCCAGTATGCGGAGTTCTGAGATGTGGCAGTTGCAGTGTAAGTTCCCGACGTGGTGGCCGACAGGTCTTCGAGCATGGATGTTGCATCGAAACCGCGCATTGTGAAGCCCGAGCCGGCGGTGTAAGGAAGTGCATATCCGGAGTAGCCAAAAAATCCAATTACAATATCGCTGTTTGCGTTCGGGACTGAAATAGAGCCACTGCTTTGCGAGAGTCCGTTCCCTGTGCCTGAGGCGAAGCCATCGAGAGGTGTGTTGGGATCAAGACCGGAATACTCCACCGCATCTAATAGTGAGATGGAATTTGTCTTTCCAGAAAATGTGATGGTGATTCCCAGTTGCCCCCCTCCGACGATGTTCTTGGCATACCACGCCTGGAATCGATCGTTGGGACCCGAATTGGTGGGTGGGAACATCGGCAGATACGTATTACCGAGTTGATCAGTGACGGTCGCCGTGGCCGACTGGTTGTCCCAGTGCGAAAACACCAGGATTAGATTGCCGGTAGTCACGATGTTGGGCAGGTAGGTTTTTTCGCTGGTCGCTGCTCCGCCATCTCCCGCTGTCCATTGCACGAACTGGGCCTTGGTCTGCGGTGAAGATGCAACGGTAAGCTTGGCGGATGCTGAGATGGAGCCCGACGCGGCTCCAATTGTTGTGGAACCGGAGCTGATGCCTGTGGCCAAGCCGCTACTGGTGATCGAAGCAACGCCTGTATTCGATGAGGTCCAGGTCACGGAACCGGAGAGATCGCGCGTGCTCGAGTCCGTGTAGGTTCCGGTAGAGGTGAATTGTTGGCTGTTACCGGGACTGATCGAGCTATTTGCCGGTGTAACAGCGAGCGATTGCAGAACGGCATTGGTGACCGCGAGCCCAAAGATCTGCCCAATCTCGCTGGCTGACAGCGCACGGTTGTACAGACGCAGGTCACCGATCATTCCGGCGGTGAAGAACTGGGCTCCGTCGCGCGAGAAGAAATAGAACGGCTCGTTTCCGAATGTGTTGGAATTAGTTGTGATGTAAGGGCTGGCGACGGCGGTTTGCATCACGCCATCGATATAGAGGCTAACTTGTTGACTTCCAGGCTTGCTCTTGTCGCAAACAATGGCCAGATGATGCCAGTCAGCTGAGGATGGTGAAGGGTAACAGTTGAGCGCGTATCCGGAGTTGCCGCGCATCCCGGTGAAGATGGCTGAGGAGATGCCGCAGTCACTGCCATCATCGGCGAAGAGTCCAAAGCCGTCAGAAACGCCATTGAAGTTGGGGCTGGCCTCTGCAAGTACTGTCGGCCCTGAGCTTGACCAGGTGCGGGAGATCCAGGCGGCGAGCGTGAAGGCGGAGGTCGAGCTGAGATCGATGGGCGGCGTCGCCATATATTGATTGACACCATTTGCGGAGATGGCTCCCCCAGTTTGTCCGGAAGTCCAGTTCACGCCATTGTAGAGAGTAGCGCTGTAGCCGTTACCTGACGAATCCGATGCAGTCGTGCCTGACCCTTCAGTAAAGTTCCACCATCCCACCAAGCCGGATGGTGTAACGATGAGCGAAGTGGAGGTGCTGACGGAATTGATGGTGGCGCGAAGGGTCGTAGTTCCTGTCTCAATTCCCGTAACCATCCCGACGCTTGAGACGGATGCAATCGCGGTATTGTCCGTGCTCCAAGCAACAAGGTTCGTCAGATCTTGTGCACTGCCATCAGAATAGGTTCCCGTGGCAGTGAGTTGAAGCGTAGAGGCAGCGGCCACCTGTGCCTTGGTTGGAGTTATCGCAATCGATTGCAAGGATGCGGACGTCACCGCAATGCTTGCAGTGGCAGTCAGGGAGCCGAAGGTTGCTTGAATGATGGTGTTTCCCGCGGTGACTCCTGTGACCGATCCACTTGCGCTGACGGACACAATGGACGGGTTCGCGGAGGACCAGGTGGCGGAGCTAGTCAGGTTCTGAGTGGCGCCGTTGTTGTAAGTTCCCGTGACGGTGAACTGGAGACTCCCGCCAACGGTGGTGGTAAAAGAAGCAGGGGAGACGGCCACAGAAACAAGAACTGGCGTATTGACAGTCAGAGCCGTGGTGGCGACGATTGCGCCGGTGCTGGCTTGAATGGTTGTACCGCCTGCGGCAATGGCGGTGGCCAGGCCCGAACCGGTGATTGTTGCCGCCGAGGTATTGCTTGACGTCCAGGCGACAGAAGTCGTTAAGTCCTGTGTGCTGCCATCGCTGTACATGCCCAGCGCGTCGAACTGCTGCATTGAGCCGCTGAAGAGGGATGGGTTCGCCGGAGTGACACTCAGCGAGAGGAGTGGAGCAATGTCTTGCTGATAGATTTGCTGAATTTGGCTTGCGGAGAGCGCCTGGGGATAGAGGCGGAGATCGTCGATTGTTCCAGCGGTGAAAGCCGTGGTTCCACCCCTGCTGAAAAGGTAGAGCGGGTTGTTGCCAAAAGTGTTTGTGTTGGTCGCCGTATACGCCTGTCCGGCGGCTGCTTGTTGCTGGCCGTCAAGGTAAAGGGAGACGGCCTGTGATCCAGGTTGACTTTTATCAAGAACAACTGCAATGTGGTGCCAGACATTGGACGTTGGTTGGACGTAGCAGCTTATTGTGTAGCCGACGTTGCCGTGGATGCCGGCGACGAGTCCGAGACAATTCGAGCCAGGATCGCCGTCGGGGAAGAAGCCAAAGCCGGTTTCGCTGGAGTTGAAGTTGGCAGAATCTTCAAACAGCACATGGCCGCCGCTGCTTGAGTAGGTGCGATTGATCCACGCCATCCACGTGATCGCTGGGGTGGCGCTAAGGTCGATGGCGGGAATGCTCACGTACTGATCAGTTCCATCGGCAACGACGGCATTGCCGCTCTTGCCTGTCGTCCAGGAAACGCCATTGGCCAGTGTCGCGGTGTGCCCATTGCCAGAGGAATCCACCGCCGTGGTACCCGTGGACGCATCAAACTGCCACCACCCAACGGGGCTTGGAATAGATACTGTCTGCGCTGTTGCGCCAAGGCAAAAGAGGGGCATGACGAGTACGAGAGATGTGTGAATCTTCACGCGCGTGCTCCTATAACAGTGGTGTCGGGATTAGTGTGACTATGCTTTTGTGTGACAAAGGAGGCGAAGTTGCTCAGTTTATCGCCGAGCGGCTGAATTGCAGCGATGATGGTGGATGGGAAGGACATCGGGGGAGATTGATATTTCTGCTGGTTCGGCGGTTTGCCTCTTTTGCCATTCTTCGTAGCGTGTGCCGGCCCACGGCATACCTCTGTCAAAACGTGGCATCCACGGATAGAGATTCCGCTTACCACGGGCAGAGTATTCCCGAATATCCATCAGGACTTTCGCAGGAGAGCCTGCGGCAAGTGAATAGGGCGGGACCGGACGATTTACGAGCGAATTGGCGCCGATCAGGCAATTCTCGCCGATGGAGATTCCCGGAAGGATTACAGAATGCACGGCGACCTGAGTGTAATTACCAATGCTTCCACCGGCGGTGTCAGTCGAGGGAGGGTAGGGATCGTCGGTCATCACGACAAACGGATAAAGGAAGACGAAGTCACCGAGCGAACTCGTTTGTGCGATCTGTACATAGCTATGCAAGCGGCAGTAGTTACCCATTCTCACATAACCCTGGATGTCGCAGAGGGTTCCGACCATGCAGTGATGACCGATGGCGGTGTACTCGCGGATGCAGGCGCGATGTCCGGTCGAAAAATTACTGCCAATTTCGCACCCTGCATAGATAATGGTGTGGCTCCTGACGAGCGTGTCATCTCCGATGATTGTGGGAGGGTTGTGATAGTCCGGGTTCGCGTAGTAGCCCGCCAGGGGTTCGCCGATTACCGCGTCGTTGCAGATGGTCGAGTTATCGCCGATTTCGACATTGTCGTAAATCGTGGCATTATCACCGATCCGTACATTGCGGCCTAGCTTTGCCGAGGGGCTTATGAAGACGTTGCTACCATTGAATTTCATGAGGTCTCCGGAATTAAAGGGCTTGCGTTGGAAGCTGAATCTATCCGTCAGACGTTGCTCCGAGTCTTTATGAATTCGAGGGGCCTTTGACGGGAATCGTGGACGCAATGCTGTCGTTCAACCAACTGGTTCGGTCGTGACGCGAATCGCCGCGATCGCGCGTGACAAATAGCCAGTGTGCCAAAGCTGGAGCGGCGGCTATCAGCATCCATTTGAGAATGGTCGCGACGTTGAGGTGATAGCGAATGGCCGTATGCACATCGAGACGGGCTTTGGCGTAGTCGTGCTGCCGAAGATGCAGGTTGGCCCAGGAACTGTGAATGGCACAGAGGTTTCCGCGGATTATTTGACGCGTCTTCCTGGGCAAACCCGAGCTGAGGTGGAGTTGTTTTTCGTAACGATACTGATCCATTTGAAGGCAGAATTCGACTTTGTGCCAGTTCTCACCAGCGCCCACGTGGCGAAGGTCGGCGGGTGAACGATCGATGAGCACCATGGGCATGCTTACATAGCAGAAAGGTGTGAGAAGAGCCGCACGAAAGAGAAGATCGTGGTCTTCACTGTAGCGAAGGTTGGGGTCCAAACCTCCAGCGCGATGGAGAAGATCGGCCCGGGCAAGGACGGTCTGGAGCCAGACGGGATGACGGTCCGCGATTAAGCAGGCTGGTTGGTGGACGATGCCGAGCGGGTTGGACGACTTGAAGCCCGCAAATTGGAAGGTCGTCTGCTTCATGAACGGGTTGTTCATAAACCATGCATCTGTGAAGCAGAGACTGGATTCGCTGCCATATTCATGGATGGCGCGGAGTTGCCACTCTAGTTTCCACGGAAGCCACGGATCGTCGTGAGCGGCAAAGGCGATCCACTCTCCTTTGGCAAGGGACAAACCGAAATTCATGGCCGCGCTTTGTCCCTGATTCTCTTGTGAGTAATAGCGGACTCGTTCTTTCCATTCCGGGATTTTCTCTATAAGAGATGAAAGCCGCGCGGGTGTTTCATCCTGCGAACCATCATCGACAACGACAATCTCGAGTACTGGGGTCGTTTGAGCGAGTATGCTTCTTATGACATAAACCAGCATGTCGAATCGGTTATATGCCGGGATGATGACTGAGATATCTGAATTCACAATGCGACTTTCGGCAACGGATATCTGATCTATTGGAAACGAAGGATTTATCACAACTCGACATGGAACGGCAGACTCTGATGTGTCGTCCCGATATGGGCAAAATGCAACTGATCAATGTGAGCCAGATGCTCTCGTTGGATCGCAAATGCGGAATGAGCTGTGCTGCACTATTGCACTGAGTGGAGGAGAGGTGCTAAGTCTTGAGTTATAACTTGACTCCGCTCTCCCCTCCCCGCTCCGCGGAGCTAACTCCCTGCATACCACCGAGCCTGGAATGGCCGCTGACATGATCGGCTCTGTTTCAGCTCAGAAAGGGTAGCTTCTCCATGCGTTTTCTCCCTCGTACATCGATACTTCTTATTGTTGTCGCGCTGACTCCGATTTCATGGCTTGCTGCTTGCAGCCAATTCAACCCGACTGGCAGTAGCACCCCACCTACGCTTGCTTCCATTTCCGTAACACCTTCCGCGGCCTCTATCGCCATGGGCGGAACGCAACAGTTCACGGCCACGGGGAGCTACAGCGACGGATCTACGAAGTCTCTAGGCACCGAAGTTACCTGGAGTTCGAGCAATACGTCTGTGGCAACCATTGGCAGTACAGGCCTTGCGACAGCTAAAGGCATGGGTAGCACGACCATTCAGGCTGCTTCCGGCGCTGTCACCGGTTCAACAACCTTTACAGTTACAGGCCCAAGTCTGGTCTCTATCTCGGTTACGCCGGCGTCGGCTTCCATAGCTGCGGGCAGTACTCAGCAATTCACGGCTACTGGAACTTACAGCGACGGGTCTACGCAAAACCTGACCGGTTCTGTTACCTGGAGTTCAAGCAACACGTCCGTAGCGACTATCGCCAGCACTGGGCTCGCCACGGCAATAGGCGCGGGCAGCACGACTATTCAAGCCACTTCCGGCGCGGTGAACGGTTCAACCGTACTCACGGTTACCGGTCCGACTCTGGTCTCAATCTCCGTCACACCATCTTCAGATTCCCTTGTCGCGGGCACTACTCAACAATTCACGGCGACTGGCACGTATAGCAACGGGTCCACCCAGAATCTGACTGGTTCCGTCACCTGGAGTTCGAGCAGCACGTCCGTGGCAACAATCTCAAGTACCGGTCTCGCAACAGCAAAAGGCCCCGGCACCGCAACCATTCAAGCCGCTTCCGGTCAGGCAACTGGTTCAACCACCCTTACGGTTACAAACCCGACTCTGGTGTCTATTTCGGTTACGCCGGCGACGGTTTCCACAACTGTGGGCACTATTCAGCAATTCACGGCCACCGGGACCTACAGCAACGGGTCAACGCAGAATCTGACTACGTCCGTCACCTGGAGTTCGAGCAGCACATCCGTAGCAACGATCGCCAGTACCGGCCTCGCTACGGCGAAAGGTGCGGGCAGCACAACCATTCAGGCCACTTCCGGAGCGATAAGCGGTTCAAGCACTCTCACCGTTACGAACCCAACTCTGGTCTCCATCTCGGTCACGCCTTCTACGGCTTCCATTGCTGTGGGTGGCACCCAGCAATTCACAGCAACGGGAACCTATAGCAACGGGTCTACACAGAATCTGACAGGATCCGTCACGTGGAGTTCAAGCAACACATCCGTAGCAACGATCTCCAGCACGGGGCTCGTCACAGCCGTGAACGCAGGTGGCGTCACCATACAAGCTGTCTTCGGTTCCGTGACCGGTTCTACTCCGCTGACTGTCGTGACTGGCATAAGCGGCGTGGGCGGCTGCGATGGAGCTGGGAATTGCTACATCTATGCCAGCGCAACGGGCGCTGGGACTGGAGCGAACTGGACCGATGCCTACACTGGCTTTGGTAGCGGCTCGGGTCAAGTCAATCCGGCGGCCATGACACGCGGAGTAACCTATTGGATTGCAAATGGCACTTACGGGCCGCAGACGTTCAGCGCTCCGGTCAACGGGTCCGAAGTGATAACTATTATGGGGGCCAGCACGACGAGTCATGGACCAGCTTCCGGATGGAATGATTCGTTCGCCGGCCAAGCAGTCTTTGGCGTGGGCGAGACGAACTTTGCCACAGGTTATTGGAGCATCAACGGTCAGACTCGGGGTTCGGACTGGCAGTCGGGATACACGATCAAATTTGATCTGAACGGAAAGGATGTTCAGGACGGCGTCATCAACAACCTTGGTTCGGGTGGAGCGGCCTCCAATCTGACATTCAATTACGTGGAGATACGGGGGTCGAATATGAACTACACCTATAACAGTGGTAATGCAACCAACTGCATTCACTACTGTGATGGCGGCTTCCAAACCTCCAGCCCGACCAACAACCTTTACGTGGGATACTCCTGGATTCACGATGTAGGCGGTGTTCAATTTCAATCCAATGACAACACTTTCGGCAATTCGAACGGATCGAACTGGACGGTTGAGTACGACTACATTTCTCGAAACCGGACGGGCGACCAGGCACCCGGGAACCACTCGGAAGCATTCTCGTCGACTGTGCAGAACATGACTGTGCGTTACAACTACTTTCAGGACATTGGGTCGAGCGGAGTGATTACAGATGCCTCGGCGGGTACGCCCGATGTTGGACCATGGTACATCTACGGAAACATCAATTTCTGGACGGATAATACTGGATATCCGGGCATCGGTGACGGTTTTGTCGCTTTCTTTGGTGAGACGCTGCATGGAACCAACTATGTGGTTGGAAACACAATCGCGAACATCAACAACGCTAATTGTTCGCTTCCCGGCACAGCCTGCAATATGAATCTCGTCTACACAATCGGCGGAGATGCTGGAACGCCCACCATCTATGTCGAGAATAATCTGCTGTGGAACGTTTTTGGCGGTAGCTGCGATATTCCAGCAAGCGGCTGGACGTTTATCGCTGACTACAACACGGTATACGCAAGCCCTGGATTCAACAATTGCGGAAGCCACGGGCAGACCATTTCCAGCGGTAATCCGTTCGTAAACTGGAACGGTAGTGGAACGATCATTGTCCCGTATGAGAGTCTGGGTTTTCAGATTGCCTCCGATACCAGCGCGGGCGTCAATTCCTTTTCCGCAATTCCGACCGGGTGTACGGCGGGCATAAACTGTGCAAACGTCTCGTTCAACGGAATGATTTACGGAGCGGACGGTGTGTACGACAGGGGAGCAATGCAAATCCCTTGAAGCTTCTAGTGCCCGTATCTCGTTTGATCTCGATCCTGGGCTGAAACTCAGTTGAGATTCAGCCCAGGATCGAGGCAGGCAGAACACCGTTTTCTACTGGAAGACAGAGCCAAATAGTTTGATCGCTGCCGGAGACCTTTGAATAGACTGCGGTTGACCTTTGGGACTCTGTCTCTTAAAAAGGGAAGCTCTTGTCAAGTTTCTGAGGAAGAAGCGCTGTGGGCTTGTTCAATGCGCGCAGAGCGGCTGCGCCAGAGTTTTTTGATCTTTTCCTGCAATTCTTCTCCAACAATTCTACGGGCGATGCGATCGGCGAGTAGAGTCGAGGTCCTATACGCATTAAGGGCTACGCCGCGAATAGTTGGTGCGTAGATCCACAGCGATGCATCGAGCCAATGGCTGTCTGCAAAGTAGGACTTGTACTTCGCGTCTCCCAGGCCGAAATCGACAGCCTCGATTTTGCAATCAGCTTTCTGACAGCAAAACATTTCAATCACCTTAATCAGCAAGAAGATTCCAGGAGAGTATTGCCGACACGCAGGATCGTATCCCATGTAGTCGCTATGAAATACCCCCTGGTAGAGCGTTCCTGACCAGAAAGCCGATGGCTTGCCGTTGAGAGAGAGGATGTAGGTACGTAACCATCCTCTTTTCATCTTGAGTTGCATGAAGGCGCGTTCGCCTGGGGTGTCCACGAACCCTACCCCTAAACCGCGCTGATACGTCTTTGTCGCGATGCATTCAAGCTGTCGAATCATCTCTTCGAGGTCACACAGTTTGGTCAAGCATTCGATCGCGATAGATCCCGGATACGCATTGAGCAATTTCTTGATCTGCCACCGGAGGTTGCGGCGCATCTTAGGTGAGAGGCCGGCCCAGAATTCAGCTTCTGAACCCGGAAGAATCAGTTGCCGGTGGACGCTCAGCGATGGACAGAAATCGTGGATGAAGAAACCAGATTGATGCAACACTGCCGGGTAGAGTGGAGAGTCCTTACGCAGGTGGTTGAAGAGAGCAATATCCGCCTCGCCTTGCTTGAGAGAGCCGGTAATGGCACGCACCAGCAATTCGCAGTCTGTGCTGGAAGGGTTTCCCAACAGGCCCGCATAAATGAAAACCAGCGCGCGAACGGATGGCCGTGGCAGATGCGCGTATCCGATTCGAAAATCAGGACGAATGGTTTCGACCCGTCCTACGAGGATCACGCTTGGTTCTTCGTTATGATCGAGAACGAGCACAAATGGACGAAGGATAGATGGCGAAGAGCCCAGCACCGCGAAGAAGAAGTCGATATCTGAGTTCGGGTGTCTATGCAGACGCATCCATGCCGCGCGAAGCTCTTCAATTTCCCGATTGTTGCGGAGCACACGAACACTCACGGGGAGAGAGGTCGTGTCCACGGTTGCTGAACTGCACCCAACGGACTCGTCAAGATGGGCCGGTTCACGCGATGAAACCGCAGAGTTTGGGGAGACGGTTTGATACTGCATCATTTGGTCTTTCCGTTGGACGCGAGGCGCGTCCTGTGCGCATGCGGCGTCAGTGCACCATGTTCTGAAATGCTCCGGTCCCGAGAGCTCACAAGAGGCTCTGCGCATTTACCGCAGGCGGCTCAGGAGCCACTTGAACGTCGTAGCAAGTGGGCCTGATCCAACGATCTCTCCAGGTAGAGCACGGTGCGCGAATCGCAACGCGGGGTTTGACAGATACGCATAGGAGCCTGGTGACAAAACCACTTTGCCACCAAACTCTAATTTGAAAACGTAGCCACGGAATTTCGGTGGAAGTGAAGCGCAGTCATCGCAAGATAGCTTGGCAGCGATTTCGCGACTTATGCCACCGAAATCAAAGGTACTGTAACCGCGGGTAGCAGCCCACTGGATCGCTGTCCAATAGAGAGCCTGATTTGGACAGCAGTTACTGTGAAGACCGGACCACCCCGTCTTCCATGCGGTTACCGTGTAGGCAAACGCAAGAACGAGCAAAACTGAGACAGGTTCACCGTTAAATTCAGACACAAACATCTTCATCGCCCCGGCGGGAGCAAGCAGTTTCCATAGCCCGGTAATGTGTGCCTGCGAGTAAGGTTTGAATTCATGCCTTTGCCCCGTGATGGTCATGAGCCTATAGCACGTGCCCAGATCACTCTCGTCGCCCTCGCGCACAACAACGCCGGAACGTTCGGAAGTTCTGATCTTCTGGCGGGCCTTTTTCCGCATTCCTTTAAGAAGGCTATCGAGATCACAGGTCAAGGCGATGGAGAGGGTAGCAGAGGGTGCTAGGTCGAGAGGTGTTGATTGGAAGCCGCGAGCGCATAATTCTGGGATGAGTTGTTCAGAGCCTCCGGGGGGTTGAACGGCGAGGTAGTGGAGTTTCTCTCTCGACGCGATTGCGGGCAGTTGATCGAGGATCAACTCTGTGACATCGAAATCGCAGGGCGTGACCACTGGTCCGACGGGAACGAAACCGAAGTTGCCGAAGAACGGGGAGGGACGGATGAGAATCTGTGCTCCCCCGAGTATTCGCTGATTGCGAACGACGGTTACCCTGACTACACGATAGCCGAGCAGAGACTTTCCCTGGGCCCACAAAGAAGATTGCGAGTAGTTAGCTCCGGGCACCGTGAGAAGAAATGAATCCCAGTCGGAGTCTAAGATCTGGCGGGAGATACACAGGTTCAAGTCTCCCGCGGAGAAGGATGAATCCTGCAGGTCAGATTCCATGGTCGCTTTAGTCATGCCTTCTCCAAGGAATGCATTGTTGGCCGCGAAAGAAACCACCGTTCTGCGGGATTAAGGAGGATGCGGGAGCGAGCCTGCCGCAGGCAGCCCCAAGGAGTTCTGGAGAGGACCCTGCGGACTGCGCTGCCGGGACAGTCTGGGTTGTGACCAGTTGTGGATAGATCGAAGCCGTAGCGAGGATGATCCAAAGCAAGTAAGACTGCTGACCCCACCCATAGATGGCAACATTGGTCATGAGGAAGAAGAACGCACCAAGATTGCACGTGAATAAGAGCGGAAGCGATTTCTCATTCGCGGAAAGGGTCAGGTAGCAGCGAACGCTAATGAGCAGTGGCGTGAGAAGAAGAAGTGACGTGATGAGGAGACCTGCATAGCCGGTTTCCATCATGAGCGCGGCGACGGAACTATCGCAACTTTCAACCTTGACGGTATGCATGTCTCCATCGACCATAAACTCGGTAGTCAAACCGAGATAGTAGAAGGATTCCGGCCCATAGCCCCACAGTGCTCGTCCGGTGTTGCGCGCGAGTTCCTTATGGGCAAGATCATAGAGCGCGTATCGCCATTGGTAGGATTCGCCCATTGGTGAATCAGGATCACGCGTAGAAGCGTATATGTCGCGAAGTGTCATCCATACTCCGGGTCTTGCAATCAAGACCGTCACGACAAGAAGTGCGATGACAAGGAGATATTTCCGAACTTTCCTGGTGCCAAGAATGGAGAGGAGGGCAAGAGACATCATGAGCGCAATCCACGGCCCCCGGCTGCCGGTCTTATAGATTGTGAGAAACATGAGCATTACCCCTACCCATAGAAGCACTCTGAGCCGGAGGTTTTGACTGACGTCGATTAGATGGAGCAGTACCGGAATTGCGAGCGCGAGTGTTCCACCAAAGAGAATTGGGTGCCCAAAGGTTGCCTGGATGCGACCGGTTCTGTCTCCGGTCGTATCGGCCATAACGCTGAAGCGATGACTCGTTTCCGGAAAAATGGAGATCACGCTCCACCCGCGATAAGCTTCTACGGCTCCCAAGAAAGAAAGGAGAATCATTGCGTACGCGAATCCCAAGAGAATCTTTCGGATTGTCTCGGTGTTACGGATGCTCTTGGCAAAAACATAGAAAACGACGAAGTAATCGAGTATCTGCGATAGAACGGTCTTCAAGCTGATCGTGAACACGACGGAATTTGCCGTTGCGATGCATAGCCAGACGAGTTGGAGAACGAAGAGAAAGATGAGCGGCAATCGTCGTGCCGGTGCGGTTGCTCGGTCCATTCGGCCAAGGGTAAGGTAAAGCCCAAGAAGCGTGAGGACAAGCACCCGCTGCGTGGTGATGTCGAAAAGCCCGGGCAGCTCGATCTGGCTCTCAACTGGGAAGAGCATCAGCAGAAATGTAGCTAGAGGCAGGCTTCGCTCGAAGCCTTTCAAGACCGCGATGGCAATGAGCAATCCGGCAGTAATCACGTCGATCGCAATGATAAGAAGCATAGCCTAGGCTCTCTCTTTATCCCTTCTGCCCAGATATTGGTTTGGAACGAAAAGGAGTGAGGTGGGCCTGACCGTAGAGCCTGCCGTTCAAAGAGAAGAGCGACCTCAGTCGACCGAGTTGCTGGGCATGACGTGCCTGAATGAATTCGGGGTTTTCGATCCGCGCCTCGCCGCGTAGATAGCTTCCGAAGAATCCCGCAAGATAGCAAACCGGTTTGGTGATCGACCTCTCGATATAGACGATCCGCAGAGCCCGAGCGAAAACGTGCAAGGGGTGGCTACATGTGAAATATTCCGCCCGACCCCGTTGCCGATAGAGACGACGACCGGCAATGCCGCCACCGGTGGGCCGACGATGAATTACAGGCAGTGCAGCGAAGCTACGAGTTGTCCAGCCTTTGCTCCAGGCCATTACCTCATCGATAGTGTCCCAACCGATCTGCGTGTCGAGCCCACCGATGTCAGTGAAACACTGACGGCGATACATCTTGAGTGCTCCACGGACATGAAAATCCGGGTTGCTCTCGAGATAGAACGATCCTTTGCTTTGGACGTGGAGCATCCCACCTGCAATACCGAGCGTTGCATCATTGGCGAACTCCTGGAGGAGGTTCGTTATGTATTGGGGCGGAAAGACCAAGTCGGCATCGAATCGCGCAAGATAGTCAAAGCGACTAAAATCGAGACGCTGCAAGGCAATCGGGATGGCGCCTTCGCCGCCCGCAAGGCGGAGCTCGCGGGCCGGCAAAGTCACCAATTCAATATACGGACATCGGCGCGCGTACTCCGTGACAATTTCTGGGGTTCTATCTCGCGATCCGTCATCGACAATAATCCACTGTTCCGGCGTAGTGGTTTGGTCTGCGATCGATTGGATCATAGTGCCGATGTAAGCTTCCTCGTCTCGAACCGGCGTGACGATTGCATAGCGGGTGGGCACTCCGCTAGCTAAGACGGCTCTCTCGGTCTGGTTCGAAGGCAGAGTTTCAAGGACTTGGCTCAGATCAGGCATGCGTCCGACTTCCTGTGAAACGAAACGTTGAGTGAATTCCTACAGACCAGAGAAAGACCGCGAGCCATTTATTGAAAGTCGCAAAACGCGGCTCGTCACGGCGCAGCCAGCCCATGAATGGAAGAAGGCAGAGAGAGATGGCAAGACGAAGCAGTGCCGATAGGTTCGTTAGGCACTGGTAGATCCCGCTGTAGAATCGCCCTCGGTTGGTGCGTAGAAACTGTGTAATGGACTCGCGCTGCATAATCGTCGCAAAGTGCTCGGTTTGTTTGGCGGAGCTCTTGGCGGCGTGATGAACTAACTTAAGTGCCGGTAGACAAATCACCATGTAGCCAGACCGGCGGATCTTGTAACTAAGGTCGAGATCGTCGGAGTACATGAAATAGCTCTCGGTAAACCGTCCAGCCGCCTCAAAAGCGCACCGTGGGACCATAAAGCAAGCGCCGGAGATGGCATCGACCGCCGCGGGAAGCATTCGCGGTTCATGGAGCACCTGTGTTCCCCACAGTTTCCAGGCCGGAAAAAGGCGCCGAAGGAGGGCAGAATCCAGTACCTGATTAAGAATGGTGGGGAAGGACTGTACACAGCTTTCCTGCAAAGATCCGTCGGTGTTGAGTAGTCGTACGCCCGCGGCTCCAGCCTCCGGATGAGCGCGCATCCATGACACCATTTCAGAAAACACATCGTAGGAAACTTCAGTATCGGGGTTGAGAAAGAGCAGGATCTCTCCGCTGGAGGATGCAAATCCGAGATTGTTGGCGCGAGCAAAGCCCAGGTTCTCTCGAGACGCGATGAGGCGAGCCTTGGGAAACGCTGCACGCAGCATTATTTCGCAGTCATCGCCAGAGGCGTTGTCAATCACAATCACTTCAAAAGAAATCTTCTCCGTGTGCCTGTAGATTGATGCCAAACACGCGCGAAGATACTCGGCGGATTTCCAGTTAACAATGATGATGGAAAGGTCGGTCATTAGCGAGGCTGCGAAGGTTAGGAGGTGGTGATAGGAACTGTGTGCTGGGGCTTCGACCGGGTAATCTGCATGAAGAGCTTGCGTGTGGACTGCGCAACATGCATCCAGTCGTAGGCGCCTTCAAGCTTGGCCGCAAGAAAGAGCAAATCATCGTGAGCGTTAATGGGCAGCCTGGGCAAGTGAAAACGATCGCTGCTTTCGTTCGCTGAGCCAAGGATTGTGGAGACTGCATGCCGATAGCCACGCACCTGAAGACATTCGTGCATTTGCTGAACGAAGCTTCGATTATGTTCCGGAAACGAGTACGGATAAGAAAAGGATCGAACCTCACATCCAAGCTTGTCCTCAATGGTTAGCCTGGAAAGGCCAAGCTCGCGGTCGACTTCTCGCGGGGTTAGTTGCTGGAGATCTGCGTGAGACATGCTGTGCGACCCAATTCGAATTCCGGCCTCATGAATTTCTCGTATTTCGGCCCAGCTCATATAAGCTCTGTGCTCATCTGCAGGGTTAGCGCTTCGAACAAATTCTGGAATTACAAAGACCGTTGCCGTAAAACCGAACTCCAGAAGGATCGGCAGGGCGTGCGAGTAGAAGTCCAAGTAGCCATCGTCGAAGGTGATTGCAACGGTTTTCCGAACATTGCGGCGGGTTGAGACGATATCGAGAGCTTCATCCAAGTCAACGGTTGTGTAGCCCTCGCGATGAAGATAATGCAGGTGGGATTCAAAAACTGCGGGAGATGTGTGGAGCTCATAGTATGGATGATCCGAGCCCGCACTCTCACGAATGCCGTGGTACATCAAGATCGGGATCGCCGACGTACGAGCACTCCACAGCAATCGCTGAAGAGGGTGCGCAACTCGAACGCAGCATTCCCGATCAAGCCGGATACTAGACATGGAGTTCGCGCTCCGCTTTCACGGTGACGGACGAAACAAGAGTGTCAACGACGCTGAGATACTCGAATTGCTTCCGCTCCCAGTTGTTATTCAGCAAATATCTGAAGGCATTGCGAGCGAGTTGATGGCGTCGCGCGGGGGTATTCCGCAAAAACAGGATTGCGTTGGCCAAGTCGTTCTCGTTTTCCGGTTCCACGAACTGTACCATCGAGTCGTCATGATAATAGCTGTCGATTCTGGTGCGAGAGACGATAACAGGAACGCCGAGCGCCATGAATTCCATGATTTTGGTGCTTGAGGCTTCGTTTCCGAACCCAGTGCTGGTACGCTTGGGAACAACTGCAATATCAGCTGAGGCCATCCTAGGCGCGATTTCGTTCAGGCTGAGCAGACCCTCGATTTGCACGCGATCCTTGAGTCCAAGTGCGTCACGCAGCGCGATGAGGGAGCTTCTTTCAGGACCTTCGCCATAGATATGAAACTCAGCTTCCGGAGCCAGGTCGACAATCTGCGCGAAAGCGCGGATGGCAATGTCGAGCCCCTGGTGCCGGTTGAGCGTGCCCGGATAGATAATCAGAAACTTTCCATTTCTGGTAGCGCCCGATCGCGGAAAGAAGATGGTCGGGTCGGGGTAGTTCCGGATCGCAGTACACCGACCGAGCCGTACCGACCGGGAGAGTAATCTTTCACGCCAGATCTCATTGGCGGCGATCACGTGGTCGGCAAAGGCAACTGAGATCCGTTCGACGATCAACAGGAATCGATAAGTAGGCGAGGTGGAAGGAAGATTGAATTTGCTCGCGTAGAACTCCGGGAGAATGTCGTGAATGTCGAGAATGATTCCCGCTCCCAGAAGCTTCGGCACAATGGCAGCCAAGACCAAAAAGTCTGGGACAGAATGGACGTGGATGACGTCATAGCGCACTGAAAGCTGACGCCTGGTGAGGATGGCCGCAGAATGGACCATAAAGCGGAGGACCTGAAAGAGATAGCCGGCGCGGTTCTCCCGGCTACGGGATCGCGGTTGAATGCGAAACACACGTACACCGTCAAGAACTTCAAAGGCGGGTTTCCCTTCGTGACGCAATGCGATTACATCTACGGTATCTCCGCGCCGAGCGAGAGCGCTGGCATATTGCAGAATGCGTGTGTCGCTCTCGTAGAACGAGTACGCGAGCATGCAGACTTTCATCGCGCCCTCCGCGCGCGTCTTGAGCGCGGGATGATAATTGTTACGCGAGTTGCGGCATGTTGGTTTGCTCGCTCGCAGTTCCTGCTCGCTTCGGCATTTGGGGTCGCTTCGTTGCGGAGATAGCGCAAGACTCTTGCAGGGTTCCCTGCCGCGATGGCATCGGCAGGAATGGTGCGTGTTACTACGCTTCCGGCTCCTATTATGGCGTGTTCCCCAATCGTGAGATTTGGGAGAATGGTTGCTCCCGACCCAATGGAAGCTCCCGCACGGACTACTGTGTGTTCGACTGTCCAGTCACCGCCCGCTTGCGGAGTTCCTTCGGGTGTGGTTGCACGTGGATAGGTATCGTTAGTAAAGGTTACGCCGTGTCCGATGAAGACGCCGTCTTCAATTGTCACACCTTCGCATATGAAGGTATGGCTGGATATCTTGCAATTGCTGCCGATGCGAGCACCTTTCTGAATCTCGACGAAAGCGCCAAGACGCGTGCAGTCTCCAATCTCGCATCCGTAGAGGTTGATGAACTTCGATAGGCGGACGCCAGAGCCGAGCCTTACATCCGGAGTGATGTACTGGAATTTGTTCACATCGACACGATCTTTCCCCGGTTCTTGAGCGATATTGTTGCGGCTTCAAGTAACCTGACGACGCGATGGCCGGCGATGCCATCATTGATTGGCTTTATGCCATTTGCAATGCACTCTGCGAAGTACCGCGCTTCGCTCTTCAGCGCCTCTGTCTGGTCGACCTTCGGCGCCCACATGTCACCGGACCGATAGCTGACGAGTAGGTCGTAGAGTCCCGAATTGCTCTTGACGTCAACACCTTTGTCGTAGACACGAATCTTTTCGTCGGCCTCCAAATCATTCCACACCAACATTTTCTTTTCCCCGCCCACCAGGGTGGTCCGCACCTTGACGGGGGAGAGCCAATTCACACTGACATGGGCGATCAGATTGTGTGGGTAAAAGACAGTGATGTAGGCCATGTCTTCAAGGTCATTGAGGTGGCTTTGCCCAGTCGCTACCACGGCTTCGGGCTCCTCACGGATAAGGAAATCCATAATCGAGATGTCGTGCGGTGCAAGGTCCCACACAACATTTACGTCGTGCTGGAAGAGACCGAGGTTGACTCTGGTTGAATCGTAGTAGTAGAGGTTGCCAAGGGTCTGGTCATCGATGAGTTCACCGATCTTTTTGACAGCACCAGTGAACAGGAAGGTGTGGTCCACCATGATGGTGAGATGTTTTCGTTCAGCCAATTCAATGAGTTCGACTGCTTGATCCGCACAAAGCGTGAACGGTTTTTCAACCCACACATGTTTCCCGTTCTCGAGAGCCAATTTGGCGAATTCGAAATGCGTCCAGACCGGGGTGACGATGGCGACGGCATCGATGCTTTTCGAACTCAAGATATCGTGTGCATCTCCAGTCAGAGTTACATCGGGAAAATCCGCTCTGGCTCTGGCTAAAGACTCCGGTCGCTCATCGCAGATAGCGCTAAGCTTCGTCTGACCTGAGGAGTGAAAGTTTCTGGCGACACGTGGTCCCCAGTAGCCGTATCCGATCACTGCAACGTTTATCATTGGTGTCTCCCGATTAACGGTGACGGTGCTTCAGCACGTGTTCCGGCCGGACAATACTGCCCAGGGGGTTTTGGCGAGAATGCAGAGATCAAGCCACATCGATTGCTCGGCCGCATACCTAAGATCGAGACGCACCATTTCATCGAATCGGACTCTGCCACGTCCAGTCACCTGCCACAAACCCGTGAGGCCAGGTTGCGCTTCAAGGAGGCGGCGACGATGCCACTGGTTGTAGGCTTGCAGTTCATATGGAATCGGCGGTCGCGGGCCGACCAGCGACATCTCTCCCTTGAGAACATTGAAGAGTTGGGGGAGTTCATCAAGGCTCGTCTTGCGCAGGAACTTTCCAAATTGCGTCACACGAGGATCGTCAGTCAGCTTAAAGAGGCCAGCAGCGTTGGCGGAACCAAGGCGGCCCGCAATGAACTCTTTCACGTAGTCCTCATGGATGGCCGTTGCCGCCCCACAGCTCATGGACCTGAATTTGTAGAAGGTAAACGGTCTGCCGAATTGTCCGACGCGTTCCTGCCGGAAGAGCGTCGGACCTTTTGACGTTAAGTGGATCCCGATTGCGATTATGAAGAATATTGGTGAGAAGAGAAGAATCGCGGTCATGCTGCCGGCGATGTCCATTGTGCGTTTCAGAGATTTTCGCAATAGTTTATTCCCTTTTGACTCCGATAGGTCAGGGTAGAGCACAGAGTCGGCGGGGAAGTCAGGACACTTAGGATTCCCTTCAACAGGAAAGATGTGGAACGTGATGCGAACATGTTCCATGCATGCAGTAGGTAGTTCGTCGCGCAAGGCGGAGTGTATCCTCGCCTGAATTGCTTGAATTGCAGGACAAATACTCGATTCTCCAAACTCGGTGAGGATTACACCAACAGCGGCATCTTTCTCGTGAGACCCGACAATGTCGGTCCTCCGCACAGACACAATCAGTGTTGCGGCGACGATTTCAAAGAGATCGGCTCCGTGATCGATGGAAGGCGATTGGATGCCGCCGACCAACATGAGGGCAAATTGTCGGCCGGAGCGCTCAGCGCGCTTCCGTTCCTGACAGAGTCTTGTAACAAATGATCCCTGAGCGAGGAATTCGGGAAGACGTTCTGCTTGTGACGAGCGAGAGAAGAATCCATTTCTTTTGTTCGTGAATCGTTCGAGGATCTGGGGTTTCATCTTGCAACCCTCCATGTGCGGTTAGTTTTCCCTCTGCGAAGTGTTCCCGTTGAGGAAGAGGATGAATATCTTTCAGTTTGTTTTGGAGCTGTCTTTCGATCTGAGAAGCGGCAACATCGACGCAGGTATTGAACCGAAACCGAATGAAGGGGAGAGCCACTTGAGCGACGGGGGAAGCTGCCCTTAACTTCTGAGCGTCAGTGTCTCAGAGGAATCCGTTTCCAGTGGTAATTGATACTGAACGAGATCCGGTTGCGATGAAATCCAGCGCCAAGTGGAAGTACTTCGTCACTGGTCTGGCGAGTAAAGTCGTATCCCAGCCGAGCGGTCATGTTCTCGTGGATCGCGCGTTCCAGGCCGAAGGTCGCGGACTGTGCATTGAGATCCTGAGCGCTACTGGACGGGCCTAGCGCTCGATTTTGCACGACTTGAATATTCCAGATAGCGTCATATCGTCCGGGTAATGGTAACTGTCGCCGAAGCCCCGCATTGATGGAGGAACTGACGACAAATGCAAGGAAGCCTCCGCCATCGCTCACCAATCGCTGGGCGGAGAGAAACCATGAACTTCGATTCGTCTGACCAGCAATCGTTCCACCGCCCATCCACGAGATTTGGCGATCGATGGAGTTTCCAACGGTAGCACCAGCTTCCAGAGGCATTATCTGCTTGACAGAGGATGGTCCGGCGAAGGCCGTGATTTCCAATGAAGGTCTCGGGTGCCATTCGAGTGAAGGCAGGACGCTTTGACTATCCAGGCGCGATGGACTGCCCGCTGGAAGGTCGCCAGTGAGGTTCAGACGCTGAAAGAGATAGAGCAGGCCAACTGTGGCGTGTTCGTTTAGCTGCCAGGTGTATTGCGTTCCACCGGCGGCCTCATTTGTGTTCATCAGCGACTCGATCTGTGATGAGCGGTCAGAGAGATTGCGGAAATCGTAACTTCCAAACGCCGAAACTGAAGTTCTGACGCTGGGTTGCCAAACGAGATCCATCCGGGAACTGCTGCCCTGTTGATTGGCCAAGGGTACGTAGACTGTGGTGTTCAAAGTCGATGGTGATCCAAGACTGATGCTTGTATCCGAGGAGTTATTCAACTCGGGGGGATACATCCCCGCTTGATCGTCGAACGTTTCTCGAGCGCGAATCGTCCATCGTGCGCTGACTTTGAGACTCAAGTCAGAATTGAGAAATTGGTCAAGCCGGTTATACTCGGTCCATTTTTCATAAAACTCATAGTAAGGTGTGTATTCGATTGAGGCCTTGAGGCGTGGATTCGTACGGACAAAGGTGAGGTGGGCGCCGAGGTCCTGTATGCGGTCTCCCTGCCGAGCTGTCCCTGTCGCACCCAGCACGTTATCGTCATAAGTTGCTTGGTATCCGTTGTCTAAACTGAACAGGTTCGCGGCTGAAGATTCACCGGAGTATTGCAAGTTCATTCGTTGCACGCCGCCGTCCGGAATAGCGTCTTGCGTAACGCTTGTTGGTGCGTTGCCGCCCTGCGCTTTCAGCACAGAGGGCAGGCACAAGAGAAGTAGAACGATAATGTTGGCCTTGAATTTCATATTCGCTATCTCAGGGAACGACAATGCTGTCTTCAGGTTGCAATTGCACGTTTTGATCGAGAGAGTGGCCTTTGATGACCTGTTTGTAATTGAAGGGAAGCATTTGGGTTGAACCGCTTGCCGTGCTGCGAAGGACGTAGACCTTGGTCAACCGCGCAAAGTCCTGGAACCCGCCAGCCTCAGCGATTGCGTCCAGAACGGTCATAGGCCTTGTCAGAGCGTATGCGCCCGGTTTGTTCACTTTGCCGACGATGTTGAAGCTTCGGCTCTTGATTTCCTGAACAATGACGTTAACCTCGGGCTGCGTCATGTAGCCAGCGAGCCGCTCGACGATATGTTCTTGCAGCTGCGCAGCGGTAAACCCTGCTGCCTGGATTTCACCGACGAGTGGAAGCGAGATTCGTCCGTCCGGGCGCACCGGCATGGTTCTGGAAATCTCAGCATCCTTCCATACGTTGATTGCCAGGACATCTCCGGGGCCGATCAAATAGATCTCGGCGCGCTTGAGATTGACGGATACATTCGGGGATGGTGGAGGTTCTGTACGGTCAGTAGTGCCGCCTGGGGCTGATGTCCCAGGGGCAAGCCGTGCCTGCGCTATCAGGTGCTGCGGTGACGGTGCAGATCCCGCGACGATTCCTGCGAACAAAATCGTTCTGAGTACTTGTGCTGCTTGCCAGGAATATGAACCATTTTTTGCGAACATGCAGTTCTCCCATTACTGATCTCGTCTGAAGGAGTCAGCCGAGAAACCATCAGCCGTACGCGACGGTTGTTCGATAAGGCGATCTGAAGGACGAGGATCAGGTCTCTGAAGTCCCATTGTGAGCAAAGGGAAGTTGACGCCCTGCCGCGACTCCGGACACGCCGAATCGGGGGGAAACTGGCTGTGATGCAGGTACTACATAGTTGGCATCCACCTCTACGGCGGCTGATTGTGCGAGCATCTCGACAGAGAGAATCAGGCGGCATTGATTCTTCTTGCGAATAAGAATCCCCTCGACTCCTTCCAACGGTCCGCGCACCACACGGACATGCTCGCCGCACTTCAGGAAAGGGTGCGGTTCAACCCTGGCAGGGTCTCGTGTGGCTTGCCAAATGCCATGCATCTCATCGGCCGGGATTACCGCTAGAGCCTCGCCGCGGCTGAGGATCATATGAGCGCCGGGAGTTGTGACGATCTGCAGACGACCGCCTGCTCTTTCTCGTACAAACAGGTAGCAAGGAAAGAGTGGTACGAGCAGTTTCCTATCGCGATCCTTCCAATGATGCAACGTCTCAAAGAGTGGCAGAAATACCTCGAACCCCTTTGCCGCAAGCGTGTCAGCCACAACCCTCTCATGTTGATGACGTGTGTAAACCGCCCACCATCCAGGACCGGAAGCATCAAGATCGTGAGTCTGGGTCGATTGTGCGGTCAGCATCATTCTCTCCTCGGCGCAAATGCCCATTCCTATAGGTGGCATAGGACGGAGGGCGAAGCTTCGCCCTGTGAGTCACAACCCTTGGTTGCCACCCAATGGCTCACGCCACTCGTGTGCGGGATCCGATTGCCGGCCCGCGGCCAATCCAGTTCATGCACAATCAGCTGTGTCTATGCCCTGGCATCCAACGTTGAGTGCCGTGAACCCCTGCATTAGCTGCACCCAGATTCAAACTCCACATTCACATACCGACCGCAAAGAGCGTTGACTGTTTCACTACTCGCGGCCGCTTGCTTAGCTCAGCGGCGAAACAGCCGCGAACGACTGATCGCTGCCGCCATTGTTGCCGTGCCCGGCAGGGACGAGCTAGTCAAAGTACGAACGATCTTTCCTCTGCTCAAAACCTTGGCACCTTGCTTCCCGGCGGGGTGTCCAGGAAGATTGACGCTGATCTCTACTTCCGTGTTGAGTTCGACCCAATGCGATCCCCGGAACAGCAGCCCTGTCGAACTGATGTCCTTCACTGCTCCCTCGTGCCAGTCTCGTTCACCACGAACGCGATAACGCAACGGCGCATGAATTGGAAACCTTTGAGCTCGAGGAATCATTCTGGCCGTCTTCCTTGCTGCGTGAGCACCGTCCACGAGGTGTCCTTCAGTCCGCTCGCTCTCTTGAACAATGCACGCCATAGCAATCAAAGATTTCTGAGCACTCCACTAACACCGCGTATCGAGGTCTTGTCTTTCAACCGTGAGATCAAACTAACCCGGAAGCAAAACAAAGACAATGGGCAGATGGTGCCGGCACTCCAGGCCATGGAGTGTTATCCAGATGGCTCCATCAAGTGTTATTCGTCGGTTGCGCTGGCTCTTGGATGTTGTAAGTAACGTTACGCAGGATCAATTCTCGTCGAAAGGGGCAGCGCAGAAGATGCATTCAGGACTTATTGCGACCTAGCGCCTTAGGGGGCAATACCTCTTGACTTGGCGGGTAGGCAGAGATAGCTCTTAAACAATTGGTTTCATAGATATTAGTAACTGTGTCGGTTGGAACGAGAATCGGTGGTTGTATGTTTTTGCCTTCAGGATGTGACGCGCGCCTTGCGTTATGCTCAAATAAATTGAGAGAGCCATTCTGAAAAATATGTGATATACAACACATGTTTCTACAAACGAACGTAGCCACGTGATTAACTTATGTTCGAGCTATGGCAAAGAAAAGGTACTGGCACTCCACGGGTTACGACTGCGTGTTACTAAAGAATTGGGAGAAGCGCGGCTCGCGGCAGAATTCTTAATTGAAAATGAGAAAGAGATGAGAGTAACATCAGCAAACACAAGATCTTCAATGCGTTACGAGCATGTTCCCTATTGACGAAGATGGGAACAATAGAATCTGCGAGGTTCGCAATGCCTGCATATAACATTTCATTGGCAAATCATCATAGATGGGAGCGAGTGCGGGCAGGCTTTCCTGAACATGCCGTTGACGCAAATCGCATAAACAAAACGATCCGAATCCTGCTAGCTGATGACCACCCGATCTTCCGAGACGGCCTTAGAGTTCTGCTTCATGGTGCGCCGGATTTTCAGGTGGTCGGGGATGCGTCGGATGAAGAGTCGGTCGTGCTCATGGCACGCGAACTCAAGCCTGACATTCTCTTGTTGGATTCAGCAATGTCGCGGAAAGAGGAGATGAACATCTTGCGTGAGCTGGGAGAGTCCGGACTCGCAGTGCGCACATTGTTGTTGACTGTTTTTCTTGATAAGGCAGACATCCTCCAGGCACTACAGCTCGGTGCGTGGGGCGTGGTGCTGAAGGACTCTACAACGCAGATGTTGTTCGACGGCATTCGTAATGTGATGGCGGGACAGTATTGGATAGGTCAGGAAAGCGTGGCGAGCCTCGTTGAAGCACTACGGGACTTCGCTCCGAAGGTTGCAAATCCACAGCCGGCGAGCTGTCTGTTTGGATTGACACCGCGCGAACTTGAGATTGTGGCCACGGTTGTTGCTGGATATTCAAATTCAGATATAGCCGAGAATTTTGCATTGAGCGAGCATACGGTCAAGCACCACCTGGGACATATTTTCG
>JBEKPF010000048.1:0-48901 GCA_049521035.1 Occallatibacter sp. | reverse complement strand
GGTCCGCATCCGGCGGTTCGGACGGATTGAGCTACCCCCCAACGTACAACCAGGGAAGTCCGAGTAAGTCGAAGTAGGTGTTTGGGAACGCATATTTCATCGCAGGACTGTTGGCGATTCGCCACGGACCGTGAGAGCTTCGCCGTGAGCGTTTCGGACCCTTCGACAGAAGCCTGCGGGACTTCACTACTCGTCTTCTCGCCAAAGGCCAGCCGAAGCTGGTTGTTCCGCCGCTTGCCGCTCATCGAGTCGCGCCGCCTACTTGCCTCTTCCTTCCGTTTGGGCCTTCGCCGCTTGCACGGCTACTATGCCCGCTGCTGACTCCTGCCGCATGGTCAGGATGGATTACTCCATCCTCAGTCCCGATTCCGGGACGTGCGACTGACCTCCTGCGATAAGACTGAACGCCTTCAATGCGCAACCGCCGAATCTACCACCAGCGCCCTTGATGGATATGGACTTCGCTGTCATTGGCCAGCTCGTCCAGCGCCGTAGGCCTCATATCCGGTTCTGGTCCATCGGCTCGCGTCTTTGCTCCGCGCTTCCTTCAGACCCCACCTCCCGATGACGCCCTTGCGCTTCGCTATCACTTCTCCTCCATCAGCATGTGAAGGGGACTTCCACCCCCAAGCTGTCATTCATGCACGGCGTACCAAAAACAAAAGCGGCTCCCAATTGGGAGCCGCTTTTTCACACTGTAAGACCTGTTCTATTTTCCTTGAGAAGCCGGCGCATTCGATCCGTTGCTGGCCTCGGTGCCCTCAACCTGATCGTAAGTGCTCCGCAAATACTTGTGCGGATTCACCGGAACGTTATGCACACGCACCTCATAGTGCAAGTGCGGCCCCGTAGCGCGCCCTGACTGCCCTACATACCCAATGACCTGGCCCCGCGTCACATGCTGACCTGGCAGCACCGCGATTGAGGATAGATGGCCGTAGACAGTCAGAACATCATGGCCGTGATTCAAGACCACCTGCCGACCGTATCCCGCACCCATCTCTTGTCCGGTTACTTCGCCATCGGCGGTTGCCCGTACCGGCGTGCCATAGGGCGCATCGATATCGATGCCCGCGTGGAACGCTCCCTCTCCGTTGAAGGGATCTTCACGCTCCCCAAAGCTCGAACCGATGCGGCCCATCACCGGCCAGATCGATGGCGCGTCGGCAAGCACTGTCCAGTCGCCTGAGAAGCCGGCCGTGAGCCCGCTCTCCAGCGCGTGCGAAACCCGTCCTGACAACGCCTGCGTCCGCAGCGCATAGAACTGATCGATCGACTGCGTTACCTGCTGCTGACTGATTTCGTCGCTCAGGGCTAGGCTGGGGGGTGTCGGTGCGGCTGCCGCAGTGGCCGCTGACTTGGGAGAAGCGGTGATCATTTTGTTCTGCTTCAGCCCGTAGAGGGCGGTCACTTCGCTCGCCAGCGCGCCCAGCGATGCCACCTGCACATCGCGGTCGTGCGCCACCTGCGCCATCTGCTTGTAGTCTTTGCGAAGCGTCTCCCGCTCCGCGCGCATCTGGTTGAAGCTTTCTGTTTTCAGCAGCATCCGGGAATAAGAGCCCGCCAGACCCACGATGGTGAACGCCCCCACCAACGCCGCAACCACAAATCCATAGGCATAGTGGAGGGGCAATGGAATCTTCCGTATCCGCCCGTCCTCGTCCCTGGAAACAAAAAGAATGTAATAGCGCTTGCGTAGCATTTTGCCTCTCAACCCTGCAAACCAAGGCCGCAATTCACCACATACTAGTAAAAGCGCAAGGCACTTGGGCTTCTCAGCACAAGAGATGACCAATTGGTTACTTCGGGTACGTTACCCGGGAATGTCTGTCAAGACTACCAAACAATACCCACCGGGTCAACGAAATCCCTGTGAATAATCATTCTGATTTTCTTCTCTAAACTCCAGTGCCGAGCCTTCCCATTATAGGACTCCAAACTGGCGGTCCAGCTCTCACCTGACATTGCTGAAATAGGATGATGGAGGCCTGACAACAGTTGTGTCCTATCCTCTAGACATGCACTCCAAGCACCCAATTCCTCTAACTCGCACAATCCAAGGGGAATTGGCCATCCTCAGCCAAATCCGCGCCCGCGCCGCCCAAACCGCCTCCTCCTCCCTGCGCCTCGGGATTGGCGATGACTGCGCCCTCCTGCGCCCTCGCCCCGGCGAAGAGCTGGCCGTCACCACCGACCTCTCGATCGCCGGCCGCCACTTTCGCCTCGATTGGCACCAGCCTGAGTCCATCGGCCATCGTGCTCTAGCACGCGGACTTAGCGACCTAGCTGCCATGGGCGCGCGCCCCGTTGCCGCCTTTCTTTCCCTAGGTCTGCCTCGCGAACTCATCGCACCTTCTAAACGACGCACCACCTGGCTTCAGCGCTTCCTTGACGGCCTCTTCGCCCTTGCTGAAGCCCACAAGACTCCACTTGCCGGTGGCGACCTAGCAGAGTCTCCCATCCCCCTCGCCGATATCGTCCTCATCGGCGCCGTCCCCATCGGCAAAGCCCTGCTCCGCTCCGGCGCCCGTCCGGGGCACCTACTCTACGTCACCGGCGCACTCGGTGGATCCGCTGCTGGCCTCGCCCGTCTCGCCCAACTTGCCCAATCTTCCCGCCCGAACCCTCCCCGCATTCCCAGGAGGCTCGAATCCCAGTTCGCCCCTCATCTTTACCCCCAGCCCCGCATCGCGCAAGGCCTCTGGCTCCAGCGCCACAATCTCGCCTCCGCCGCCATCGACCTCAGCGACGGCCTGTCCACCGACCTCACTCATCTCTGTGAGGAATCTTGCGTAGCCGCCGAAGTCGACACTGCCCTGCTCCCCGTCCACCCTTCCTCGACCCTATCCCAGGCCCTCCATGGCGGAGAAGACTACGAGCTTCTTTTCACGGCCCCCGCCTCAGCCCGCATCCCCAGAAAACTAATTGGGATTTCCATCACCAAAATTGGCCGCATCCTCTCGACTCGTGCCAACCGTCCAACCGTCACCTTCGTCACCCCACAAGGCCGCGAGCCCCTCCGGCCGCAAGGCTGGCAGCACTTCTCTTGAACCTATTTCCGACCGCTTTTGATGCCCGGCCTGTCAATAACCCATCGTGAACTGCCGCCGTAAATGCTTCGGCTTTTCCAGCTCATCCACCAGCGCAATGGCGTAGTCCTCGACAGAAATCCGACTCTCACCTTTCTCATCGGTCACCAGTTGCGTGCCACCTAATCGAAACTTCCCCGTCCGCTCTCCTGGCTGAATGAAAGCCGCTGGACTCAAATAACTCCAATCCAGGTTCGAATCCTTCAGAACCGGCAACACGTCCCGATGCGCCCGCGCAATTCCTTTCCATTGTTCTGGAACATGCGGCGTATCCACCAACTGCACTCCCGGTGCAACCTCTAGGCTGCCCGCGCCACCCACCACAATAAGCCGCTTTACGCCGGCAGTCGCCAGCCCAGCCAGCAACGCCCGTGCCGCTGGCACAATCGCCTGCACATCTTCAGCCGGAGGAGAATAGGCGCTGATTGCTGCCTCGGCGCCCTTTGCCGTTATCGCAACGCTGGTCGGATTGGTCACATCTCCCTTTACCACCTTCACGCCCGCAGACGTCACCTTCTCAGGATTGCGGACCACCGCTGTCACTTGATGCCCACGCCCAACCAGTTCCTGCAGAACCCGGCTCCCAATCATTCCAGACGCCCCATAGAGCACAACCTTCATCTCAGCCTCCTCAGCTAGACCTAGAGACCCGGCTCGCATTTCAACGAAACGCAACATCCAGCCGAGACCGCCATCAACCAGATGCTCGCTCACTGCCTGCAGATTCCTTCACCTGCGCATACCATTGACCCCTCACCTCGAGACCGCAAAGAACCCGCCCCAATTGGATCTTCGTTGGCACCATCTCGACACCGGTCTATCATGTGTTCTGTTATGTCCCCCGCAAAACCACGAGTCCGGTTTGCTCCATCCCCCACCGGCCTGCTCCACGTGGGGAATGCGCGCACAGCTCTCTACAACTGGCTCTTCGCCCGTCGAACCGGCGGCCGGTTCATCCTGCGGATTGAGGACACCGACCTTGAGCGTTCCGAAGCCCGCTATGAAACTCAGCTCATTGAAGACCTTCTCTGGCTCGGTCTCGACTGGGATGAAGGCCCCGGCAGCTCCGCCGGCGCTCTCGACAAGGGCGACTACGGCCCTTACCGCCAATCCAAGCGCCTAGCAAGTTACGCCCTGCACACTGACCGCCTCCTCGCCGAAGGCAAAGCCTACCGCTGCTTCTGTACACCTGAAAAGCTCGAAGCCGAGCGAGCCGTAGCCGTCGCCGCCCATGGCCCGCAAGTCTACTCCGGTCACTGCCGCACCCTGACCGACACAGTCATCGCCGAGAACCTTGCCGCCGGCAAACCCTATGTCGTCCGCTTGAAAATCGAAGACCACCCTCTCCGTTTCCACGATCTCGTCCGCGGTCCCGTCGAGTTTGCCGCCGAGACCGTTTCAGATCCCGTCCTCGTCCGGTCAGTAAGCTCGTCCAAGGAGTTGCCCTCCGCGGGAGTGCCCGTCTATAACTACGTCGTCACCATCGACGACGCACTTATGAACATCACGCATGTCATCCGCGGTGATGACCACATCTCTAACACGCCCAAGCAGGTAGCCATCTACCAGGCCTTCGGCTGGCCGATCCCGGAATTCGCACACTTATCCACCATCCTCGGCGCAGACCGCGAGCGCCTATCCAAACGTCACGGCGCAACCTCCATCGCTACCTTCCGCGAGATGGGCTATCTGCCAGAAGCTCTCGTCAATTACCTGGCCCTCGTCGGCTGGGGTGCGGAAGACGGCAAAACCGAGACTTTCACGCTCCCCGAACTCACGCATGCCTTCTCCCTTGAGCGCGTCACCCCCTCGCCCGCCATCTTCGACTTCGACAAGCTCAACTGGCTCAACCGGCATTACCTCAAACAGGCCGACCCCGAACGCATCTCCAAGTTAGCCGAGAAGCAGTTTTGCCGCCATCTCCCCGATATTTTCCCCCTCTGGCCAGCCTCTCCGGCCTGTACCCCCGAGACGTTGGCCTTGCTCGCCAGTGAGAACCCTCATCTTCTCGTCGACATAGCAAACGACTCAGCATGCGAGGCGCTAACCACTCTCAAGAAAGACTGGTTCGCCCGCCTCCTCGCGCTCCTTGTCCCATATGTCGACCATCTTAACCAACTCCCAACCAAAGCAGCGGCTATCCTCGGCTTCGACCCAGACGCCGCACGCGCCATCCCGGAAAACTCCGCCATCCTCTCAGCCGACTCCGTCCGCACCGTCCTAGGCGAACTCGCCCACCGCGTGCGCGCTCACAGCGACATCATTACCGGAGAGGATTTCAAACAATGGATGAACGACATCAAAGCCGCCAGCGGCGTCAAAGGCAAGGAGCTCTTTCATCCCGTCCGCATCGCCCTCACCGGCACTCACTCCGGCCCTGAGTTCGACAAGCTCATCCCGCTCATCGAAGAGGGCGCATCCCTGGGCCTCGGCATACCCAGCGTCCGCGAGCGCATCGAAACATTCTTAGGAGTCTGACCGCCACCGTGAACGACATCTTCTGGATTCAAGGCGACCCACCCGTTCCCCTGGCCATCGTGCTCCGTCCCCGTGGTGGCGATTGGCTTGAGGACGAGCTGATTCGCATGAAGAATGCCGGCATCCAAACAGTTGTGTCGCTTCTTGAAAAACACGAAGCCGCTTATCTTGAGCTTTCAGAAGAGGCCCATGCTGCCACGCAAGCCGGACTCAATTTCATCTCATTCCCCATCCGCGATACCCAGACCCCGTCTGACCCGGTCGCATTCGAAACCTTTATCAAGCAACTTGTCAATCAACTCCGCGCCGGCGAACGCATCGGCGTTCACTGTCGTGGAAGCATCGGCCGCGCCACCGTCACTGCGGCCTGTGCGCTCATTCATCTCGGCTGGTCGCCCAGCTCCGCCCTGTCCGCCATCATGATGGCCCGCGGTTGTTCTGTTCCCGACACTCTCGAACAGGAAAACTGGATTCTCAATTACCGGCCTCAACCATGAATACCCGTACCCCCGCACCCTTTTTTGATGGCAGCTTCCCTCATCAATGGCAGGCTGAAATTCTCCCATCGCGTCCTGTCATCTTGCCCACACGTCATTTCGTCTACCCTCAGCAAGCAGAAGAAGTAGAACGTGGTGCCCTCGAAGTCCTGATCCGCCCCGCCCCCGTCTCGTCAGCGCAATCCGATCCAAAGCATCCCCTATCCGGTCCTGAGTTTCTGGCGACTTGTGCCCTCGGCTTCCACGATCCCGTCGTCCCCACCGGCCTCTGGTCCTGTCCCAACCCGGATGAAATCTGCGCCGTCTCCGGCGGTTACGCCTACATCATCTCGACCAAAGATCCCGAGCGCTTCACCATGATCCTGTATCGCCCCGTTCTCGAAATCCGCCAAGTTCCTGCCCAGAATTTGCTCCTCTTCGTCGGCCATCACTCCATCCTTGCCTGGGGCGCCAACGGCCAATCCTGGCAATCGGAAAAACTCACTGATGAAGGTATCACCCTTGAAGACATCGACGGCCCGATCCTCCACGGCCTCGGCTGGGACCTGACGACCGACAAGGAAACGCCCTTCGCTTTGGATTTGAAAACAGGTTTCCGCCTTCCGTAATTTCGCTCCCCTGGCATCCGCTCGATGAGCGCGTTTCGCAAGCTCTGATTTTGGGACCGCGGATGATCCGTGCCGACCCCTTGCACTTCTACAAAAGATGCGATATTCTCCTGTAGAAGTTAATAGGGACCCCATGACCAACGAACGCATCGATCTTCCGCAAGGCACTTTGGACCTGCTGATCCTCCGCACCTTGTCCCTGGGCCCGCAACATGGCTGGGCCATCTCCGAACGCGTCCAGCAGGTTTCCAGCGATGTGCTGCAAATCCAGCAGGGCTCCCTGTACCCCGCTCTGCACCGGCTGGAGCGGCGCGGCTGGATCAAGGCCAAATGGGGCACTTCCGACAACAACCGCCGCGCCAAATACTACGACCTGACAGCGGCAGGCAAAAGGCAGCTTGCGGTTGAAACCGATAGCTGGCAGAAGATGACAGCCGCCGTCACCCAAATCCTTGAGAGTATCTGAGGTCGCCCCATGTTCAGTGATTTGCTCTTCCGCCTTCGTGCCCTCATTCTCCGCAAGAGGATGGAAACGGAACTGGACCAGGAACTTCGCTTTCACTTTGAACACGAAGTGGAGAAACACTTGCGCGCCGGAATGACCTCCGCGGAAGCAACGCGGCGTGCGCGTCTCTCCTTCGGCGGACACGAGCAGATCAAGGAAGACTGTCGCGAAGCTCGCGGCACCAGCCTGCTTGAAACTTCACTGCAAGATATTCGCTTCAGCCTCCGCACATATCGTAAGACCCCCGGCTTCTTCCTCATCGCCGCGCTCACGCTTGCTCTCGGCATCGGCGCCAGCACCGCCGTTTTCAGTCTCGTGAACCTCATTCTGCTCAAGCCGCTCCCCTATCCCAACGCAAGCCGCATCGTTATGCCCTGGCGGCACGGCCCAATCGGTTCTGTCTATGGCTCCGACGACTTTCCTTGGGGGCCGGCGGAATTCTCACTCATCCGACAAACCCAGCAGGTGTTTCAACAACTGGCCGCCTTCAAGAAAGACGACTTCAACCTCACCGGCTCGGCCAATTCTGAAACGCTCAACCCCGAGTTGCTTGAAGGTGTCCGCGCCTCTCAGGACTTCTTCCCCGCGCTGGGCGTGTCGCCCGTGCTTGGACGCACATTCGCTCCGGAAGATGATCAGCTAGGCCACGAGCATGTCGTTGTCCTGAGCTACGCATTGTGGAAGTCCAGATTTGCAGCCGAAAGCGGAGTCCTGGGCAGAGTCATCCATCTCAATGGATTTCCCTACACCGTAATCGGCGTCATGCCTGCCGGCTTCACCTTCCCTACCCCAGAAGGCATGCCCGCCAGCATCGACATACCTAAGCAGACTCAGCTCTGGGTGCCCTTGGCTCTTCCAATCACTTCCGTCCGTGGAGCGAGCGACCTTGAAATCATTGGCGAATTGAAGTCGGGGGTAAGCCTGGCTCAGGCACTCGATGATTTGCATGCCTTCGATCAACGCCTTATAGAGAAGTATCCAAACGTCAAAGGTTGGTTCTCCTCGGTCGTTCCCTTGGAGGAGCAAATAGTGATGGACACTCGTCAGCCTCTGTTGCTGCTGCTCGGCGCGGTCTGCGTGGTCTTGTTGATTGCCTGCTCCAACGTTGCCGGGCTCATGCTCAACCGTTCTGTTGGACGCCGCAAGGAATTCACATTGCGCGGAGCCTTGGGTGCGCAGTGCGGCCGGTTAGTCCGGCAACTCATGACTGAGAGCATGATGCTCGCCCTAACTGGCGGCGTCTTCGGAGTTGCCTTCGCCCAGGCGAGCCTTAATATGGTCAAGCTCTTTGGCCCCACGAGCCTTCCACAACTTCAAAAGGCAGGCCTCGATCTGCGCGTGCTCGCCTTTAGCCTCGGCATCACTTTGATCGCGGGACTCCTCTTTGGCCTCGCTCCCGCTTTCGGAGCCACGCGCATGAATATGGTCGAGACTCTCAAGGAAGGCGGACAACGATCCGGCAGCGGCGTCTCCGCACCGAGGATTCGCAATGCTCTCCTGGTATCGCAAGTAGCCCTGGCGCTGGTGCTGGTCACCTCGGCTGGATTACTGGTGCGAACCTTCTACCAAATGCTGCGCTCCAACTCCGGCTTCAACGCCATGCATGTGGTCACATTCGAACTGCCCCTGCCGAGTTCAAAATATTCTGATACCGACCGCATGGCTCAACTCTACAGCCAGGTCCTGGTGCGCCTCAAGTCGATCTCCGGCGTCGAGTCTGCAGGATGCGCTTCCATCGTCGCCATGGCCGGTCCAACAGACAACACGGTGATTCGCGTCCCTGGGCACGTCGCTCAGCCTGGGTCCCCGATCCCCTTTGCCGATTACCTATTCGTCTCGCCCAGCTACTTCGCCTCAATCGGCGCGCCAATTGAACGTGGCCGTGACATCGCGGACTCAGACACGCTCCCTTCGATGCCCGTCGCCATCGTCAACAACGCCATGGCCCGAAAGTTCTGGCCCGGCGAGAATCCCATCGGCAAACAAGTAGGCGTTGGGTCCACAAAGTATCCGCTCAGAATCATCATCGGAGTCGTGCCAGACATCAAACAAGTTTCCCTCCGCGAAGTCCCGGGCCCCACCATGTTCGTCCCCTACACACAAAACGAAATCAAGATCTGGCCCAGCATGCAGTCGATGCAATTCGCAATTCGTACTCAGGTCGACCCAGCCTCCATCGCCGGCAGCGTCCGCCTAGCCATCCACGAAGTGGACTCCGACCTGCCCATTGCGAATTTTGAAACCCTCACCACGATTGTGAACACCTCCATGAGCGCCGATCGCTTCACCATGTTTTTACTCGCCATCTTTGGCTTGCTGGCTCTGACGCTGGCCGCAATTGGCATGTACGGCGTCATCTCCTACTCGGTCATGCAGCGCACTCCTGAAATCGGCATTCGCATTGCGCTCGGGGCATCTCGGAGGCGGATCTTCGCCATGGTTCTCGGCCAGGGCGGCCGCCTCGTTAGCATCGGTATCGCCATCGGCCTCATCGCTGCATTCGGCGTCACTCGGCTCATGACCAGCTTCCTCTATCAAGTGCGGCCTACCGATCCAGTTACCTTTGCCTCGGTGTCGCTCCTGCTCATTGCGGTCGCCTTGCTTGCCTGCTATGTCCCTGCGCGCAAAGCCATGAAGGTCGACCCCATGATCGCGCTGCGCTACGAGTAGCGCGGCAAAAAACCTGTGGTCCATCCGCTTCCAGGATGGGCCGCATGAGCACTTCTGTTTGCCCGCCGCAGCATCCCCGCATTTTCCCGTTGAATCCCCACCCCATAAGCGCCTACATTTCTCAATATGCTTGCCAGCGACCGCCGTACCTTCCTCCGTCAGGCCGCCACTCTCGCCGGGGCGTTCTCCGCGAACAGCCTCTTCCACCAGGCCCACGCCGCCGACTTTAACGCCGCCTCGCGCGCTGTCGTCCATCTCGGTCCCCTTGAGATCGCCCAGAACGAGGACTTCTGGGCCGTTATCCAGCGCTCTTATTCGGTCAACCCGGACATTATCAACCTCAACAACGGCGGTGTCTCACCCTCGCCCATCGTTGTCCAGCAGGCGGTCGAGAGATATAACCAGCTAACTAACGAAGGGCCGTCGTATTACATGTGGCGGATCCTCGATGAAGGCCGCGAGCCGCTGCGCCAGAAACTCGCTCGCCTGGCTGGAGCACACCCCGATGAAATAGCGATCGACCGTAACTCGACGGAAGCTCTCAACACAATCATCTATGGCTTGCCTCTCAAAGCAGGCGACGAAGTGATCGGGACCAAGCAGGATTACCCGCACATGATCGAGGCGTATCGCCAGCGTGCCGAGCGCGACGGCATCGTCTACAAGCAAATCAGCTTCGACTTCCCCATTGAAGACGATGCCGCCATTGTCCGCGCGTACGAGCAGGCGATCACTCCCCGCACGCGGCTGATCCATGTTACGCACATGATCAACTGGGTTGGCCAGACCATGCCCGTCGCGAAAATTGCAGACATGGCGCACGCGCACAATGTTGAAGTCATTGCCGATTGCGCCCATTCCTTTGGTTTGATCGACTTCAAAATCCCCGATCTGCATTGCGATTACTTCGGAACTAGCCTGCACAAGTTTCTATCTGCGCCCATCGGAACGGGCATGATGTGGGTCAAAGCCGATAAGATCGAGAAGCTCTGGCCGCTTACTTGCGCCTCCAATCCCCACTCCGCCGACATCCGCAAGTTTGAAGACCTCGGCACGCGCAGCTTCCCTCTCGAACAGGGCATTGGTGAAGCTATCAATTTCCACGAAGGCATCGGCAGCAAGCGCAAGGAGCAGCGCATTGGATATCTCAAGAACTACTGGGCTACGCGAGTCCAGTCCATCCCCAAAGTCAAGCTGCATACCTCGCTCAATCTCAATTATTCCTGCGCCATCTGCGGCGTAAGTATCGACGGCATGACGCCGGGCCAGTTAGCCTCTGCGCTCTTTGACCAGTACAAGATCCACACCGTTGGCATCGTTTGGGAAAACATCCGTTGTGTGCGTGTAACTCCTCATGTCTACACAACTCTCCCTGACCTCGACAAGTTAGTCGGTGCCATCGGCGAGTTAGCTGCCAAGGCGTAAGCCTGTATCCTGATCTCAAATAGAAAGAGACCTGTGTGAAACATCTCTTGCTCGCCGTCCTCTGTCTCGCTTTGTTCGGGCCCTCATCTGCATCCGGCCCAACACCCGACTACTCCATTCAGGCCATCCGCTACGCCACGACACCCGGCGTGGTAGCTGACCTGGTTGTAGGCGGCCCCAAGGATCAAAAGATCGATGTTGCCATGGTCGTCTGGCTCATCCGCGGCGGGGGTCGCACCATCCTATTCGACAGTGGTTTTCATCGCGATACGTTTCTCAAAGATTTCCCAATGCAAGATTATCTCCGCCCCGATCTCGCCGTCACAACTGCAGGCGTCGATCCAGATAAGGTCACCGACGTCGTTATCAGCCACGCCCACTGGGATCACATGGGCGGCCTCGACCTCTTCCCGAAAGCACAAGTCTGGATTCAGAAGGAAGAGTACCGCTACTACACCATGGATGCCTGGCAGCCCGGCGGCGACCACGACGGCATTGATCCTGAAGACGTCAAGGAGTTAGTCCAACTCAACACTGAAGGCCGCGTCCATCTCGTCGATGGCGATAACGTCGAAATATTTCCCGGCATTCGCGCTTACACCGGTGCGCGCCACACCTACGCCTCGCAATATCTCCGTGTGGATGGAGATCCTCCTTTTGTGCTGGCCTCGGACAATTGTTACCTCTATTACAATCTGTCATCCCATCTTCCCGGGAACACCTTCAGCGATGCTGATCATCCCGCTAACATTGCGCAGCAATCACGCATGATCCAGTTAGCCGGATCGCCTGATCGCGTAGTCCCCGGCCACGACCCGCTTCAGTTCCAGAAATTCCCAACCATCGGCCGCGTGGCGAAAATCAAGTAACACAGGAAGACGTGCGATTCGATGTGCCAAAAGCGAGACATGAGCTTCCCGCCCAAAGATTTCTAGTTCAGTTAAGAAGTCGATTATAGAAATTGTTCGGATATTAAAGGCCTTCTGCACCAAGAACTGTCGGAACGATCACTAGAGCGGTTCCAGGATAGGTATACCCTTTCCCGCATTTTACAGGGTCGCCGCTCCTTGGGGTCGCGTCAACTTGACTGCAATACCTTCGGTGCACAGCAATCCTGGAACCGCTATAGATTGCAATTCTCGGATCGCCCGTAACCCAGCCGATATGACCTTTTGATCCGTTCTCATGAGAAGACTCATGGCCGAGTAAAACCAGAATCAAGCCGAGAGCTCTGGATGACGTCCATTGCTAGGGAACTATGTCCCAAACTCGGAGGATCAAGCAATGTCTTCCAATTGACGTATCGTCGCCGACTGTTGACCAACGTGATCTGACTCACGCAGGGTAACCAGGAGCATGTGTACTCCTTAGTTATATAACCTTAGTTAGATAACCTTGGTGCCTTGACAAAGTTTTCAGCAGTGACATGCTAGAGACGCCATCCGAATGGCACTGATGAGGTCGCCTGGCTGAGGCTGGGGGGGACCAGAAAGAGGAGAAACACAATTGAATAATTTGCTATTGAAGCTTTACGTTGAGTTCCAGCACCTGATGAACCGCGACGAAGGTCAGGATCTGGTTGAGTATGCTCTGGTCATTGCTCTGATTGCCCTCGGTGCTACCGCTGGCATGCAGGCAGTGGCCGGTGGCATCAACAACGCCTTTGATTCCGTCAGCGTCGCCCTCGCAACCGACATCTAGCATACTGAGTTACTAAGTCACTAGTTCATCAAGCCACTTTTCTTTCCCTGCTTCTAAGATTCACTGTGCGAGTGTCCCGGGTCTGACTGACCTAGGATGATTGGGTGGCCCATCTCTCGATTCTGAGACATCGGCCACCTCAACTTTCCGCAATCCTAAGCTAATTCGGCATACACAACGTTTAAGGGCAGATACATTTGGTGCCCGAAGGGGGCTTCGTCCCGGCGTCCTGCTTGCAGGGCAGGCGTTGCATTGGCAGGCCTGTCATCGCGTGGTCGTGCTTCGCTGCCGGCGGTTCAAACATAGGACGTCGAATCGAAGTTACGTCTGCAGGTACACCATTCCAGCACCTGCAAAATGCCGTATCCCAATATTGCGTTGTACTCCAAGGTGCATCACAAGGGAGAATCTCGGCAAGCTTTGGTGCGTGCCTGTTACAAAACTCTCGCTGGCCAACACCGCTGGCTTACCCCGCCTCATGCTCCCATTGCGAGAGCATAGTCTTATACACTGCATCCATGCTCTATGGCGGGCAATGGTACATCGCCCTCCGCCGCGCGTCACAATCGCCGGGACCATCGCTCAATTGAAGTACTGACTGCAAACAAAGCCCCGCGACATGCGGTCAACACGTCGGGGGCTTTTGTTAGTACCGAGGCTGAATGGGTTCTGGCCGTTCAGCGTTACGCGGAGGTTCTCTGTCCGGGGGCGATTCCTCACGGCGTTCCATTTCCAGGGTTTGTTCGTGTCCGCTGTGCACCATCACTTTGTGCGACCATGATGGTCTCTTTACGGAGAGGTGGGTTTTCAGATCGGATTTTTTTCCAAAGATCATGATTGTCTCCAATCGTTCGCTTTGGTCTTGCGTTAGAGGTTTCCGTCTGTAGCCGGTCGTCGTCTTCTACAGACGAGGGGGAGTACCAACTGCCGAGAATTATACGCCGATTACGGGTCTGCGGCTGCAGTTGGAGAAGCCTGCGTGGGAGAAGAGTGGGGATTTGCCTCTCGATGCTTCGTCCTGAGGAAGCCTTCTGCAAAGCTACGCTGGGCGCTCCATCCTCTGCGCGATCGGAGTGAGAGATCACAAAGCTCATCGTCCCGATCTCTGCCTCTCCCTACCCCGCCGCCTGCTCCCGTTGCGACAGCATCGTCTCATACGCGGCGTAAACCCCTTCAAACACCGAGTCCCAGCTCATGGTAAGCGCGTAGTCTCGCGCCGCCAGCCGCATCTCCGCGTGTCTCGCCGGGTCTCCCAATATCTCAGCCACAGCTGCGGCAAAATCCGTGTCGTCCACAATCCGACCCGTCACGCCATCGCGAACAATAGTGCACGGCCCTCCGTCGCGCGTCACAATAGCTGGAACTCCGCTGGCCAGCGCCTCCAGCACCACGTTCCCAAACGTGTCTGTATGCGATGGAAACACGAACAAATCCATACTGGCATACGCCGTTGAAAGGGCCTCGCCCTTCAGCACTCCCGGAATCTCCGCCCTCGGCAGCCGTTCCCTGAGCCACTGTTCTTCGGCGCCATGCCCCACAACCAGGAACCGGAAGCTCTTGTGTCCCAGGCGCTCCAGCTCTTGCTGCACGGTCGTCAGCAGCGCCACATTCTTTTCGATCGACAGCCGTCCCACAAACCCCAGCACCTGATCCCTGTCTTCCGGATCGCGCTTTCGCATCTCCGGCCTGAACAGCTCCGCATCCACTCCGCGCGGCATCAGGTAGCACTTCCGCCCTGTGGTCCGTTCCAGCAGCGCACAGAGTTCCGGATTGGGCGCAAACAAGACGCGCGCCACCGAATAAAACTTGGCCGCAGCAGCCATCGCCAGATCTTCAATCTTTTGTTCCGTCACTATCGATTGCCGTTTTGGCAATAGCCTCAAAAACCACTCCGACCGCCGTGCCGCGTACTCGTGCACATTCGTGTGCCAGCTCGCCGCCAACGGCAATCTCATATGGTGCGCCAGCCCCGCGCCCAGCATCCCCACTTCGCTGGGGCCTGTGATGTGAATTAGATCTGGCTTGAATCGCTCCAGAACCTCGCCAATCAACGGAATATGCCGCAGAAATGCTGGATCGAAGCGAAGGTCCTTCTCTAGCGCAAACGACAAAAAGCCCCGCGGCAGCTCGAGCGTCCAGATGTTGCCGTCTTCCAGGATGGCCTGCGTCCGGTCGCCGGCACGGACACATAAGAATGTCAGATTGCGCCGCCTCGCAAAGGCCTCAAAATGCCGGCTGGTGTGCGCAACCCCGTTCACCTCGTGGAACGAGTCAGGGAAGTACGCCACGCGCGGCATTCGTCTATCCATTGCCTGAGCTCAATCCCTGAAAGGGCCATAGAGGCCCGGGCCTGAAGTCCGCATAGTTTCGATCCCTTTCAAGGGCTTCCTCTAGCTCCCTACGGAACCCAGTGCGAGCCTCCCGCCAGCGTCTGCCCCACCGCAGGTGGTTAGCCGTCGTTCTCGCCCAGTGCCAGTCGTAGTTGATGCGACTCCGTCCACGCCATCCTTAGTCCACCAGAAACCAGTCCGCGACCCATGAGCTGCACAATTCCCACGCCGAAACGCATCACCCACGGCGCTGTTCCATCCGGCCAAAGCTCAGCCAGAGGCCGCGCCACTCCGTGCGCATCCGGGTGATATACGCGCTCGTCCCACGTCCGCGAGCCCTGCGGGAACTCCGGATAGTGCCGGACCGCGTCGATCGCCGATTGCAGAATCCGATGCTTCCAAGGTTCGGCGTACTGCGGCATGAAGAGAATATTGCTCTTCTTCTCCCGCCGTACTTCGTGCACAAACTCCGTAAAGCTCGTCGCGTTCGTCAGGTTGATGTTGGCGTTCGGTTCCACTCCATGCCGGTCACCGCCTGAGATCAGCAGCATATTCCACTGCTCGGCCAGCCTCCGGGTCGCACGGTTCTCATCCCAGTGCCGCAGTCCGTTCAGTTCCAGCGCATGCAGATAGTTGCCATTCTTCTGTAGGAACTCATTCACCAGAAACTTATGCTTCTCGGCGCCCACCAGGTACAGATCCCAAAGCGGATGGTTAAAAATCACCAGCACATTTGGTTCGTCGTTCAGCGCCACCAATATCTCCGTCAGCCGCGCATCACTCGGATTCTTGGTGAAATCCGAGAGCGTCTTCATCCACTCCGGCGCTTTGCTGCTGGGCAGGTTGTGCACACCCAGGTGAAACGACTGCGCTCCATAAGGCGCGCTCCACTCGACAGAAACCGGAATCCCTCGCGCGCTCGCGACCGTACGCAGCAGCATGGGCGCGTTGATGTTGTCGTGGTCTGAGAGCGAGACCATGGGCGCCAAGTCCAGCTTCTCAATCTGTCCGCATTCCAAATCGAAGGCCAGCTTCGGCGTCATGGGCGGCGTCCAATAGCTGGCCGAATAGTTAATCCGCACTCCGTGGTTCGCTTCCGACCGCCGCTCCAGCCGCGACAGAATCGGACGCATCAAGGGATACTGGTTGCCGAAATTCGCCAGGAAGTCCAGCGTTTCCTGCGACTGGTTGGTGTGACCATGCAGCGAAACACCCGTCCGGAAGCCTTGCGGTGCGTTTTGGTCGCGCCACAAGTATGAGATGGTCGAATTGGCCATTCCTTCTCCTTCTCCATAAACGAACCGGAATTTGTGCATTCAGTATCCCCCACGTCCCATAAATGGCGGGTTAAGATGGTGCGAATGCCCCTTCAATTAACAAAAGAATCAATATAGTTACCAGGAAACCCTTATAAAAGGGCAGAATCTCCTTGAAATCGCGGAAAAACACCAATTCAGGCTTCGCACAATATCGCCGGTTCCAGACTTTCCCAATCTATCTCTAAAGGAAGGCCACTGGGGTGCGGCTTGCTTTAAGCCTAGCAGAATCAACCCGGCCGCATGCCGAATTCTGAAAAGCAGTGAGGTCTGTGGGTGCCATCGCAGCTCGCTCTTGCCCAGCTTGGATTCCTTGTTCAATGAGTTTTGGAGTCTGGCCAGAACGGAAACTGTCATTGCAGATAAATACGCACACACTGGCGGAAGAGTTCACGTCCTCAGTTAAGAGAGAAGCTGCGCGACCAATTAGCGATAAATTGCTCTAACTACTTGCTCGTCTTGGCCATTTCCGGTCCCAGAAAATCTTCCACCGTCCACCCAGCCATCAGGTCCTCGCCGTCGGCCGTCTTCTTCATTTCGGCGAACTTCCCCGCGGCTGCCTCAGCCAGAAGATAATTCTGCGTCAGCCCGTGCCGCAGCATCTCAAAAGCCTGCTCCGGAGTATCGGCATACTGAAACAGCTCAATATCCTTCGGCGAAATCGCACCTGTATCCACCAGCGCGTCCAAGTTGAAGACCCTCTTCCAATACTCCGACCCGTAGATCACCACGGTGATCTTCTTAGCCAGCTTCTGAGTCTGAGCCAGGGTCAGAATCTCAAACATCTCGTCCAACGTCCCGAATCCCCCCGGAAACACCACCAGCGCTTTTGACAGGTACGCAAACCATAGCTTGCGCATGAAGAAATAGTGGAACTCGAAATTCAGGCTCGGGGTAATGTATGGGTTCGGAAACTGCTCAAACGGCAGCCGGATATTCAGTCCAATTGTCTTCCCGCCAACCTCCCACGCACCGCGGTTGGCCGCTTCCATGATCCCTGGGCCACCACCAGAGGTCACAACAAACCGATGCCGCTTTGACGGAATCCCCTTGGCCCACTTTGTTAGCAATCCGGAAAGCCGCCTTGCATCCTCGTAGTAGCGGGCCATCTCCACCGCCGCCACGGCGCGCTTCCGCTGCAGGTCAGTGGCCGTACCTTCCACAATTTGCGGCACGCTTGCCGGCTGTTCGTGTTCCGGCGCAGGCTGGCTCGATCCGGTGTTGTCCAGCAGTTCCATCTCATGATCGGCCTCTTCGCGCCCGCGAAATCTGGCCGACCCAAAGAACACCACTGTATCCTGAATGTTCTCTCGCCGAAATCGTGCCAAGGGCTCCAGGTACTCTGCCACGATCCGGATCAACCGGCCGTCCGCCCCGTTCAGAAATTCTGGATTCTCATACGCCAGCGCGGCCTTATCGAGCGCAGCCGGCGTCCCCGGTCCGGAACTCTTGTCGCCGCAATCTGCGCCCTGAGACATACTCGTCGTTCCTTAAACCCAGTCACTGGTCCCTGCGCCTCCAGGTCCCTAGTCCCTAAGTCCCTCAGTCTCTTTGTTAGTTATCCCGGTGCCGGAATGCGTCGTGAAACGCAATCCACAGATTCAGAAGCCCCAGGCCTGAAACGATCCCCCGCACTGCTCCGTTTGCGGCATAAATTGACAGCGTCGGATATTGCACGAACAGTGGATTCTGATCCCAGAAAAGCCTGGACCAAGGAGCATAGCAGACTGCAACCCCGATATACATCCGGAGAACCACCCGCAAGAACAGCTCCGACCGCTCCAGCCACCGCGGAATCCGCTGCGGCGCCTGCTTTTGTCCAGTTCCCCCACCTCCGCCAGAACTACTTCCGAGAATGGGAAGAATCACGGGGCCAGTCTCTGGACCAATCTCAACGCCAGACAAAACTTCTGTGGCAGGCATAGGTTGGGGTAAAGGGATTGGTGCAGGTATCGGTGCTGGCACGGGAAGAGGCCCAGCCCCATACCCGGGCAGTGGAGCCGGGCTCGCGGTGAGTGAGGGCGATGTCAATTCCGGCTGCTGGGGCATTCTTTGGTTACGGTCAGTCTCCAGTTCCAGCCCATCCGCAGGCATTCGAATCAAGCCGCAATAAACCGTCCCGGCTCGGAAACCCCGTATTCCAACGGTATCACAGCAAGGGCCGCAGCGTGACCACGCGCCTGCTCGCGGAACGGCCCTGTCCAGGCTTGGACACTGTATCTGAAACGACGTCAGACGATGATTTCTCCTTCTCCGACGCAAACGCTTCGAGGATCAAGGCTTCCTGCGCAAGTATTCCATCTTGAAATCTGCGGTCCATGAAGAACCGTTGTCCACGGACTTTTCCCAAATCTGTTCCACGGTATCCGCGTTCACGCGAACAATTCTGACCTTCTTCAAGACAGCTCTGCCGTTTTCATCCTGCGCTGGCCCCTGCAATTCAGCCGAACCCGGCGTCACTGTGCCTTTCATCATGTGTACACGCCCATGATTGTCCACGAACAAGCCGTACCAGCTTTTGTCTTCGGCGTTGTATGCCAGGGTATTTTCGCCATCGTGATTGCTTGTATCGCTCCCCCAGCTTTCTGTCACCAGGCATTTGTCCAGGCTCAGATGCACCGAGCTATGCCCTTTCCCCGCCATTCCCGGGGAAGCCACCGCCCAGTCTCCGAGCCAATAGTCGAGTTGCCGGGCATCCGCGCTGGCCGTGCACGGCGCGGCATCGTCAGCGGCCATCGCCGGCACCGCCGCAAAGGTTGAAAATACTCCCGCAAGAACAAAAAGTGAAACACGCATAGGACCTCCTTCGTGAGCTGTCAAGCCCACCCTCAGGTCATAATGGCTGCGGCAATCACTTGTCGCAAGGGACCGGGTACGACATATTATGTCTCCTATGCGACACCTCATTGTTCGCGAGAATGATCCTCCGCGCGGCGTCTCCATCTCCACGCACTCCCGCGAATATCTACATGGGTCGCGCGTCGCACTGCATGCCCACGAATCCGATCAGCTGATCTACGCCAGTCGCGGCGTGATGGAGGTGACATCCGGCCAGAGTGTCTGGACCATTCCGCCCCACTTCGGCCTCTGGATTCCGGCTCGCACACTGCATGAGGTTCGCATGCCAGAGCGCGTCTCCATGCGCACGCTCTACCTTCGCCCGGCCCTTACCAGGCTGACCACCGAATGTACCGTCATCCACGTCGGATTGCTCCTTCGCGAACTCATCTTCGAAATTGTGCGGGTCGGCGCGCTGCGTTACCGAAATCGCATCGAGTGCGCGTTGCGCGATCTGCTTGTTGCTCAGTTGCAGCGCGCCACGCCCGTGCCCACAGTCGTGGTCTTGCCCAAGGATTCAAGAGCGGCGGCAGTCGGGCAGGCTGTCTTTGCAGATCCTGCCGTCCCTACCTCTTTGCAATCGATGTGCGCGTCTGCGGGCCTCAGCGTCAGAACCCTGGAGCGAATCTATCGTCGCGAAGTGGGCACCAATTTTGAGTGCTGGCGCAGGCAAGTCCGCCTGATGAGGGCGATCGAGCTTCTGGTAGCAGGACGAAGCGTAAAAGAAGCCGCCTTCGCGGTCGGGTACCAGCAGCCGAGCGCCTTTGTGGCTCTCTTCCGTTCCACCTTCGGAACCACTCCGAAAGCCTGGATCTCCGCCTTGGGCCGAGGCGATTGAAGAGTCGCTTGAGGGTTGGAGTTTGCCCCCCCAATCGGATACCGTTAGCGAATTCATGCCGCGCCACTGAAGTTGTGCGAAACGTGTATCGTGCAGGCGTTTCAGAGAAACTTCTGGTTTGCCGGTCCTTCGACCGGAACCCCAGAATTCTGTTGACGGACTGTGGATTCGCGCCAAGATGATTTGGCATGGATCGACCGGCATTCCCAGCGACATGCGCGTTTTCTGCACGGACCGCGGTGCCTGTCGTACGAACTGACGTGAGTTAACCGCTAGTTATAGAGTCGAGCTACGAGACCCGGAGGATTGGAACTGTAACCGTCAAGGCTTCTTCTTGTGTTCGGTAATGAATCGAGCATAAGCACTGGCCGCATCCCGGAACCTAGTGATAAAAGCATTCACGTTTTGCTCCGTGATTCCGCCCTCCAGAAAGAGTTCGCTCGTGAGAATGGTGCCACCCTTCTCGTTGACAAATGCCGTAGTCCCTATAGGGATATGATTCCATTCGTTCAAGTCTTCCAGCGTGGGACCGTCCGAATAGGAAATGAAGAGTTCAACCACAGTAGGGTTTATGACCAATCCCCCGATCTTCCTCCCTTCCGACATGAAAATAAAGTAGGCGTCCGGCTTCCCATCCGTAGACCCACGCGATGTCGAAAAACCGAGAGCTTGGACTCGCTGCTGAAAGGATTCAATGGTCATGCTGTTGACGAGGGGTGGATTGCTTTGTGTGCCCGAGGTACCCTGAGCCTCCAACGCGGTGGCGCAAAGATAAGAAACAGCACAAAGCAAAAAAACGCGCAGATGCGTGGTGCTCATTGGAACTCCGGTCACGTGGTCTTTTTGACTGAGTTTATAGCATACACAGTCGAAAGCCCGTTTCCCGACTGCCCGGGCCCTTTTTGCAGTTCAGGGCGAGTCGTCGCCAAACCGGAGGTAACCTGCGTTTGTCGGTGAAAACCTCGAACCCGATTTTTCGGAAACGGGGTTTGCGCTAATTTGCGGTGGCGCGTTCGGGAATTCGCCAACAATGTTCCAATCGGCTGACTTGATAGGGCGGCAGCGCTGGAGTACGCTTTTAGCGCGTGCCTGCACCCGCATCCTGCAGCCACGCGGTCTCAGAGATTGCTCTAAAGGAGACTTGCCATGAAGCCTTTCGGACTGGTTTCGCTCGCTATCCTTTTCGGTGCCGCGTCGTTGACAGCCCAAACCACTGCTAGTTACGGCGTAGCCGGGATGGAAGGACTCGCCAACCAGCCCCAAACCCAAACGGTTGTCATTCAGCTACCGCAGTCGAATAACGCCTGTCCGGTTTCCGTCCAGGCACGGCAGGCAGCCAGTTGGAACAGAATGGAAGTGAGTAACGATCGCCCCAAGGGCCCCGCTCAACGGCTCCATCTGACCCTGGTTAATCCAAAGTCAAAGCAAATCACTAGCGCCACTGTTGCCGTCCACGGCCTCACCCCAAAGACTCGCGCGACGCTGACGACGATGGTCGCCGGTAACTCCCCATCGGATGCAGCACGCACTCTAGATATCTCGTTCTCTGCCGGTTCGGCGAAAGAGGTATCCGCAGATCTCTGGGTACCCGGCCTCTCCGCGGCCTATTCCATTGACCTCATCGGCATCACCTATGCCGACGGATCAACCTGGAAACTCGCGGACGGCTTCACCTGCCGCACATCCATAGATGCGCTCATGCTCATCAGAGGCCAGTGAAGAACTCCAATAATATGGAGCGAATGGAAATCGATGCCCGTTCAATCTCACGACTTTCGCGCCACGCGCGTCTTCGAATACGCTGACGACGCACCGGTCCTGCGCAAAGTACAAGACGCTCTCGACCTCATAGGCGACGCCAGGGGGCAGTCTGCCACCCTGGCCATCATTCCTATCCACCGCCTCGATCCGACCTTCTTCCAATTGTGCACAGGTCTCGCTGGCGAGATGCTCCAGAAGTTCGTTACCTACGGTCTGCGCCTCGCCATCCTCGGCAACTTCCAGGAACTAGCATCCCAAAGCACAGCCCTGCGCGACTTCATCCGCGAGTCGAACCGCGGTTCCGCCATCTGGTTCCTTGCCAACCGCAAAGAACTCGAAGAACGATTCAGAGCCTGATCACCCGAGTCACAGCCTGAAGTACACGCCAATCATCGGTTCTGCCGTATGCGTGAAGGCCCCGGTCGAGGTAAACAGCGTGGTCAGATCGGGAGCTTTGTACAAGTTCCCGCGATACTGCAACCGCAAACCAAGATGTGGCACCAACCCCCAGTCCACTCCAGCTCCGTAAATATACGCCGGCTTCATCGCAGAGTTCGTATTCGTCTGCCCACCACTCGGCTCGTTGAACAGGACGCCCACACCGGCCAGCGCAAACGGCCTGATGTTCGCAACCTTCAACGACGCCACCCAATCGCCGCTGATTTCGTGCGCATTGGCAGACACAGATTGAGTCTCTGTAAGGGGACAGCCAATGCCAGGGCAGTCGAGGAGCGCGGAATACGTCTGATTAGCGCGGTTAAACGAATACGTACCTTCATACCCGATGATCGGATTCACGATATGCCGCACTTCGATCAGTCCACCGGCGGCATTCGCCGGGCTCTGTGTGGTCCCATTTCCGTTCGTGGTCCCGCTGAACGCCCCATACAGGCTCACCGCCACGTCAGTTCGGGAGATGCCTTCCACCGCCGCACCAACCTGCGCGCATACGGCTGTGCTGCCCAGCGCAGCCACTCCAGCCAATAAGAATGCAGCCTTCAAATACTTCATATGCATGATGTCTCCTGTATCCCCGTTCCCGAGGTGAATTGGGCTGGGCAGAATCAAACCGCCATGATTGACTCCAACCCGTAGTCTAAGATTTTGACGCGCTTCGGGGGTCTTTGGTGGCTCCCAGGGCACATGGCATTCCGGATACACCCAAGGTCTCACCCTCCTCGTTTCCGGGTTCGCGTTATCATGTCAAAACACCATGACCCGACAGACACGCCAGCAGTTCTCCAATTGGCCCAACCCGAAAGCGCATCACCCAGTGGCGTTTTCCTTAAGAAAACGCCACCTCGCACAACACTTGAAATGGCGCATGAATTGGAGAACCGCTTTTCTTCCCGTCCTGGCTGCCTTCACCGACGCCGCGTTCTCACAACCCATTCTCGCCCAGGCTCAGGTCCCAATTCAGGAGGCCCATAAGACCGTGATTCCCTATCTGGACGAGCAGCCAGTCCGCGCCCGCCATGGAATGGTTGTCAGCGTCCATCACCTCGCCTCCGATGCCGGACTTGAAGTTCTTCGTGAAGGCGGCAATGCCGTTGACGCTGCTGTGGCCACCGGCTTTGCCCTGGCAGTCGTCCATCCCGCCGCCGGCAACCTTGGCGGTGGCGGCTTTATGCTCCTCCGTGCGCATGACGGCCACACCACCTTCATTGATTACCGCGAGAAAGCACCCCTCGCCGCCACTGAAACCATGTATCAGGACGCTCACGGCAACGTCATCCCCGAAGACAGCCTCGATTCGTCCGTCATCGGCTACCGCTCCATCGCCACTCCCGGCTCCGTCGCAGGCCTGGTCCACGCCGAAAAGAAATACGGAAAGCTCGGCCTTCGGCGCGTGATGGCCCCGGCGATCAAACTCGCCACCGAGGGCTTCGTCCTCACCGCTGAAGAAGGCAAGGAACTCGCCGATCCGGACCTCGCCAAATTCGCCGACTCCAAACGCATCTTCCAGCGGGACGGCCACCTCTACGCCGAGGGCGAGACCTTCAAGCAGCCCGAGTTGGCCCGCACGCTCCAGCGCATCGCCGCCGATCCTGACACCTTCTACCAAGGTGCAATGGCCCACGAGCTCATCGACGCACTGCACAAGGGCGGTGCGCTGCTCACCCTCGAAGATCTCGCCAAATACGATGTCGTCGAGCGCGCTCCCATCACCGGCACCTTCCACAACTACACCGTCATCTCTGCGCCACCGCCTTCTTCCGGCGGTATCGTCATGCTCACCGCGCTTAACATCCTTGAAGGTTTTGGTAATAAGGACGGTCTGGATCTTTCCAAGCTAGGTGACCGCTCCCCGCAGTCCATCCACCTCATCACCGAGGCCTACCGTCGCGCCTACATGGACCGCTCCGACTACCTCGGTGATCCCGACTACAATCTCATCCCCGCTGCCCGGCTCACGTCGAAGAACTACGCCGACGCCTGGCGAGCCTCGATCGACCCACAGAAAGCAACCCCATCCGCATCTCTTGTCCGTCCCGCCGGATTCCTGCCCCCGGCACCCAAGACTCCCGGCCAGCGTCGTCCTGAATCCAACAACACCACCCACTATTCCGTCATCGACAGCGAAGGCAACGCCGTCTCCGTCACCACCACCCTCAACGACTCCTTCGGCTCGCACGTCACCGCCGGCTCCCTCGGTTTTCTTCTCAACGATGAGATGGACGACTTCACTTCCAAAGAAGGTGTACCCAACATCTATGGCCTCATTCAGGGCCCCGCGAACGCCATCGCCCCCGGCAAACGGCCTCTTAGTTGCATGACCCCCACCCTCGTCCTTGAGAACGGCAAACTGCGTTTCGTGATTGGCTCGCCGGGTGGCGCCCGCATCATCACCACGGTCGCCAACATCTTCCTCTCTGCGTCGGAGGGGGGTCTCAACATTCAGCAGGCCGTTGACGCCCCGCGCTTCCACCACCAATACCAACCGGACAAGCTCTTCCTTGAACCCGGCTTCCCGCCGGAAACCATTGCTGCTCTTCAGGCTCGCGGCTACAACCTCAGCATCTCTGAGCGTCATTGGTCCAACGGCGAGTGCATCGCCGTCGATCCCAAAACCGGCGAACTGCTCGGCGGACAGGACCACCGCAGCCACTACGGCAAAGCCGCCGGCTACTAGAGCGGAGCCTTCAATTCAGTCCCGGATCTGCACCCATCGCCAGCTACCTTCCCGTTTTGGCGCTAGCCCTTTTTTGCGTCGTAGAAAAAGTAGCGGACAACTCTCGCTCCCATGCCATCATCAGACTCAACGTGCACAAGGTAGTACTTGCACCTGGAGTACCCAGAGAGATACGGAACGTTCAAGTTCCGTCCCGTTAGAGGGTTACAGTTCCTTGTCACCCCGTCCGAGCTCTGGTTTTTCCGTTCGCAGAGTTGCTCGACGGGACTATTGAACTCAACTCCCTTGCTTCCCCAGCTGTGCGTCAAAGCAGGCCTGCGATCACTCTCCGTGTTGCAGGCCTGTCACTTTCAACTCCAGTGCAATTGACTGGAACCCTATTCGTTCTTCATTCCACTTCCAATCTCCACTGCCCCGCGCAATCTCGCCCCGGCTCGATGCACCATCTTCCGCAATACCCCTCTCAACGTAAATTGTTGTAAAGATGAGACAATGACGGTAAGGATTGATTCGTTTCTCCGGCCAACCCGGAGTAGGAGAATACCTGACTATGCTGCGCGTACTCTCCACGCACCTGTTTCTGAATCAGCGCTTGCACTCCGCTCAGTTGGAGTTGGCAGCTCGCTCTGGAGCCCAGGCGGTCGAACTATTCGCCGCGCGCCAACACTTTGACTACGCGGACCGCGAACACATCACCGAGCTGGCTTCATGGTTTGCTTCCAATGCACTTGAGCCTTGGTCCATGCACGCTCCCCTGTTTCCGGATCGCGAAATGGGCCGCGCCGGCGCTCCCGCAGTCAACGTCCTGCATCCCGAAAAAGCGCGTCGCATCGCTGCCATGGACGAGATAAAGCGCGCCCTCGAATCTGCTGAGCGGATTCCCTTTCGCAACCTCGTTGTCCACCTCGGCGAGCGAGACGACGGCTGGTCTCTGCGCTCCATCGAGTACGCCCAGACTGCTCTTGAACATCTCGGGGCCTTTGCACGCCCCCTTGGCGTCCGCCTCCTTGTCGAAAATCTCATCAGCGATCCGACCCTCCCTGAGCACCTTGTTGAAATCCTCCAGATGGGTCACCTTACCTCCGTCGCCTGTTGTCTAGACCTCGGCCACGCACACGTCACTGTCGGTGTAAGCGATGCCATCGCTGCCCTCGGCACACGCATCGCCTCCGTCCATGTTCATGACAACCATGGCCAGAAAGACGAGCATCTCTGGCCCGGCGACGGCTCCATCGATTGGTCCGCCACCGCGCAGGTTCTGAAGAAACTCGCCGATCCGCCCGCCATCGTCCTCGAGCTCAACCAATCCTTCGGCAACGACCCTGCAGTCGCCGCTCGCATTGAGCAATCCTTCGCTCTCTTCGCCTGAAGAAAGCGCCCTGGAAACGAAATCGAGGGTACGCCCCACAGTCGACTACCGCACCACGCACGCCGCAACGAGTCATCCAACGACCTCGATACTCTCCCGCCAGTCTGTGCATCTCCCATGCGAAATTGACGCAGATTCTAAGACCGTTGAAAGAACCCGTCAGGATGTCATTAGAATGGCCTTACAAAGGTAATTCGAGTAACTCGCGCCAGATATTCTTGCCCGCCGCCGTCACAATCACGTTAAAAGCGCCCCAGTATTTAAGGTCGGATATCTATCTAAGTATCCACTTTTCCATCCAAATCTCCATGACCTAACCGCCGATGCTATCGTGAACAGCCGTACACGAAAGTGATTTTCGCCAACGTGATCAGTCTTGAACAGCAACGCGGTGGCAAGGATGTTCTCATCGGCAAATAGCAGTTTCAAAAACATAGCTCCTGGTTCGCATAAGGTCTCACGGAATCAGGGCCGAAACTCCGTAACTTCACCAGTACATAGGAGCAGCATACGATGAGAAACTTCCTCAAATACGCAGTACCAACACTGCTTCTGGTCTTCGGTACAAGTGTCCTGGCCAATGCCAAGGATGAGCACAGAAGGGATGACCCCCGGTCGAAAGAGGATCATTCGCCGCTGACTGCACCAGAAGTTGATCCGAGCCTGGCATTAAGCGGACTCTCGCTACTTGCCGGTGCCACGCTGGTTCTTCGTTCGCAAACCACCAAGTAGCGGGAAGAGCTACAAAACATGCAATCAAGTCTTACTTCGGTGGGAAAGATCATTTCTCATCCTGAAATGCCTTCTCTCGTGATTGACCGTGTTCTTGGCCGCTACGACCGGTTCGTAGCGGCCTTCCACGTTTGTCGATGAATAGGCCTCGGGCTGCCTGCGGTCTATCCCCGCCATCGGCGCTCGCATCGAGCAATGCTTCGCTCTGTTTGCCTGATCCGCATCCGAGGCGGAATGGATCGTCCCCGCATCACGTGCCTCCTGGTGCGCAGAATTGTTTCTAATCCCTTGAATCCCACGGGTTAGGCCGACATATAATTGCCGCGAGGCAATCAGAATCAGAATGTCTTCCTCTGGCGACTGGGAATTCTGTCGAAAAAGCAACTGCAGCGATCGCGAACCGGACTTCGGTCGCCACGATCGCTTTTTCCTGCGCCAAAGCCTCCGCACGTTGAAGGGCGATACCTTCAAGATGCCGGCCATGCGTTCCATGCTCCTTCATGATCACAGCGCATGGGAGGTTGCTGCGCTCTCCGACGATGAGGTCATCAATCGGGTTTCCGATCTGCTGATTCTCGATCGCCTGCATATCCACATCCACATCCCCAAAGCTCTTCGCTCAGGAGGGTTTGGAGCCGGGACCGATCCGGCCTCCGCTGCTGCAGCTTTCCCAATCTCCGATCTAAGGCTGCGCCAGCAGGCAGCAGCTTCTCGCGCAACTTCGAGCAGCGGTTCCTCATCATCCGGATCCTCCTCATCATCTCCTTCCTCGTCCTCGTCTTCTTCCTCGGCACCAGGCCCATCTTCTACGCCAACCTCGTCCTCGCCAACATCTTCATCCACCGCAGGCGCGCCGGCGCCAGGCGCATCACCCGCTTCATCCGCACTCCCATCGTCTTCTTCGCCGTCGTCCGCTTCTTCGTCCTCGTCTTCATCATCCTCGGCATCCTCATCCACTCCCCCATCTTTTACGCCACCTTCTTCAACGCCGCCCTCATCAACGCCGCCATCTTCGACGCCACCATCGTCCGCGCCGACAGGTTCATCAGCCCCAGACTCGTCACCCCCATCGTCTACATCACCTTCGTCCGAGCCGCCGTCTTCGACGCCACCGTCGTCTGAGCCGCCTTCTTCGACGCCCCCCTCATCCGCGCCGACGGGTTCATCAGCGCACGACTCGTCACCCCCATTGTCTACACCTCCTTCCTCCGAGCCACCGTCATCGGCTCCCCCGCATTCGGCGCCCCCGACCTCTTCACCTGTTTGATCAACACTGAACGACCGCCTCTTCTTCCGGAACGCGACCTTGAACATTCCCCAGCCGCTTATTGCCGCCTGCCAGAACAGACCGAAACGTGAAGCATGGCTTGCGCAGTTGGCTATCACCATTCCTCAGTTGGAACAGCAGTGGTCGCTCGTCCTCGATGCGCCATTTCAAAATGCCAGTGCCGCATGGGTTGCTCCCGTGAAGTTGTCCGACGGCACGGCAGCGGTCCTCAAGCTCTCCATGCCTCATATCGAAGGGGAACATGAGATCGACGGATTGCGTTTTTGGAACGGCGACCCGACCGTGCGTCTCCTCCGCCATGACCGCAAGCTCGGAGCAATGCTGCTGGAGCGATGCAAGCCGGGTGCCGGACTGTGGTTGCGTCCCAAAGATGAACAGGATCTTGTATTAGCCGCTATTCTGAAACGATTGTGGCGGCTGCCGCCAGAGCCACACCCATTCCGGCCTCTTTCCGTCATGTTGGCGGGCTGGAAAGACCGCACTTTGGCAAACACAGAAAAGTGGCCAGACGCAGCACTTGTTCGCGAGGGTCTTTGTCTTCTGGCTGAGCTATCAGAGACCGCGCCAGATCCGGCGTTGCTGGCCACCGATCTGCACGCGGGCAACATAATTCAGGCGCAACGCGAGCCCTGGCTCGTGATTGATCCAAGACCATACGTCGGCGACCCAGCATACGATGCGACCCAGCATCTTCTCAACAGAGCCATCGCGCGCTCGAATCCGCTGGACACAATTCGGAAGTTCGCTGAGCTTGCCGGCCTCGATCTAGAGCGTGTTCGGTTGTGGACCTTCGCTCGCGCCGCCGCGCAGCCCCGCGACGACTGGAGTAATCTCGCGCTAATCGAGCTAGCGCGGGTAATTGCGCCGTGAACTACGATTGCATTTCGTCACAAGTCTCGCTATCGACCTCTTGAAATCCACAACTCGCAACACGAAGCAGCCCATTGGTCCCATAACTCGCCGATAAGTCGTCAAAACCCACTGATTACTTTGACTTAGCCCGTCCATGCACCCGACTTAAATCCATAAATCGTTCAGGAACGGACAGTCTTTTCTGCTTTTGAACACTTTCATCGATTGAGCATTTTGTAAGTCAATGAAAGCAATAGATAGCTCATTGGCTACCTGGCTGCTTCCTTTTTTGCGTTCAGCTAGTCTCTGGAGCCCGGGCTCTGGAAACGAAGGAACGTGCGTAATGCGTCCCCAAGGAGATCAGTATGAAATGCTTCACCAGAATCGCGCTCTTGGTTGCTGTTACCTTCCTAACCGCTAGCAGCCTAATGGCAGATAGCACCTCCGGAAAGGTCCACATTCCTTTTAACTTCACCGTCAACAACGTCACACTGCCCGCAGGCACTTATACCATCGGTTCCGATTTGGGGCGTCCCGCGCAGCTCATCATTCGCGACGAGACTAACAGTGTAAAGGCGATCGAAGTAGGCATGAGCACCACCCTCACTCCCGGCAAACCCGGCTCGCTCATCTTCCATCAATACGGCGACGAGTATTTCCTCAGCGAAATTCGTTTCTCGTCCACCACTTCAGGGATATTTCTCCCCGCCAGCAAAAGCGAACGCCAGATGAGAAAGCGAGCCCATAAGGAGATCGTCACTCCTATCGGCCTCTCGTAATCGTAATCACTCAGTTTGCCACTCACGTGAGCGACGTCTGGATTGATGCTGCTCACGTGAGTTAGCCGATTGAATGCCTAAGCCGTGAGTACTCGCACTCAGAGAATCTCGCGCGACATTTCGAACTCGATGAGGGTCCGATCATTCGGATAGGGCTCGGTCCTTCCTGTGAAAGTGAATCCCAATCTCTTGTAAAACAGAATAGCCGGTTGGTTCGTGCTGACAACCATCAACAGCATTCTTCTTACTTCGCGCGACTGAGCCCAGCCAATCACCTCATCCACCAGCAATCGCCCAACACCCCGCTGCCGATGAGAAGGCGCCGTCCACATCGAAACCAGGCTTGCGCGGGTCGCGTCCTCCTTATCAAGAAGCCCACCCGCGATGCCGCATGCAACGTCGCCTTCCATCGCCAGATACCCGATACCTTTTTCTCCGTTCGCATTGTTCACGCGTTTCATCCACTCTGCGTCGGTGAACTGAGACTCTCGTGCATAAGTCGAGCCGAAGGCGCTCGGAGTGTCCAGTAGCGCACGCAGCCGGACCGCCTTGTAGGTCTCCGCGTTCCCTGGCCCAATTGGCTCAATGGTGATCATTGTCTATTTAAGAATAATGTGGAACCGTCTAGACTTTGACTATCGACCCACTAACTGCTCTAACTCGTGCGCCGTGGGTACTAGCTCCGAGACCTTAGCATATCCGCGGCAACTGCTCCCCAATCTGCTGCGCAATCACGCGGTTCGCGCCCATCGCTGTCCGCGCCACCAGCATCCGTGGATGCTCCGCAGTCACTCGCCCAATCTGCGCGGCATCTCGTCCCAGCGGATGGCTCTTCAGCACCTGAAGAACTCTCTCTGCCGCATCGGCAGCGACAAAGAAAACCGCCTTGCCCTCGTTAGCCACATACACCGGGTCGAGGCCGAGCAGCTCGCACGCCGACTGCACTTCAGTCCGAATCGGCAGCCGCGCTTCGTCAATTGCAATCCCTACGCCCGAAGCCAGTGCAATCTCATTCAGCGTCGAAGCCAATCCGCCCCGCGTAGGATCGCGCATCGCGTGGACCGCATCGCCGGCCGCATCCAGCACGTCGGAGATCATTCCATTCAGCGCCGCGCAGTCCGAACGAATCTGGCTTTCGAATTCAAGGCCTTCGCGCACGCTCATGATGGCCATGCCGTGGTCGCCAATGGTTCCCGACACCAGAATCGCGTCACCCGCCTGTGCTCGATGCGGACCAACGGCGATCCCATCGCGCAACACGCCAACACCCGCAGTGTTGATGTAGCAGCCATCGCCGTGTCCGCGCTCCACAACCTTTGTGTCGCCGGTGACAATCTGCACGCCCGCGCTCGCCGCAGCCTTCCCCATCGACTCCACAATCGCGGCCAACTGCGCCAGCGGAAATCCCTCTTCCAAAATGAAGCTTGCGCTGAGGTACTTGGGAATCGCGCCAGAGACGGCGAGGTCGTTCACCGTCCCGTTCACTGCCAGTTCGCCAATGGAACCGCCGGGGAAAAACAGCGGTTGCACCACAAAAGAATCGGTACTCATCGCCAGCCGTCCGCTGGACAAGTTGAGCACCGCCGCATCGCCCAGATTTTCGAGCGCTGCATTGCGGAACGCCGGCACAAACAAATGCTCCACCAGTTCGTTGCCCAGCTTCCCGCCCCCGCCGTGCCCCATCACAATCGTGGGGTAGCCAACCAGCGGCAGCGGACACGACCAGTTTGAAAAGTCCGGCGCGTCTTTGATCACGACCGGCGCCTCGCCCTTGGCAATCTCAGGCATGGGTCAATCCGCTCCCCGCCGTCGCCAGCTCTTCCGCTGACAAGAACCGTCCATAGTTGTAATAAGCCGCGCAAGCCCCTTCGCTTGAAACCATCGTCGCACCCAGCGGATGTCTCGGCGTGCATTCCTTGCCAAACGCCGCGCACTCCGCCGGCTTGATCGCTCCGCGCAGCACGTCCCCCGCCCTGCACAGCGCCGACTCTTCGGTATGAATCCCGGTAATATGAAACCGCTCCTCGGCATCGAACTCGCGATAAGCCTCGCTCAACCGCCAGCCGCTCTTTGGAATGACGCCGATTCCGCGCCATGCACGGTCCGTTACTTCAAACACTTCGGACAACATCTTCTGTGCGGCCTGATTGCCGTCGAAGGTGACAATTCGCTCGTAAGCGTTCTCCACCTCGTGACGCCCGGCTTCCAGTTGAATCACGGCGCGGCGAATTCCATCGAGCAAATCAAGAGGCTCAAACCCGGTCACCACCAGCGGAATCCCAAACTTCTCAGCCACCGGCGGATACTCCCAGTACCCCATCACGCTGCAAACGTGCCCCGCCAGCAGAAACGCCTGCACCCTATTCCCCGGCGACGACATGATGGCTTCAATCGCCGGCGGCACCAGAACGTGGGAGACGAGCAATGAAAAATTCTTCAGCCCGCGGCGCTTGGCTACGTGCACGGTCATCGCGTTTGCCGGCGCCGTTGTCTCAAATCCCACGCCAAAGAACACGACCTGCTTGTCGGGATTTTTGGCAGCCAATTCCACCGAGTCGAGAGGGGAGTAAACCACGCGCACATCGCCGCCCGCGCCCTTCACCTGGAACAGATCCATGTCGGTCCCCGGCACGCGGAGCATGTCTCCGAACGAGCAGAAAATCACACCGGGCTGCGCGGCAATTGCCAGCGCCTTATCAATCAATTCCAGCGGAGTCACACACACAGGACAACCGGGCCCGTGGATCATCTCAATCTCGGCGGGCAGCATCTGGTCGATTCCGTTCTTGATGATGGAGTGAGTCTGTCCCCCGCAAACCTCCATAATCTTCCACGGCCGCGTGGTAATGGAGGCGATCTCTCGCGCCATCCGCTGCGCAATCTCCCCGTTCCGAAACTCAGTGAGGTATTTCATGCCTTGGAACAACTCCCGTCGGGACAAGCCGACTGCGGTGCCACGGCGGCCTGCGCAAACACGACATCTCCCTCCGACAGTTCCTCTTCCAGCACGCCCATCTGCCGGAATACCTCCAGCGTCCTCAGAGCCTCGTCTTCATCGATCTTCGACAGCGCAAAGCCAACGTGGACAATGGTGTAGTCGCCCACCTCGACCTCCGGCACGTAGTCCAGGCAAACCCGTTTGACCACCCCGCCAAAATTCACGCGACCTACCCGAAGTCCGCCTTCGGTGGTAATCTCCTCGACTTTTCCCGGAATCGCAAGGCACATAACGACTACCTTATACCCCTAACGCATATCGCCAAATGTGATCTAAATCACTCGAAGACCGAATGACTCCTGGCTTCGCACTGAGCCGTCGTGACACAGAAACGGCTAAACATAACTCTTTCTGTCTGGATCGAACACATGCGGATGCCGATTCTTTTGGAATAGATCGAGAATTGCGTCGGACCCCTTGGCTAGCTTCAGGTTGCATTCAGCCGTTGTGAGCGGAACAACCCAAAGAAACTCGACTCCATCACCATCAAGAATCAGCTCATTCTGCAGATCCTGATCCTTCTTCACCAGCGGTGGGAGAAAGAAAAATGTATCCAGAAACGAACTGCCCCACATCGGCGCAGGAGGATTGCCGTTCGGGATGGTGTGGAACGCGCCGATCCATGTCTTTTGATCGTGCGAAAAGTGGGCAAGCAATCGCATCGACTCCGCATATTCCCGCTTTGGTTCACGACAGTAGAAAATCAGTTCAACCCTTCGCGGAGCCTCCGTGTTCTTGGGGACATTCATAGCCAGATCGCTCATTCCCGAGGTCACGAGAGTGCAAACTAGGCCATCCTTGCTTTCGCGGTAATACTCCATCACATCGATGTGCGGAATGAGCGGAGGCATTTCATGGAACACCTGTTTCGCTTCGCCAAAGCGGCGTTGATAGACCTCGTCGCGCGCTTCGCCGAACTTAGCCATATCTTTCGTGAAACCCACTTTGGTTTGGGACCAATCGGCGGCAGAATAGCGGTGAATAACCGATCCACCCGCCGAGATCTCCGGCTCTGCCTTCTTCTTTCCGAACCACTCCGACATGCCTGTATCCTCACATATGAAAAAAACTGCTCGCCTTCAAATTTACCCGTAGCCGTGCTTGCCTGCTCAGTGCGCCTTCTTGGCCTCATTCGCCGCCACGCGCGCCTTCACAATCCTCGTCACCAGCGCTTTGGGCAGCGGCTTATCCACCGGAAACTGAATCGTCCCCTTCGAAATCTTGTACTTCTTCAGTTCCTCGGCAAACTCATCCCCCAACGATTGGTTCATCGGGAAAAAGCTGCAATGCTTCTTGAACGCCGCGTACCAAACCAGCGCTCCTTTGTAATGGAACGACGGAATCCTGTAGCTGATCGCCTCCGTCGCATCCTTGGGCGCAGCGGCTCTAATCATGGCACGCATCTTTTCGAGCGTCGTTCGCGCCGGCTCCGGTACCCGCGCCAGATAGGCTTCAACCTCAGCCCTGCCGCTCTCGGCGTTCTTCTTCACCGCCATCGCTAACCATCCTTACTGCAAGGCCTCGCGCTTCACCCGCTGCTGCTGGAGATAAGCAACCCACTCCTCCATCCCTTTGCCGGTCTTGGCCGATGTCTCAAAGATCCGTATCCCTGGACGGATTTCGTTGATGTTCTTGAGGGCCAACTCCCGATCGAATGCGCACGGCTCCGCGATATCCATCTTGGTAATCACGGCCGCATCCGCCGAATTGAACATGGTCGGATACTTCAGCGGCTTATCTTCGCCCTCCGTCACACTCAGCAGTGCCACGCGTATCTTTTCTCCAAGGTCATAGCTCGATGGACAAACCAGATTCCCCACGTTCTCAATAAATAGATAGTCCAGCCCGCCCAACGCTACACCGTCCCATCCCTCCAGGTGTTTCGAGATCATCTCCGCGTCCAGGTGGCAGATGCCATGTGTATTAATCTGCCGTACCGGAGCTCCGCTGGCCGCCAACCGCCGCGCGTCGTTGTCTGTCTCCAAGTCCCCCACCAGTGCCGCAACCCGCGCCCCGTGTGCCCGCAGATCGCGCAGCGTCCGTTCCAAAAACGCCGTCTTCCCCGTCCCCGGACTCGACACCAGATTTAGCACCAGCACACCGGCTTCCGTATATCGACCCCGCAGCCCCGCAGCCAGCTCGTCATTCTTTTTCAGAATCCCCCGCCGCAACTCCACAATCCGCGTCGTCATCCCTTCACCTCAGCCTTCTCAGTCTCAGCCTCTTCAATTTCAAATGACTCAATATCCAGCTCCCGTCCCTGCCGCAGATCGCTGCAAGGCTCGTCGCACCGGGGACACCGGAAGCTCTGCACGCCCTCCAGTTCCACATTCGCATCGCAGGCCGCACAGTGCATCACTACGGGCAAGGTGTTCACTACCAGGCGCGACCCCGCTAGCGGCGTGCCTTCGGTCGCGATTCCCCAGCAAAACTCTAGCGAATCCACCACCACAGAGGCCAGCGCGCCCACCTTCAGCCGCACTTCCACCACACGCGCACCGGGATAAGCTTCGAGCGACTCCATCACCGTCTCCACCACGCTGGAAACAATTGAAAGTTCATGCATAACCCGTCGATTCTACGCCGCTGCCGCCTCTCAAGTCTCACGGTGCCAGGATTTGGGGTGACTCTCTAACGCGCTCCACTCCATGCGAATCGGCACACAATCTGAAATCGCCTTGCTGACTTTCGAGTGGGCGTGTTCTCATGGTTTTTCTGTTCGAGCGAGTTTTATGGTGAATTGAAAGAGGGCAACCCATGCACTTGTTGAGCAAACGCTTTCTCGCAATCATCACAACGGGAATCGTTTTTACCGCCGTTGCGCAGGCGCAGCAGACCGCCGGCCCCAACCTCGACTTCCCCACGGTGCTCTATGGCGCGGCCTACTACAACGAATACACGCCGCAGGATACGCCTACAGCCCAGGACGAGCGCCTCAAGAAGGACGTCGCCCTGATGAAGGCGGCTGGCCTCAACGTTGTGCGCATGGGTGAATCCACCTGGAGTCTTTGGGAGCCTGAAGACGGCCACTTTGAATACGCATGGATGGACCGTGTGGTCGACGCAATGGGAAAAGCCGGCATCAAAGTCATTCTCGGCACGCCCACCTACTCGCTTCCCGCATGGATGGCACGCCAGCACCCTGAGATCTTCGCCGATCGCATTCCGCCGGGCATGTTCGGTGGCAAGCCCATCTCGAGCACTTACGGTCTCCGCCAGAACATGGATACCGACTCGCCCGCTTATCGTTTCTACGCCGAGCGCCTCATCCGCCACATCGTGGATCATTACAAAGACAACCCCACCGTCATCGGCTGGCAACTCGACAATGAGACCGGCAGTTACGACGCCGCCAACACCGACGTCTTTATTGGTTTCCAGCACTATCTCGAAAAGAAATTCGGCACTCCCGAGGCACTCAGCAAGGCCTGGTTCCTCAATTATTGGGGCGAAAATATCCACACTTGGGAAGATCTGCCGAGACGCGACGGAACCATCTCAACTGGCTACAAGCTCGAGTGGAGCCGCTGGAGCCAACTCCGCGTCACCGACTTTCTCCATTGGCAGGCGGCCCTGGTCCGCGAGTGCGCCGGCCCACGGCAGTTCATCACCACCGACTACGGCGGCATGATGAAGCGCGACGTCAATGAAGAGGCCGTCGCCGCCTCGCTCGACATCGTCGCCGACAACATTTATCACAGTACCCAGGACCACTACGACGGCTCGTTCCAGGCTCTGCAAACCGACTTTTCCCGCTCCCTTCGTCATACCAACTTCCTCGTCACCGAGACCAACGCACAGACCATCGGATGGACTTCCGGCAGCCAGTATCCTCCCTACGACGGCCAGGTCCGCGAGGATGTCTACACCTACCTCGCCAACGGCGCCAACATGGTCGAGTATTGGCACTGGGCCTCCATCGCCGCCAACCAGGAAACTTATTGGAAGGGCATTCTCTCCCACGATCTTGAGCCCAATCGTGTGTACAACGAAGTAAGCCGCACCGCCCACGAACTCCAGAAGGTCGGCCCGCACCTCGTCGGCCTGCAGATCAAAAATCAGGTCGCCATTCTCTGGAGCCGCGACTCGGCCAATGCGATAAGCTTTATGCCCTACGGCGGCGGCGTGCCCGCACGCAGTTGGACCGGCGAGCCCGACGGTTACGTATCGCTCGTCCAGCAGATGCACAAGGCCCTCTACGACCTCAACGTTGGCGCTGATTTCGTCTTTCCTGAGACTCAGGATTTCTCGCAGTACAAATTGTTGATCGTCCCCGCGCTTTACATATCGGACGATGCTTTGCTTCAGCGCATCTCTGACTACGTAAAAAAAGGCGGCCACGTCGTCATGACATTCAAGAGCGGCTTCGCCAACGAGAACTCTGCCGTTCGCTGGGTCCGCGCGCCAGGCCCGCTGCGCGAGGCGGCCGGCATCAGCTATCAGGAGTTCTCCAACCTCGAGCATCCGCTCGCGCTCAAAGACGATCCCTTCCACGTCGGCCCTGACAACAAAGTCTCCTTCTGGGCCGAGTTCCTCATGCCCGAGCACGCCAAACCTATCGCCTTTTACGACCATCCCTTCTTCGGCCAATGGCCCGCCATTACGGAGAACCAGTTCGGCTCCGGCGCCCTGCTCTATGAGGGCACTTATCTCTCTGACAAGCTCCAGACCGAAATCCTCAAAAGCCAGCTAGCCAATATCGGCATCAACGGTCCCGACCAACAGCTTCCTACCGGCATTCACGTGCAGCACGGAGTCAATCGTCTCGGCAAGCACCTCCACTACTTCTTCAACTACTCCGCCGCAACGAAAAGAGTCACCTATTCCTACGCCTCCGGCAACAACCTGCTTGACGGCAAGTCTGTCGCCAAAGGCACGGAATTAACCCTTGCCCCCTGGGACCTGGCCATCATCGAGGAATAGACTCCAGAGTCAGCTCGCTGTCCCACCAACACGTCCTCAAAATGTAAGATGAAGAACGTAGAAGGAACTTCCCCATGTCCACCACAACTACTGTGTCCCGTCTCGCCCTCGGTCACTTAGCCCCCGGTGTTTTCCAATCTGAGATCCGCGCCATGTCTGTCGCCTGCGACAACATGGGCGGCATCAATCTCGCCCAGGGCGTTTGCGACACACCCATACCCCCAGCCGTCGAAGCCGAAGCCCTCACCGCCATTCATGCAGGACACAACATATACACTCGCCTCGACGGCATCGCCCGCCTCCGCAACGCCATCGCCGCCAAGCAGCAGCGCGACTACGCTCTCACCTATAACCCCGAGTCCGAAATCCTGGTCTCTTCCGGCGCCACTGGCGGATTCCACGCCGCGTGCATGGCCCTCCTCAACCCCTGCGACGACGTGCTACTCTTCGAGCCCTTTTACGGATACCACGTCTCCACGCTCAAGTCACTGCGCGTCAATCCCGTCCTCGTCCCGCTGGCCGACCGCGACTTCGCTCTCGACACCGACGCGTTGAAGGCCGCCGTCACCCCGAAGACTCGCGTCATTGTCATTAACACCCCCGCCAATCCCAGCGGCAAAATCTTCACACGTCCCGAACTCGAAGCCATCGCCGAAGTCGCCATCGATCGCGACCTCTTCGTCATCACCGATGAGATCTACGAGTATTTCGTCTACGACGGCCAGCGACATGTCTCGCCCGCCACGCTCCCCGGCATGCGCGAACGCACCATCATCCTCTCCGGTTTCTCCAAGACCTTCTCTGTCACTGGTTGGCGTCTTGGTTACGTCACCGCCGACGCCCGCTGGCTCCCCGCCATGAATTACTTCCACGACCTCACGTACGTCTGCGCGCCCAGCCCCTTGCAGCACGGTGCCGCCGCCGGACTCGAACAGCTCCCGCCCAGCTTCTACACCCAGTTAGCCGCCGACCACCAGGACAAGCGCACCCGCATCCTCAGCGCCCTCAACGACGCTGGTCTCACGCCCACCACTCCCGCTGGTGCTTACTATGTGTTGGCCGACGCCACTAGCCTGTCAGGAAAGAACGCCGCCGAAAAGGCCCGCAATCTCCTAGCCGCAACCGGCGTAGCCGCAGTCGCCGGCAGCGCTTTCTTCAGCCTCGGCCGCGGCGAGAATCTTTTGCGCTTCTGCTTCGCCAAAAAAGACGCCGACCTGGACGAAGCCTGCGCTCGCCTGCGCAATCTTTAGCGCTATTCACAGCCCTCATCCGTCTCAGCATGGAGACTCAAGATGAAACCACTACAATTCCGCATTCGCCTACACCGCGCATCCAGCCTCATCGCCCTCTGTGCGCTCGCTGCCTCTTTGGCCATCGCCATCGCGCCCACGGCACGAGCGCAAGACCCTCTCGCAGGCCTTTGGCAAGGCTATGACGGCGAGTGGCAGCACGTCTCCGGACTATTGATCGCCCTAGCCGAAGCCACGCCGGAAAAGAATTTCGCCTGGCGTCCCGCTCCCGGCGTCCGCTCCACCAGCGAAGTCTACATGCACATTGTCATGGCCAACTTTTACCTGCTGAGCGTCACCGGCCCCAAAATGCCCGATGATCTGAAAAAAGATGCGGAGAAGACCGTCACCTCTAAAGCCGACGTGATCCGCTGGCTTAAGCGCTCGCTTGAAGCAGTCAAGCAGGCCCACTTGAAGGAAACACCCCAGGACCTCGCCCGTAAGGTCCGCATTGAAGATCGCGACTCCACCGTCGACTGGATGTATCTGCGCATCATCGTCCACGCCAACGAGCACATGGGCCAACTCGTCGCCTACGCCCGCATGACCGATGTCGTTCCACCGTGGTCGAAATAGGCGCTCCTTTGCCAGGCGCTTCTGGCCGCTACCGCATGGCCGACCAGATCACCAGATTCACTCCAACCATCACCACTGCTGCTCCAGGAATGAGCAGCAGCGCTCTCTTCAATCGCAACAGATCGTCGCCTGCAATGGCTCCGATCAATCGCGAACTCACTGCCAGGCCCGCCCATCCACATGTAATCACGAAACCAATAGCCGTGCCGCTCATACGCGGAAACGCATTGCCCACCATCGCCAACGTCGTAGGAAATACCGGGGCCATTGCCAACCCTGCGATGAACACCAGCACAGCCGCCATCGTGGGCTTGCTCGTCCTCAGCATCAGAAACGTCGTTACAGCCATGGCGATTGAAGCTGCCAGCGTCACGGTCACCGCGGGCACGTGAATCAGAATCGGCGATACGCCGACGCGGCCGACGAGCAACCCCAACGCAAACCCAAGCGAAAGAATATTCAGCGCTCGCGACTCCGGAATCCCTTGTGCAATCAGGTGTCGCGGCAGCCAGTTCCATACGCCCACTTCGCAGGAGACGTAGAGAAACAGGAGCAAGCCAAGCAGGAACAGCAAAGGACGCCCAAGGATGGGACCAGCATCAGCCAGCACAAAACCTGCGGCGCCGCTTGGGGCAGGCATGGTCGTCATCGCCTGTATAGCCAGCGCTATCACTGTGAGCGTGGCAACGGTATAGCAAAGGCGCACCCAATTCTTCTTGAAGAGATTCGCGGAGATAAACGGCGTCGCCAGCCCGCCGAGTCCAAAGAAGAGATTGGCGAGGTTCAGTGCAGTGGCGCGATGAGCCTCGCTGACGCCGCTTACCAGGGCGTTAGCCCCGGTCACCACGATTCCGCCGCCCACTCCCAGCAGGAACAGCAGAAAGACGACGCTCCCAAAACCCGTAGCGCGCGGCAGCCAGAACAGTGTAATCACGATGAAGGCCAAGCCAAGAATTAGGCCTGCTTTGTCACCCTCGGTATCAAGCAGCGGACCCACGCCAAGCGAAGCAATCATCAGTCCCAGGGCCTGCGCGAACGCGATGGTCCCATTCTGCGACGGTGTCAGATGGAACCGCTCGGAAAGATCCGGCAGAATGGTTCCCAGCATGGCGGCGATCATTCCGTAGACAAAGATGGCCAGGATGGCCGCAAAAATCAGCAAGGCTTGGTCCCCTTCAATTCAAAGTTCAGAGAAGCGCGACCTCATTTCGGCACCAATCGCCGCTTCAATCAGAATGCGTCCGAATTGTACCGTCCTCTGGTTCCGCAGCGCGAAGCCCGCTCAATTCTTTGTCCTTCCTCAACACGCATCCCCGCGCCGCAGTTCCGCCCACGTCCATGCCCAACCCGTTCCAGCCCAAGCCGCTCCGTTAGACTGGGATGGCAATGCATCAAGCCCTCAAATTCGGCCTGACCGCGCCAGCGGCCGCGCTCTCCGCATTTCTTGGAATCTGCCTCATCATCGCCGGTTGCGGAACCGAAGGCGCACCCATGCCGCCTTCGCTCAATCTCCCTGACCCGGTCACCAACCTCGCCGCGGTTCGCGCCGGCAACCAGGTCACACTCACTTGGAAGATGCCCAAAAGGAACACGGACAAACTTCTTCTCAAGGGCAACATCCCCGTCCACATCTGCCTAAAAGAGAACGCCGGCACCTGCGTGCCCGTATCTGCTAACCTGATCCTCGCGCCCGAAGCCGCAAGCACATTCGTTGAAGATCTCCCACCTGCTCTCACCGCTGGCGATCCTCGGACACTCACCTACTTCGTCGAGCCCATCAACAAGAATGGTCGCTCTGCCGGCCCTTCCAATCCCGCCGTCGTGCTAGCCGGCCAAGCCCCCACTCCAGTAGTCAATCTCTCCGCAAAAGTGACTAAAGCGGGTGTCGTCCTTCGCTGGACTCCGGACAGCACAAGCGAAGTCATCCGCCTTCACCGCAAGCTGCTCACCCCTCATCCGGCATCCCAGGACAAGCAGAATCCTACGTCAGCGCCGCCCGAGCAACTGGAGCAAAACCTCTTAGTCGATCCCTCCGGCCAGCCTGAGCAGACCTCAAATCAAATACCGGACCGGGCATTAGACAGGGACATCCGCTTCGGCCAGGTTTATGAGTACCGCGCCCAGCGCGTTGCCCGCATCGCCGTCGACGGCAAAACACTGGAATTGGCCGGCCCGTTTTCCGATCCCATCCGCGTCGAAGTTCGCGACATCTTCCCGCCTGCGATTCCCACAGGCCTTGCCGCCGTAGCCACTCTCGCGCAGCCCGGCATCGAAACTGCGATCGACCTTAGCTGGCAGCCCGTCACCGACGCCGATCTAGCCGGCTATGCCGTCTATCGCCGCGAAGGCGAAGGCTCATGGCAGCGCATCTCGCCCGCTCAACCCGCAGTCCCCCCCGGCTTCCACGACAACCACGTTCAGCCCGGCCACACTTATCGCTACGCAGTCACCGCAATCGACCAGGGCGGCCATGAAAGCCCTCGCTCCGCCGAAACCGAAGAGACCGTTCCCACTCCCTGACGTCTTACTGCATTGAGGCCCCATGAAATACTGCCGCTTCCTGCTCGACAACCAACCCCACTACGGCAAAGTCGAAATCCGCGCCGGAGAATTGTGGATCACCGACCTGACCCACGCCCCGGAAGAAGACCTCGCCTTTCATCTAGCGCACAGCCGCGCTGGAGCTCCATCCCTCGACATCGCGTCTCTCGCATTCGAGCCCATGCCTCTCGGCGCCGCGCAACTGCTCGCGCCCGTCACTCCCTCCAAAATCATCTGCGTTGGCCGCAACTATCGCGATCACGCCAAAGAGCTCGGCAATGAAGTTCCCACCGAGCCGCTGCTCTTCTTCAAGCCAACCTCATCGCTGCTCGCACCCGGCGGCATCGTACGTCTCCCCGCGCTTTCATCCCGTGTCGACTTCGAGGGCGAACTTGCTTTCGTCATCGGCCGTCGTGCCCGCAACCTCCAGCCGGATGCCAACTGGCGCTCCGTCATCCGCGGCTACACCTTGGCCAACGACGTCACCGCCCGCGACCTGCAGAAGAAAGAAGCGCAATGGACCCGCGCCAAGGGCTTCGATACTTTCTGCCCCGTCGGCCCCATCGTCAGCGACGAAGTCGACCCGGCGTCCGGCCTCACCCTTGAGACTCGCGTCAACGGCGAGCTCCGCCAGCAAGGTTCAACCCAAAGCTTCATCTTCGGCATCCCAGAATTGCTTGCGTACATCACGGCCGCGATGACGCTGGAACCCGGCGACCTCATCCTCACCGGTACCCCCGCGGGCGTAGGGCCGCTGGCTATAGGCAATCGCGTGGAAGTCATCATCCCCGGACTGGGCGTCCTTGCCAACACCTTTCAGCCAGAAGAGCACTCCGCAGGAACTGCCTAATAGTGATGTCCTTCGGTCGATTTACCGGCGGGCGCCCACAGTGATATAGTCCGGCCTTGGAGCCAACGGAGAAAACGCTTACTGCTCCAGTCCTTACAGGCAGCCCGACGGTCGCGGACTCGAGCTTCACTTGTCAGACAAACAGCGAGGTAGAACACATGGGCAAGACGCGGCGAGAATTCCTCAAAGAGAGTGCGGCGTTGGCGGCGGCCACCGTGCTACTGCGCAACAGTTCTCCGGCACGGGCGACAGATGCGGCCACGCCTGGGCAGACCCGGCTCTCGCAGTTCGAATATTCCGATGTGCAGCTGCTGGACGGCCCCATGCTTGAGCAGTTTCAAGAGAATGTCTCGCTGTTCCTCAGCCTGCCCGATGACGACCTGCTGAAGCCTTTCCGCCAGCTTGCGGGATTGCCGGCGCCGGGGGACGATATGGGCGGCTGGTATTCGCCTTCGAAAGACTTCGATCCGCCCAACAATTTGACCGGCTATATTCCCGGCCACAGTTTCGGCCAGTACCTGTCGGGATTGGCGCGCGCCTACGCGGTCACGGGCGACAAGGCGACGCAGGCCAAGGTACATGGCCTGGTACAAGCCTTCGCGTCCACCGTGACTTCGAAATTCTACGACGGGTACTGCATTCCCGCGTACACCTTCGACAAAACAAACTGCGGCCTGATTGATGCTCACCAATTCGCCGCCGATCCCAACGCACTTGCAGTATTGAACAAAGCCACAGATGCAGTCCTGCCATGGCTCCCTGAGAAGGCGCTGAACCGCGATGAAATGATGGCGCGGCCGCACAAGAACATCTCGTACACATGGGACGAAACCTATACCCTCCCTGAAAACTTCTACCTCGCGTATTACCGCGGCGCGGGCGATCGTTACCATCAGTTGGCGCGGCGTTTCCTCGAAGACGACACCTACTTCGGGCCGCTCGCCGAGAACCAGAATGTGCTGCCGGGCCAGCACGCATACAGCCACGTGAACGCCCTCAACTCGGCGATGCAGGCCTATCTCACCGATGGCAGCGAAATGCATCTGCGGGCGGCGAAGAACGGCTTCCGCTTTGTGCAGGAGCAGAGCTTCGCCACAGGCGGATGGGGACCCAACGAGGGGTTCCGCAAGCCAGGCACCGACGAACTGGCGAACTCCCTGCACTCAACGCACGCGAGTTTTGAAACGCCCTGCGGCGCCTACGGACATTTCAAAATCACTCGCCACCTCATGCGCGTCACCGGCGACAGTACCTACGGCGACAGCATGGAAGCCGTGCTATACAACACCATTCTGGGCGCGCGACCCATCCGGCGCGATGGCGTGAGCTTCTACTACTCTGACTACAACATGGACGGCCACAAGGTGGATTACGAACAAAAGTGGCCATGCTGCTCGGGAACCTTCCCGCAAATCACCGCCGACTACGGCATCAGTTCGTATCTCCGCTCGCCCCGTGGCGTATTTGTAAATTTGTTTGTTCCGTCATGTGTTTCATGGAAGCAAGGCAGTGCGCAGGTTTCCATGACTCAACAAACCAGCTACCCGAACTCGAATGAAACCTCTCTTCACTTGAAGCTAGACCGCCCCGAGAAGTTCGTCATTGCCTTGCGCGTTCCCGCGTGGGCAGGAGCAGCAACCGCAATCCGCGTCAACGGGAAGCTGATGAACATATCGATGCAACCGGGAACCTGGGCGGAGATCGAGCGCGATTGGAAGGACGGCGACCGTATCGAATATTCGCTCGTCATGCCCATGCGGCTCATGCCCATCGACGCACAACACCAGAATACTGTCGCCCTTCTCCATGGTCCGCTGGCGTTGTTCGCCATCGAACCTGGAACCAAGTCCCTCACCAAGGCGCAGTTGATTGCGGCACAGCGAGTTGCCTCGGGTTCGAGCAGCTGGGAGGTTAATTCCGAAAGCGGCAAAGTGTTGCTGAAGCCATTTCCGGCAATCACAAACGAGCATTATCGCCTTTACCACGAGGTGTAGGCCGGCAGACTCGCAATGGCACCCGCTCAAAACTCTATTCCGCCGAGTGAAACCTTCCCCCATCCGCTCGAATCCAATTAGCGGTACACTAGTCCCGACAGCACTCCCCCGCGGAGCGCCCTTCCCCAGGAGGAAATCATGCCGCAGAATCTGCTCGAGCAATTGCGCAAATACACCGTGGTTGTTGCTGATACCGGCGACATGCAGGCCATGGAGCAGTTTCATCCCACTGATGCCACCACCAACCCCTCGTTAATCACCGCCGCCGCGCAGATGCCCCAGTATCAGCCCATCGTGGACAGTGTGCTCGTCGATGCCCGTAAAGAATTAGGCGAAGGAGCAACCGACCAGGCCGTCGCCAATCTTGCCTTCCAACGTCTGGCCATCGCCTTCGGTAAAAAGATTCTTGTCATCGTACCTGGTCGCGTCTCAACAGAGGTCGACGCTCGTCTCTCTTACGACACCAACGCCACCATCGCCATGGCGCGCACCATCATTGCTCAATACGATGCAGCAAGCATCGGCCGCAACCACGTCCTCATCAAGATCGCCTCCACCTGGGAAGGTATCCGCGCCGCCGAAATCCTTGAGAAGGAAGGCATCCACTGCAACCTTACTCTGCTCTTCGGCCTTCACCAGGCCATTGCATGCGCCGAGGCTGGCGTCACTCTCGTCTCGCCGTTCGTGGGCCGCATCCTCGACTGGTACAAGAAGGACACCGGAAAGGATTACCAGGGCGCCGACGATCCGGGCGTGCAGTCCGTCACCAAGATCTACGGCTACTTCAAGAAATTCGACTATAGGACCCAGATCATGGGCGCAAGCTTCCGCAATATTGGCGAGATCAAAGAGCTGGCCGGCAGCGACCTGCTTACCATCTCTCCGCATCTGCTGGCAGAGCTCGAATCCACTCAGGGCGATCTGCCTCGCAAGCTTGACCCAGCAGCGGCCAAGTCATTGCCCATCGAAAAAATCTCCATCGACAAAGCTACCTTCGATCGCATGCATGCCGAAGACCGCATGGCCCACGACAAACTGAAGGAGGGCATTGAGGGTTTCTCTGAAGCACTCGTCAAGCTGGAAACTCTGCTTGCCAAGCGCCTCGCCGAACTGGAGTCCCGCGCTCCTGCAACCGTCTAATCACGCATTGCATCAAATGCGCAAAGGGCAGCCCATCGCGGCTGCCCTTTGCGCGTTGATTCTGTTTTTCTCTATTTGGCGCTTCCCATCCCTGTTTGCAATCACAGCACCTGTCTGCTAACAAAATTAATGGCCCCTCTATAAATAATCACAACATTTCCGATACTCTCTGTGTTAACGCATCATAAATAGGCAGCGGCAGGGGACTCACTCGTGAGCCGCCGGCCAAAGCCTCATCAGGCAGAATGGCTGCGTGAGTAGCCGCGGGAGGTGTGTATGCAGACCCAGTCTCATCCGCTCGAACCGTTCTTCCAACAAATGGTCCGCAATAGCTATGAGGGCAAACTCGGCCTGAACGATCCCGACGCAACCGCCTACGTGGCGCATCTGCTCTGCGAATTTTCTGAATCCGACAATCTCTACAAGGTCCGCGACGAGGAAGGCCGTCCCATCGAAGAGCTCAGCGACATGATGCTCGCCGCCGACCCGGTCCACGGCTCTGCTCCCTCTTTCGATGCTGAACGCGCCCTTCGCAAGCACATCGGCGACTATGCTCTCTTCGTCGCCGGCATGTACCCTGAGGCGACCGGCTCACCACACCGTTTGCGTCGTCATCAGCCCTCACTCGGCGAGCTCATCCAAGCCGGCAAGCAAAGCTACTTCATCGTCAGCCAGTTCAATCTTTTTGAGTACGAGCAGGAAGCCCCGCTCTTCGCGCGACTCTCCGACCGCTTCGAGCGTTACATCCTCGGCCTCACACTGGTTCGCGAAGAACTGGGCCCCCGCAAGCCTCTCGTGCTGCCGCCGATGGTCAACTAGAATCAGCGCCCCGCTTGCCGTGTACAACTTCCCTGCTGCCCGTCTACTCTAAGCAGCAGGGAGTACTCATGAGTGAATATGTAACTTTGGAAGCATTGGACGGGCACGAACTCAGCGCCTATGTAGCCCGTCCGTCCGGCGATCCCATCGCGGGACTGGTTGTCATTCAGGAAATCTTCGGCGTCAATGCCCACATCCGCTCTGTGGCGGACGGCTATGCAATGGACGGATTCCTTGCCGTGGCGCCAGCGCTGTTCGATCGCATCCAGCCGGGAGTCGAGCTCAAATACGACGGCCCCGATGCTCAAATCGGCAGGAGCCTCGCACAAAAGCTCGTTCCTGACCTGGCGCTTTCCGATATCGCGGCCGCAAATGAATTCGCGTGTAGCTCCACCGGCAAAAAGATCGGCGTCATTGGCTACTGTTACGGTGGAACCATGGCTTGGGTCACCGCGTGCCGCTTCCATCCAGATGCCACCGTCGGTTACTACCCAGGCGGCGTCGGCCACTACGCCGGAGAAACTCCCTCATGCCCCGTCATGCTCCACTTCGGTAAGCAGGATACGCACATCCCCGCCGACGAAGTTGAGAAGGTTCACTCCGCCCATCCCGAAGTTGAGATCTATTGGTACGATGCAGGCCACGGCTTCAATTGCGACGCCCGTTCGAGCTACAACGCCGCAGCTTCCAAAGAAGCCCGCGAGCGCTCCCTCGCCTTTCTACGAAAGCATCTCGTACCCACGGAGGAACAAACGGGAACCGCCGTTTGAACGCGCGGCATCGTTTCGCCTTAGGCATTACAGTCTCACCGGGCATGGACCATAATCCTTTGACAGTTGTTCCACGACAAACTGCGGAGCTGGCCTGGCCGATCTCTTCACCTTTTTGCCAGAGACGCGAACCCGGTCACCCGGCTTGATGGCATTCACCGCACCCACCAGGGAATAGATCTGATCATCGCCTCTGTTCTTGATTTCCAGGCCGCTCGACCCGGAGATCGCGCAGCCGTTTAGGCTATGGCAGTGGTGAAAGGCAAAATAGATACCAATCCCAATTCCCGCGCCTATGGCGCCGATCGCCACCCCGATCCAGACCACGTCGGATTGCGTAGGGATACTATTCGCTCGCGCCTTTTCCAGCGCAACTCCGCCCAGAGCCAAGCCGCACGCCAAGGCGGTGGCAAGGATCTTCTTTTTTCCTGCTTTCACTCGAGACCTCGCTCCAACACAGGATCTCTCGCTGCCCGTGGGGATTAGCGGGGAGCGAACTGCTCCGTCAGTGCTGCGCTCTGCGCCGCCACGCGAAGATCCCGAATGGCTGAATGTTCGCTGGCTCCAAAAACCGAATACCGATTGGGAAAGAATTGAGAATGGAGCAAAGAAGGAGTGGTCGATTTTTACCTTACTGCATAGATAGTCTGCAAGCAAATTCTGCATCGGTTTGCAGTGAACCCCCAAAGTGAGACATTTTAGGAAGTCACAGTTTGCAGCGAATGGGGGGCTGCAAATGCGAAGGAATAGGAGTTACACGGAGGAATTCCGGCGACTCGCGGTGGCGCGGAT
>JBEKPF010000047.1:0-49535 GCA_049521035.1 Occallatibacter sp. | reverse complement strand
CGGCATGTTCAGGTCTGAGAGAAGAATATCGGGAAGTTCCATCTGCATCTGAGCTAACGCAGATAAGCCATCCTCGGCCATCCGCACGCTGTACCCCATCTCCGCCAATAACAGCGACAAGGAGGTGCGGACTGATTGATCATCGTCGACAATCAGTAGCTTTGGTTTTGAATCCCGCATATCTGACATCACTCAGCGAACCGACTGATGGGCTCAATATGAGTCTCCCAAGAATCGAGTCTTTTGGCAGGTCAAACTTGAACAGGTCTTTTTGAGGCGACCGTTTGGGGAGTAGGGCTACTCTTGCGGATTTTCCGCATCTATCGGCTGCTCAGCGTTGTCTTCAGGCAGGTGGTCGAGCAAAACCACATTTAGCAGCGACTTGTGGACCTTGATGCGTCCGTTGTACTCGATAAAGCCGAGTTTGCGGAAGCGGTTCATGAAATAGCTCACGCGGGAACGTGTTGTCCCGATCATCTCTGCAAGGGTTTCCTGCGAAATCTTGGGAATGAACGGTTCCGGCTCGCCCGGCTTGCCGAACTCGGCCATCAGCAGGAGTATCCGTGCCAGCCGCTTTTCACTCGAGTTGAATAGCTGATCCACCAAGTCGGCTTGTATGCGCATGCTGCGCTCCAGCAGAAACTTGAGAAACATGTCGGATAGACGGTGCTCCTCATGCATAACGCGGATCATGTCATCGCGCCCTATTTTGAGCGCTGTACAGGCAGTAATGGCGGTGGCTGTCGCCAAGCGGATTCCACCTGTCGCCGCGAGCGACTCCTCGCCCACAAAATCTCCCGCACTGAGAAGCGTGATAGTGGCTTCCTTTCCTACTGCCGAAACAACCGTGATCTTTGCTCGGCCTTTCTGAAGGTAGAAGACAGAATCGGCGGCGCCTCCCTGGATAAAGAACGTCATCTTGGGGGCCAGTTGCACGATTCTTCTTCCGAGGCCAGCATTCATCAGGAACGCGGCGGTATCGAATGCAGGTTTGCCCGGCTCGATCATCGGTACGCCCCTTCTCAGATGCGCCTCCAGCCATTGGAAGCTGCAAAATCTCACCGCCAAACGCCGGCTTCGGTTAATGCGCCGGACTGCAACCGGCGAACGAGGTCCGAGCGACAGCAATCGACGCTTTGAATCGCCGCACGACGCCCGGTCAATTGAGGTTTTATGAACACACTCAAAGCCGCATGCTGACATAATGTCGCATCGCCGTTAGCTCAAGACTGTACAATTCTGGACATCACAAGACAATGATTTTGATACCAGAGAAATTCCTTACCTGAAAGCAACCAATGCAATCGCTATCATATTATTGATTCTCTTGGAGATACCAGCGCACCACAGGGTAAAATCCTGAGTTGGCCTGCGATGCACATTCTTCAGATGTCGAGGGCTCTATATCATAAGGTGCGTAGCCCTAAACGCCCTGAATCGAATCGCCAGCGTCAGCCGGTTTTGCGATCTTCGGTGCTGCACGGGTCTCCTCAATTTCCTGAATCAACTGGTCTACCTGCTCCCGCTTGCGGAGGCTCATGTCCAGGAAGCGAATCCCCACCAGATGGCGGCCTTTGTCATGCAGGGCTTGTATGACACCACCCAGCCTGAACGGCAGCCCCTCAAGCCGAAACTCTGTCTCAACTCTTGTGTAAATGCCCAGCGGAAAGCGTTCCTCGGTTTGAATGCGGCAGCCACCGACACTCAGGTCCTGAATACGCCCGCGCACTTGAGACGCAATATTGATAAGGAAGATCACAGCTGTGGTATCCACCGCATGCCGAGACTGCGCTCGACGATCTCGTCGCGAAGAACTGGCCACCTGCGACGATGCAGCCGGGGGCGTCGACGCTTCTTGCTGCGGATCGGGTAAAGGTTGAGACCTGGGAAGGGTCTGCGTCTTAGCGATGAGCTCCTGTTTGGGCACTACCATATGAGTGGAATGCGCTTTCGAAACAAGCTGAGGTCCCAAAGCGACGAACTGAGCTGGACACGCCGGTTTCGGTTGTACGCGCCGTAGCTGCGCCAGTTGTTGATTCTCTTTCTCTTGGGAAGAGATCGGGTGCATGGGCACCGCCTGTGCTGGGTCTAATTCGGCAGATTCCTTCTCCAGCTTGGACGCCCTCTCCGCCTCGACCTCACCAAGCACTTCGGCAAGCTCATCACGGCGGCGCCGAGGAACATTCAAAAAGTGGATTCCGACCACTTGCTTATCGAAGGTCCATTTAGTAACACCGCTGAACCGGAAGGCGATGCCCCGAATGGTGAAGGAAACCTCGACTCGAATCTGGATGCCCGCCAGAAATGGGGCACCGGTGCGCAGCCGGCAACCTTCCACACCCAGATCAATCAACCGGCCGGCGATACGGGAGCCCTGGCTCAGAAGAAGAAGCGTTGCATCTACATCCACATCATGCCGGGGATGCGCGCGGCGCTCTGGGGAGCCAGCCACCAGGCAGCCCACTTGTTTTTCCGTTTCCATCACAGGCTCCCACGCCGGGCCGGGATGCAATTAGTGCCCTTCGGCCAGTTCCCAAGGCCGATGGGGCGCAGGTTGCGGTTCCTCGCGGCCCTTCAACCGATCGTATTGATACAAATCGCTGGTGGTTCCCAGCGATTCGTTGTAGAGGCTGATGGCCCCAGTCAGTTGGCTCAGTTCCTCACTGAACAGATGGATTGCCTGCAATTGGAGCGCCGATGCTGGAAGTTCAAATTGAGAAGTCTTAATGAATTTCTGATAACCCCGGTCCAACAAGCGCGCCACTTCACCGCGCACCAGCGCTCCCGGGCGCTCGAAAAACCTGAAGGCGTTACTCCCGGCCGTATCCTTCTCGGCCTTCGCTGGAACCAGGATTGCGCCGGCCCCATGCTTGCTCACCAGCACTCCCCCGGCGACTCCGGCATAGGGTTGCACATCAAATGAATGGGCGCGCAGGATTTCCAATGCTTGATCGAAGTTCGGATTGCGGGATTTTCGGGCCATGTTCCCCTTCCAGTCTGCGAGGATGGTGAAATAGGGATCGGCGGAATCTTCCCCAAAACCAGGATCGCATAATCAATCTTGCATATCCGGAACACAGGTTGCAATTATCCGATGGAATCAGGTCAGACAATTTCCACACCCGGCGCTCTCGTCTCTACGCTCGGCACCTCGCTGCCGGAACGTATCGGCTCCACTCCGCTGATCCGGCTTGATGGGCCGGTTCGCCACCTTAGGGGAATCACCCTGCTGGGCAAGGCGGAATGGGCAAACCCCGGCGGCAGCGTGAAGGACCGAGCGGCTGCGGCGATGATCGCGGATGCGCGAGACCGTGGCCTGCTCACACCAGGCAAGACCCTCCTCGACGCGTCAAGCGGGAATACAGGCATCGCCTTCGCCATGCTTGGTGCAGCTCTCGGGTTCCCGGTTCACCTGGCCATGCCATCCAATGTCTCACCGGAACGGAAGCAAATACTGCGCGCCTATGGCGCCAAAATGGACTGGACCAATCCGGACCTGGGTTCAGACGGCGCGATTCGCCGCGCCCGTGAGTTGGCAGGAAATGATCCGCAACGCTTTTACTACGCGGACCAGTACTCGAACGACGCCAACTGGCTCGCTCACTACCGCACCACGGGACCAGAAATCTGGGAGCAGACCGGAGGCAAGGTAACGCACTTTGTAGCTGGCCTTGGAACCAGCGGCACCTTCATGGGTACAACGCGCCGCCTCAAGGAGTTCGATCCGGGCATCCAAGCCATAAACTTTCAGCCGGACTCGCCCTTCCACGGACTGGAGGGCCTGAAGTACATGGGCTCCTCGATTGTCCCTGCCATCTATAACCCTCACCTGGCCGACCGAGCCATGGAAGTGGAGACCGAAGCGGCCCACGAGATGGCCAAACGCCTGGCGCGCGAGGAGGGCCTTTTACTGGGGATCTCGGCAGCCGCGGCAATAGTCGCATGCTTGAAAATTGCTGCTGAGGAATGTTCGGCGGAGAGACAGGCTGTCATCGTTACTGTGCTGCCCGACAGCGCCGACAAATATCTGTCTGAACGATTCTGGGAGGAAGGCGGATGGGCGTACTCCATTTGACTCGCTCGGTGTACGATGCAATTCGCGCCCACGGCGAGGAAACCTATCCTTACGAATGCTGCGGGGCGCTACTGGGTCGGTCGCTGCCTGGAGATGAGGGTTGGAGGGTGGAGACTGCTGTGCGCGCTGGCAACACGCGCACCGACTCGGCGCACAACCGCTACCATATCGCACCATTGGAACTAGTGAAAATTGAGCGCGAAGCGCGCCTCCAAAGCCTTGGCATCGCCGGCTTTTATCACTCGCACCCCGACCATCCAGCACAATGGTCGCAGACCGATTTGGCTGAAGCGCACTGGCTCGGCTGTTCGTATGTCATCACCGCCGTCGCAAAAGGCAAGGCTGCCGAGACCAATTCCTTTCGACTTGCCGGCGTGAGTGAGGAAGACAAGAGCTTCGAGCGGGATCGGATTGTCGTCGATGATGAATCGATTGAACGGGACTGAAATTCCCTGGATTGACTTTGGTCCGAATGCGGCCGTAACTGAATCTAAGAGACTTGAAGCGAGGAACAAGGACACATGACCATATTCATCCCCACACCATTGCGCCTTTATGCCGGCGGGCAGGATGCGGTTGAAGTGGAAGCGGGCACGGTGTCTGGCGCGCTTGAATCGCTCACCCAGGCGCATCCCGATCTGCGCAAGCACCTGTTTACAGGCGAGGGCAAACTGCGCGCTTTTGTTAACCTGTATCTGAACGACGAAGATGTGCGCTACCTTCCGTCGAAGGAGGCCACACCAGTTACCGCCGCCGACACGCTCTCAATCATCCCCTCCATCGCCGGTGGGGTGCTGGCCGCACGGGCGGGCGCGCCTCCGGCGCAAGAGCCTTCGAACGATAGAACGCAGCTATGACGCGAAGCTTTAACGACACAAGAATTGGAAACCATGACAACCATCACTGAACCGACTGCGCTGCCTAAACTGACCACCGACGACCTCTCCCGCTACTCGCGCCACCTGATTCTGCCCGAGGTAGGCATGGAGGGGCAGCAGAAATTGAAGGCCGCGCGCGTGCTCTGCGTGGGCACCGGCGGGCTCGGTTCGCCGCTGGCACTGTATCTGACCGCGGCGGGCATTGGCACGCTCGGCCTGGTGGATTTTGACGTCGTCGACTCGAGCAATCTGCAGCGACAGATTATCCATTCGACCAAGGACATCGGGCGTAAGAAGCTGGACTCGGCCGAGGAGAAGCTAAAGGCTCTCAACCCGTCGATCAACATTGTCAAGCACGACACCATGCTTTCAAGCGCCAACGCCCTTGAGATCATCAAGGACTACGACATTGTGGCCGACGGAACGGACAACTTCCCCACGCGCTACCTGGTAAACGATGCCTGTGTCCTGTTGGGCAAGCCGAACGCATACGGCTCCATCTTCAGATTTGAAGGTCAGGCCAGCGTATTTGCCACGGAGCAGGGACCGTGCTATCGCTGCCTCTACCCCGAACCACCACCGCCAGGACTGGTGCCCAGTTGCGCCGAGGGTGGAGTGCTGGGTATTCTCCCCGGCCTCGTTGGCGTCATTCAAGCTACAGAAGTGATCAAGCTGATTTTGGGCAAAGGCGAACCGCTGATTGGCCGGTTGTTGCTGGTGGATGCCCTGAACATGCGTTTCCGCGAGCTCAAGCTGCGCAAGAATCCCGAGTGCCCGGTCTGCGGCGAAAACCCAACTGTGACCGAGCTCATCGATTACCAGCATTTCTGCGGTATCGTACCGGAGACGCCTCAGGAGGCCAATGTGAAGAACGGAATTCCGCAGATTAGCGTGAAGGAACTCAAGCGGCGGATTGATGCGGGCGAAGATGTGCAGTTAATCGATGTTCGCGAACCCTACGAGTACCAGATCGCGCAGATTGGCGGAAAACTGATCCCCCAGAACGATGTGGCCAACCGCCTGGCGGAGATCGATCGTGATCGCGAAGTTGTTGTCCATTGCCGCTCGGGCGCGCGCAGCCAACGCATTGCGGAGTTTCTGAAGCAGGCTGGCTATCCAAGGGTGGTGAATGTCGCAGGCGGCATCCTCGCCTGGAGCGACGAGATCGACCCCAAGGTGCAAAAGTACTGAGCGACCGATTGATCGCAGCCCTATTGAGCGCACGGCAGGAGAACTCATGATCAGGGTGACGTTCCTCTATCCCAATAAGCCCGGAAGCCGATTCAACGCGGACTATTACGCCGACGTCCACATGCCGCTCTCTATTAAGCTGCTGCAACCTGCCCTCAAAGGCGTCTCTGCGGAAATCGGCATCAGTTCGGCCATGCCGGGCCAGCCGCCACCCTATGCCGCGATTGCAACATTCGACTTCGAGTCCGTGCAAGCCTTCACTGAAGCTGTGATGCCCCACTACAAGCAACTCCAGGGGGACATTCCCAATTACACCGACATTGAACCGATGGTTCAAATCAGCGAAATCAGAATCAAGCAGTAGAGTGCAACGCCTGTCGATCTGTCGTCTTTAGTGCGTCATTTCGACCGGCCGCGGTACCTCGCCGGGCTTGGGGGTCTCTTCCAGCTTGCCGAAGATCATTTTGCCACTGGCAGTTTGCAGCACGCTGGTGACTGAAATCTCGACCGGCTTGCCGATCATGCGCCGGGCGTGATCCACCACCACCATGGTGCCATCGTCCAGATAGCCCACACCCTGGTTGTATTCCTTACCTTCTTTCAGGATAAGCACATTCATCTTTTCGCCGGGCAGCACCACAGGCTTTAGAGCATTCGCCAGATCGTTGATATTCAGAACTTCCACGTGATGCAGGTGGGCCACCTTGTTCAGGTTGAAGTCGTTGGTGACCACCTTGGCTTCCCACTTTTTGGCCAGTTCCAGCAGCTTCAGATCCACCTCGCGGATGGAGGGAAAGTCGTCTGGGACAATCTGCACCTGGATGTTGGTATTGGACTGCATGCGCTGCAGCATATCGAGACCACGCCGGCCGCGCTGCCGCTTTGACCCATCGGTCGAATCCGCCACAATCTGCAATTCGCGCAGAACGAACTCGGGCACCACCATCATGCCGTCAATGAAGCCAGCCTCGGCAATATCCGCGATACGCCCGTCAATAATCACGCTCGTGTCCAGCACCTTGGCGCTGCGACGTGCGGGCCGCTCTCCACTGAAGACCATGCTGAGCGCTGCCGGGTTTAGCAGGTCGCCCTTGTTAGCGCCCACCAGCAAACCCACATAGGTCATGAGCAGCAGAACGAAGATCTGCAGCACGGCTGAAGTACTGCCTTGGATGGGCGCTGAGCGCAATACCAGGCAGAACAGCGCTGCGCCAAAGATGCCAAGTACGCTACCTGCCACCGCGCCGATGAGTCGTCGCAGCGTAAGCGCTCGGACCCGCAACTCGAAGATAATCACCGCACCGGCTGCAATGGCGCCTCCAGCTGCACTCATCCATCCTGTTAAACCGAAGGGATGAAGGAAATAACAGACCCCGGCAAGCAGGGCCACAAAGAGAAGACGAAGCAATACTAGATCCATAAAGACCAACTCCCGGCGGCATGGGGGAAAAATGCCCTAGCCTCGGTACAAGTGGCGAGTATGCCCACTTCCGCGTGGAATCGTCAAGCGTAGCGTTTTGCACGAAATGCGGCGCGTCGAATAGGCCCTCGCTGAAAAGGTTTCCATTATTTGCGATCCCCCAGAGGATTGTCTCGATCTCAGGATTCCTCCGGGCCCATGGCCATCGCACTCAGATCCCTGGCCGTTATGATGTCCCTTCTACAATGAAAGACAGATGTCGTTTGTTTCCAATCTTTCTCATCTGATCGACTGGCATTGGCTTTGGCTTTCCGTAGCTGCCTTTCTGGCTGGAGTGCTCAACGCAGTTGCCGGGGGCGGCTCATTCCTGCTTTTCCCCGCCATGCTGAGCATGAAGATGCTCCCAGTGCAGGCCAACGCAACTAATACGGTGGCGCTGTGGCCCGGCCAACTCACTTCGGTAGCTGCTTATCGCGACGATATCCGCAAGAACCTGCGTCTCGCCCTGCCGATGGGCCTGGCAGGCCTGATGGGTGGCACTACCGGAGCCTTGGTCCTGCTCAACACGCCGCAAACGACATTCCTCCACTTGGTGCCCTGGCTGCTGCTGGTGGCGGCCACCATCTTCGCCCTCACCGGTCCGGTTTCCCGCTGGCTAAGCCATCTTAATGAGGCCCGGCGTCAGGGCAACTCCTCAGGTAAGCCCCACCTTCCGCGCATCCTGCCGCTCTTCTTGTCGACGATCTTGGTCTGCTTTTACATCGGCTACTTCGGCGCCGGAGCCGGATTTCTCATCATCACCCTGCTGTCGCTCTTCGGCCTGCAAGACCTGAACGATATCAACGCACTGAAGGTGGTTTCGACGACGATGGCCAACGGCATTGCCTTCGTCATTTTTGTCTTTAACGGCCAGGTTGTCTGGCGCTACTGCCTGCTGGCGATGGTCACCTGCGCAATTGGGGGTTACACTTCCGCACGCTTTGCACGAATGGTTCCCAAACCAGTGCTGCGTGGACTGGTCATCTTCATCGGCTTTTCCATGGCCGCATGGTTCTTCTGGAGCACTCGATAAGATGCCCGCCTTCAATTTCCTTTCACGCTGGACGATGAACGGAATCGGTTCCGTCGCCGCCGTCTGCACCACGATCTCATTTCTGCCTCAGTTGCTACGCGTGTGGCAGCGAAAGAGCGCGCGGGACATCTCGCTCTCCATGTTTCTGCTGTTCAGCTTTGGGGTTGCCTGCTGGCTGGTCTACGGCCTTGGCATTGGCTCCGCTCCCATCATCGCGGCTAACGCTGTAACCCTTGCGCTGGCTCTTGCGATCCTGGCGCTGAAGCTCCGCTACGACGGAAGGCAGAGAACAGGGAATGGGGATTAGGGATCAGATACGAAAAAGCCTACCTGCCAGCTACTGAGTCGGAAGCAACGGGCGCAAAAGGAACCAATCGGACCGTCTCCATGGGGTAAAGGGCACTGCGACGCGGATTGTTTGGATCGTACAGAACCGTGACCGGGGATCCCTCTGCTTGTTGCGAGCCCGAGAAACCTTTGCCTTGACACGGCGCGCCCCCAGGGAATGAAAAATCGTAGTTCAGGTAAAACCCGCTGATGCGGTCCCGAGTTCCCGTTTTGCAGCGGATCACGATTCCCAGCACAGCGCGGCCGCGCGCCAGGAGACGGCGCTCAGAGACAACATCCCAAAGGCATCCGATCGCAAAGCTCAACGTGACAAACAGAATCATTCCGGCCATTGGCAAAGCGATAGACGAATAGTTCTGGGAATTTGGCGGAGCTGCATCGGGGTAGGCGTCGTTCGGATTGGAAGGCAGATAGCGAATTGCCAGGGGCGAGCCTACCTCAAGTGACCGCCACTGTTCCTCTGCGATGAAGGCGCCTCGCTGGAACGTTCGGCCATTGACTGTGTATTCATAGTTGACGACGTAGCCGCCCATGCCAGTATAGAGGTGCGTGACCGTAGCCTGAGTTTCCTGCCCCTCAGTGGTCAGGCGGCGCACCACCGACTCATTCTCCGCCTGCCGGCGCAACTCAACACGGCAAGCGCTGGCAGCCATGCCCACGCCAAACACGGTGCACGCCAGCGCGACCACGAGACGCCCGATTCCGACCCCGTTCAACCGTACCGGGCGGGGTAGGGGCTGATCCAGTTCACAGAGGACCTTCCGGACTTCGTTCAAGCGATCCCAGAGCATGATGCCGACATCTTAGCACTCACCATTGTTGCCTCGATCGCGAGCGCAGATTGAAACTTCCGCAGGTGGATGCCGCTCATCGCTGCAAACCTGTAATCTGTTGCTATGAGCCACGAAGGCATCCGCTTTGTCTCCAAAGACGAGGAAACGCGCGAAACACAGGACAATCGCCCCTTGCCCCGCATTGCGATTACCCCGGAAAAGGTGCGGGTGTTGTTGACGGAGGGCAAGGGGTTGGAGATCGACTGGCAGGATGGCCATCGCAGCGCCTGGACCTTCGCGTGGCTGCGCGACGCCTGTCCGTGCGCCACCTGCAATGAGGAACGCGCCCTGCAAGGTCGCAAGCCAGGCCAGCCCAAGGCCAAACCGACAGCGGTTCTCCCCATGTACACCCCACCGCCCAAGCCCGCCAGCGCCCATGCCGTGGGCCGCTATGCCCTGCAATTCAATTGGCAGGACGGCCATACCGCTGGAATTTATTCCTGGGAGTATCTGCGTCGCGTCTGCCAATGCAGGGAATGCACTTTCGCCGCCGAAGAAACCGCTGGCACCCCAAATTAGCGAAGGGAACTTCCGGCAGGTTTCCCACGGAAGTTTTGGCCCGCCAACTGCTCTCCGACCGTTGTCACTAACCCTTGAAGCTCGTAGCAGTGCTCACTTAATTCGAGCAAAGATAGCTCACGCCCGAGGCGCTCCCAGGATAACCGCTTTTGGGACTCAACGGCCATCTCCCGCAGGCCAGGAAGACGGTCGAGGGAATATCTTCCGAAAAGTTCGTCCGCACGCCGCAAGGTCCACGTCCCGAGCGAAATCAAAGTTTCATCTGGCGGCGATGGATTAAGTTGAAGTGCAAACCAGAACAACCCAATTCAGTAGGCACAGACCCGGTTGTCTTGCCCTTCTGTCTCTGAGTTGAGCATCAGCCATGCAATGAACTTCGCTGCGTGACTATTGAAGTCGACTGGCAAAGTGCTCAGACTCAGGACCAACTGGATCAAAGTTGAATCAATACACCCGTCGTTATAGTGGTAGTTGTATGGTTCATGTTCGGCGCGCAGAATCGCGGCACACGAGAATGCCCGCATCCAATGACCAAATGCACCGGTTCTTCCCGGCTTCCATGCCGGGTCCTCAGGCTCCGACCAGCGAATCAGCTCCATAACCTCCATTGGAAACCAATGCATATCCTGGGGGAACGTACCCGTTTCCCTGACCTGTCGCAGAACCAGGAGGTGCTTTTCCTTTTCCAACCCGTAGTCCGCAGCGGCAATCTCTTCCAGCATCTCGTCGTTGATATGCTTGGAGATCTCGCGCAGCAGTCCATCTGAATCGGGCTCAAAGTGACTCCGCGGTTCGACAATCATTCCCGGACCCCGCCAATCACCATCCCCACCGCCTCAACCGCACTCCCGGCAACCCGCATCAACGCCCGGTTCTTCGGCTTCAGAAAGCCAGCCGCAACTGCCGTGTCCAGGAATGCCAACAGCCCATCCCAATAGCCGACCGTATTGATCAGGATGACCGGCTTTTCATGCAGTCGTAGCTGCGCCCAGGTCACCACTTCCAGCAGCTCTTCCAGCGTCCCGTAGCCGCCCGGCAATACCAGAAATGCATCGGCCAGTTCCGCCATGCGCGCCTTGCGCTCGTGCATGGTTGAAACCAGCTCCAGCGACGTCAGTCCGCTGTGCGCGATTTCCTTCCCGGACAGAACATCCGGCAGCACGCCAATTACCTTCGCGCCCCCGGCAAGCGCTGCATCGGCCACCGCGCCCATCAGGCCCGCGCTGGCTCCGCCATACACGAGTCCGAGTCCGGCTGCGGCAACCGCAGCGCCGAGCGCTTGGGCCTCAGCTACAAATGCAGGGTTGTTTCCATTGGCGGATCCACAGTAAACAGCTACGCGGCGAGCGGCTTTCCCGATGAATGTCATTGCGCCTCCAGAATAGCGCGAGGCCCCAAACGATACACTAGGGACAGGACCCTTCCCGCCGGACACCGCCTTGCAACCGCTCATCGACAACCTGAATCCCGAACAACGCGCTGCCGTCGAGGCTACGGAAGGCCCTCTGCTTATTCTGGCCGGCGCCGGCTCGGGAAAGACCCGTGTCATCACGAGCCGGATCGCCTGGCTGATCCGTGAAAAAGGTGTTGCGCCGGACTCAATTTTGGCCGTCACCTTCACCAACAAGGCCGCCAGCGAGATGGCCGAGCGCGTCGATAAGCTGCTGGGGCACACCTCGCTCGCAAAGCCGCTCATCGCCACATTCCACTCGCTGTGCGTGCGGTTGCTGAGGCGCGACATTGAAGCTCTCAAGGTGGGCAACGAGGGCCTGACGCGGTCGTTCGCGATTTACGACGAGAACGACCAGCAGGCGATCGTCAAGCAGGTGATGCGCCGCATGGGGCTCGACACCAAGCAGTTGACGCCACGCACGGTTCTTGGCCGCATCAGTTGGGCGAAGAACCACATGGTCGATCCGCAGGAGTATTACCTCGCATCAAAGGATCCAAACAGCGAGCGCATCGCCCACATCTACCAGAGTTACAAGGCGGAACTGCGCAAGAACAACGCTCTGGATTTTGACGATCTGCTTCTTGAAGCTGCCCGTCTGCTCAAAATCTCGCAAGAGGTAAGGGAGCGCTACCAGCGGCGCTATCGTTATCTGCTCGTCGACGAGTATCAGGACACCAACCGCCCGCAATACGAACTGATGAAGCTGCTGGCAGGAGAGGCCAAGAACGTATGCGCCGTGGGCGACGAAGACCAGAGCATCTACTCCTGGCGCGGCGCGGATATCCGCAACATTCTGGAGTTTGAGAAGGACTTCCCTAACGCGAGGATTGTAAGACTGGAGCAGAACTACCGATCCACCCAGATCATTTTGGAAGCCGCCGGAGCGGTCGTTGCCAACAACATCCGCCGCAAGGGCAAGAAGCTGTGGACCGATCGGCAAGGCGGAAGCCTTGTCGGCTACTACGAAGCTCCCGATGGCGAAAATGAGGCGCTCTTCATCGCCAACCGTATCCAGAAGTTTCTTCGCGAGGCGGAATCCAATTCTCAGGTGACAGAAGCTCACTGTGCGGTCTTGTATCGGACCAACTCACAATCGAGGCTTGTGGAGGAAGCGCTGCGCCGGTATAACATCCGTTACACCATGGTCGGGGGCTTCAGTTTCTATGAACGCGCTGAGATCAAGGACCTGCTCAGCTACCTGCGCTTGGTCCGCAATCCCCACGACTCCATGGCTCTCAATCGCGTCATCAACACGCCGACCCGGGGCATCGGCAAAACCACGCTCGAAACCTTGGAGCGCCTGGCGCTCGAGACTGGCAAGTCGACCTGGGACGCACTCAGCGCGGCCATTGCCAATCGCCTCATCCCTGCACGCGCCCAGATGGCCCTCGAATCCTTCCGTCAGCTCATCCTTGATGCGCAGGCCATGATGGATCCCGATTTTGCCGGCAAGCTTGCCGCCGATGTGGCCGCCGGTGCGGATGTAGATTCAGAAGCTGACACCGATTTTGGGTTCGGCGCGGCTACCGCCGATGCGGCCAGCTCGGATTTCGTTACAAACTTCGACTTCGGCGAATCCTCCGACGGGGCCCAGCTTCCCCTTCTCGACGCAAGCACTTACTCGCCGTTCGCAAAATCCGCGCGGCCGTTTCTTACCATGCCGAAGGAGACGCTCCCTGGGGAATCTCAACCCGACAGTGAAGCCAGTCCGAAACGAGAAGCGACTGAAGGCTTTCGATCTTCCGGCGACGCTGCCACGCTTCCGGAACTGATTCGATTCATCATTGACCGCACCGGCTACATCAAGGCTCTTGAAACGGAAGGCTCGCCGGAGGCTTTCAGCCGTATTGAGAACCTGAAGGAATTGGCTAACGCCGCCCACGACGCCGAAGCGCGCGGCGAAACACTGGCCGAATTCCTTGATCACGCAGCTCTCGCTTCCGACACTGACCAGTTCGACCCCGATGCGCGCGTCACGCTCATGACTCTCCACGCCGCCAAGGGACTCGAATTCCCCCTCGTCTTTCTTGCAGGACTTGAGGAAGGTCTGTTTCCCCACTCGCGCACCCTCAACAATCCCGAGGAACTCGAGGAGGAGCGCCGTCTCTGCTACGTCGGCATGACGCGCGCCATGGACACGCTCGTCCTCACCCGCGCGCACTACCGGAGACGATATGGCAACGACGCTCCGGAAATGAGCGTTCCCTCACGCTTCCTTGAAGAGGTCCCCACTGCACTGGTCGAAAACCTTGGCGGCCATCCGCAGTCGGCGGCCTGGTCCACTCCCGGCTACCCAAATACCTACGGGCGTCGGCCTACCCACGGTGGCGACTTCGCCGAGAAACACTACAACTACGAAGACGAAAGCCAGGAGGCGCCAAGCTCGAGTCCATTCCATAGTGCCGTTCCAAAAGGTAGAAAAGCGGGAGCACCGCCAGCACCGCAGTCCATCGACAATATTGCACGTTTCTTTGGTGGCAAGGCCGGAGCGCTCAAGTCTGGTTCCTTCATTCGCCCATCGATGGACATCCCTGAGCCCACCGGCGCCGCCGGTCTCAAAAAAGGTCAGCGAGTTCGCCACTCGAAATATGGGGAGGGCACCATCCTCATGCGCGAAGGCGACGGCGAGGACGCAAAGCTAACTGTGATGTTCTCCCAACATGGAATGAAGAAACTGATCGAGAAGTTCGCGAATCTGCAGAGGATTTAGCAGCGGTCTTGAGATTCCAGCCGAGTACCAAAACGGAACAAACCGCGGCAATGCATTTTTTCTTGACCGGCAAGGGAAAATGAGAGCTGGCCGTTTGCCAAATCCGTGCTACACTCTATCCAATCGTAGAATTCGATCTGAAGTTCTTGCCTGTTCTGGTTACCGCCTACTCGCAAACTTCCACATTGCGTTCGCGGTAAATCAGTATCGAAGGAGCAACACAAAATGGAAACAGGCACAGTGAAATGGTTTAATGACGCAAAGGGTTTTGGATTTTTGAGCCGCGAAAACGGCGAGGACGTGTTCGTTCATCACACCGCCATCCAGTCGAACGGATTCCGTTCACTGCAGGAAGGCCAGCGCGTTCAGTTCAACGTGACCAAGGGCCCCAAGGGTTGGCAGGCTGAAAACGTTCAGGTCGTCTAAGGTAACTCTTAGAATTCGGCCCGAAATCAACAAAAGAGGGACGGCAAACCGCCGTCCCTCTTTTGCGTCTGCTTGGATTCATGGAGTGTGCCAGAGATCTTGATTTGCCGGCTGGCAACGACCACTGAAAACTGACGATTGTTCTTTCTACGCGGCGGGCTTGAGGCTTTTTACACTCACCTGCGGGATCGCCGGGTGTAGATCTTCCTTCGGCGTGTCGTGGGTACCTAAATATTGCAGCACATCGTTAATAGAGTCTTCAAAGCGTGAGCCAGTCTTATGGGTGGCTTTCACACCCTTGGAGACAAGCTGGCAGACTTCAAAACGGTTCATGCCCTGCGCGAGTGCGCGGTGGATCTTGTCGGAACGCATAACGAACTCCGGTCAACGCGGTGATTGGTGCGTGTAGTGCGGAACTCGTCCAAAGCGGCATAACGGCTGGAGCCGAGCAGGCGGGTCAACTTCAGGTCTATTTTCATTGTACCTTGGAAACAGATAAACTGCGGTTCCAAATCCGGGCAATGAAGCACTGCTGATAAGCGCAATCAGCTTGGGCCTACACTGAATTCCCTGTTAACATGGACTTGACTCCCTATCGATGAGCCGGCCCAACCATAAGCCGATTTGTGGGACACCCTGAAGAGATTGCAGCGAAAGAGGTTATCCGTGGCCAACACCACAAAAGTTGAAGACAAACTGGAACGAAAGAAGCTAAAGCGCACTGCCCGCAAGAAGGCCGCCCCCAAGGCGAAACGGACCGGACCGCGCGGTGAAAACAAGAAAAAGCTCAAGAAGCTCGCACGCGGCCAGTCGAAGCGCTAAGCCGTCGCGGCCCTCAGGAGGGGTTCCGGACCGGCGCAAGCTCACCCGGAACCCGCAATATGCCAGCATTGACAGGCCCTTACAACCTGCAGGATGAGGACAATAGCCCTGCCCAGCCAACTGCTTGCGCGCAAGTCGATAGATAAGCTGATTCGAGAGTCAGAAGAGCCCGAACACAGGCTCAAGAAAACCCTCGGGCCGTGGTCGTTGACTGCGCTCGGTATTGGGGCGGTGATCGGTTCAGGCATCTTCACGGTCATTGGCACGGCCATCTCCGGTGAGCAGTTCGACACCTCCAGCTTTGTCAATACGCCGCTGGCGGATTACATCATCACCCATACCGCACTGGCTGGCCGTCCCGGCGCCGGTCCCGCCATCGCTCTTTCACTGGTGCTGGTGGCTATTGTCTGCGCGCTTACCGGCCTCTGCTATGCCGAACTGGCGTCGATGATTCCCATCGCCGGCTCGGCTTACACCTACACCTACGCAACCATGGGCGAACTGGTCGCCTGGATCATTGGTTGGGACCTGATCCTGGAGTATGCCGGCTCTAACATGACGGTCAGCGTGGGATTTGCTGCCCATGTCGTCGACTTGCTGGACTGGTTCGGTCTGCATCCGGCTGCCACGTGGATCTCGCCGGCTTATCTCCCCGAGGGCCTGCAGGACCTGGCCGGCAACTGGATCTACCATCCCGGCTGGCATTTCGGTTTCAACATACCGGCGTTCCTCATCGTCCTCATCCTCACTGTGATCCTGGTACGCGGCATCCGCGAGTCGGCCAGCACCAACAACATGATGGTGAGCATCAAGCTGGTTGCCATTGTCATCTTCGTCATTGCGGTCATCGGATTCATTCATCCCGGCAACTGGCATCCATTCATGCCTAACGGCTGGGGTGGGGTGCTGACGGGCGGGTCGATCATCTTCTTCACCTATATTGGCTTCGATTCAGTTTCGACCGCGGCCGAGGAATGCCGCAACCCGCAGCGCGACCTGCCCATCGGCATCATCGCCACGCTGCTGGTATGTACTCTGCTGTATGTAGCTGTGGCCGTCTGCCTCACTGGCCTGGTGCCCTGGCAGTCGATGGTGGGTGACGCTGCCCCAGTGGTCAACGCGCTCAAGAAGTTGTCCATCCTGCCAGGTGGCTACCCGCTTCACTGGATCAGGCTGATCGTCCTCACCGGCGCCATTATGGGCATGCTCTCGTCGATCCTCGTTTACCAACTCGGCCAGTCGCGCGTCTGGTTTTCCATGTCCCGCGACGGCCTACTACCTAAGATCTTCAGCAATGTGCATCCCGTCTTTCGCACCCCGGCGTTCTCCACTTGGGTGGCTGGATTTGTGGTCGCCATTCCCTCCGGCCTTTTCGACATCGGCACATTGGCAGATCTCTCGAATATCGGCACGCTCTTCGCTTTCGTCCTGGTGTCGATTGGGGTCATCGTGCTGCGCTATCGCGAGCCGGAACGGCGTCGCGGTTTCCGCGTTCCTTTCGGCCCAGTCATTCCGGCACTCAGCGTGATCTTCTGCTTCCTGCTTATGGCTGGATTGCCGATCATCACATGGTTCCGCTTCTTAATCTGGCTCGTAATCGGCCTCATCATCTACTTTCTCTACAGCCGGCATCGCTCAGAGTTCGCAAAACCCCGGTAGACTTTTCCAATGTCTGATTCGGAAATTAGAGACTTCATTCGTCGGCTGCCCAAAGCCGAGTTGCACCTCCATCTCGAAGGAACTATCACCCCCGCCACGCTGGTGGATCTGAGCGCCCGCCACGACGCCAACCCCATCACTTTGCCGGAGGCTGAAGCCCTCTACCAATTCACCGATTTCACAGGTTTCATCGAAGCCTTCAAGGCGGTCACGCGGCGATTGATCGGACCTGAAGACTATGAGCTCGCGGCCTGGCGCATGATGGAGAGGCTTGCAGCGCAGGGCGTGGTCCACGCCGAGGTCTACATCTCGGTTGGCGTGATTTACATGTGGCGCAATCACGATCCGCTGGCGTTTGAGCCCATCTTTGCAGGCTTGGAGCACGCGCGTGAACGCGGCGAACGCGAGCTGGGCCTTTCGCTCTACTGGATCTTTGACGCCGTGCGCCACTTCACCGTGGAGGAGGCTGGGGTCGTCTTCCGCAAAGCCGCCGAGATGCGCGCAAAGTACCCCTCGATCATCGGCATTGGTTTGGGCGGCGACGAACGCCAGCGTGGCTCCGAGCCTTTTCGCGCTCTCTATGCCGAAGCGGCGCAAGCAGGGCTGAGGCTGACCAACCACGCCGGCGAGACCACGGGGCCTGAGGCGATTTGGGAAGCGCTTGCCATCGGCTCTGAGCGGATTGGCCACGCGCTTTCCGCGATTCAGGATATTGAGCTCATCCGTGAACTGGAAGGTGGGACGCGATGGGTCGCTCTCGAGCTTAACCCGACTTCGAATGTCCGCACTGGGGTTTGCGCATCGTTTGCCGACCACCCGCTCCGGCAATACTTCGATACCGGCCTGCTGGTGACACTCAACTCCGACGATCCAGCATTCTTCGGCTCCGATGTGGCCAATGAGTACTTCCTGGCTCACACAGAACAGGGATTTACCCGCGAAGAACTGCGTCAGCTGGCGGCCAACTCCATATATGCCAGCTTTCTCCCCGATGCGGAGAAGACGCAGTGGCTTACCCGAATTGGGACAACGCGGTAGTCGAAAGTGGTACGCTCACCTTCCTCCTGGGAGCAAGTCCTACAGAAACTGCGGTATTATGCCAGCAGGAGGGTGCAGCCAAATGTCCACCGAGTCGCAAGACCTCACAAACGCGGAAGAGACTCCCGCAGAAGAGAAACGGGAGAGGAAAGCCCTCCAGGTTATAGGCTGGTTCTCCATCGGGATGGCAGTCGCCACAATCGGCATCTATCTCGGGTATGAACTGCGTTGCCGTTATAAGTTCAACCGGCGCACGCCCTACGACTTCTACTCCAATGCCGGCGAGCAACATGTCAGTGAGTTTGGGATGGGAATCTAGCACCACGACCCTCTTAGTGCTCTCTTCTCTTGATTCATAGAATGCCGCCCATCGGGCGGCATTCCTCATTTGCGTGGCATCTTGGCAGAAAAGCTAGATGCGATCTGCGATGCTCGTTCAATAGTCATCGAACCTTCGGAATCCCTGGCTTTGATCCATCCAGGTCCCGCATTCTGATAGAACCATTCCTGAGTAGCAGACTTTCGTTATTGACAGCAGACTTTCGTCATCTCTCAACCGGCAGAATTGTTCTGTGCTCTGCCGATAAGCAGGATTGGGGAGCACTAATGAGAGATTGCACAGAGTTAACACGCGGGAGTTCTGCCACATTCAATGTCCTGGTCAGCCTTACACGTAAAGCTGCATTTGCTCTCACGTCGGTCTTTCTATTGACCGCAAGCTTTGGCCGAGCCGCGTCAGCTCAGAGTCCTCTCGTGAGCGAAGCTGCTCAGTCTTTGATCAACCGCCATACCGCCTTGCTCGGCGGGTGGGCGTGGCAGAGCGTCATCCAGGCGCCCAACTACCAGACCGACCGGGACGTGGGAACTGCCAGCATCGGCACTTCCTTCTTGCAAATGTACGACGCTACGGGCACGGTCAGTTACCTGACTGCAGCTGAAGAGGCTGGCAACTGGCTCGTGGCCGCGCAAACCTCTGCCGGATGGTGGCCAGACTATGTGAATCCAAGTAATGTCAGCCCCAGCGGCCCGGCTACTTACGGCTTTACCAGCCTGGATGACGGTGTGATTGGACAAGCCAGTTTCCTGCTTGCGCTCTACCAGAAGACCGGCAATGCGACATATCAGGCTTCGGCCTTGAAGGGCATCAACTGGCTCCTCACTGTTGCCGAGGCTCCCAGCGGAGAGCCCTGCCCATCGCAGCAGTGTTATTGGGATTGGTGGGTGCCCGCGCAGGGAAAGGTCTATCTCGGTCTCGGCTCTGGCGTAGCCGGAATCTTTTACGGACTCGACCAGATTGCCCAGACTACCGGGAACGCCACCTACGAAAACTATGCGCTTGCTGCCGCCGCTTATGAGGAGACACAGATCGCCTCGAGCGGCGCCGTGCCCGAAGTTCCAGGTGGTGCAACTTACGATACAGGACTTTATCAGGGCGGAGCTGGCGTCGCCGTTGCCTACTTGAGTCTCTATCAGCACACGGGCAACACCCGCTGGTTGGCCGACGCCAACAAGATCATGGCATGGGTGCGCTCTGAGGAAAAGACTCAGCCTTCCGGCATCGCGTGGCCCATTTCGATCGGTGCCAATGGCAATAGGACGCTCTCAACAGAAATTGCGGAAGGCGCAGCGGGCATCGGTTGGGCCGAGTTGCAAGCCTACAAGCTGACCCACGCAGCCGCGGACCTTCAAACGGCGGAAGCAGCCGGAAGCTGGCTCTTGTCCGTCCAGACTGCCGAAGGAAACGGTGACGCCTGGGAAGCATATCTCTCTGGGTCAGACGCAAACGATTACTACACGTCGGAAGATCTGGGTGTCTCCGGCATTGGCTACTTCTTCAACGATCTTTATCTCGCGACTGGAACCGCCTCTTTCAACTCCGCTGCACAGAATGCTGCGAACTGGCTGCAAGCCGCGAGTTTCACGGATGCCGATGGAACCGGTTGGTATCAGGACGACTGCGTCGGGTGCGGGGGCTGGCGAAATCGAGCCGAACCATCCTATAACTGGGGCATCGCAGGCATTGGCGCGCTTGGCGCGAGGCTCAGCGGCGGTCCCGATGACATGCCGCGCGATGTTTCCGGCATCGCCGGAGACATTTATTCCATCGGAGCGGGACAGGCCGTCGCGGTAGGCTCGTATACAGCGGATACTGACGCGTCAGGCTCCAACATGGGAACTGATTCGGTGACTCACGCCATCGACATGTCAGGAGTTACATTTCAGAGCCCAGCTCCCTCGGTAATCTATCAAGGGGAACGCTACGGCAGCAGCTTCAGCTACACCCTCCCCAACCTGACGCCCGGCAAAGCCTACACTGTGCGCCTGCATTTTGCCGAGACCTACTACACGACGACGGGCGGCAGGCAGTTCAATGTCCTCATCAATGGGAAACCGGTGCTGACCAACTTCGACATTGTTGCCGCAGCCGGCGCTGGATTCAAAGCCAACATCCAGACGTTCATAGCCACTGCATCGGGCGAAGGTTCCATCACGATTCAGTTCACGCAAGGGCATGCAGATTGGCCAAAGGTCAGCGGAATCGAAGTCTACTGATTCCTTATCGGAGTACGGAATCCCGAGACCAGTAGCAGGTTCGTTATTGGCGCTCCTATACGTTTGCCAAAGGCACACGCGATAGAACCTGCCGATCCTGCGGGAGTCTGCAATTTCGACCGCCTCTTGCACAGCCTACGTTGCGATACCCTAGAACCTTATGGGCCGCATCCGCATTCTTCCCGACCAGGTCGCCAATCAGATTGCCGCGGGTGAGGTGGTGGACAGGCCGGCTTCCGTGGTGAAGGAGTTGCTGGAGAATGCTCTCGACGCGGGAGCAAACCGAATTCGGGTTGAAGTAGAGGCGGGCGGCCGTCGTCTTATCCGCCTCACCGATGACGGCCGTGGAATGAACCGGGATGACGCCCTGCTGGCCTTCGAGCGCCATGCCACGTCAAAGCTTCGCACCGCGGACGATCTGCTCTCGATCGCGACCCTCGGTTTTCGCGGAGAGGCGTTGCCATCCATCGCTTCGGTGGCCCGCGTAACGCTGGAAACCTGCGAAGGGGCAGGGGTAGAACCTGCAACCAGCGAAGCAGTCGTGGGCACCCGCATAGAGATTGCCGGAGGCAAGATTCTGCACGTGGACGACGCCGCCCTGCCCCGCGGAACCACGATCGCGGTCGCCGACCTGTTCTTCAACACGCCGGCTCGGCGCAAATTCCTCCGGGCGGAATCTACTGAGCTGGCCCATGTGACCGCACTTGTGACTCACTACGCTCTGGCTCACCCGGAAAAGCAATTTGAGCTGCTCTCGGCCACGCACACGATCATCTCCGCCCCGCCTGTGGCGCGGACCGCCGAGCGCATCTATCAGATCTTTGGCAAGGACACGCTGGCCCAACTGCTACCGGTGGCGGCCGAAATCCCACTGGAACGCGCTGGACTGCCCGAGCCGCCCCCGTGGAGGCGCGATCCCAGCGAACCGATGCGCGCCCCGGGAGCACTGCGACTAAGCGGCTTCTACTCCAAACCGGAGCTGCAGAAGCTAAATCGCAATTCGATCTATATCTTCGTAAACAAGCGACTGATCCGCGACCGGCTGCTGATGCACGCGATCACAGATGCCTATCGGAACGTGATTCCGCCCACCAGCTTTCCGGTGGTGCTTCTCTTCCTCGAAATACCCCCCGAAGAGGTTGACGTGAATGTGCATCCGGCCAAAACGGAAGTGCGCTTCCGGCAGCAAACGCTCGTCCACGACTTTGTCCGCGATAGTCTGCGCACTGCGCTGGTCCAGGCGCGGCCCGCCGCTGGTTTTCTGGCCGCCTTGGATAACTCTCCCGCCGCCAGTCCCTCGTTGATGCCTCCAGCCATTTCGCCATTGCCTGGCTCGCCTGACGGCTCGGTCCCCATCGACTCCGATTCAACCGCAGCGCAAACCGCCGCCACTGATGCTGATGCATTCCAGCTGGCCCCGCAGCTCCCCCCGCCTGCTCCCGGGAGACTGCCCTTCAGCGTCCAATCCCTCAATCTTGGAGGCTGGCCCGGCAGCATGGAAGCGCGGCAGGCCTTTGGCGGGGCCGCGACGGCGATATTTCAACCTCCCGTGATCCCCATCGCGGATAGTTGTTGCTCGATGGCCGCCGCTCTGGGACCCACAGATGCGGGAACTTACACCCCCGGCTCGACCGCCGATACCGCCAATGCCACCGCGCAGATTGAAGCGGAACGGGCTGCGGCCAATCTAAACCATCTTGGTTCGCTTCGCCCTCTGGGACAATTGCGCGATTCCTTCATTTTGGCTTCCGGAGAAGATGGCCTGTGGATAATCGACCAGCATGTGGCACATGAGCGAGTCCTTTTCGAAAAAATTCTTCGTGATCGCCAAGTGGAAAAAGTGCAGCGCCAGAGATTACTGATGCCATTATTGGTGGAGCTGAAACCCTGGCAAATGGTAGTTTTTGCGCGCATCGCCGAAGAACTGGAACGCAACGGTTTTGAGGTGGAACCCTTTGGTCCACAGACACTTGCCGTAAAGGCCGCACCAGTAGGCCTCGAAGGCGCGGAATTGGAGCGAATGCTGGCTGAAGTGATTGAGCAATCCAGCGCCGATTCCGGAGAAGCCGAGCAGAATCAAAATCTTAGCACCCTCCGCTCACGGATCGCAGCCTCCATCGCATGTCACGCGGCAATCAAGGTCAACACCTCTCTTGACCTGGTTCGAATGGAGTGGTTACTGTTGGAGCTGGCCAACACCAGCCACCCAACAAGTTGCCCCCATGGACGTCCAATAGCTTTGCTGTATTCTTGGAAGGAGATCCAGCGGGCCTTCCATCGTATCTAGAACACAGGTAAAATCAGGAAGGTGGCAGTCCTCCCCTCTCAGGAGTGGGGATCGTCCGGCATTACGAGCCAGCCTGGAAGTGAGGTTTTTCTTTGACAGCAGAGCAATTGGAAGCATCGCGCTCCGAAAGGATGCGCCAGAACGGACACGGGACACTCACCATGGAGGACGCCCGGACGTGGATTGAGGAGACCGGATTGTGTCTCTTCCTGCCGAAGCGGCAGTTTTCTTCTTCCATCGCGCCTTCATTTGTAGAGGCAATAGCTGGGAAGCGGGACTCGACACCCGAGCAAAAACATATCGCGTTAGCCGAAGAATTGCTGGTACGCCTTGAGCTAGACGGCGTAGCAGTGCGGCTGAATCTGCTGGGACAACCAGGCGAGCAACCCGACTTTGTAGTAGCCAGCTGGGTCCTGCCTTACGTGTACGCTCTTCGGGGCGATCGCGACTGGCGACGTAGTCCGCAACTAACAGGATCGCGGCAAGTCTCACAACTGGCAATCCAGGCCTACAAACTGCTGGAAGCTGGCGACGCCACGATTCCAAGCCTCAAGCATGCGCTCGGACGGGAAGTGACCGAAGTAGCCGTTCTACGTGCGATTACTGAGCTCTGGCAGCAACTCCGCATCATTCCGGTCATCTCAGCCCCCGGGCAGCCGGCCAAGTGGCAACTGCTCAGGACTCGATACCAGAAAGCCATTGCCGAGGGCGCGTCCACCTCGCAAGTGACGGCTATTTCAGTACTTGCCTCAATTTATCTGCAGGCTGTGATTGCCGCGAGCATGGAAGAAGTTGAGCTGTTTCTGGCCCCACTGACCGCGCGTAGCAAAGTACGCGAAGTGCTCCGCGGCCTGGTGGCTACCCGCCAGGTGCACACTATTTCGCTGGGACATGCGCCGCATTTTTATGTCGCGGGTACGCTGCCGGAGTTTACTCCCGCTCCGACTCTATATACCAGTTCTTCTACGCCTGCTTCCGCATACTTCATGCATGCTCGGGAGCATGAGGAAGATGCACCGGAATTCGAGGTGCCGAAGGCAGCGACAATCTACCCTGTCAACCCACCGGTTCCGGCCACGTTGCCCGTTGCGGCTAAACCGCATGTGCTGGCAAAGCCTCCCGTATTGCCGAAGCCGGTTGAAGCTCACACCGCGCCTTCGAACGGCAACGCGGCGGGGACGAGGCCCCATTTCAGCAGGCCGGCAACCCATGCTCGCGACCGCAAGCCGGCGCAAGCGTCCAACGGCGGCAGGTCCAATTCACGAAGCAGTGCTCGGACGAGTGCACGTCCAGCCCGCAGGGCAGGATCTTCCGAAGCTCGCTCCTCGGGGGCGCGGCCTTCTGGGGCACTCTGGAAGTCGAAGGCTGCTGCCAGCACCAGTGGCAAACGCAACGGAGCTCACGCCGCCAATGGCTCCAAGAACGGGATCCATACCAATGGATCGAACGGCTCAAACGGAAGCGCAGCCCGCCACAAGAACGGAACTGCCGGCACGAGAGCCTCGAAGCCTTCTAGTGGGGCTTGGGGCCAGCGCAAAAGTAATGGCGTCAAGTCTCCTGCAAAGCCATCCTCCACTGGGCGTAGCGGTCTTCGTGGAGCCAGTGCGACGCGAAGTGGCAGCACCCCTCGTAAAGACGCCCGGACGGGGTCCCGTCCGGCCCGGGACAACCGCAAACCGGCGTTGACGGCCGGCGCAAAAGCTGGAAACAGCAAGCGGTATGGCTTTACGGCCCGACCCAAGCAGGAGACAAAGAAGCGCGGATGAGCCTGGAAAGTAGCCCGTTGCGCTCATCGGACGCAGCTAAGAAAATCATCATCGCCATAGACGGTCCAGCAGGAGCGGGAAAAAGCACGATAGCCCGCCATCTGGCCCGTCACTTTGGTCTGCTGAATCTTGAAACAGGTGCCATGTACAGAGCCTTCGGTCTGAAGGCTTTGCGGTTGGGGCTGGCCTTGGATGAGAGTCAAGGCTTGGAAGAACTTGCCGCCGAAACCACAATCAGCCTTGAACCGGGCGAGCTGGAAAATCGCGTCCTACTAGACGGCGAAGATGTGACCGGCCTCATTCGCAACCAAACCGTAACCGACGCCGCCTCAAGAGTGAGCGTTTTCCCATCCATTCGCGCATGGATGGTTCGTCTACAGCAACAGGTTGGTGCCGCAGGCGGCGTAGTAATGGAAGGCCGCGACATTGGCACTGTGGTCTTTCCTGGCGCCGAGGTCAAGATTTTTCTGGATGCGGCGCCGGAAGTGCGCGGCATGCGTCGATTCGACCAACTTGGACCTACACCTGCTGTTCAACCGGAAGAAGTAATTCGCGATTTGCGAGCCCGTGACGAGCGCGATCGGAACCGCGCCGATTCACCGCTCAGACCAGCCGCCGACGCCATTTTGTTGGACTCGACAGCCATGTCGCTCGATGAGGCTGTGCAGACCGCCGAAGCGATTGTTGCAACAAGGTTGGAGAAGTTAAGCTCTTCAAACTGAGCAGGTTTGCCAGACTTCGTGGCGACTCAATCTTCCGCAAATTCTCAGCCTCACTCCAATTTTTGCCTTCTTGCGCCCATTCCAGGCGGCACTCGGGCCAGGTCGGTGATCAGCCCACTCCTAATACCAATTTTCTGCATCTCAGTTCTTATGAACTGATCCTCCTAAGTGGGCCTCAGACTGTACCTCGCGCAATTTTCATTTCCCCCATACCAGGAGTTCAGGATGTCCCTGTTTTGTCGCTATTGCGGAACGCGGAATTTTCGCATCAGCCACTTCCGGAGAGCGGATTTGCTTCGCCTGTTAATTCTGCAATACCCGGTACGGTGCCGAGAGTGCTTGGAGCGGGACCATTCTTTCTTTTTTGATTTGTTTAGCTTGAAATCTACTCAGATGCGGCGACGCAGCGCCCCAAACCGAACCAGGACAAGTTAGCATGAACGATTTCCTGCAAGCCGCGCAGGCTTGGAGAAAAACGAACAGTCGCTGAGTGTTCAGGATGGTTTCGAATTCTGCTCTACCTGAGCTATCAAAATGCTATAGGCTCGTAGATGTATGGAAATCTCCTGCACGCGCTGCCACCAGGCCGTCGAGGCCGACAAAAGCTACTGCCCAACCTGCGGTCTGCCGCAACTGGTCTATGCGGCGGAGGCAATTCCGGGGCAGGCCGCGCCGGAACGCTGGAACGAGGCAGTACGCGACGCAAGCAGCGTTGACTGGAAGCCGGCGATTCGCGCAGCCCTGATGCTCGCGATCCCGGCAGGGCTGCTTTCCAGCGCGGCATCTCCAATATCTTTCCTCGGCCTGTTTTGGATGGCATCGGCTGCAGTATGGGCTGTTGTGCTTTACGTACGTGGCCAGCAAGCGGCCTGGATTACCATCGGCGCGGGTGCCCGCATTGGACTTGTGACCGGATTGCTGGGCGGCTGGCTGGCATTTGGTGCCAGCGGCGGCACGTTGCTTGTGCAACGGTATATGCTTCATCAATCGAGTCAGATTGACGCGGAGTGGAAATCTCGCGTTGACATGAGCCAGGAAATGAGCCAGCAATGGTCGTCAGGAATGGGACAAGCCGACGCTGCTGAAATGGACTCTGCCCGAACCAAGATTCAGGCCTTCATGATGTCGCCGGAGGGCCACGCTGGGCTCGAGGCCTTCAGCTATGCCAGCAATTCTCTTCTCTTGCTTTTCTTTGCCGTCGCGGGTGGCGCTCTGGGAGCACGCGTGCTTGCCCGAAGCCGGCGACCAGAGGTTTAGTTTTCGCTCTTTGTCACTGGTGAGATGGCTTCAACTCAACTGCAGCACAACGAGCCATGCATCCAGGATTCAGTTCCACTTGTCCACAACTTGCCCCCAAGCGGTAACCCCTCGTATCATCCGTCGAGAGACAAGCCTCAACAAGCAAGCAGTGAGAGAGCAACCATGAGTGAAAAGCAAGACAAACCCAACCTGCGTGTGAAGGGCAGGCTGATGTCTGCCTCGGAGATTGAGCGCACCTTGGTGCGCTTGGCCCACGAGATTGTAGAAAAGAGCAATGGAAGCGAGCAATTGGCCCTGGTAGGGATCAAGCGCCGCGGCATTCCCTTGGCTGAGCGACTGGGAAAGCTGATCGCAAGCATTGAGAAGCGGCCCATCGATACCGGCGTACTCGACATCCAGTTCTACCGCGACGATCTTTCTACAGCGGATGTGCGTCCCGTGGTCACGCCGGGTGCAATCGGCTTTGATATCGAGGGTCGCGACGTGGTGCTTTGTGACGATGTCCTCTATACCGGCCGCACCATCCGCGCTGCGCTCGACGCGCTCTTTGATCACGGCCGTCCTCGACGAGTACAACTGGCCGTGCTCATAGACCGTGGCCATCGCGAATTGCCCATCGAGGCCACATATGTCGGCAAGCACGTCCCCACCAGCAGCCGCGAGATCATTGAAGTCAAGTTCCGCGAGGTCGACAACGACGAGCAGGTGTTGTTGGTTGAGCGGGTCGATTAGTCAGGAATCATCGCTCCCGCCCTTTGTCAGGGAGCTAGAAGCAGAAAGACCATGAACCTCACTGCAACACCCGTTCGCCGCCAGATTCACCCGCCGCCAGTGCCCGCCTCTCCGTTCCCTTACAATCCTGGATCGTTGCTCTCGGCTGGAGATCTGAGCATGGAAGATATCAGCCATATTCTCGTCCGCGCGACATTTCTGGAGAATCAGGACCCGCTGGTCCGGGATCGAATCTTGGCCAAACGCCGCGTGGCGTTGCTCTTCTATGAGTCCTCCACGCGCACCCGTACCAGTTTTGAACTGGCCGCCAAGGGGCTTGGAGCGGATACCACACTGGTCTCGAGCCTCTCTTCGAGCATCGAGAAGGGCGAGACGCTGAAAGACACCGGCCTGACACTGCGGGCGCTGGGCGCAGAGGCCATCATTCTGCGCCATAACTCCTCTGGTGCGCCCTGGCTCCTGGAAGAGGCGACCCGCCTGCCGGTGCTGAACGCCGGCGACGGCATGCATGAGCATCCCACACAGGCGCTGCTCGACCTGCGCACCATCCTCACGCACCTGCAGCGGGGAGTTGAAAGCGCGACCGCGGAAACGCTGGCCGGCGTGACGGTGACTATCGTGGGTGACATTCTGCACAGCCGTGTGGCCCGATCGAATATGTTTCTTTTGCCGCGGCTGGGAGCGCGTGTGTTGCTCTGCGGTCCCAAAGAGCTGCTGCCGGATACGGCAGGCCATGCTGGCCCCGGTATTGCAATTGAACGGGACTTCAATGCAGCGATTGAGCAGTCCCAGGCAGTGATGATGCTGCGCATTCAGGCCGAGCGGCTCGCAGGACTGCAACTGGATCTCGAGCAGTACAAGGCGAACTTTCAGCTCACTGGGCAGCGGCTGGCCGCGCACGCACCCACTGCAATCGTCATGCATCCAGGCCCCATCATTCGTGGCCTTGAGATCACGGCCGGCGTGGCAGATGGTCCCCAATCCGTGATTCTGGAACAGGTGAAGAACGGTGTCGCTATTCGTATGGCGGTGGTCGAGCGTGCTCTGACGGCCACGCAAGGAGGCCACGCATGACAGCTCTGGTAATTCGCAACGGCCACCTGACTGATCCAGCAGCTGGAGTTGACGGTCCTAAGGACATCCTCCTCAAAGATGGCCACGTGGCCGAGATCGCGAGTCCCGGCAAGCTGAAGCAGACCAATGGCGCTGAGGTTCTTGACGCGACGGGACTCGTAGTGGCGCCGGGGTTAGTTGATATCCATGTCCACCTGCGCGAGCCGGGCCAGGGCTACAAGGAGACCATCGCCACCGGGACTGCGGCAGCAGCGGCAGGCGGCTTTACCTCCGTCGCGGCCATGCCCAACACCATCCCTGTAAACGATTCGGCCGAAATCACCCGCTGGATGCAGGCGCAAGAGCGTGGCGCTTCCATCCGCGTCTTTCCCATCGGTGCGGCTACGCGCGGATCGAAAGGGGAGACGCTGAACGATTATGCTGCGCTTAAATCCGCAGGCGCCGTTGCGGTGACCGACGACGGCCATCCGATCTTGAAAGACGGTATTATGCGCGAGACTCTGGCCGCGGCAGCGCGGGTGGGATTGACCGTGATCCAACACGCTGAAGACACCCGCCTGACGCAAGGCGCAAGCATGAATGCCGGGCCCGTGGCTTTCAAGCTTGGGCTGCGCGGCATGCCGACAGAGGCCGAGTCCGGCCTGGTAGAACGAGACATTCGGCTGGTCACGGAGCTGCGGGATGCGCGCGTCCATCTGCATGTCGCCCACACGTCCACGGCAGCCGCGCTGGCCGCCGTACGCCAGGCCCGGCGCAGCGGACTGCGCGTGACCTGCGAGGTAGCGCCGCACCATTTCCTGCTCACCGAGGAGCACGTGGGTTGCTACAGCACCAACGCGAAGATGAATCCGCCACTGCGGTCTGCCGTCGATCGGAACGCCATGATCGAGGCGATACTCGACGGCGTTGTGGACGCCATTGCCACCGACCACGCTCCTCATGCGCTGCACGAGAAGGAAGTGGAGTTCGAGAACGCCCCAAACGGCATTACCGGTCTGGAAACGGCGCTGGGGCTATCTCTTCGATGGTTGCATAAAGAATGGAAGATGCCCATCGGAAGAGTGTTAAGCCTGCTGAGCGCCCAGCCGGCGGCGCTTCTAGGATTGAAAGGTCGCGGCACGCTCGCCGTAGGCAACTTCGCCGATGTGGTTGTTTTCGATCCAAAGGCGGAGTGGGTTTTCAACGCCAGGGAAACCAGATCCAAATCCCGTAATACTCCCTTCGATGGCTGGACGATGCAAGGCAAGATCCGCTGGACTATCAGCGAGGGCCATGTAGCGTATTCCAATCCGGCGTAGCTTCAAAGTTTCATGCCGCACTCCCTAAAACCCGCAAAAGCGGGCCGGGGGAGTGTTGGCAATGCTTTTCAATTAACTGCTCGACAAGCGCTCAGCAGCGCTCTACCATCCCCTTGTATTCTATAAGGAATACAAAGGGATGGTAAGCAGATGGCAGATACAGAGAAAATCTCCTTCAATATGAGCGTTGTCGATCTGGGACAGGTAGACCTGTTGATAGAACAGGGTTTCTATTCCGGCCGGACCGATTTCCTGGTGGCGGCCGTCCGCAACCAACTGCAGAACCACTCGAACACAGTGCGGCTGGAGGTAGAACGGCGGTTTATGACGCTTGGTATTGCGATTTACGGTCGCAAGGACCTGGAAGCACGCGTTGCGACCGGCAATCCCGCGGATATTCGGGTGGTGGGTGTTCTGAAAATCGACGACGACGTGACGCCAGAGCTGGCTCGCGCGGCCATCAAGTCTGTCTCGGTCTTCGGAAAGATCAAAGCCAAACCTGAGGTGGTTGCTGCTCTACTCTTTCGCGAGCGGGGCAAGTAAGGGCACGCACGCCGAACATGAAGGGGGGACCACAATGGCCCGTTCAATCTAAATCTTCCACGCCATTTTGTTCACTGTTCTGCTGATTCTGCCACTCGTCGAAGCTCGCTGGAGTTGGCCGCGCTATCTGAAGAAACTGGCTTCAGGTGTGCCCGACGCGCGGCTGCATCACTTCCGCAACCTTCTGCTTTGGGAGTGGTTGTTAACCCTTGGTTTTCTCCTGAGCTGGGCGGCTACGGGAAGGCCCTGGGGCAGCATGGTGATTGGGCATGCCTCACTCATCCAGTCGATACTTTTTCTGATCTTTGCAGGGTTGTTCATTCTCGTATTCCAGCGCCAGCGGCGGAGCATTCTCGCCCGCCCCGCGGTGGTGGAGCGGCTGCGTGAGAGGCTCGAATACGCCAAGCCATTGATGCCGCACACCATGGGCGAGAGAAAGCTCTTCTGGGCTGTTTCAATGACGGCAGGTATCTGCGAGGAGACGCTCTACCGCGGCTTTCTCACCTGGTATATCGCGGGCTTCGCCGGCACATGGCCGGCAATCATTCTCAGTTCGCTGATCTTCGGGCTTGGGCATATCTATCTGGGAGTCAAGCAAGTACCCAGAACATTTGTCGTCGGCCTGATTCTTGCATTGCTCGCTTACTTTTCGGGATCGCTCTGGCCCTCGATGGTGCTTCATGCCGCCATCGACTGGAACTCCGGCGAACTCGGCTATGCGATTCTGAGCAAGCCTCGCAGCGCGGAGTTGGAGGCAGATGGATCCGCTGAGAGCGTATAGCGAATGCCGAGATTGAAGCGAGCCCCGCAGTTACTGAGGACTTGGCTCTGGTTGACGCCAGCAGTCGATCGGCCCACTGAATTTGCGGCTGCAAAAATCGATGACCGAGGTCCTTCACGTCGTCGGAGTTGATTCGAAGTATCCAGACCCCTCGAGGTTCGGCGCAACATCCGTAAGAAGAGAACGAACTCGTTGTCTCCTTTGTCGGCACGGCGAGCAGGTTGCCGACCAACTGGATTTCACGGTCTTCGTCGATATAGAGATCGTAGGACCGAATGACGAGCTTCTGAGCTTCAATGCCGTTCCACTGCCAAACACTCAATTGCTTCATCAAAGTGTTACCGTTGGTGGCTTGGAAAGCGTCGATCGCGAAGCGGGGTTGACCCTTCGTTGTGGGCGGCAGCGGTAGGACCTGTTGAACAACCAGTGGTCCACAATAGTAAGCACACGAGTCGAGGAACGCCCAAAGCCCGATTTCGTCTCTTTCATGGTAGTGATGCTCAGCCAGTGGCTTAATGCTCCACTGCGAAAGAAAATGGCCATTCACATTCCGAGCGACGACAAAGAACGTCGAGGTGGCGTTAGCAGATTGGCTCTCTTCATAGGCGGCACTTACGACATAGACGCCGGTAGCGATTTGAATTGCTGAACCCTCCATCGCGTACTGGGCGGGAAGCTTCGGATCATAGACTTCGGGATCGGGCCTTGGCGGCGTGAAGTCCACGAACAGATTGTCGAGATCCTTGGACGACGGGTCTGGGTGCAGGTCGAGCCAAGCGCTCGCCCACCGGGCGGCCAACCCCCAACCCTGGGTCAACAGGGGACGCACTTCTGCGTCGTCAAGTCGTCGTAACTTGCCGTCCTCGCCGGGCGTATTCATGCGTCCCAACACTTTACGATGGGCGTCGATCACTTCCGTCATATCAGGCGTAACAAAGGGGGCGCTGGGCTGAGTTGCCGCACAAACTTTTATGGTGCACGTCACGAGAACAATGAGCGCCGCCGCCAGAAGACGAATCAACCTGAGCATCTTGTTGCCCTCGATGGCTCCTGATTCCCCAGCAATGAATGAGCGAGAATCGTGAGAGCTATTATGGCGGAAGAGACGGACCGACGCAGGTGATTGGGAACACGACCATTCTCACGTCCGCTGCCCATCAACGCCCTTCGTGTGTGACCGGCAACCCGCAAGTAATCATTCGTTCTGCGCCTGGCGGCGGTGGAAGTCCTGAAACTCGCAGCAGCGATTGGCGGAGAAGAGAATCGCGAAATGACAGGCGCGCACGGAGCGGTCTGCTCCTGGAGGAAAGTCACATTTCTCTCAGACCCGCAGGCAAAGGCCAGCCGATCGTGCGTTCCGATTTCAGCAGCAGATAGAAATCGTAAGTCTCGTTGCCTGTGCCTTTGCCGTTTTCAGCCTTGGCCAACCGCATGGCCTTGGCGCTGTCAATTGCAGCGCCGGCGGCGCCTCGCGACCCGGATATGATGTTCGACGTGCAGGACTCAACAGGCGGGTCGGCAATCGCAGGCAGCGCCGGCACCGACATATCCTTCACAATAAAATTCAGCGCCGAAGCCAGGTTCGCGACTTCGTCCGAAGCGTCACGGGCCGTAAGCGGCTCCAGTCCCCATCGCCATTCGATGAGCTTGAGCACCGAGGTGTGATCGTAGAGCAGCGAGTTGACGCGCGGATTGGCCGGATTGCCGCGCGTGAATGGCGACACGATCAGCGTGGGCACGCGGCAACCGAGGAGAGCTTTGCCGTCTACGAGGTCAGTATCCACAGCGTTGGGCGCGATCACGCGCGGCGGTGGAACGTGGTCAAAGAATCCGCCCCATTCATCGCGATTGATCACCAGCACTGTTTTTTGCCAATGCGGGCTCGCAGCGAGCGTCATGATCACATTGCGTAGAAAGATTTCTCCGTTCCGCAAGTCCGCGTGTGGATGGTCGTCCGCCCCCAGGCCGTCGTCGAGAAGTGTGTACGGCGGATCGATGAATGAAACCGCGGGCAGCGCACCGCTGGCTACATCGGCGGTGAACTGTTCGAAGAGGTTCGAGATGCCCAGATATTTCGTTCCCCAGAGCGAAAGCATGGGGACATTCGAATAGTAGTAGCGACAACTCACGCCCGCGACCTGCAAGCTGTCCCAGATCGTAGGCAGCGTGCAGAGGTCGCTTGTATTGCTCAGCCGGTCAGTTTGCGCCGCATGTTGAAAGATGCGATTGGGAGTGGTAGAAGTGAGGATCGACGAAAAGTAGTTATCCAGCGTAGTGAAGTTGCGTGCCAGCGCAGCGAAGAGAGGCAGGTCGGCCTCTTCGTAGTAGCCAATGCTGAAGCTGTCGTTGGAACCGGCGTGCAGCCAGCCATCCATTTTGCCGCCGTTAATCACCGTTCGACCGCCGGGATAGGTGTGGACGGGATCAGGGTGAGCGCAGCCTACGTAGAAGTCGAGCCTCTGCGTGGGCTGTGGGTTGCCATTGTTGTCAAGATAAGTGAGCCCGGCCTGCCGGCCATTGGCGTTGGGCAACCAACCCAGCATGTGATCGAAGCTGCGGTTCTCCATCATGAGGACAACCACGTGCTCGATGCCGGAGAGTTCAGGACTCGGCAACACCGAATCGTCAGGGTTGATTTGTACCCTGCTGCAGGAGACGGTGCTGGCTAATGCAGCGGCTGAAACACCTGCGGCGCCGCGCAGGAATTCTCGGCGGTTCACGCTCATTGGGCCACTCACAATGGGATGCGATAGCCTGCAGCCGAGCATCGTACGCAGCGGGCGCGTCTCGATCCGAAAGCAATTGAAGGGATTGTACGCCGACGCGAAAAGAGAGTTGTAATCGGATTGTCAGACTGCGAAAAATGCCATCAATCCAAAAAAGAATCGTGCGGGACTGCATCTCGAAGAGACCCGTGATCGCGAGCGCCATTCTGTGGCTTGCTTAGCCCTTGCGGCGATAGAGGATCTGGAATTCGTAGCCGGGGTTGACCGGAAACAGAGCTGCGACATGGCGGAGACGCTCGGCGAGGGCCGGTGCGGCGAGCAGCGGATACTCACGTTCGCGCAGGTCGTGGTAGTCGAAGTCGACGGCTAGCGAGAGCATGTAGACGGCCAAGGCGTCAGAGAACGACGACTCGAAGAAGTTGGTACGGACGCGCTCGTCGATCGTCTTCTGGCCAGCCGCGCGGCTGTCCGAAGCCCTGCTGTCCTGCGCACGGCGGCGGGTCTCCCACGCGTCCTGACTCGTCTCACCGCGGACCTGGGCCTCAGCCTGCGACCAGACCAGAGATGAGAAGCTTTCCGGAACGCCCGCGGCCTCAACAAAGTTGTGCGCCACGTTGATGAAGAATTCGAAGGCCAGGCCGAAGCGATCTTCGACTAACCGGGTGGATACAAAGACAGCTTCGGTGTCGCCAAAGGTCGCGTTGCGATGACAGATCGCCCGGTCGCCAAGATCGACTGTGTAACCGGGAGCGATCATGATATCGCCGGTGTCGGCGATGGCCAGCGGGACAAAGAAGTATGCGCGGCGCTTGAGCGCACCGGAGAGAGTGGCGGGTACTGCGGCCACCATCCGCTCCAGATCGGTTTCAGAGATGCGGGTCTCACCCCATGCGGCGTAGTGGATACCGTTGGCGGCCTCAATTACGGCCACCTGCGTGGCGACCTTCTCTGCAGACCAAAGTTCGATTTGTGCGCCCGTGCTCATTGAACTTGTATTCTAGACGACAGAGGTCGTAGGGATGAAGGGGATAACACTGAAACAAAACGCGCGAGGCGGGACGGTACTTGGCTTTCCGCTGGAGGGCTTTGGGTTCTTCACCAGCCTGCTGTTGTCTGTTGCAGCAGCGTTCTTCACGTTTTTCGCCTCGACGTGTATCGCCATCTTCTCACTGCTCGCTTGGAATCTGATCGGCCACCATTCCGTTAACTACGCCGACACTTATCTCTACGTCGGCTTTCCGGCGGGGGTGCTGGTGTTGATTGTGGCGCTGCCGCTCTTCGGCACATTGTGGATACGGGCCAAGATGCGGCGGTAGTTCGACCCCATCGGCCGAAAGATTTCGCCAGCCGAGTTCCGACAGACTCCAGTTCAGACAAATCCCCGCGGTGAATTTCTCCCACTTGAGTACCGATATGTGTGCGCGCTGGGGTGGTGGAAAGGCTTGCGGAGAGCGTGCATATAGACGCAGGAAAAAGTGAGATGAAAGATGCTAATAAGGCACTATTAGCGCACTATTTGACGCTAAATGAGCCTTAATATGCCTTAGTAACCGGGTTCAACGCGCCTTGCCTGCCGTTACATGCGCATATTATGACTTCAAATTCGCCTTCGGTCGAATTACTGGGCTCTCATTGGCTCGCTTTACTGGACTTTCAATGGCTCATTTTCTGGGAGGTTGCCGTCATCGTCTTCATCGGGTTCGTCCTCCGGTAGTTCTCCAGTCTCAGGGTCGTCGAGTGGCTCGATAGCGTCGGGGTCTTCAATACTCGGATTGGGGAATTTCTCAGGATCTTTGGCTGGCGGGTATGGAAAAGTGGGCATCGTTTTCTCCTGGCAAGCTCTGATGCGAGGGGATTCATCCGGGCTGTACGTCGCGGGATACTGCAGGCGGAACTTGGAAATGGGACAATGTCCGGATAAGCGGCGATCTGGCCATAATGTTGGGTAACATCAAGACATGGCGAAAAGGCGCCATCGAATCCTGTGGACGGCGGTCATCGGGGGGGGCGCTCGTTCTGGTCTGCATGGTCTTTGTGGGTGGAATCCTAGAAGATTTGTTTCCGCAGCCGCAGCCGATGCAATCTGCGAGGTGGCTGCTGAAATCCCGGAATTACAAGCGTGAAGTGCTGCTCGAACCGACAGGGCTCGACGGAAAGCTGAAGCACATTGAGTGGGACGGATGGGGATGGGGTGGGAATGACACAACAGTCTACCTTGTCTTCGATCCAGACAACGCGCTTGCCCGTGCTGCCGCCAATGGCTTAGCGGGCAAATATCCGGGCATCCCCTGCGAGGTCTATCGCGTTCGCAGGCTCGAAGACCACTGATATACCGTTCAGTTCTATACCGGCTCCGACTGGAATAACTGCTCGTGAAAATCCAGGTTTCGGTTGGATGACCGTCTAACCGGACGTTACTTTATCGCCGACAGTCCAGTTCGCTGTCATCTAGCCGCGCATTCGGTACGGATTGTGCCGTTTCAGTTTCCTGCGGGCTTGGGGTTGGCGCGATCGTATTTGGCCAGCTTGATTTTGCGGGCGAGGCCAAATTTCGAGAGCAGCCAGATGCCATAGAAGTTGGGATCAACCTCGTACCAGCGGAAGCCGTGGCGCGCGGAGACGGGATGCGCATGATGGTTGTTGTGCCAGCCCTCGCCACCGCTGACCAGGGCAACCCACCAGTTGTTGCGCGAGTCATCGCGCGTTTCAAAGCGACGGCTTCCCCACAGGTGCGTCGCGGAGTTCACAAGCCAGGTGGCATGCAGACCGAGGGTTACGCGCAGGAACACTCCCCAAAGCACCCAGCCGATGGCGTTGACAGGTCCTCCGAAGAGCCAGCCCGCGGCGAAGAGCACAAGGCCGCTGGCGGTAAGAGGAATCCAATGATACTTGCTGAGCCAGACATGGAAGCGGTCGCGGCCCAGGTCGGGCGAATAGCGATTGAGCACTTCAGATTGTGCATGGAGGGAGTTGCCGAAGAGGAGCCAGCCGGTGTGCGCCCACCAGCCGCCTTCGCGAGGGGTGTGCGGGTCACCCTCCTGGTCGCTGAGCTGGTGATGCACGCGATGCGTCGAGACCCAGAACATTGGCCCGCCTTCAAGCGCGAGCGTGGCACAGGTGGCCATGATGTATTCAAGCCACTTGGGAACTTGGTATCCGCGATGGGTGAGCAAGCGGTGGTAGCACATACCAATACCGACGTTGATGGCCACCACGTAAAGCACCAGCATTACCGACAGCCGTTGCCAGCTAAAGAAGAAGAGCGAAGCCAGAGCGCCTGCATGGAAGATGGCCACGACCGTCAAGGTCAGCCAGTTGATTCCATCGCCGAGTGTCGCCGCCTTACCCATGCGAATTTCCTGCCACGCGGGAACGGCATGCGACTTTGCGCCAGCGGGTGCAGCAGGAGCGACTTGGTCTGGAGTGATGGGTGCGATTTCAGGCGACGGGGCGGCTACGATTGATGCCATACTTGGGGAAGATCCTTGGAGAGTGGCGACAAGCCCACCCTACAGCCATTGTATAGGACACAACAACGAAGCAAGCCTTCACAGCGCAACAGTCGCAGTCATAGCGGTAAGAAATCGCGCAAAAGTGTGCAATCTAGCTCACCTTGTTTCGGCGCGGGGCGCTTGTCGCATGCGGCACGAACCGATTCAGGGTTCAAATGTCTATTCGGTTTCCATGCCAAATTCTCCGCCACCGCTGACGAAGAGCTTCTCCGCCTGACCGCGCAGTACGCGATAGAGAGCAAACTGGCGCTGGGTTGCGCCGCGCAGTTCAAAGAGCAATTCGCCGCGATTGTCTGCCATCGCGTCTACGGCGTCGACGAGGCGCATGCGCGGAGTCTCGTCCAGGTGAGAGCCGTCGGTGACATTCTTCAGGAGCACCAGAGGATTGCCGTAGAGATCGGGTTGCGCGACCAGGGTGACAAACTTCTCCTGTGCTAAAGGACCGCTGGTATGAGCCTGCAGCACCATGGTCGCACCCGAACCGTAAGAAAGCTCAAAGACGCGAAACTGCTCTCCCGCCAGCGGCGCGGGGGGTGGGGGTGGAGTTGGCTTCGCGCTCTTGCGCGCCGTGGTTTTTGCTGCGTTTTTTTTGGGCGCCGGCGGAGGGGACGAATTCAGGCCAAGGGCGGTGCGCGCAATGTCCTCAAGGGTTGATTTCATTTTGGCTTCATCGCCCGGGTTCGACCAGGAATAGGCCCATGGATGCTCAGGGCGAGATTTGGCGTCGGAGACAGCGACGGCCTGCTGCAGATCCGCTGGAAGGCCCATCAGGCTTGGAATCACGTTGAGGGTGTAGCCCTCAGACTTGCCGCGTTTGAGGCGCGGCCGATCAGGGTCGGTATCATCGGGAACCGAGTCCACGTAGGCGGTATCCGCTGACTGCTTCTGCTGCTTCTTGGTCTTCTTGAGCACGGGCCGGTCAGGATCGTCCGCTGCTGTAGTGCTGCTGCCCGAGCCGCTTCCACTGTTGTCGGTTGAGTCGTGACGATGAAGGGTTGGCTGGTCGGGATCTGCGGCCGGCGCTGAACTTGCGCTGGATGTGCCTGAGCCGGCGGTGCCAGAGTTGGTCGAGCTTGAATCGCCGGCGGCGCCGCCTGCTTTGTGCAACGTGGGACGATCCGGATCAGGAGCCGGGGACGGATTGCCGGAGCTGTCGCCGCTCCCGGAACTACTGCCAGTTTGCGCGTCGCCGGGGTGATGCTTGCGATGCAGTACCGGCTCGTCACTCGGCACATCATCTTCAATCTTGGGCGGTTGCACAGACTTGGGCTTTGCCACGGGCATCGGCTTCCAGGCTCCATAGCCTACCCATGAACCCTGCTCCTGCCCGGTGTTCTCCACGTCAAAAAGACCAACTGGCTTGCCGTCGTTTTCAAGCTCGTACTCGACTTCACCGGCCAGCGCCAGCGGCTGGGGGCGCGCCATGTAAATACCGCCATCCTGCAACTCGCCGCCGTCGAGCACGGCAACGGGAACCAGGCGGCTGGCCTTCGGTTTGCCTGCGTCTCCGGTCCACTCAAGCACCGCGATGGCGCGCAGTTCCGGCGAATCCTTGGTGTTCTTGGCGACCTGTCCTGGATATTGCGCACACGCCGGGAGCACGGCCACCAGCCCTACGATGGCCGGGAATGTTCGTCTTATCAATAAATCGAAAACACTCGGCCTACGCAATGACATCTGCCGCCCACCTCGGGAATAATCGAACCTGATGGCCACCCTTGGCCCTCCATCTAATTTACGAGGAATCTCGCCATGGAAGTGAATAAGAAAGTCGCCGACTTTACCCTGCAAACCGACGAGGACAAGACGGCAAGCCTGTCTGACTATAGCGGCAAACCTGTCGTACTCTTCTTTTATCCCAGAGCGGACACTCCTGGCTGCACAATTGAAGCCTGCGGCTTCCGCGACACGTTCAAGAAGCTCCAGGCTGCCGGCGCAGTGGTGCTGGGCATCTCTCGCGATACGCCCAAGGCCCAGGCAAAATTTCGCGCAAAATACGACCTTCCTTACACACTCCTTGCTGATGTAGACGAGAAAGTATGCAATCAGTTTGGCGTGATGAAGGAAAAGAACATGTACGGGAAGAAAGTATGGGGGATAGCGCGGACGACTTTCCTGATTGGCCCGGACCAGACACTGCTACATACTTTCCCGAATGTGAAGCCGGAAGGGCATGCAGAAGAGGTGCTGGCGATCATCAAAGAATGGAAAAAGACACACAAGTAGTCCCGATGGCGTAAGTAGTTCCCGTGTTGGTCCGCCAGACTCTGCGAACAGTAACAAATCGCGGAGCCCTGTCAAAAAATTGGCAAGACCGGAGTAAAATTTTGCCGTCATATGAAGCAGGGAAGGAACTTGGCATGAAAAGGGTTCATTTGCAGGCTGCGATTCTGGGTTTTCTGCCGCTTCTTGCCGTTGGCTGCGGAGGCGGCGGTGGAACCGTCAAAACTTTGAGCGGTAACACGACCGTCGTACTTCTCGCATCGAGCACAGCGAACGATCAACTAGTCGAGTTCCCCTTAGCGCTGGGGAGTTTGACGCTTACGAGCCAGTCGGGGAAGACCGTGACGCTGTTCTCCACCCCGGTGAGCGCTGAGTTCATCCACCTTAACGGTAACATTGAGCCACTAACAACGATGAGCATTCCCCAGGACACTTACACCTCCGCGACTGCGGCCTACGGTGGCACGGCCCCCGTGTGCGTTGGCCTGCAATCGGCCTCCAGTGGGCTCCTGATCGACGGCGCTTTGAATGGGCCGGGTACACCGAGTGTCACGGTGAACCTGCCGCAGCCGATTACGGTTACTGGGACTGCCATGGGGCTTGTTTTGAATTTGCAGGTCTCGAAATCGGCGCCGTTCTCCAGTGCCTGTGCACAGAATCTCTCAGTTCCGGTTTCGCCGGTTTTCGACCTGACTGCGATGGAGATCGCGGCCCAGCCTACAAACAGCACCAACGGCAAGGCGCTTGGGCTTGAGGGAGCGATTACATCCGTTGACGCGACGGGAACCGAGTTCACCGTGGCTGCCCCCGTCGGTTACTGGAACGGCAACACTCCCACGTGGCAGGTGAGCACCAATAACAGCACTGTATTTCAGGGGATAGGCAGCACCTCAGCGCTGAGCACGGGTATGCCCGTGGACATGGACGTTGCGCTGCAGCAAGATGGAACATTGATGGCCACGCGGGTCGCGGTCTACGACACGGACGCAATGAATCTGAGTTTTTCGGTCGGCCAATTGATTCAGGCTGGCCCTTCCCAGTCCACCGTTAGCGGGCTCACCGGTCAAATGGTGGGCCAACTCTCCTCGCTTACCGACGAGTTCGTCTATGGGAGCGCCACATCTCAGGTTTCGGGTCAGTTTACAAATTTGCAGAGCCTTCCCTTTGCCGCAACATTCAACGCGGCGAGCGCGGTTGCCGGCCAGAACGCCATGGTTGTGTCGAATGCACCTGCCGTGGATGGCTACCCGCCTCTTCCGCTTCCCCTAGCCACAATGACGCTGATGCCTCAAACCATTGACGGCACAGTGAGCGCAATCTCTACGAGCGGCGGCTTTACCATCTATACTGTCGCACTCGCTCCCTACGATCTTTTCCCCGAACTGGCGGGGCAGCCCGGTATGCCGACGCTGACGAATCCCGGAACTGTGGTTGTGTACGCGGACAGCAACACTCAGATGCTCAACAGCGGTTCTATCGCGACCGGCGGCGTGTTTCGCTTCTACGGGCTGGTCTTCAACGACAATGGCACGCTGCGCATGGACACTGCGGCCGTCTATGACGGTGTGGGGGAATAATTGGAGTAGCGGCAGTGGTGGAAGGGTTTTGCTGGATTTCGGAATCCGTTCGAGTTTGACGAGAACGAACTTAAGATCGGACATCGGCGGGTATCATGCGGAGGATTCTGGTGCAGATCAGTCGCGACAATTTGAAGTGGGCGGGGCGAGCAGCTTTGATTCTGGTGCTGGTTGCGGCAACGGATTGCCTGGCCGTCGCTTTTGTCCGCAGGCCCCCGGTGTGGTATCTGATTCCGGCGCTTCTGCCATTGCTGATCTGCGTCTTCGTCGTCGTTCCTTTGGCGACGAGGGCCGGCAAACCCGCCGATCCGAATGCTTGAACCGGTGTTGCGGGCTACAGGATGACGAAGCCCAGCCGTAAATCGACCGGTGGGTTTCAGGGACGGCTTGTGCGGCGCACCTTCTTTGAGGCGTCACCGGAGTTGGTGGCGCCGCGGCTACTGGGCAAGGTGCTGGCGCATCGCACGCCTGCTGGAATCCTGGCAGGCCGGATCGTGGAGGTTGAGGCTTACCTGGGCCCGCACAACGAGCCACCGGATCCGGCCGCGCACGCACATCGCGGGCCCACGCCTCGAAACCGCGTTTTGTTTGGTCCCGCAGGTCACGCGTATGTTTATGCAATTTATGGGCGCTACTTTTGTATGAACATTTCCTGCGAGATTGCGGGGAAGGCTGGCTGCGTGTTGCTGCGCGGGTTGGAGCCTCTGATTGGGATGGACCAGATGGCTCTGAATCGGGGACTCACCCCAGGTGCGCCGCCGCATCAACTCACTGCAGGACCAAGCCGGCTTTGCCAGGCGCTCGGCCTTACTCGGCTGGACCATAACGAACTTGATTTGCTGGACCCCGAATCGCCTTTGCAGGTGTTTGACGACGGCTGCAAGGTCTCCGAGGTACTGGTCACCGTCCGCATCGGCATCAAGCACGCGGTGGATTGGCCCATGCGCTTCGCTCTGCCCGAACACAAATGTGTCTCCGGCCCACGAAGTTTAACTGGACAGCGCGTCCCGGTCGAATAGAATTCCGTCCAACGGTAAAAATATCCCAACGTGTGAGGACACACCCCGCTTGAAGCCGACTTCCCTTTCTCTTCCCGCTGCCGCCCTCCTGATTGCGGCAGTTTTCGCCATCACCACGGTTGCCCAGGCCCCGCAAGCTTCTCAATCGCAGGCACCTGCGACCGGCAGCCCGTCTCCGCACAGCCAGCATTCCCATCCAGCCCCCACCAACCTGCAGGTTTTGCCAAAGACAATGACTGGAGAGCAGGTCCATGAGCTGATGGAGCAGTGGGAAGGTTCGCTGGGCGTGCATTGCAGCACCTGCCACGCTGCAGACCCGAACAACATCGGTCCTAACGGCCGTCCGCGGCTCAACTACGCCGATGATTCCAAGCCCGAGAAGGCGACCGCCCGTTTGATGTACAAGATGACCGAGGACATCAACGTGAATTACGTCTCCAAAGTGCCGAGCTCAGAGATGCCGGTCACCTGCGGCACCTGCCATCGCGGCCACCTGGGGCCTGAGCCGTTCGTGATTCCTGCTGAAGATCATGACCACGACCATGACGCTCCGCATCCTCCAGCCGGTTCAACCGCGGCACCGAAATAATGAGAGCTGGTTACGCGCTGCCGTCCGATCGTAGGAAGTCTCCGCTCTTGCCGCCGGATTTGGCCTCGAGCTGAATGTTGCGGATGACTATAGCCTTGTCCAGGGCCTTGGTCATGTCATAGACCGTGAGGGCGGCTACAGCGGCTGCGGTGAGGGCTTCTATCTCAACGCCGGTGGGACCGACAGTAGCTGCCGTCGTGATGATGCGCACGCCTCCGGCGACAATTTCGGCCTGGACGTCGATGTGCGTCAGCGGCAGAGGGTGACACATCGGGATCAGGTCGGCTGTGCGCTTGGCGGCCTGAATCCCGGCGATGCGGGCTACCTCCAGCGGATTTCCCTTAGGATTTGCGGGCAGAGCAGCCAGCACCTCGTCTGCGAGCACAACGAAGGCTGAGGCGGTTGCTGTGCGCCGGGTGGCTTGCTTGGCGCTGACGTCGACCATGCCGGCCTGACCTGACGCGTCAAAATGCGAAAGACGGGGATGCGACAACTTCGGGGGCTCGGACATAACGTTCCTCAGGTAAGCAGAATGCGGACGATTGCACCCGCTTGTAAAGCGTGTGCCTCTTCAGGGACAACCAGGAAACAGTTGGATCGCGCGAGCGCGGCTAGATCGCCGGAACCCTGCCAGGGAACAAGCTCGACCTCAGGAAGCTGGCCGTCCGTTGAGCCGAAGGTGCAGGAGGCTGGTAAGAAACGCGTGAGGCCTGGCTTGCCGTGCTTGTCAGTGTCTGCGGCCAATCGCGCCAGGACAAACCGCGGACCGTGCTCAAGACTGCCTGCGAGCGCGGCCACTATCGGCGCTGCAAACAAGAGAAAAGTCACCGCCGTGGAGACGGGATTGCCCGGATGTCCGAAGAAGCAGCACTTCGGGCCGTTCTGGTTTTGGTTGTTACCTGGGTGGCTCCTGGGAAGGTCACCGAAGACCAGCGGCTTACCCGGCTGAATGCGGACACCAGTGAAGTGAAAGCGAGCGCCGATGCGGGCCAGGGCTGGCTCGACCAGGTCGAACTTTCCTGCCGAAACGCCGCCGGAAATCAGCAGCAAATCGGCCTTCAGCGCTTCGGCCAGCGCGGCATCGAGCGCCTCCGCAGTGTCTGCGGCAGTGGGCAGAATCCAGGGCTCGGCGCCTGCAGCGGAGACCAGCGCGGCGAGCATGGGCGCATTGGAGTTGCGGATCTGGCCAGGCCCCGGTGAAGACTCGATCGGGACGAGTTCATCTCCCGTGGTAAGAATGGCCACACGTGGCCTGACGAATACCTCAAGCGTCGCATAGCCACAGGTGGCAGCCAACGCAATTTGCGCGGCGTGGATCGCGGTCCCGGCGAGCAACAATTCATCTCCCTCGTGCGCCTGCGCCCCCTGCAAGACAACGTTCTCGCCCGCCTTGAGAGTGCGAGGCGGAAGTAATCGAACTTGCTGTTCGACTGTCTCCACGTGCTCGACCATGACTATGGCGTCGGCGCCTGCGGGAACGGGCGCGCCGGTCATGATCTCCCATGCTGCGCCTTTCGGCAGCTGGCCAGCCGGCGCCTGGCCAGCGTGGGAGGAGCCGGCCACATTGAGGAATTTGTGCTTCGAGGCCTCCACTGCCCGGCAGGCAAAGCCGTCGCGCGTGGAGCGGGGAAACGGAGGCTGGTCCCGGTCGGCACAGAGCGGCCGGGCAAGCACCCGGCCGGATGCCTTTCCCAGTTCGACTCGTTCAGAAGCTGGCCGTGCTCTCCTCAGTTCCGCGGCGTACCTAGCGACAAGCGTCGCGGCCTGGTCGTAGCTGGGCAAAGCTGGGCTGGGCAAGGTAGGGCTGGAGTCGGCTCGGCTCATGGAATGGATTGTAGAAGAGCAGGGATGAGGGTCGAGGAAAAGGCGCAGGAATTGAAATGACGAAGGGCGCCCCCGGAAACCGGAAGCGCCCTCAGGTGTTAGCCGGACTACTTACTCTTGCCGGCCTTGTAAGTGGTGGTTACTTTTTGCCCGGCCTGGTCAAGAATGCCTTGCACGTCTTTGGCATATTGGCCCGTCGGGGCAAGTTCGAGGTACTTCTGGTAGGCTTCCGCGCAGCCCGGAGGCAGAACGATGCGGTTTGTCTTGGTGTCGAATGTGGCCTTCTGGATCATTCCCTGGCCTTTGAGGTAGTAGAGAATGGCCAAGTTGGGATCGTTCGGATTCGGATTGGCCTTGATCGCTTCATCTGCCGCGGCCACCTGGGCATCAGAGTTGTTCGACTGGAAGAAAATCACCGCTTCGTTTTTCAGGTAGAGGCTTGCCTGGGGTGGATTTGCCTTGACCGCCGCATCATATGCCGCATTGGCCTCAGGAACCTTACCTTGGCGCGCGGCGATTTCGCCCAGCCCCTCGTTTGCAGCTCCCTGAACCTGTGGATTGGGCTTCTTCGCCGTGGCCTCAAGTTCAAGCACCTTCTTGAAGGACGCTGTCGCCTCGTCATACTTCTTCAAGCCTTTTTGCGCCTGTCCGAGTTGAGCCCAGAGGACCGACTCAGCAGGCCGCATCGCCGTGTCCTTCAGCATCAGGGTCTCGACTTCGGTATACTTCGCAGCCCTGATCTCCGCTACTTTGGCATCGACATCGGCCTTGGCTGCGGTTGCACCCAGCGCCTGGGCCGCGGCCAATGGCGCGCCGTCGGCGTCTTTGAAGTCCTGCGCCGCGGTCTTGATGTCGGCGTTGAGAACTTTGATGACGGCGTTTGCCTTCAAGGCCTCAGAGTTCTTCGCCTTCAACTCTTCCAGCTGCTTCTTCTGTTCAGGATCCAACTTGTCGATGTACTCCTTGCGGGACATATCGACGTCCTGCAGCACATCCTGACCGGCGACAATCTTGATGTTGGAAAAAGAATCAACCATCTTGTCGGGCGGTGTGTCTGGGGCGCGATAGATGACCATGTAGGTACCGGGGGTCGCTGTGCCTTTGTAGTCGCCGTTTGAATCCACTGGAAAGCTGAACTTGGAGGTGTGGCCGTCGTCGTTCGACAGGCTCACCGTGCCGCTGGTGGTGGGTGTTCCAACAGGATTGGTCACGTGGCCGTGGATCGTCCCCGTGGGACCAGCGGGCGGGGCAGGCGTTTGAGAAAGCGCGGGCAAGAGGGAGAATGCCAGCAAGCCCAGCCAAAGTGAAAAGGTGCGTTTCATGTTCTTCTCCTTGGGAGCGGCGCGAACGAATCTGCCCGCGGGCTCTGAAAAAATCTTGCGGCTGAAAACTAATCGCCGTGAAGGAGCAGTTGGCGCGTGCAGATCATTGCACGGACTGTTCCCATTTGCAGGACCAAAGTTAAATCCAATCGACCGTTCAACACAAGGGCGCGTGCCACGAGATGCGATGCCTGGCTCGGCGCGCTGCGAATTCACGATTCCGAATCCACACCATGGCTAAGACGGTTGAGCCAGACCGCAGGCTGCACTTGCCGGTCACCGGAAGTTCCGGGAAAGGATTGCGTCCTCACGATCAATTCTTCATCGTAGTGCGCTCAGAAGGATACGCTTGTGGTCTGTATCACACTCTAAAATGAGGCTATGGCTACAACCATTCGCACCGCAACGCCGGCGGATGCACCCCTGATTCTTGACTTCATTCGGGCGCTGGCCCTCTACGAGCGCGCGCCGGAGGCGGTAATCGCGACCGAGGCCGACCTGCTGAGGGACGGCTTTGGGCCTAACCCTTTCTATTTCTGCCTTATAGCCGAGCATCTCGGGCGACCAGCCGGATTTGCTTTCTACTTCTTCGATTACTCCACCTGGCTGGGCCGCCCCGGCATTTATCTTGAGGACCTCTTCGTTCATCCCGAATTCCGCGGCCTGGGGATCGGCAAGGCGCTGCTGAGGCAGGTGGCCGCCATCGCAGTGGAAAAGGGTTGCGCGCGACTGAAATGGTCGGTGCTGGATTGGAATACGCCGGCTATCGATTTCTACCGCGCCATGGGCGCCGAGATGATGGACGAGTGGACGAATGTCCGCGTCATGGGCGAGGCGCTGGAACGGCTGGCCACTTACGATAGGGCAGACGGCGCTTGCACGCCATGAAGCCACCTGCGGTGGGGCAGACGGCGCTTGCGCGCCATGAAGATTGGCGATTTCGTTCGAGGATAAGTTATGACGAAGATTCGCGTTGTCGGTGGCGGATTGGCTGGACCGGAGGCTGCGCTGACGGCGGCTCGGCTGGGCTGCCAGGTCGATCTCTACGAGATGCGCACCGTGGTGGACGGAAAGCCGCGTCTGACTCCGGCCCACCAGACGACCGAATTCGGTGAACTGGTCTGCTCTAATTCTTTAAAGAGCGAATCGCCCAACACCGCGCCGTGGTTGTTGAAACAGGAAATGCGGCGCGCGGGGTCGGCGCTGTTGCGCATTGCCGATGAAACGGCGGTGCCTGCGGGCCACGCGCTGGCTGTGGATCGCGTCGAGTTTTCCCGGCGCATTGCCGACGCAATTGCCGCTGAGCCGCTGATTCGCGTGATCCGCGAAGAGGTGACTACCCTCGACGAAAGCGAGATGGACACGGCATGCACGGTGCTGGCGACGGGACCGTTGACCTCGGATGCGTTGAGTGCGGAGATTGAGCGCATCACTGGGTCAGGACGGCTGGCGTTTTATGACTCTATTTCGCCCATTGTAGATGCCGAGTCTATCGACATGAATCGTGTCTACTTCGCCGCTCGCTGGGACAAGGGCACCGCCGACTACATCAACTGCCCCATGGACCGCGGGGAGTACGACCGCTTTCTCGATGCACTGTTGGCCGCTGAAGCTGCGGAAGCAAAAGAGTGGGAGAAGCTGGATTACTTTGAAGGCTGTCTGCCGATCGAGATACTGGCTCGTCGCGGCCGCGATACGCTGCGCTTTGGCCCTATGAAACCGGTGGGATTGATCAATCCGCGTACTGGCCTCAGACCGTGGGCCGTGGTGCAACTGCGCAAGGAAAATGTGCGCGCAGATAGCTACAACCTGGTCGGATTTCAGAACCATTTGAAATTTGGTGAGCAGGCGAAAGTGCTGCGCCTGATTCCGGGGCTTGAGAACGCGCGCTTCCTGCGCTACGGGCAGATTCATCGCAACACTTATATCCAGGCGCCCGTACTGCTGAACGAGACCCTGCTCCTGAAGATAGAAGCGCGGAAGCGCCTGATGTTCGCGGGACAGCTTTGCGGAGTCGAGGGCTACACCGAGTCCATTGCTACCGGGTTGCTGGCGGGGATCTACGCGGCTTCCATCGCGCGTGATGAAGAACCTGTACCGGCACCGCGCGCATCGGCTCTTGGCTCGCTGGTTCACTACATCACGCACGCCGATCCCAAGGAATTTCAGCCGGCCAATATCACCTTCGATCTGCTGGAACCGCTTGAAGAGGAAGTTCGCAAGAAGATCCGCGACAAGAAGGAGCGGCATCGGCTGGTTTGCGAAGGCGCGCTGGCGGCCTTCGATGCGTGGTGGAGTGCGATGCCGCATCCGGCTGCGGAACTACGCGCGTAAAATCTGCGTAGTTATTTGCTACGGTGTGCCTTGCCGGAAAGGTTTGATATGCGCGCCATTTCAGCCGTAGATTCCGTTTCGCTTGCCTTTCAACGCACCAGGGATTTCCTGTTCAGGCCCTTCTCCTGGGGAACTTACCTAAAGCTTGGACTTGTCGCGATCATCACGGAAGGCACCGGTAGTAATCTCAATTCCCACTCCTCGCATCATGGCGACCACTCGTCGGGACACGGACCGATGATCATGTCGCCGTCCGACCTACCGTTGGAAAAGATCGCGGTGGTTGTCGCGGCTGTGTTGCTGGTGGTGGTCCTGGCTGTTTTTGTGTTTTATCTCATCACGCGGTTGCGGTTTGCTTTCTTTCACTGCCTGATCAACAACACGAAAGAAATCGTACCGGGTTGGCGGCTCTACGGGTCGCAGGCGACGCGCTTTTTCTGGCTGAACATGGTGGTGGGAATCTGCTTTCTGGTGGTGATGGCAGTGGTGGCAATTCCGTTCATCACCGGATTTGTGCGGATCTTTCATGGGATTCCGCCGGGAGGGCATCCTGATTTTGGGTTGTTGCTCACGCTTATATTGCCTCTGATTCCGATCATCCTTCTGTTCATATTGGCTGGAGTATTGGCCGACCTGATTCTGCGCGATTGGATGTTGCCGCACTATGCGCTGGACGATGCAACGGCCGGTGAAGCATGGGCGCACGTGTGGGCGCGCATAATGGCCGAGAAGAAGGAATTCTTCGTTTACGCACTGCTGCGCGTGGTGTTGCCGTTTATCGCAATGGTTATTTTATTCATGGTGCTGGTGATTCCGGGGATTTTTCTCGCCGGTGCGTTGGCAGCAGTTGAGATTGGCCTTCACTCGGCCTTCGTAGGCGCGGAGGGCGGAGCCGCGGTTGCCGGTACACTTCTCCAGGTCTTCTTCGGAGTGATTGGATTCGGCTTCT
>JBEKPF010000046.1:0-50039 GCA_049521035.1 Occallatibacter sp. | reverse complement strand
GCGCATTAACTTCGCCCTCACCTGAAGTCTCAATGGGCAAGAAAATCATGTCCTTAAATTTGCTGACGACACGCGACTGTACTCCATCGGATTGCGTGGAAGGCATGCAGCCGAAGGGCTTCAACGCCAGCACCATATGGCAGAGATGATTCACCGTGTAAAAGATGTTCTTTCCAACTTCCATGTGGCCTTCGCCACCCATAAACGCAAGCACCCGACAGCCGGTACCGTGCAGCCAGTCCACGGAGCGCTTCGCTGTGTCCTCAGTCATCCCCTTGATTTTGTTGTCGAACGCCCAGCAGTAGTGACAGTCAAGATTGCACTTGAACTCAGTAAACAAGTACGCGATCAACGGATGAAAGTCGCCGCCAGTCAGACGCGAGCGGATATAGGGAAACAACCACCCGCGCATCGTTCCATAGATTTGACCCGCAGTGAAGCGCCGTTTCTCCGGAGCTGTCCAATCGTCAGGGATCGGAGCCAGGAGTTCAGGATGCTGGGGAAATACCGGTTCGGGGAAACGTTGCGGCGCCCCCACCGGCCGAAGCTCGACGCGCTCGCTTACCGGACTGGTAAGTAATTGGTGTAGTGGAACATCGAGACGAAACGACTGCCTTTGATCTTCATGCGGCTCATACATGGGGAAGCTCTCCGCTTCTGAAGTTGGAGGTTTGAGTTTGTTCGAGCAGCTTGCATCAGGTTGAAACGGCAGATCTAACTTTCTTTGTTGACCAGCAACCCTTGCGGAGTCTTCGCGCCATTCCGGCGAGGGCCAACTTGAATTGCCGCTGCTTGGCAGTTCTTCTCAAGCAGGTTTCACGTTCCACCTTTGAAGGCTTAAGATGCGTCTCTATTACGCTGGTTTCGAGTTCTTTCGAATTTTTTTGCTACTGCAGTCGGGAGCGATCTTCATCGTTCAACGAGCACGTTCACGAGCGAGAGTGCAATGCTGGCGGAAGTGAATGTGGCGATACCTCGTTGACACTCCGGAGGCTAGACGAATTCGGCATGACTCCAAAAACTTGAAGCCCGCGCCGGCTGACCATTTCCGCCTGTTATATCGATTCGCAAGTATTGTGCCGTCTATGATTTGAAGTTTGATCTCTTCCCAGAAATGGAAGAGGTGATCAATTCGATTCTCAGCAGTCCTCAACCCGAACGCCACCCGGCCCATCCTCAAGACCAGTTCAAGACCAAACAATCTATTAGGGTCATCGCAATGCGTTCCGAAATGTCATAGTTGCGGTTTGCCCCCGGTCTTTCGTCGGAGACACATAGCCGCAATCCTGATTCTCTAGTAACTTAGCTCCAACACATTGACCGAGTAGGGTGCGAAGCTGTGTTCGAACTTCGGTCCCGTAGCTTGAATGTGGTGCTCGACAGGCACAACTTCGTCAGGGTGCGTGATGCTATTGGTGGCGTTGGGAGTCTTGCCACTTAGAGTGGTCAGAATTGCCTCGTGCCCAATGGCTGTCACACCGTTGATGCCGATGCTCAAGGGCAAAACGTCCGACTGCGCATTGACCACCTTGACGAATATCTTGCGCCGCTTCTCATCGCGCGTCGTCGATGTATAAACACGCGGGCCGGTGTTGGCCAGTGTGCTGGGAACCACTTCTGTTCCCAAATGACCCGCGAACAACACCTGCGCCCAGTAACTCGGCGAGCCATAGCTGGTCAGCGCGTCGTAGCCGATCAGGTCGGTCTCCCACTGAATTCCGCCGGGATTTACGTTCACAAAAAGTGGTGCGTAGCTGGCCATGATAATTAGGTCGCTGTTGCGCTCCATTCCGGTCATCCAGGCGGAGTCAGCCAGGGCTGCCTGCAGATTTGGCGTAGGCTCTCCCTCGCGTGTCGCCCATTCGCCCACGAAAATCTTCGGGCCGTTACGATCGACCGTGTCGTAATGACTTGCGTCCGAAAACGATTTTTCGGCGGCCATATAGAAGTGCTCGTCGAGAACATCTGGCTTGATGCTTTTGATTGGAGCAGTCGCGATCAATTGCAATTCCGGGTAGCGTTGCTTGATCGCCTTATAGTACTGCGCGTAGCGACCGTCATAAGAGCCCGAACGGTCGAACCAGTCTTCATTGCCGATCTCCACATAGTGAAGCGGGAACGACGCTGGATGTCCGTCCTTCACACGTTCCGATCCCCACTTAGTACTGGCGTCACCGGTCGCGTATTCGATTTCATCAAGGGCATCCTGAATATAAGGCTCGAGCGCTGGGCCGGGCTCGACATGCTCCTGCGCCATGGAGTATCCGGCATACACCGCAAGCACCGGCTCAATCTTCAGGTCCTCGCACCATTCCAGAAATTCGAGCAGCCCCATTCCATCTGACGAGCGGTAATGCCACGGACTAGGATGCGTGGGGCGATCCAGCCACGGACCGATGGTCTTCTTCCACTCGAATCGCTCAGAGATATGGTCACCCTCTAGATAATTGCCTCCCGGCAGGCGCAGAAACTTTGGATGCATCGCCGCCAGCTTTTCCATGAGGTCGATGCGATTGCCGTAGGGACGGTCATGATAAGTAGGTGGAAAGAGCGAAATCAAGTCGAACCAGACCGTCGCCGGACGCGAGATTGTCAGCACAAGGTGATTGTCTGAAGAGACCGGAACCTGCGCGGTCTTGAGCGTAAATGCATACCGTTTCCAATCGCCGGTGAGGCGGGTTACCATTGCGCTGGCGGCGGTTGCGCCCGTCCGGTCGTTCACCAAGCTCACAGTAACGGGAACGCCTTCGATATTGGTCTTCGCATAAAATGACCCGGTGTATGTCGTCAATGGCCGAACAGGGAAACCCCAATAGCCGTCGTTCTGAACCCCGGCAGGTGAGGTCTCTGATGCGGAGGCCACAATGACCTTGATGCTGCGCGGCAATGCGGCACTGGGACCGGTCTGGCCATCTGCGGAAATGTCGACTACCGAATTGCCGCGCGCCACCATTGTCCAGTGCGCGAGCGCCTGCCAGTCCCGGCCAATAGTTCGGTCGCGGACCAATTCCGCGTAGAGCCCTCCGTCGTACGAGAAATTGATTTCCTCGGTCATCAGGCCATAGAGCATCGGGCTGACCTTCGCGGTCGGCTTATCCACCTGAATGGCGAGCGAGGGCGCTTGTGCGGAGAGGCACGCAGGTAGCGTAATGGAGAGAAACAGAATGAATGAGATAGATCGTTTACGCATGGGAGGCTATGGTATCGCACCGGAACGGGCTCTGACAAGAGAGATAACGTTTTCTCATAGTCGAGATCTCAAGACCGAATCGGACCACATTCGGCCGAATTGTTCAGATCCGGCAGAGATTGGCCCCCACTCTCGGAAACTCAGCAAGGGAGGGCAGGCAACGCGTCTAGACGGCGCCTTTACTGCGCCGCTTGCCGGCCGAGTTCTCCACTAGCGCCGGCAGCGTTCCGCGCGGGAAAGCAGTGGACTGCCGCACCACCAACCGGGTGGAAATGCTCCATTCCCTTTGGGATGCTTTGGGGTGGTCAAGCTCGATTCCGGCCCGGAGTGCTTCAACCGCTGCCGAGGCCAGATCCTTGCAAGACATCTGCACCGTGGTGAGGGGTGGCAGCATGAACTGCGCCAGGTGAATGTCATCGAATCCTACGACTGAGATCTCGTGGGGAACTTTGTGGGTCGTCCGGTAAAGGGCATGCAGGGCGCCAAGTGCGGTCATGTCGTTGGAACAAAGAACGGCGGTTGGCAAGTCGGCAAGAGCGATCAAGGAATCCATTGCGGCCATCCCGCCCTCCATAGTGTGGTTGCCCTCGACCATGTGTTCAGCGGGGACAGTGAGCCCCAGTTCCCGCATGGACTTGAGAAACGCATCACGCCGGGCGACGGCTGAACGCAGACGCAAAGGTCCGCTGACAAAGGCAATTCGTCGGTGACCAAGCGCGGCCAGATGCTGCACCGCCTGACGAATCCCCTCTCCATAGTTGACCTTGAGCACGCGGATGTTGGACTGGTTCGGCCCGGCATCCACAAACACCAGCGGAAATTCGCGCTCCACCAGTTTTTGCACCAAATCCTCTTCGATGCCAAAGGTCATGACTGCGACGCCGTCCACATTGCGTTGAAGCATGCGGCGAATCAGCAATTCAGTTCGCGCCGGGTCGTAGTTGGTGGAACCGATCAGCACTTCATACCCCTGGGCTACGGCCAGGTCGTCAAACTCTTGCACAAGCTCAGGGAAGAATGGATTGGTGATCTCAGATACGATAAGTCCCAGCATTCGGCTACGGCCGGAGACCAATGCACGTGCCTGATTGTTTGGCACGTACCCCACCTCTTCGATTGCTTGCCAGACTCGTTTTGCCAATTCGGGGTCGACCGTGGGAATGTGGTTCACCGCACGCGAGACAGTGGCGATTGATACGCCCGCACGGCCAGCGACATCGCGGATGCTGACGCCCGGCCGGCGCTGGTTGGATGGCTTTTTCTTGGAAAGGCTCACGGTCTGGAAAATTATACGCTTTCTCAGTGTTTCTCAATTACATCTTAAGGATGAGTACCATCGAAACCGTTGTGGATAGTGGTTGTTTGCACTGTATCGCTCCGATTCCAGCGGAGAATCAGATCGATAGCGGTGGAGACAATGCCTGACTCTTGAAAGCGTTTACGCATGAGCTAGCCTTCGTTGCCGGCCGAAAAAAGACAAAGCAAACGAAACAATAGGGCTGCGCCCTTTGCATCATTCCGCGAACCTCTCGCGTATGCGTCAGCAATACAACCACGACCTCGTTTCGTTGCCGCCGGCGTGGCACTCTGAGTCAGCATTCACCCCACCCGCCACCGCCTGGGGATTCGATTTGCAAAATGTCTCCCTTGGCGAGTCTTATGCTGCATTTTCCCGGCAGTTCGACCTCTTGAGAGCTTTCGGCTCGGGCAACCCGCGCACCGCCCGGAGCTCCCTCCTCGCCGCCTTGCAAACCATACGGGCGAAATCTCCTTCGCTCTGCCAGCAACGTCACCTGCACATCGGTCAGCATTTCGATTTCGCGAATCAACCCGTCGCCGCCTCGGAATTCGCCTGCGCCGCCTGACCCATTCCTGTATCCATAGCGCCGCACTCGAAACGGGTACGCGTATTCCAGGGCCTCAATAGGTGTGTTGAGCGAATTGGTCATGTGTGTCTGCACGCCAGAGATGCCGCCAATGCCCGGACGTGCGCCCATGCCCCCTGCCATCGTCTCGTAATAGGTGACGGTCTCGCCGGTGCGTGGGTCTACTCCGCCAATCGTCAAATTGCTCATGGTTCCAGCGCTGGCCGCAGGTACGCGTGAGGGAATCGCCTGGGCGAGCGCACACAGGAGCACATCAACAATGCGCTGTGAGGTTTCGACATTCCCTCCGGCGACAGGGGCAGGAGATATCGCATTGACAATGGTTCCCGCAGGCGCGATTAAAGTCAGCGGCCGTAGAATTCCTTCCGTCGCCGGCGCATCTTCATTGAGCAGGCAGCGCAGCACATAAAAGCACGCGGAGAGGGTGATTGCGCGAACCGCGTTCATACTGCCCTCGACCTGCGGCGAGGATCCAGAAAAATCGACATGCACACCGGCGGGTATTGGATCGAAACGCAGGCGCACGCAGATTTTCACCGGATCATCCGTGACACCATCGCTATCCAACCAGTCTTCTGCGCAGTAGTCGCCAGCCGGCATGGCGCGTAGTTCGGTGCGCACGAGGCGCTCGGAGTAGTTGAGTAATTCTTCCACCAGCGCATCCAACTGGCCCGCTTCGTACTTCTCCGCCATTTCAAGGATGCGCTGCTCGCCCACGCGACAAGCGCCAATCTGCGCATCCAGGTCGCCTTCGCGTTCAATGGGAGTGCGTACATTGAGAAGGATCAGGTCGAGCATCTCGCGGTCCACTTTTCCGCCGCGCACAATGCGAACAGGTGGGATGCGAATTCCCTCCTGAAAGATTTCGTTCGCCGGGCCCATCGATCCAGCAAATCTGCCCCCCACATCGGCGTGGTGGGCACGATTTGAAACGTAAAATACGGGCTGCTGGTCGTCCGGAATATAGACCGGGAGCACCATCGTGATATCCGGCAGGTGAGTTCCGCCCGCATATGGGTCGTTGAGAATCGCGATATCACCGGGTTCGAACGCGATGGACGCAATCGCCGCCTGAACCGACATGGGCATGGAGCCAAGATGCACCGGCATATGATCGCCCATGGCGATGACTCTGCCCTTTCCATCGAAGACTGCGCAGGAGTAGTCGCGCCGCTCCTTGATGTTGGGCGAAAGGGCAGTGCGGCGCAGCGCAGCACCCATCTCCTCAGCAATGGAGTGCACAGTGCTCTGAAAAAGCGCTAACTCAATCGGATCGACCGTATGATCGGTCATCGGCGTTCCTCTTCTCCCACGGAGAGAATGAGATTTTGAAAACCGTCGACCTCAACGGAACAATCAGGCGGGACCACGGTGGCGGCCGTATATTCCGTAATCATTGCGGGGCCATGGAAAGCATCTCCGGCGACCAACCGTTCTCGCTGATAAAACCGCGTTGGCAGAAAGCTTCCGTCGAAGAACACCGGCCGCTTAGCATAGCAGGCGCTGCGACCATCACCTGGTACAAACTCCCAGCGCGCAGGTGTATACGGCTCAGCTGCGGCCGTCATGCGCAACCGCAGATTCACAATCTCGATTGGCCGCTCGACATCGCAGAACCCATAACGTCGCAGGTGAAGTTGGTGAAAATCCTCAACGGCACGTTGCGGAGCATGAATATCGTACGAGACATTCAATTCGTATCCCTGCCGCTTGTATCGCATGTCCAGAGAGCGCAGTGTCGCACCCTCGTGCTCCTCCGCGGCGAATTCCGCAGTGCCGCGCTGCTCTAGTTCCTGGAACCGCTCTCCAAGGTTCCCGATTGCATCACCTGGCAACATCACGGTGCGGGAATAGTCACGCACCGCATCGGCAAGCAGAATGCCTACCGCCGAAAGCGCGCCGGGCATGGCGGGAATCAGCACCTTTGGGATACGCAGCGCGCGTGCCAGGGAGCACGCATGAAGCGGTCCTCCGCCGCCGAAGGCGACCAGCGTGCAATGTCGCAGATCATGTCCGCGCTCGATGGAAATCACGCGTATCGCCTTCCCCATCTCGGCTTCGACGACCCGGAGAATGCCCGTCGCAAATTCCTCCACAGAGACGAGCGACCCCTTCTGCTCGAGCATGAGTTGCTCAGTCCGATCGCGATCCAGCCGCACCCCTCCGCCTAGAAAACTGTCCGGATCCAAACGCCCCAAAAGGAAGTTGGCGTCCGTGACCGTCGGTCTTGCCCCACGTCCGAAGCAGATTGGTCCCGGCTCAGCGCCTGCTGATTCAGGCCCAATGCGGAGCATGCCGCCCGTATCGAATCGGGCAATGGACCCACCGCCAGCTCCGACGGTATGGATATCGAGCATGGGCACGCCGATAGGTACGCCTGCCACTACGGACTCGCTGGTCAGTTGCGCGCCGGCTGAAGTATCCGCGAGAAAAACGTCCGTAGACGTGCCTCCCATATCGAATCCAATAATGCGTTCGCAACCGGCCCAACGCCCCACTTTGCAGGCACCGATGACCCCACCTGCAGGCCCTGACAGCACTGTGCGCACCGGTTCGTCAGCAGCGAGCTGCGCTGGAATGATACCTCCTGAAGACTGCATTACATCGACGCGACCGGCGCCGTGTTGCGCAGTTACGCGCCGCGTCAAATCGTTAAGGTAGCGCCCGATGCGCGGTGCCAGGTATGCATTCACTACCGTTGTCGAAGCACGCTCATATTCACGAAACTCGGGCAGAATCCTGTGCGAGACAGAGATGGGCAGGCCCAGGCAATGCATCGCCGATTCCACTCGTCTTTCCGTCTCTGGATTCGCGAATGCGAAGAGCAGCGAAATCGCAATCGCCTCGGCTCCGCTGGCGAGCACCTGGTCAACAAGCGTCGCTAGTTCATCCTCTGTCGGTGCGCGAAGAATGTTGCCCTCGGCGGTCACCCGTTCCGGAACTCCGAAACGCAGTCCTTTGGGCACGAGGCAAGTCGGAATTGGCGCGAACCAGTCATAAAGGCGGCTGCGCGTCTGTCGCCCGATGGCGATCATATCCTCAAATCCGGCCGTGGTTACAAATGCAACGCGAGCGCCTGTCCGCTCGAGCATCGTGTTGGTTCCAACGGTCGTGCCGTGTCGCACATCGAACACTTGACTGCTGTCTATTCGAGCCAGGGCGTTGAGAACCGCCACTGAAGGATCGGCGGGGGTGGAAAAGAGCTTCAGCACGCCAAGCTGTCCGCCTGCGAGGTAAACGCAGTCAGTAAATGTGCCGCCCGCATCAATCGCTACGCGCAATTCGGTCCACTTTCGTGACGCAAATCTCACGGCGCGGCCGCAAAGCCTCGCTACCGTATGCTAGATACTTTAAAGCAAAGGAAGCAGACTCTAAATCGACAGGAGCACGCTTGACCGGGATAACCACCTGGCTGTTTGAGGCTTCGCCGGAGCAGAAGCGTACACTGCTGGCCGCATCTCTCGGCTGGATGCTCGACAGTATGGATGTGATGCTCTACGCGCTGGTGCTCGGCGAGGTGCAGCGCGAAATGCATCTCTCCGCAGCTCTCAGCGGCGCCATGATGTCGGCCACGCTCGTCTCAGCGGCCGTTGGCGGACTGAGTTTCGGCTGGTTTGCGGATCGCTTTGGGCGCGTCCGTGCGCTCACCTGGAGCATGCTCGTCTATTCAGTCTGCACGGCCATGTGCGGCGTCACACAATCACCTGTGCAGCTAACGACCTGCCGGATTCTGTTAGGCCTGGGCATGGGCGGCGAATGGGCTTCCGGCGCAGCCCTGGTTGCCGAAACATGGTCCGGATGCCACCGCGGCAAAGCTCTTGGACTTATGCAGAGCTCCTGGGCCATTGGCTATGCGCTGGGCGCGGCCTTGGTGGCGCTCGTGATGCCGCGCTTTGGATGGCGCGCCGTCTTCTTTGCCGGTGTCGCTCCGGCATTGATCGCTCTCTGGATGCGACGCGAATTGCACGAACCGGAAACCTGGCTGCAACAGCGTTCTTTGCACCCGTCCGTGGTTCAGCTCTTTCGCGGCACATTCGGCCGCGGCATGATGGTCTGCGCCACGATGAATGCCGCTGCGCTCTTTGCTTGGTGGGGGCTCTTCACCTGGGTACCTCGGTTTCTCTCGATGCCTGTTTCGGAAGGAGGTCGAGGGCTCAGCATCGTCCAAACCTCCGGCTGGACTATCGCTATACAGGCCGGGACTTTTCTTGGCTATGTCTCATTCGGATACATTGCCGATCATTTCAGCTATAAGTACACCTACATCGGCTATCTTCTGGTTGCAGCTACGCTCGTGCCTGTGTTTGCCTTTATGCGTAACCCAAGTGGGTTGCTCGTGATTGGGCCTCTTGTCGGCTTTTTCGGCACCGGCTACTTCAGCGGCTTCAGCGTGATTACCAGCGAGCTGTTTCCAACCGCGCTCCGCGGCTCCGCCATGGGCTTTACTTATAACATCGGCCGCGTGACAAGCGCTGCCGCGCCCTATCTCATTGGCAGTCTTTCGCAATCGGCCGGACTCGGTCCCGCTCTCTCCATCACCTCTGCGGCTTTTCTGCTCGCGGCTCTCATCGCAACAACTCTTCGTCTCCCCCAGGCCACTCAGATGCAGAGGCGCTAGCCTGGTAGCAATGGCTGAAGACCGTGAGGAAAGGAGTGTCTCCCTATTGCTTTGCGGCTTGCACCGGGTCCCAGTCATCAGTGCCTCGCAAAAACACGGAAGGCGCAAACTGTTTGGCCTGTTCCTCAGAAAGGAAATGTACGCGTGAGTCGCGCTCCGAGTTGTGCGCGCCAGGTCCAGTCGAGTTGTATTCGGCATAGTACACCGTGTCGATGGAATGGGTTTCGCCGGGATGCCACTCCCGCCAGCCCGCAGGATCGATGTGGCTACCCATCTCCGTATTCAAATAAACAACCGTAGCATAGGGTCGCCACGGCCGACCGAGATAAACAGTGTTTGTTACGTCGGGATCTGCAGTGAGTGTGCACCGGTTGAGAACGAAACCGGAATCCTCATCTGGATAGTGTTTCGCCTGCGCCGTTATGTATCCCCCGGCATGAGCAACACTATGAATCTCACAGTGATCGAAAACGGCTTTACCATCACCGAAGAGAAAGTCGACGTTTCCGGCGACATAGCAGTCAGAGAAATACTGCCGCGCGGGAATGCAGCTCTGCCCATCCGGAGCACAGTTGCGGCTCCCTGCATACACAGTATCCTGGTTGCCCAGGAGACGCACATTGTGAAAAACGGCGCGATCGCCCGTTACCAGCAGCGCCAAGGCCTGTGAGCCTGCAGGAAGCTGTGGATGCGTGGCATTGAAATCGTTTTGAAAGGTGATGTTCTCGGCAGAGAAATTGTCGGCGGTAACATTCACCGTGGCCGAATGTAGCGTGCCTCCTGCCGTTCCCGCGCTGAGGTCGTTGATGACGATTGTCTTGCTTGCGTCTTGGTTTGCGCTACGAAGGCGAATGTTAGGCTTATCGATCTTGAGCACTTCGCGGTAGGTACCGGGCGCTACGAGCAGTAGAGCGCCTGTCTTCGGCGCCACATCCAGAGCGCGCTGGATAGAGTAGAAATCGCCCGTGCCATCAGCTGCAACGTAGAGCGTTTCATCTTCCGGCGGAGTTTTGCCAGCCATCTCCGGGGCTGTCGTCAGCGTCGGAAAAGGGACAAAGCGCGACTCGCAGGGCAGAGGGCTCCCGGGTGCGGAACCGGGTGTTTGTTGGACCGTAACCTCCTCACCTTTGGGGTAGAGGTTGCCACGCTTGTTTCCGATCGTGATATCCGCATCCTTGGCAAGCCATTTGGAGTTCTCCTGATCGTCGGCAAAGACATTGTCGAGCGCGACTCCTAACTTATGGTCCGAATCCAGACCAAGAAATGTGTAACTGCCCGGACTAACTATGTGAACGTTCTCAAGCCGTATATCGCGATAAATAGGAAGTTGATCCCCGCCAAAGGTCGTGTATAGAGGCGTGAAGACAAGCGGGTTCCTAGTATCGCGAATGCAGACGTCGCGATATAGAACATCGCGCACCAAGCCGCCTCTGCTGCGATCGGACTTGATACGGATACCGTTATCCGCGCCATCGATGGTCAGATCCTCAACCAGCATGTGGTCGACTCCGCCGTTGGTTCCGCTCCCGATTGACATTCCATGACCGGTATAGAAATGGTTGTGCAAAATGGAAATGTTCGAAGATGGTCCCGACTTGCTTGACTTTACCGCGACGTCGTCATCGCCGGTATGAATCGAGCAATAGGCAATGGTCACGTTGCGCGAGGATCCAGGATCGATGCCGTCCGTATTACGAGCGGTCTTCGGGGTCATGATCTTCACGCCCCATGCAGTGAAACCATCGGTGTTATTAACTCCAACGTGGAAATTAGGAGAATTGCGGAGCGTAATTCTGTAAAGAACAAAGCCGTTTGAGTGATCCGCGGAAATGATTCGCGGAACGTTTTGCTGCTGGTCAGTAACCTTCGCCTCGTGTGCAAGATCCCACCATGTCACGTCCTGACCCAGGAGTTTTGCTCCGCCACGGCCATCAATCGCGCCCTCGCCCATTACGCCGCTGGCAGGGGCATCGTTGGCAGTGATCAGCGATTTACATCCGTGCCCTCTTTCGCTCAGAATGCCACAACTTCCTGGAGACAAGTCGTATACACGGGGATCGCGTGACGCCACGAGCGAGGTATTTGCGGCGACGACCAGAGTTACTCTGGGACGCAGCGTGATGGGGCCGCTCAGGAATACCTCCTTCTTTCTAACGGCGCGCAGGACCACTGCTTTGCCTTCGGCGCAGTTATCAATCGCATGTTGGATGCGTTCTGTGTCCAGTCTCCGCTCATCTTCCGATGAAATCACCCCGTGATCGGCCGCAATGCTTGCGTCAAGCGTCACACAAGAGGTCGGAATACGCGGCTCGGTGACCTTGCGCGTGTCCTGGGCAGGCAACGCCGAAGACAAGAGCAGAAGAAAAAGTGCGAGAACGGAGGCTGAAATTAAAAGTCGCATGCCGACTTCTTCCTGGTGTACTGAATCGTCGGCACTCTTATTCGTAAGGCGACTTGGCATTTGCATTTCCTCTACGGTCGAGGTGGAATCTGTGCGAAGAGCCATCGTAGAAGCTCCTTGCCTGCGGCAAAGTTGTCGTACTGGGCGGGCAGCTTGCGACCATCAGTGTATTCGTTGTATAGCCAGGGATCGACCGTCGCAAAGACCATTCCCTTGCCGAATTTCGCCGTGGCCATAAGGATTCCTTGATCATCCTGGAATGCCGCGGTGGCTGGAGATTGCACTGAGATGTTGCAGACATCTTTCATGAACAGCGTATGCGAGCTGTGAAAGATGAAACCGCTTCCGGGAACGACGATCTTACCCATCTCATAGGAGTTTCCCAGCACATGCTTGCGCAGCACGCTGTTGAAGTGAACGCCAAATTGGTCGGCGATCAAATTGAAATGCTCAAGGTCTGTGTTGGCAGGATCGTTCGCCAGGAGCACCAGCACGCCGCCGTCCTTCACCCATTCGGCAATCTGCGCGCCGTCTCCCGCCTGCACGTAATGCGGATTCTGATTTTTGCCAAGCGTATCCGGTGACGCGATGATGTAAATCTGAGCGTGGCTGAGTGCTGTAACCGTGGGGGCCACGTACAACGTCTTGGTTTCTGCACCGAAGCTTCGGATGATGTTTCCGAGCAGTGAGTAGCCGTCGTTGCTTTCGTCTTCCCATTTGTAATGGAAGTAGGACTGCTGACCGAAAGCATCCGCCCGTTTCTGACTGTTGAACCAGGCGTCCACTACCACCGTATCGCCGCGCCCCAGTTGCGCGATTAGCGAGTTCTCCATCTCCACGCTTGCAAGCAGAAACGCGCCCACTCCTTTAGGGTCGTCGGTGACAGTCTTCTCGCCTATGTAATATGGGTAACTTCCGTCCCTGTAAGGGTCGCCGCCCAGGCCTGCCGCTTTCACTGTTCCGGTAAGCGACATAGCGTCTCCAGTACCCTTTACGATGAAGTGACCAAGAATCCCCCTATAGCCGCGTTCTGCGTTCGCAAGATAACTCTTCGGAAGATATCCCAGCCTGACTCCTTTGGCCAGTGCGTAGACAAACATACAGGCAGCAGAAGACTCCAAATAGTTTCCTTTTGCCCCGGCCTTGTCGAGTACTTGGTACCAGAGGCCCGTTTCACCATCCTGGTATTGAGCCACCGCAGCAGCATCTCGTGCGAGTTGAACGATCAACTGCTTCCGTCCAGCATCCTCCTCGGGATAAAACGCAAGCGTGTCCACCAAGGCCATCATGTGCCAACCCATCCCTCGGGCCCAGAACTGCGATGAAACTCCTGTCTCTTGGTTAGCCCAGCGCTCCTTCTTCGACTCATCCCATCCGTGATAGAGCAAGCCCGTCTTCGGATCACGTGCGTGCTCGTCCAGCAGTGCAAATTGGTGAGTAATATCAGTGAATGCTTCTGGATGCTGAAACGTCGATGCGTACTCGGCGTAGAAGGGCTCAGCCATATATAACCCATCCAGCCACATCTGGTTCGGATATTTTTCCTTGTGCCAGAACCCGCCTGACGAATTGCGTGGTTGATGGGAAAGCTGCTGGTAAAGCAGCGTCGCTGCCTTCGCGTAGCGAGCATCCCGCGTTACGCCATAGAGCAACAGAAGCTGCCGGCCCAGCAAGATACTGTCAAGCTGATACTCTTCTACATTCCACGTCGGCATAGAACCGTCAGACCCGACAAACTGATCGACCGAACTCTTTATGTATTGAAAATAACGCCCGTCAGCAGTATTCAACCAAACGGCATCCATGCCTTCGAGCAGAGTACCCAATTCGTAGTTCCAAACCCAACGCTGGCCTGCGGGCACAAAGCGCCCGTCTGGCCAACGCTCGATTGCCGCATTCGCTGCGCGTTCTGACCACGCCCGGTCGGCCGCGTTTGCAGCAAGAGAAGCGCCTGCCGGACAGGCTAATAACATCAAACAGACAATGCTGGGAACCTTCATCAGCAATCCGAATATGCGTTCTACTGGTTAACTGCTGCAGAGTTTAGGATCTTAGCGCCGACAAGATTCATGACCGGATCTCCCTCGCTTGCCTTTATTTCCATGCCCGCTTCCGAAACATCGGCATAGCCGATTGTCAGGCCATGCACAGCGCTGATCTTCACGTTGCGCAGGACCACTCCAAGAACAGGGGACTCCGGCAGCCCAACAATCGCCCCAGCCGATGTACTTCCCGTGGCGGTGACATTTTGCAACGTAATGTCGTGAAAGTGCGGGGTGAGCCGTGTAATGGGCTGCGGCAGTTCTGAATCAGGCGGCAAAACCTTGGGGTAGTATTCGCTGATGATTAATGCGTTCTTCACATCCTTCATATCGATGTCGCGAAAGAAAAGGTATCCCACATCATTGCCACGGTCGCGATTTGCCTTCACGCGAATGCCGTTGTCTGTCCCCTCGAAGTGAATGCCTTCTGCGTGGATATTCGTGGCTCCTCCCGCAATCTCGCTCCCGATCGAGAGGCCGTGTCCATGCAGAAACATGCAATTGGTAATCGTAATGTCGCGGCTCGGCGCATCTGAACCTGGAGAACCGATCGCACCCGATTTGATGGCAACGTCATCGTCACCAACATCGGCAAAGACATGGTCGATCACCACATGCGATGAGGAGAAGGGATCAACGGCATCAGTATTGGGTGAGCGAGCGGGCGCGAGTACCTTGATATTTCGAATGACCACATCGTCCGAGTAGTAAGGGACCAATTGCCACATGGGAGAATTCTGAATTGTAACGCCCTCCACCAGAACATGCTTGCAATGGTCGAAAACGACCAGTCTCGGCCGCGGGTGGTCAGACCCCATCACCCCCGCATTCTTCACGGCCCGCGCCATCTCCCACCAACTCTCCCCCGATCCATCGATCACACCTTCTCCGATGATGGAGACATTCGATGCTTCGGTCGCGCTTACCAGCGATTGCAGGCCTGGTTCCCGAAACTCGGTCTTGGCCGGATAGTCCGCGTGATCGGTCGAACCCAGCAACGTGGCACCCTTATCGAGTTGAAAAACGATGTTACTCTTGAGAACAATTGGACCACTAAGGTAAGTCCCTGCAATAAGTTCTACGGTGCCTCCCCCCTGCAGTTCGCAGGCGTCAATTGCCTTTTGGATTGCGGCCGTGTTTTTAGAAATCCCGTCGCCTTTCGCTCCGTATTTGCGCGGATCGCAATTGACAGATGAACCAAACGCACAGGCCGGAATGGTCATGATAGCCGTCGTTGCGACGAACATAAACAACAGGTGCGTGACTAACGATCTCGGTCGAATCACTAGTACTCCTCGAAGACAGGTAGATCGACTTCCACTCATCATACGCCATAAATCCAGAGTGGTCATACCACTCAACAGAGATAGATTTGCGTCCATTGCAGACTGCGGTTCCTCGCTGGCAGGGATTGTACCTTCACAAACAGACCCTGAGTAGACTATATCTAGCGTGTGCGGAATCGCAGCTTCTCGATAATCTCTGCAACCTTTATTCAGCAGACGAATGGACTGCACTCACCGCGATTTCCTCTCTGCTGCCGTCATCTCACTCGCGGATGGGTCTTTCGGCGATAATGCATAGACTTTGAGGATTGCTCCCAGGAGAGGTTCTTTTGAAGACGCATGCTCGGCGAGTTTCGACCTTTGTTCTCACTATTTTCTCAGCGGCTTTCATGTTTATCCAAACAATCCGCGCTCAGCAAGAGGGGCCACTCCCGCTTATGCCTCTGCCCTCACACGTGGCTCCAGGTGAGGGACAATTCGTGATTGACGGGAGTTTTGGCGTAGATCTTAATGGATACACAAACCCTCTTCTTCTGTCGGGCAGGCAGCGCTTTTTGGATACTCTAACTCGGGAGACCGGAATTCCGCTTTCCAGCGAATCAAATTCGAAGAACGCCAGTTTTACGATAACGACCGTAGGTGCAAGCGCTCCAATACAACAGTTAGGGGAGAATGAGTCCTATCGTCTGACAATCTCGACAAGTCATGTACAGCTGACGGCTGCAAACCCGCTGGGAGTGCTGCACGGATTGCAAACCTTTCTGCAATTAGTCAGGACTACACCGCAGGGCTTCAGCGTTCCGGTTGTCACCATCGACGATGAGCCCCGTTTCCCATGGCGTGGACTGATGATCGATGTCGGACGGCACTTCATGCCGGTCTCCGTAATTGAGCGCAACCTGGATGGAATGGAAGCTGTTAAATTGAATGTCTTCCATTGGCACCTTTCAGAAGATCAGGGTTTTCGCGTGGAAAGCAAGCAGTTTCCACTTCTGCAGGAAAAGGGCTCAGGCGGACTTTACTACTCGCAGAAACAAATAGCTGAAGTGGTTCAGTACGCGCACGACCGTGGAATCCGCGTCGTTCCTGAGTTCGACATGCCCTGCCACACAACTTCGTGGTTCGTGGGCTATCCGCAACTCGCCAGCGGAGTAGGCCCATATCAGATTATTACTCAATGGGGCGTATTCGACGGGGCGATGGATCCCACCGAGGAAGGCACATATCAGTTTCTTGATAAGTTACTAGGGGAGATGACATCACTTTTTCCCGATGCTTACTTCCATATCGGGGGCGACGAGTGCGACGGCAAAGAATGGGACGCGAATCCGCAGATCAAAGCGTTTATGAGTGCACACGGCCTCAAAGACAATGCGGCTTTGCAGGCCTATTTTACGGCCAGGTTGCAGAAACTTGTCGCAGGCCACCACAAGATCATGGAGGGTTGGGACGAAGTGCTTCAGCCGGACACGCCGCAAGATGTCGTGATTCAGTCGTGGCGCGGCCAGGCATCGCTGGCTGCGGCAGCGCGGCAAGGAAATCGCGGGCTGCTTTCGACTGGCTACTACATTGATCTGAATCAATCCGCCGCCCAGCACTATCTTGCCGATCCATTAAGTGGTGACGGTAACTCGCTGACTCCGGAACAAAGGGCGCTTGTCCTGGGCGGAGAAGCTACCATGTGGAGCGAGTTTGTTACTCCGGAGAATATTGACAGCCGCATTTGGCCTCGTACTGCAGCCATAGCTGAGCGACTATGGTCGCCACAGCAAATCCGGGATGTGGACTCAATGTATGAGCGGCTCAGTGTCGTATCGCAGAAGCTTGAGTACTACGGCTTAGGGCATCGGTCTTTTACTCATGTAATGCTTCAGCGCATGACTGGCGAAGCCGATCCACAGGCCTTGAAAATTCTGGCTGCGGTAGTTCAGCCCCCCGAGGGCTACGAGCGTGGACAACTTAAGGACTACCACAGCTTTACTCCCCTCAATCGGCTTGTTGACGCAGTTCCTCCGGAGAGTGAAACGGCGCGGAAATTCGACGAGCTTGTGAAGCTCATTGCTCAGAGAAAAGCATCACCTCAGCAATGGCGGGAGGCGCGGGATTGGCTGGTGCTTTGGCGCGACAACGACGCGAAGCTACAACCACTACTAGGGCGGTCAGATCTTACGGAGGAATTGATCCCTCTTTCTCAGTCCTTGTCTCAAGTAGCGACGCTAGGCCTGCAGGCGTTGGATGATCTAAGTGCTCATCGCGCGGTGGGCGGCGATGCACTCCAGAAGGAACTGGATCTCCTCAATGCTGCAGCAAAGCCCCAGGCTGTGCTGCTCGATATGGTGGCTCCATCCGTTGAACTGCTTGTGCAAGCATCCGGAAGTCACTAGCCAGATGACGAACAGCCGCGGGTTTCAAGCGGCAATATGATTCGTTATGGACTGCTGGGCTTTGGTCATCATTGCGTAACGCGGTTAATTCCCGCGTTCCCAGACGCGCAGCAGTCGGTGCTGGCCGGTCTGTGGCGACGCGACTTGCAGAAGGCTGCCGCCGACGCACGCGATTACTCCATTGACGCGCGTCTTTGCGACTCCGGAAGACTTATGCGCCTCGTCCGCGATTGACGCGGTCTACGTGACCTCTCCTGATGCACTGCATCTGCCTCACGTGCTGCTGGCTCTGGGGCACTGCAAGCCGGTGCTGTGCGAGAAACTACTCGGGATGAAGACCAGCGAGGTGGAACAAATGCTGGCCGCCGCCAGCGCCCTTAGGCAACGCCTGAGTGGTGCGCAGAACTTTCGCTATAACATCAGCCTGGAAGTGATTCGCGACTGGATTGCTGCGGGACGCATTGGACAACCGGCATCGGCCCCGCTGGAGGCCTACGCCGCAATTGGGCTGAATTTCACCGGGAGTGCGATGGGGACGGTCACGGTGAGTACCCGCGGAGCCTACCGCTCACACATCGAAGTTACTGGTGTGGTCGGTGCGATTGTCTGCATAAATGGTCTCAGCGTAGACCAGAATGTGGAGGTTCTGCTACTGCGCGAAGGGAACATTGTGGATCGGACCCCTGTGTCGAGTGCCAACGGTTACACGCGCATGCTCGATTCTTTCTCGAATTGGGTAGAGGGCACGGCGAGTTCCGGGCGACCAGTGCCGACGGCCTGCATAATCAGCAGGTGCTGGATGCTGCTTACACGAGTTGGCACACCGGCACGAGGGAGACTTTGCCGCCGGTTCTGGGTTAAGGCGGACACCACATTGTCTGAGACTCACCCTCTTCTGCGAAGTGGCTTCAATAACGGAGACCGAGGCTCATTGGAAACTCCTCTTCGTCGTCCTCCAGATGAAGCAGGTTGCAGTGCTCAAGAAGCACTCTGCGATAGCTGTGTCTGAGTAACAGATGTGCAGCCGCTATAACGGTGCCAACCAGAAAGTAGTGGAGGCCGCTGGTCTCAATCCATGGGGCAATGGCCAGTGGGAGCGAGACAACGACGGGAAGAAAGGCGAAGTATTTGAGGACCGTGAAGGCGAGATTAGGTTGCTCTCTTGCCGCGTCACCTGTGAAAGGCACGATCCTGACATTCAGAAAGAGAACGTCAGTGAGCAGTACGCACATTCCCAAGACGATGAGCAACTGGCCTGCGATGACGGGCCAGGGAAGAAGTTCAGGAGGAGCAAAAGCGTGAAATGCGACGCAAGCCGCTAGAGTAACAGTGATTCCACAAAGAAAGACCCAGATTTTGGCGGCCAGAAACTCTTCCATCGCTGTGAGAAATCTCGGCGGCTTGCCGTGTACGATCCGAAATACCCAGCTTCCCTGCTTGTTGCCCGACGCGAGAAAGGCCATGCGAAGCCCGGCAACAATCCAGAAGGCGATGATCCCAATGGAGGCGCGCATGCCGTCAGCTGAGATTTCCAGGCGGATATGGTTGTGCGTGACGGTGAAGCGAAGAATGGAGGCAGCGACAACGGAGAAACCAATTCCGCCACAGAGGACGAGATAAATGCGGTAGCGCGGGACGCGGAGCAGCGTTTGGCTTATGAAGTGAAACACAGCGCGCCGCACGGGATGACGAACTAGCGTGACATGGAGGAATGCGCTGAAGGGATGAGCGATCACATTGCGCGTGTCGCGGGTTCCTGGACCTTCGATGAGTTGCCGGACTCGGCGAAGGTAAGCAACTGGATAGGCCACCACGGCTGCCGCAATGGTAATCAGCAGCGCTGCGTATCCGATTTGCGCGAGCCTGACATAGACCGGCAGAGCGGTCGGCCCTTCGAGCAGACGCTGATAAATGCCCAGGAACCAGAATGGAGGACAGTAAAGTGTGTAAGGGCTGTTGGATTGAAGAAAGAACGGAACTACTCCGGAGAGCACGGGAAACAGGAATAGGAGCATCAGAAGGACGGCAATCGAAAATCCCTGTAGGAAAAGAGAGAGCCTGCGAAACAACCGCTCGCCGAGGAGAGAGACCAGCACTGCTTGCAGTGCGAGGACGAAAACTGCGGCAAAGAGGCCACTGGCGAAGACAGCCAGCAAGTGGCCGGCAAGAAATCGCAGCAAATTGGGAGGATCAGTTGCTGCGGGGAGAGCGAGCGGGGCGAGCATATTCACATTGAATAGGAAGCCCGCTATCAGAATGGTGATCGCGGCAACTCGCGCCAGGAAGAGCCTACGATCTGGAACGGGAAGCGTGGTCAGCACAAAGATATCAAGCAGGTCCGGAAAGAACATGTCCCACTCAAAGACAGTGATGATACCCATTACAACGAAGGAATAGAGCACAAAGAAAAAATGATGATTCACTTGCAGCCAATAAGGCGGCGTGCCGCCGCTCCAATGTCGGCCCGGCGGCCAGTGCGGAAAAGGATGATAGACAGGCCATAGATACACAGCAACCATGAGCCCGGGGAGACCGGTCGCAGCCGCGATTTGAACCAGGCGTGTTTTGGCATCTCCATCGGGCGAAGCAGTCTCGTGGTTGAAGAAGCGTTCAAGGAAATGACGGATAAGCCACGAGAGTTGGCTACGGTGGGGCGGACGAACGAGGTTTAGCGCGGCTTGCGCGTTCAGCGCGAGCGGTTGAGCTTCGGACATGGTGAAGAGGCGTTGAAAGGTATCAGACATGGGTAGTCCTCATGACTTCAACCATCTCCTGCGCCAGGACCCGTGTGTCCTGCTGCCGAACCAGTTGGGCAAAGACCCTTTCAAGATTCGGGAGGCTCATCAATCTTGCGAGATCAGAAGGTGGAGAGTCGGCGAGAATTCTGCCCTTTGCGATGACGATAACCCGGTTGCAGACTTGCTCGACGACCTCGAGCACATGCGATATGTACAGTACGGCTTTGCCTTGGGCTGCGAGCAACTCAAGCAGGTCTTTGAAAAGACGTCCGGAGACTACGTCAAGACCGGAGAGGGGTTCATCGAAGATGAGAAGTTTGGGATCGTGCAATAGCGCCGCGGCGATGAGTACCCGCTGGCGCATTCCCTTGGAATAGGAGGAGATAGGCGAGTATTGCCACGATTCGAGATTAAGGAGTTTGAGCAGCCGTGTGGCCTTAGTTTCGATCAGAGCTTCGGAAAGCCCACGGAGACGGCCAACTAGTTGCAGGTATTCCAGCCCAGACAGGTACGCATAGAGATGAGCTTCCTCTGGAACGTAACCTAAGACCGCACGGAAGGCGACCATATCCCTGGCGATATCCTGTCCTTCGAAGAGCACACGACCGTCGTTCGGCCGCAACATGCCTGTGATGATTTTGACAGTAGTGGATTTGCCGGCGCCATTCGGACCCAAGAATCCGACGATCTCACCGGGAGCAACCCTGAAGCTCACATCCTGAATGGCCGGAATGCCGCGGAAGCTTCGGTACAGGTTTTGCAACTCAAGCATTGTTCTCACCCCCACTTTGCCGTTGGGACATCCAGCGGACTGCTTCGCCTCTCATCGGTTTCATACGCTTAAGCCTAAAGTTGTAATCACTTCCTCAGGCAGTTCCTCGAAGTAGAGGATGGCTGATCTAGCACGAGATCGATTGAAGACGAAGAGCCCGTAGGCAACTGCCCCAAACAGAAACGCCATGTTGGCGAGCTTAAACGGATGATTCCGCACATCGTGTTCAATACTCGCAATCGAGGCAGCAAGGGGCAGGCAGACTAAAAAGAAGGCCCAGAAGACAAGCTGAATGTTCGATTTTCCGGGAAGGTAAGAGCAGGTAAAAGGAACTTTATAAAAGCCAATCAAGCTAATTTCTGCAAGTATCCATCCGAGCAGCGCCAGAAGTACGAGATGAGCCACAACGTTGCGGCTGGGCTTGAAGGGCAGTGACAGAGCCGCCGAGATAAACCAGGACGGGAGGACAGAAAAGAGCAGCAAAGACAGTCGGGTTGCGGAAATGTACTGCTGCGGCGCTCGAAGTTGCGTGGTCCGCAATACCCAGTTGGCAGTGAGTGAAATGGGTAGTGCGGAGACGCTGCGGAGTCCGAAGACAGCGAAGGTCATCATGATGAAAGTGGACATGAGAAAGTCTGTTGGCAGTGCACTTGGCGTCGCCGTAGACAGTTCGCTCTGCAGCCAGGTGAGTGCCATGGCAAAGACCATGGCGAGATAGAATGCAAACGCAACGCGATGCTGGCGGGAGCGTGTGAGCGAGCGGATGCAGAAAAGTGCGATGGCGGTCTGGAGTGAATCTCCGAATGAGGGCATCCAATGCAGACCGTGCGCACCAGGCACCAAATCGGGTTCTTCAATTGTCTTTTTCATGGTTCGCATATAGCAGAGAAGGAGGCAGGCAACTGCGCCGGAGAGGGCCGCACCTATGCCGATCCATGCTCGATAAGCAAGCCAAGAGAGTTGAGGTAGCAGGGTTCCGTTCATCTGGTTGAAAAGGCCAAAGAACCAATAGGATGGGGACCACTCCAGAATCCAATGGTTTTGTGCAGTGGCCATTTCCGCAGGGGTAGTGAGAGAAGGTTGCAGGAAATAGACGCCGAGAAAGAGGCCGAAAGCCGCTAATTGCAGAAATGCTGAAAGACGGAGGAAGATGCGGCGTGGGAACAAGAGCGCTGTGAGTCCCTGAATGGTTAGGACTAAGCAATAAAGAAAGGCGCTGGCGGCAGTGATGGTGAGCCAGTAGGCAGGCAGGCACTGGTAGAAGCCCCAACTCGTGCCATGTTCAACCCCCACAAGAAATGGGACAACGACGCCAGAAGCGCAGTTTAGCGTGAGGATGGCAAGGCCCAGCACGGATGCCGACGCAGTCACTTTGGCAAACAGGATCGTATGTGGTGCAACCGGTAGTGGTGAGAGCACCATCACGTCGCGACGGTCGGGGAATGTCGTATCCCAACTGAGAACCGTGAAGAGTCCAACCACCAGCATCATGGTTGCAATGAGATAGTGCTCCATGTGCAGGCAGAAGGCTTGACGTGCTTCAGATTCGGATATTGATGCAAAACCCACATAACTGACGGTTGCATGAACAATGCTGAGCATAATGAGCACGCCTGCAAACTGCCCCAGGAAACCAACGACGTCAGCTTGAATCGAGAGCGCCTCCAGATCGATGACGCGCAAGAGGAACTGCCTGCAGAGGATGCGGAAGTCGAGCGGCAGGCGGTTTATCAGTTGTTGGATCAGGCTATGCATGGATCAGATCCGCAATCTGTCGCGCCATCAATTCAGTGTCTTGTTCGACGGCGAGCTGCGAGAATATTTTCTCCAGGGTCGGTAACTCCATCAACGAACGCAGACGTTCGATGGAGTCGTCAGCGACGAGCTTTCCGTGATGCAGAATTACAACTCGGGAACAAATGCGTTCGACTGTGTCAAGTTCGTGCGAGCTGAAGAGAACCACTTTGCCACGCGCAGCCAGCTCTTGAATCAAGCTGCGCAGCACCAATGATGAAGCAACATCTAGCCCGGAGAAAGGCTCATCGAGAAGGATGAGCTGAGGATTGTGCATGAGCGCCGCAGTAAGCAGAATCTTCTGGCGCATTCCTTTGGAGTAGCCGGAGATGGAAGCGTGGCGATCGTCGAAGAGCGAGAACAGGCGCAGCATTCCATCAATACGCCCCATCGATTGTCTTGCCGGAAGGTTGCGAAGCTGAGCGACCATCGTGAGGTATTCGGCACCCGATAAATGGGTGTAGAGATATGGCTCCTCTGGAACATACCCCATGCGCCGCTTGTAGGCGATTAGATCCTCCTGAATAGGTTTGCCCTCATAGAGAATCTGCCCCGCGCTCATTTCGATCAACCCAGTAATCATTTTCATCGTGGTGGATTTGCCGGAACCGTTCGGTCCCAGGTAGCCAGTAACTTCCCCTGATTGCGCGGAAAAGCTCACATCGTCCACTGCGGCAATGCCGGAGAATCGTTTTGAAACGCGGCGCAGTTCAAGCATGATTTACTCGTTCGACCAGGAACACATTACCCTATGTAGCAAACAGCATACATGCTTGTCAAGTAGATTACTACGTAGGTAAAATGCGCCATGGGCCAGGAGATCAAACCCGCGGACGCGAAGCTCTCGCACACGACGGCACTCATTCTTCAGGCGGTCGACGCCGGATTCGTCTACGGTTTCAGCATCATGGAAATGACGGGGCTTCCCAGCGGAACCGTGTATCCCGCGATGCGACGCCTAGAGCGAGATGATTTGATCCGCTCTCATTGGGAACGCCAGTCAATCGCGGACGCGGAGCAGCGACCGCCGCGAAAATACTACAAGATCACATCAGCAGGCAGAGGGACGCTGGAAGTGACCCGCAAGCGCTATCCACTGCTGGAGAAATTGATCCCCTCTGAGGAGGAAAGCTCCGTATGAAGTCTCCCCTTGAGCCACTTCTTCGTCTTTTCAACCTGAGCCTTTTGTGCGGTTCGTCCATGCTAGTGCCTGCAAAGCAGCGCACAGAGTGGGGGAGGGAGTGGAGGGCGGAACTGTGGCATGTGAGGCGTACATGCACACCCATGCACAGTATTTCGTGGTGTGCTGAGCGGGAGGTGACCGCGTTCTGCCTGGGGGCTTTTAAGGATGCGCTCTGTCTGAGGCGACAGGGTGGGCAAATGAGGATGCGGGCGGTGCCGCAGGGATCGGCCGCGCAATGCATCCTGCTTCTGGCCATCACGATGGCCGCTTGCTATATCGCTGCGCTGTTGTTGCCCGGCGTGCGTGCGGAGCGCGGTCTGGTCGCCGGACGGGTCAATCCGGGCCTGGTGCTGATCCAGGAAGCAGGTTACAACGACACTTCCACGCCAACAATCTCACCCGCGCAGTACCGTGCTTGGAAGGGACACAAACAACAGTATTTTGATGGATACGCATTTTACCGGGTCACTCGGCAGCCGGTGGATCGAGACTCTACGATACCCGATTCGCGTGCGATGCCGGAATGGGGAGTGGCGAACGCCAGCGCCAATCTCTTTTGGCTACTGGGCTTACCCTTGAGGTTTGCAGAGCCGGATGGGCTAGCAGACGATAGCACTCCCAAGGTGATTCTGAGCGAAGCGATGTGGACCAAGGAGTTCGGCCGGGATCCACATGTTACCGGCACTATGCTTCGCGTGGGAACTCGTCTAGCGAGAATTGCCGGTGTTGCGCCGAACGGTCTTTGGAAGCTGCCCGGGAAGGTCGACGCGTGGTTGCTGGAGCCCGATCCGGCGATTGTCTCCGGCGGCGCGGGATATGTTGTGGCGCATTTGACGGAAGCTGGCGAGGCCGAGATGTGGACTCAATGCGTACACATTACTGCTTACAAGCCGGACGAGTCCGAAGACGATCTTCTGGGGATCTCCATTGAGGACTACAGGCCGGGACCCTGGGTTATCTATCTGTTTGCCAGCCTGCTTGCCATGCTCGCATTGCCTGCGATCACCTCCGTATCACTGGGAGAATACAGCCCCAGCCCACAGCAAACGTCGTGGTCGAGGCGTCTGTACCGCTGGAGCTTCTTGTGCGTCAAGATCGCGATGCTGTTGCCAATCGTCTACTTTGCCTCGATGGATCTCGGTTACGCTTTCATAACGTCTTACTCAAATTCATCGATATACATTCAGTTGGTTTCCACCTTTTTGCTGTGCCTGTTTGGCCTGCGCTGGGTATTGCAAGATCAGCGGAAAAGATGCCCCGTATGCCTGCGACTCGTGGAACATCCGGCACGGGTTGGCCAAGCTTCCAGGACATTCCTAGCGTGGAACGGGACTGAACTGATGTGCATGGATGGCCATACCTTGCTTCACGTGCCGGGAATGCCTACCAGTTGGTTCGACGCACAAAGATGGCTCTACCTCGACACTTCCTGGGAGTTTCTGTTTGCCGGCTCGGGAGCCGGGCTGAACGGCGGGGTCATACCCTGATCGCTCGCGAACCAAGCGAAGCTACCCGGCCAAAGAGTTGCGCGCAACGCGGATCGACGAACCGGATACGACCGCTCCGCAAATGGATTTATTCCAGACCAATCAGGGCTAAACGTCCGGCTTCTCGTGTAACAAGAAACAGGCGTGTGGGCTAAAGCCCTCGGCTAGTATTTTGGACTTTGCGGCACGACTGAAGTCGTGCCCTGATACAAAGCCTATCGGAATTGAGTTTTCCCGCAGCCTATGAGGTGGCGCCCGGGCGTCACCCGCGGTTTGTTTTCATTTGCGGCGAGGGCTGGAATTCTGCCTGCCTTCTGCCGATAGAACATTCTTACGATGCGCGCACGCGGTTGGTGAAGGAGTGCAAGCCATGTCCACCAGCGGAATTACCAGTAGTCTTCTTTCCCAGATCGCCGGTTCTCCTTCGGCCGCTAACCAGTTCGTGACGGACCTCAACCAGCTGGCGCAGGACCTGCAGAGCGGCAATCTTTCCGCGGCGCAGCAGGATTACGTCACCCTCTCGCAGGATGCGCTGGATGGCGCAACCTCGTCCTCATCTACCAGCTCCGCCAGCGGCATCAGCACCTCACTGCTTTCGAACATCGCATCCTCGTCTACCAGCTCCAGCTCATTTGTGAGCGAGCTCAACCAGCTTGGCACCGACCTCGGCAACGGCGACCTGACATCCGCCGACAGCGACATGCTCGGACTGGATTCGACAGCCCTGAACGCCGCGCCGTCGACGAGCACGGCCGCCGCCAGTGGCAGCGCCACTTCTTCGACGGCATCCAGCATCACATCCAATGAGGCCGAGATCGCGGCGCTGGTCAAGGCCACGAGTCAGGCCATGGAACTCGGCGACAACTCCGCTATCAGCGCTGACATGTCGCAACTGGCGTCTGTCTCCAGCAGCTCCGCGGGCGCCAGCTATCTGGAGTCAGCCAGCGCAAGCTATGGCTCGGGCTCGTCAAGTTCGTCCTCGCTGGGTTCTCTGAGCCAATTGCTGCAAGGGCTGAACACAGACAGCTCCGCCAGCTCCAGCTCAGCGCTGAGCCTGCTCGCTTAGAAATGCGCTGAGGGTGGTGAATCGCAACCAAATACTGCGGCATGATCGCTCCTTTATCCTGTAACGGTCTTGGGACGGGCCGTTCAGATACGCCCTCCCTGGCCTGCCTTCACTATGACGACGAGTGGACCGGACTGAATTCTACGGATGGACTAAGATTTTTGAGCGGAGACCTTGAAGATGAAGCCGAATGAACCGAGCCGCACAGCGCTGATGATCGCCCGGCAACGAGCTGCTCACCAGGTGCTCGATCATGGCTCAATCCTCAATGACCCATTTGCGATGAAGATTTTGCTTGAAGACGAAAAGGGCGGGCTTCAATCTGCGAACAAACACCCCCTGGCCAGCATCGGACGTCTGTTCACCGCGGCGCGAAGCCGGATTGCGGAAGATGCTTTGTCGAGAGCTGTCGAAGGAGGGGTTCGGCAGATTGTCATCCTTGGCGCCGGACTCGACACGTTCGCACTGCGGAATCCCCATGGCGGACTGGAGATCTATGAGGTGGACCACCCGGCGACGCAGGCATGGAAACGCGAGCGCCTGGCGGAAGCTGAAATCGCGCTTCCGCCATGGCTTGTTTTCGCGCCAGTGGATTTTGAGCGGGACGATGTGGGAGAGAAGCTCGTCGCCGCAGGCTTTCAGCAGAAGGAGCCCGCGTTTTTCATCTGGCTCGGGGTTGTGCCGTATCTGACACAGGAAGCTATCGGGAGCACTCTGGACTACATGGCTTTAATCCAAGACTCGGAGGTGGTGTTCGACTACATGGAACCTCCGGAGGCATTCTCAGAGGAACTAAGGCAGATAGAAAAGGCGCGGGCCGAACAGCTTGAGAAGATTGGCGAACGTGCGGACACGCGCTTCGAGCCGGCTGGCATTGCAGCAATTCTTCGTTCGCGCGGATTTGGTGATCTCGAAGACATCGATTTCCAGGAGATCGTGTCGAGGTTCGGCCGCGGCGTGCAAGGACTCGCGCCCGGACACATTGGCGTTCATGTTGTCCACGCCAGGCACTAGGACAGTTCCATAATTCGCGGCTTTGTGTTTAACGTACACGTAAGCGCGGGGGAGACTTATGGCGAACACAAAGATTTTGATAGCTCAGGCCTACTCTGCCTTTAACCAGCGAAACATTGACGGCGCCCTTGCGCTCATGAGTGACGACGTCAGCTGGCCCAAGGCATCGGAAGGTGGCCGCGTGGTTGGGAAAAAAGAGATTCGCGCCTACTGGACCCGTCAGTGGAAGGAGTTCGATCCGCATGTCGAACCTGTGGAAGTGATCGACCGTGAAGACGGAAAGACCCAAGTCAGGGTTCACCAACTCGTGAAGAGTCTCGGTGGCGACGTGCTTTCAGATAGCGAGGTGTGGCACCTTTATACCATCGCAAACGGTCTCATCGAACGTATGGACGTGGGGCGCATGGACCTTGCCGAGAGCGAAGCGGGCTCGGACCGAACGCCGTCGGCGGCGTTTGCCAAGCACTAGTGTGACGAGTCTGAAGTTCATCGAAGGACAAACGTAGATTCATGCCATGGCCGGCTTCCGGCTGGCGATCACAGAGCAAAATCCATGCGGAAGGTCAGCGTGCAGCCGCGGCTTGCTGCTTGGTCAATTCCTGCTCGAACGTCTTCCGAGCGTCAGCGACGAAATCCTTATAGCCTGCGGGGTCGATGAAGACACGGGGGCCATCCTTGGGATAGCGCTCCAGTTTCGTGAGCATATCGAAATACCCAGCGTGCGCTCCAAGAAATACATCGCAGGGCAAAGCCTGTAACACGGCGAATGTATGTTGGAAATCTTGAGCAATGCCTGGATAGCTTACGGGGTGGCTGGGCGTAGCGACGAAGTGGAACTCCGACCAAAAGGCGACCCCTCCCACAATGACGATACTGCGCGATGTTTCCGCCGGCTCGCCTGGGAGATGAGAGCGCATGGTCCACGTGGTGCATCCGCGCGTGTGGCCGGCGGTCTTATGGGCCGTCAATATCACACCGCCGAGGCTCACAGTGTCTTCGTCGTGGAGAACACGGGCCACGTGCGCTGGGGCGTAGGTGGGGATATTGGGTGAGGGCGCGAGGAAATCTGTTTTTGCGCCAGACTCAACCACGCTTGCGTCGCCGTCCATCACCATGTTCTTCGCATGTGTCTCGCGAATCACCTGGGCTGCGCCGCCCATGTGATCGAAATGCGCCTGGCTATTGAGCAGGATCTTGATGTCAGTCCAGCGGAAGCCTAGCTTCTCCACGCTCGCGCGTATCTGCGGCGGAGAAGTAGCGAGGTTGGCGTTGATGAGAATATTTCCCCCTGGAGTGACGACCAGATAGCTGGCGAGCTCCTGGCTCCCCACGTAGTAGAGGTTGTCGGCAATTCGGAAAGGAGCGATGGATGCAGTCCACGAGGGGTTCGCGTCCGCATGGGCGAGTATGGATGTGCAGAACAGGAGGAGCAACACACGAAAGAGAAAAGAGCGCATTGCTCATATATAGCATGACCCCAAAGGCTAAATCCCTCTGATCATGCCGAGTGCCCCATGTCTTGATTCCGAAACATGGGAAACCTCGATTCTCGATTTGTCGCGGATCGGGGATCGACCGGTTCCCAGATCTGAAAATCCGGATCTGGGAACCCCTCTTCAGTGACAAATTGAGATATGGGATAGCCGCTCCTTGGGTTGACATCCGACCTGAGGATTGGGATACTTAGGTCGGATGACGACCTGAAAGAACTCCCACGATCGCATCGCCTGTTGCAGGGAACCCTGGACCTGTTGATCTTGAGGACGCTTGTGACGGGACCATGCCACGGACAGGGGTGGCGCGCGCGATTCAACGCCGGTCAGAAGAAGTGTTTTTCGTCGATCATGGGTCGCTCTATTTGGCTCTGCAGCGGCCGGAAGACAAAGAGCGGATTACGGTCGAGTGGGGGTGAGTGAGAACAATCGCAGAGCGAAGTTCTACTCCCTCATTGCCGATGGGACGCGCGCGACTGATCGAGAAGAGCAGGGAGTGGCAGCGACTGAAGCGGGCTACGGAAATAATCCTGGGCAATGGCACGGTACAGAATCCCGAGGGAGGCTTGAGAATGTCTAAACGCAAGCGCAGCAAGGACGATTTTGCCGAAGAGATTCAATCGCATCTTGAGCTCGAAACCGAGGCACTGAAAAGCGACGGCTTGAGCGAGGGAGAGGCGCGGCAAAGGGCTAAGAGCGAGTTCGGCAGCGTGAGCGTGGCGCGCGAACGGTTCTATCTTCGCGGCCGGGCGGTATGGCTCGATAACCTGGTGCGCGACGTGCGGTTTGCCGTTCGACAGTTGCTCAAAAATCCGGGTTTCACGGCTACTGCGGTGCTGGTGATGGCGCTGGGAATTGGCGCGAGCGTGGCGATTTTTGCGTTTGTAGATGCGGCGCTCATCAAGCCCCTGCCGTATGAAAGCCCCACGCGGCTGGTGAATCTCTTCGAGAGCAATCTGACAGGACCGAGGTTTCATCTCTCCTATCTGGACTATCTCGATTGGAAGAGGATGAACTCAGTCTTCGGCTCCATGTCAGTCTACGAGCAGGACGACTTCATGCTGAGCACTCCGCAGGGCACGCGGCATGTAGATGGCGTGCGGGTGAGCGACGGATTTTTCCGCACGTTGGGTGTTAGGCCGCTTCTGGGCCGCGATTTTCATGATGGCGAAGATCTTACCTCAGCTTCGAGCGCGGTCTTGCTTAATTACACGGAATGGCAGAATCGCTATGGCGGGAGACAGGACATTGTGGGCCAGTCCGTGACTCTGAATGGAACCGCGGCCACGATTATCGGCGTGCTGCCGCGCGACTTCCACTTTGCGCCTGCGGCGCCGGGCGAGTTCTGGCTGACGATTGTACCGGGGGATAACTGCAACAAGCAGAGAGGCTGCCACAACTTTCTGGGAGTGGCACGGCTGAAAGAAGGCGTAACGGTTGCTGCAGCCGATGCCGAGATGAAGTCGGTTGCCGCGCAGCTCGAAAAGAAATATCCCGATACGAATCGAAACCGCGGCGCGAACGTCATTTCGCTCACAGATATGATTGTCGGCGACGTGCGCCCTATCCTGATGGTGTTGCTGAGCGGCGCGGGTTTGTTGTTGCTGATTGCGAGCGTGAATGTGGCGAGCCTGCTGCTGGTGCGCACAGAGAACCGCAAGCGCGAGATTGCCGTACGCAGTGCATTGGGCGCGACGCCGGGCCGACTGATGCGGCAATTCGTGACCGAGGGACTGGTGCTTGCGACGAGTGGAAGCCTGCTGGGCATTGCCGGAGCATGCGCCGCGATGCAGTCGTTGCCTAGGTTGATTCCTGCGGACCGGATTGCGAGCATGCCATACCTGCAGGGAATGGGGCTGAACGGGCGCGTGCTTGGATTCGCGCTTGTCATTTCAGCTATTGCGGGCATGCTGTTTTCTCTTACGCCGTTGTTGCGCATTTCGTTCGAAAATCTGCGCCAGGGACTTACGGAAGGCGGCCGCAATGCAGCGGGCACGCTGTGGCGTCGCTTTGGCGCGAACCTGGTGGTGATTGAGCTAGCCACGGCGATGGTGCTGCTGGTGGGCGCGGGGCTGCTGGGCAAAAGCTTCTATCTGCTGATGCATGTGAATATGGGATTGCAGCCGCAGAATCTGGCCATGGCGAGAATCAGCGGATCCGCCGCGCGTTATTCGACCGACACCGCGAAGGTGAATCTCCAGCATCAGATTCTGGAGAAGCTGCAAGGTCTTCCCGGAGTTACGTCGGTAGCGCTGTCAAGCGACGTTCCGGTGGGAGACGGCGATGGATTGACAACGATCGCGTTCAAAGAGAAGCCGATCCTGGGAGATCACAATGAAGTGAACGATCGCCAAGTGAGCACTGGCTACTTTGCCACGCTCGAGGCGCAGGTGCTTCGCGGAAGGAGCTTTGCCGAGAGCGACGTCGCCGGAGGGCCGCGGGTCACCATCATCAATCAGACGCTGGCCAAGCGCTATTTTCCGAACGAGAACCCCCTGGGGCAGCACATTGGGTCCGATGTGGCGAAGTCCCCGATTGAAATTGTCGGAGTCGTGGACGACATCAAGGAAGGCCCGTTGGAGACGGCGACACATCCGGCGATGTACATTCCGTTGAACCAGGATCCGGATAACGCTTTTTATGTAATCGTCCGTACGTCGCAGGCTCCGCAGTCGTTTCTGCCGCAGATGGATGCGGCGATTCATCAAGTTGATCCCGGTATCGCTACCTATGACGCAATGACCATGGACGATCGCATTCATGACTCGCAATCGGCTTATCTTCATCGATCATCGGCGTGGCTGGTGGGGAGTTTCGCGGTGATGGCGCTGCTGCTGGGAGTGGTGGGGCTGTACGGCGTGATTGCCTATTCCGTGAGTCAGCGTACTAGAGAGATTGGGGTGCGCATGGCGCTGGGCGCGCATCGCGATTCGATTCATCACATGGTTCTTCGCGAGGCTGCGCGACTAGCAATCGTGGGGATCGCCATTGGGTTGGTCTTCTCAGTGGGCGCAGGATCGTTAATGCGTGGGCTGCTGTTCGGTGTGCGGTCTTGGGATGCTTCTGTGCTGTTCACCGTTGTGGGTGTATTGACTGCTGCGGCGTTGTTGGCCAGCTACCTGCCTGCACGGCGCGCGGCGTCGGTCAATCCGATGGACGCTCTTCGCGCGGAATAATCTGTGCCGGGGATGAATCCCCGGCCTACCGTTCGAGTGAGTTTTTTTCGGAGCCAGTAAAGACAAGATCTACTCAGCCGGCGGCGATTTTGACGTGTTCGGCTTCTTCGTCCACTTCTCCTGAGAGCTCGCCCAGGCCGCCGTAGCGGCGCTCGCGGCGCTGGAAGTCGGCGATAGCTTCGAGCAGATGAATGCCACGGAAGTCGGGCCAGAGGCGCTCGGTGACGAAGATCTCGGTGTAGGCGATCTGCCACAAGAGGTAATTGGAAATGCGCATCTCGCCGGAGGTGCGGATGAGCAGGTCGGGGTCGGGCATATGCGCCGTGTAGAGATGGCGATGAATGTCCTCCTCCGTGATGCGGTCGGGGCTAATGTGCTTGAGACGCATTTCGGCCGCGAGCGCGCGGAAGGCATCGACCATCTCCGACCGGCCACCGTAGTTCAGGGCCAGCGTAAGCGTGGTACCGGTGTTGCGCGCGGTGGTTTCCGCAGCCCAATGCATCTTGTCCTGAACCTCGGGGGGAAGTTCGTGGGTACGCCCGATATAGCGGATGCGCACGTTGTTGTCCATCATGCGCTGCACGTTGCTCTCGAGGTAGCTCTTGAGCAGGCGCATGAGGAAGTTCACTTCCGCGCGAGGACGGCGGAGATTGTTTTCCAGCGAAAACGCATAGAGGGTAAGCCAGGGCAGCCCAATGCGGGAGGCCGTTTCTGTGACCAGTTGAACGCTCTTGGCCCCCTGCTGGTGGCCCAGGAACCGCTTGAGCGAGCGATGTCCAGCCCAGCGACCGTTGCCGTCCATGATGATGGCCACATGCTCCGGCAGGCTTTCTGGCTTGAGCGTCGCATAGACAGCGCGCTCCTCAGCAGTCAATTCATGGATGCGCAGCGTACCGGATGGATACAAAGGACCCGCCTCTTCATTGCTTCTGGAGCTTCCCGGCTGGCGCCCAGGGAGCATCCAAACCTTGCCGCCCGTTGTCGATCGGGGGAATGCATGTTCGCTAGTTGCGAACATGCTGTTTTGCACAGTTCTCCCGCGGCAGGAGCCCAGATGCAGCACCTTCGACCGTAGCACAAGCGCCTATGCATCGCAATCACACTAAAGCGTATTGCCAAGCGCCTGCGTGATTAGACGGAAGGCGGTGTGAATCCGCGCGCGAAACCGGACTCGAGCCGACCCGGAATGGGCGCGGAAGTTCAGGTTTATGCGGTCCGGCGGCGACCGGTGGAGGCATCTCGAACAGCACCGTAGACCAGCGTTCTGTGGAGAGAATCCAAATTCGGCAACAAGGCGGCAATTTCAGCCAGGAACGGATCGGCCAGCACTGAGGCTACTTCCTCTTCGCGCCGGCTACGGGTGTCCCGGACAAGCTGGCAGACATCGACCTGGAGAGCGTCGGCGAGTCGCTCAAGTGATCCCAGAGTGGGGATCGCCTTGCCGTTTTCGATTTTCGAAATGTAAGTCCTTGGCACCTGCATGCGGCCAGCGAGTTGGCGCTGGCTCAGGTGGCGGGCCTTGCGGATTTCGCGCACCTGCCCGGCTACCTGCAGTCCGGCCTCGGCAGAAGCCGGAGGGGCGGACGGGCTAGGCACCAGTTGTGGGGCTGCGGGAGCAGGCTCCTCGACATCGAGCGGCCGATGACATTTTCTGCAAAGGGAGTTGGTGGTGCGGTATTGAACCAGGCTGCAGAAATCGCAACGCACAACTTCGCGTGTTTCCACGCTCACCAGGGTGGTAGCCATAGGCTGTGTGCGGAGCGCCAGAGCTGGATCTCCGGGGTGCTTTTTTGCACCGCGATATGTGCTACTTTCGGGGAAATGAACCATAATTGTCAAGTACAAACTTAGGGTCAAACCTAAGGCTCACCTATGATACCCCGGAAAACCCGATAAAACACGAACCATATTGATCAACATCGCGAAAAAACAAAGGAGAAAAATATGTAGAGTGACGAGCAGAGTCTGGGCGCTGAGATTCCGTCAACTGGCGAATTAAACAGATACGGGCGAGCAGAGGCCTGGCAACTGCTGACGGAGTGGACGCAAAGCGAGAGCTTGCGCAAACACGCTCTGGCTGTAGAGGCTTGCGTGGCGGCCTGCGGCGAGGCTGAGACAAACCGTCTGGGGTTGGACGGCGGCGAAAGGGCCGCAATGATCAATCTGTATTCGACCACCGCCCTGCTGCATGACTTCGACTACGAACGGCACCCATCCGCCGAGGAGCACCCGTTTGTGGGCGTGCGGGAGCTGGAGCGACTGGGATGGCCCGTTGAGTTGCGTACAGCCATTCTGGGCCATGCGCAGTACTCCGGGGTGCCTCGCGTTACGCATCTGGATAAAGCCTTGTTTGGCTGCGATGAACTCGCCGGGTTTCTGACTGCCTGCGCTCTGGTGAAGCCGACAAAGGCGATCGCTGATGTTGAGGTAGCCAGCGTGCGAAAGAAGATGAAGGACAAGGCCTTTGCGCGGGGAGTGAATCGGGAAGATGTGATTCAAGGGGCGGCAGAGTTGGGCGTGGAGCTTGATGCCCATATCGGGTTTTGCATTGAGGCGATGAGAAGGCGGGCTGAAGAGCTGGGGCTGTGATTTGGCCCGCCTGCGATTTCGATGAAACAACAGGTCAGTACCCTATTGGTTTTCGGGAATACAACCATATCTCCCCCAGTCTACTCATATAGATATAAAACAGTATCAACAGGTACCATAACCCAGATGCCCGACGAAGAATCCACGAAGAGGCCCCGATCTCGACTACGCGCGGACCAGGATGAATCGCGGCCCGTGATCCACTACCCTACCGCGCATCTGGATAAAGGGCCGCCGCCGAAATTCATAGAGATCAGTTGGCCGCTGGTGGCGGGAGTGATTCTTGCGTTCATGGCACCCACTCTGCAGAGTGAACTGATCCACGCCCCTCAGTGGGCGATGTGGCTCGTTTTCCCTTTTGTGGTGCTTACGGGCCGCCGCGATCTTGGCATCAGCCCGGAGATTACCGATATACTGCCCACGGTAATTCTCTTCACTCAATTCCCGATTGAAGGAGTGCTGGCCTTTTGGAGCCTGAGCCGACGTGCTCCCCTGGCGGTTGCGCTGGCGCCGGCGATGTTCCTCCACTTTGGCGGGCTGTTCGTGCTCCTTCTGGTGAACAACTATCTGAAGTAAACCCAGTGGCGCCTGCAGCGGTTTCTTCGCATCCAACGTACTTGTGTCGTAGCTACCGGCGTTCGCGGCTGTCTTGACGAAGCAGCTTGCGATGGGTCAAAGTTCACTGCGTACCACATGGTGACGGTTGGGTTCACCGAATGCCATTGGTGATCCAGGTCACCCGCTTTGCAATGGAAATCTGCGCTACGATAGGCAGTTCGATCCAGGTGCTGCAGCCTGCGCGGGAGGAGATGCCATGAGCCGTTTCGATCACATCGTGACCGTGTCAAGAAACGGTGTAAAAACCATTACCCTGAATCGTCCTGAAAAGCGCAATGCTCTCAGTCCGGCGCTGCTTGAGGAGCTCACCGAGGCCCTGCACGAAGCGGAAACCTGCGACTGCGGTGTGGTGATTCTGACCGGCGCCGGGCCTTCATTCTGTTCCGGCCTGGACATGGAGCACCTGGAAACGATGAACGCCCGCACTCCCCAGGACCATCGCCGCGACTCAGAGAATATGGCCCGCGTGCTGCGGACTCTTTACGATTTTCCCAAACCGATCATTGCCGCGGTCAACGGTCCGGCCATCGCCGGCGGAATGGCCCTGGCAACTATTCCAGATTTCACGCTTGCCGTCCCGGAATCCAAGTTTGGCTACACCGAGGTGCGCGTGGGTTTTGTGCCGGCCATTGTTGCTTCATTCCTGATCCGCCAGGTTGGCGAGTTGCGGACCCGTGAGCTGCTGCTTTCGGGCAAGATCCTCAAGGCTCAGGAGGCGCTCCACCTGGGACTCGTGACCCAGATTGTGGAACACGACGATTTGATTCCAAGCGCCAACGCCCTGGCGCAGACACTTCTGCTAAACAGCCCGCAGGCCATGCGCGCAGTAAAGGAATTGCTGGCCAAACACGCCAAGCGTCGCCTGGACGAAGAACTTGCGGACGGCATTGAGGCCAACGCGCAGCAACGCTCGACGGAGGACTTCAGGGAGGGCGTCAGGGCTTTCCTGGAACATCGCCGTGCGGAGTGGCCCAGCATGCACGCCAAGGTGTAGGAAGCCTGATCCAAACCGGTTCTCTCCCCTTTTCGGCAAGCGCTAGTTACCTTGGAGTGGTTTTCCATGAAAGAAGCTGGATTTCCGTATGGATCGCTCCTGGGATCAGCCTGTTTGTGGTCTGACCTATTGGTAACGTCCTTTGATTAGAACCACATGGCAGTTCAACAACTGATGATCGTCTTTCCTCTTCAGGGCTGCGTCGGGCACTCGACATCCACAGGACCCCGGCTTGCCAGTGGTCTGACCTATTGGTAGCATCGGGGAGAGGGAAAAATGGCAAATCGAAGTCCGCTAGCTGATGACTTTTGCCCAGCAGTCCTAGATGAAGTCTGGTTCCGCCTGGAAAGGGATGCGGGTGGCTATCAGCAAGACAGAACCAGCGAGAGCGTTCTGGCTGAGAGAGTAGACAACGGCTACGTGATTGCGAGCGTACCCTTCTATCTCAAGAATGTTTCTGTCGGAGACACCGTGGAGGTGTCAGAAGGAAAGACTCTCGCATTTAAGCGCGTCCTGGCACGTGGGGGACATAATACTTATCGATTGCTCATTCATACGGATTCAGTCCAGAGAATAGATGAAACGGTGGTGGAATTGCTTGATTTGGGGTTGACGGTTGAGCAGGTAAACGGGAGGCTGATTGCCATCGATGTTCCCCCGTCAGTCGATCAGAGGGAGATCGATTCTTTCCTTCTCAGAGAGAGCGAGGGTGGCCGCTGGGATATGCAAGAGGGATGTCTGAGCGGGTTCACCAGCAAGGTTATTGCTTGATCACGAGCGGTTGCGGTCTTTGGTAGTGGTGCAATTGCCGGTTCACCTGTGATACGCCAGGAATGGATGAGACGGCCTCGTCTAGATAGGTATCGGATTCTCCCGCCAATGCTTGGAGATCATCGGGCCGCAAGATCTTGAACTGCATGAAGTAACGATGTTCTGCACAATGAGTCTCTCACGTCGGGTGCTAGAAACTGAGAGAAAGCAGAGCCGCGCCAGAGTGCGTCTGTCGCGAAGATCGGCACCTTGTCGATAATTGAATGTGCCCGGCCCAAGCATCGCGGAACGCCCAGCCACTTGCTGGTTGCGTTTCGAGACATTATCCTCTTGAGTCGGGGAAACATATGTCTAAGCTGAAGTTCGCTGGGCCTGCTCTCCTTTGCGTCGGGTTTCTTCTTCCGTCTTGTGCCCAAGAGGCAACTGCTTCCATGTTCGCCAAGCAAGTGGAGCGCGATATTGCCCCCCTATCGTCTCAGTTGTCCGTGGGTGCATGGCAAAAGCTCCACCTCCATGAGAAGCTCGAACTGGCGCATTACAACTTTGACGAGAATTTCTATGAAGCGGATCTTGCCGAAGTGAAGAGTCGTTGGTGCGCGGCGTCGATCAGCCAGTCGCCGTCTGACTTCGGACGCGTCGCCTTGTTTTTTGTGCCCAGCGTAAAGGCAGACGCACTCCCGTTCCTACCCAGCCTGGAGCAGGTGTCCATCAAGGAAGACTGCCGGATACAGATGCTCCGGTACAGAGCTTCTCCCGAAATCTCGGTGCAGGATCTTGCTCGCGAGTTCTCTTCTGTATGGGGCGTGCCAAATGTTAGCCGTGATCCCTTGATCGTGGACAGTGACGGCGCCACTTGGGATCATGATGGAGTGAGCGTTCGAATGACGAAAAGACCTGGGACGCTGCTCCACTCTCCAGCCGGCGTTTTTGTTTATGCGAGACGCGATGCGCTTCCAGCCAACACTTGCGGTGAATGCGAGATTTCCCTGCTCCCGCTGCTTGGCGGGAAGCGGACCCTGCTGGCAGAGAGAGCCGGCCGGATTGCCGTCGAAGATCCTACGCTAACCCGGCAGATTGTCAGACGGTCGTGTCCGATGACCAGCGTGACACCGCAGGAGGATTCTTCTGTTACGGTTGACCGTCTCAGGAACTGGTTCGAGGCGGCAAAGCAGCTATCTCCTCGGCGCCGAGCTGCTGCGTTTCTGCTCGCGGATCTCTATGTGGAAAATGCGCCCTGGGGATACGCTGCGAAACCTTATGTAGGGCCTGCTGAATTCTACACGCGACTCGGCGCCAGGTATGACAAAGAGGGGAACTATGATCATAACTTCCTAGAAAGAGCCGAGAAGCTGGATGGCGGGGGAGAAGTGGGGGAGCTGGCAGCCCTCTTGACCCTTAGTGAGGCGTGCTCATCTACTGATTACCGTCCCTGGCCCGATCTGGCGATTGAAAGGGGTGAAAGCTTTCTTGCGCATTTTTCTTCTGACCAATGGACGCCTTATGTCCACTATGCGCTTGCAAGGGCTCATAGCGCGAGGGTGGTCTGGACTTACCCAGGTGGTGATGAAGAGAGTCAAGAGGAGAATAGCGATGATAACTATATAGCCTTTCCGCTTTCGCACGCGGCAAAAGAACAGGAACGAGAAGCCGCTATTGATCACTTCAAGGCGTTCCTTGACGCTAAACCTAACGGTCCTGAAGCTCCCTTCGCATGGCAGGAAGCATGGAGGTTACTCGCAGGCCTCCCACCGAGTCAGATTAGCTGGGGCTGCGGTGTTGAGTAGAGCGTGATCGGCCTCGAGAGCGATGCCACGCAGGTTACCTGGACGATGATCTGATCTCCTTGAGTTATCCGAGATACCGTCCTCGATCTATCTCCCCAAGACGACAAATCAAGAATCGCTGGCTATACGCGAAGTTCTTTTCAAATCGCGGCGGCGGTGGACTCGGCGGTATGCCTCTAGCTAATCGTCGAAGAGTCCATGAACGGGATTGCGTCTCGTTGGTCGGCCATCAGGAAACTGCACCACTACCCAGTCTTTGTCAGCCTAACGGATTCTTCGCCCTCAACTCAGCAACAATCTCTGACGCTGCCTCGCGCGCCCGGTCCGCCTGATCGGGCGGGAAGCTGATGGCGCCTACGCGGGCATGACCACCGCCGCCGTAGCGCTCACATATCGCAGCCAAATTCACCATCTTCGCTGGGTCGGCCTTGGTCCACGGGTTCGAGCCAACCGATACCTTGGTCCGAAAGCTGGATTTCGACAGGCCAATCGAGTATGTGGATTGAGGGTGCAGGTAATAGGGGATGAACTTGTTGAATCCCTCGAGTGGATGGTCGGTGATATCGAAGAAGATGGTTCCGTCGCGCTCTTCGCTGCGGCTGCGAATCAGCTCAATCGCCTGCTGGTGGCGCTCAAGGAGCGGCGGGAGCAGATCGGCCACGAAGGGCTGGCTCAGTACTTCAGAGAGCGGCATCTCGGTGAGCAGAGGAATCAAGCGCGGGATGAAATCAGGGTCCTGCGTGGACTCAATGATCAGCGTCAGCTTCATGGCCGGAGCGGCCATTTCCACGGCTGATTCTGGGCTCGCATACTGCGCGCCGTCGACAATGTCGGCCCAATGGATCAGGTCGGCAACCGGCTCGGTATTGAAGCCGAAGCGCGTGGAAGCGATGTGCGCCAGAAAGCTGGTGCAGGAAGTGTAGTCAGGATCGAAGAACTTGTGCGCACCGCAGACTGGGTCCCTCTGGCAGTCCTGGAAGTGCTGGTGGTCCTGGGATGTGAGAAACGCCGAAAGATGGTGATCGAACCACCAGGTGATGCGTGGCGAGGCCGAGTACTTGAAGTCGACGATGGCATTCTCGTCGCCGGTGAATTCGCTTTCATCAAAGAGTGCTCCGGCCCGGTGCACAAGGCCGTGGTACTCGTAGCTAGCTCGCGGATTGACGCACTCGTGGTGGAAGCGCGTGAACAGTGAGGCTGAGCAAGCTCCGTCAAAACATTTGTCGTGATAGAAGACGCGAACCCGCAAAACCAGAACCCTCCCACGCTAAAAAACAGAACTACCGGAACTGTTAAGCATCAAGGGCTTGGCCCTCGATGTCAAGGCGCGGACGGATTTCCGGTGAACTTTGGGAACCTCGGGTGTCCATTAGCGGACGGAAGATTTCGATTGCGGACAGGCAGGTGGCGCTGCGCTTGCCTACCTTTTGCTGATGACTTTTGATTTCAATCATTTGCGGAGTTTCTTGTTTGGCGGTGGAATTGCGACTAGATTCCAAGTAGTTCCACGGAAATATTGCGGCTGTTCGGAGGGTTTCATGCAAGCCTTGGTCCAGAACCTGATTCAGGATCTGCGTTACGCGGTTCGCCAGTTGTGGAAGTCGCCGGGATTTACTCTTGCTGCGGTGCTGAGTCTGGCCATCGGCATCGGCATCAACACTGCGATTTTCAGCAACATGGACGCGGTGGTGCTGCATCCGCTGGCCGTACCCCAACTGGACCGAGTGGTTACCGTGGACGAGCAGCAGGCGGGCAAGCGCTCTGACGGCCTTTACGAGGCGGTGACGCTGGCGAACTATGAAGATTGGACGCGCCAAAGCCGTTCATTTGACTCGTTGGCTGTTCGCACCCAGGCCGACATGACTCTGACCGGTAGTGGTGATGCCGCTCACGTGGAGGCCGCGCTTACCTCGGCAAATTTCTTTAACGTATTGCGTGCCACTCCGCAACTTGGCCGTGTGTATAACGACGAGGAGAGTCGTCCGGGCAGGGATGCCGTTGCGGTCTTGAGTTACGGGCTGTGGCAGCGACGCTTTGCCAGCGACCCTGCGGTGCTGGGCCGCTCAATCGAACTCGACCAGAGGACCTACACAGTTGTCGGCGTGATGCCGAAGACGATGCAATATCCCTCGACCGCGGACATCTACCTGCCTTTCGCGCCCACGCCGGGCCAGCTTGGCAACCGGACCGCGCACAACTACCTTGTGACTGCGCGGCTGCGCGATGGAATCACCGTGAAGCAGGCGCAGGCTGCGATGCAGACCATGGCCGAGCATCTGGCACGGGCATATCCCGCCACCAACGCGGGTTGGTCCGTACACATTGAGCCGCTGCTCGACGGCATCAACGGGCCGTACACGCCGCTTTACTACAAGATGGTCTTGGGCGCCACGCTGTTTGTGCTGCTGGTGGTTTGCGCCAATATTGCGAATCTGCAACTGGCGCGCGGCATTGCCCGACGGCCAGAGATCGCGATGCGCACTGCGCTGGGCGCAAGCCGCTCACGCGTACTGCGGCAGTTGCTGACGGAGAACATTCTGCTCAGCCTGATAGGTGCGCTTGCCGGCGTTGGGATCGCTGCGGCTTATGGCAAATATCTGATGGCCACTATGCCGGAACGAGTCGCGCGCTTCATGTCTGGCTGGTCAAATACCAGTCTCAACGGACGCGTACTGACGTTTTCATTCGTGCTGGCTGCTTTGGCCGGTTTGGTTGCGGGGATGGTTCCCGCGCTTGAAGCGCTGCGCATCAACCTGGTGAATCAACTGAAGGCCGGATCGCGATCGGCCATCGGCTCAGGCGGCACCCACCGCTTGAGGAACATCTTTGCAGTGGCGCAGATTGCCCTGGCTGTCGCGCTGGTGATTGGAGCTGCCCTCATGGCGAAGGGCATGAATGTCTGGCTGCACGCTGCTGATTTTTACCAACCTGCCAAGATGCTCACCTTCAACGTAAATCTCCCTGTGAAGCGTTATGACACTCCGCAGAATAAGGCGGCATGGTATGCCAACAGCCTTGCGAGGCTGCGCGCGCTACCCGGTGTCACCCATGCCGAACTCACTCCCGCGCTGCCTTATGACGACAACGGCTGGCTGCGCGACTTGGATATAGAGAATCGTCCTACCGTTCCGGGGAAATTCCAAAGCGCACTGAACCTGCCTGTGACTGAAGGATATTTTGCTGAGCTGCACATTCCTATCGTCTCGGGCCGCGGATTCAGCCAAAGCGACTCTTTGGAAACAACGCCGGTAGCCGTGGTGAGCGAGCGGTTTGTCGCGCAGTATTTCCCCGGCGAGAACCCTGTGGGCCATCGGATTCACATGGGCGAGCGCAACAATCATGAGCCATGGCTGACGATTGTTGGGGTTGCCAAGGAGACCAGCTACTCGCTGTGGGACCAGACACCTCACGCGGCGGTCTACATGAACGCTTTGCAGGTGCCAGCAGACGGCACCGAGTACGCTATCACTACTAACGGTGATCCGCTGGCCCTGGCACCGGCGGCACGTAAAGCCCTGGCCTCACTCGACCCAGCGTTGCCGCTGAACACTGTTGAGACCTATGAGCAACTACTGCACGACAACCTGACAGGCCTGATGTATGCCTCGGGGATGTTGAGCCTCGATGGATCGATCGCGCTGCTTCTGGCGGCAATTGGCATCTTTGGCGTGATGGCAAACCTGGTGGGCGAGCGGACGCGTGAGATTGGTGTGCGCTTGGCCCTCGGGGCACGCCGGGAAGACGTGCTGGGCATGATTCTGCGCCGGGCATCGTGGCTCACCGGCACGGGCGTGTGCATTGGTCTGGTGATGGCTTTTGCGTTGGCGCGCCTGGTGGCCAACCTGCTGCGCGGCGTGCGGCCTGACGACCCGGTGGTCTTTGGAAGCATTACAGGCGCCATCGTTGTGATTGCGATTTTTGCGAGCTGGCTACCAGCGCGGAGAGCTTCGCGCATCGACCCCATAGTTGCTTTGCGCGACGAGTAGGCACCGGCGCGAGTGAGCCAACACTTCGCTTTGAAAATCACTTTGGATCTGGATGGGCGCACCTTCCTCTGCGCCCACGGAACTCCCCGGAAGCCTGCCTCGTAGAGTATCTTTCCATCAGTACAAAACTACGAATGGAAACCTGCTGCAATTTCGAGGAGGCTTCATGGATCCCGCGGATCCGGTGATTCATCCCGTACCACCCAGAACACCGCAAACGGAGGCTGGCGCGAACGGCAGCATTGAGGAAGAGCATCCCGGACTAAACCAAGTTGCCCACGAGACTCACGACCTGACTTGGTATTTAATCGGGGATCAGGGTCTTCGCGCGGGCTGGTCGGTGCTGATTTTCTATGTCCTCTACCGCATCTTTGTGTACTTTCTGGGAGCGGTCGCAGTTTCGCTCGATCCCCAACTGACGCGAGCCATTTTTTCGCCGACTTTCGCGCTGATCGGAGAGCTGGTTCCATTTCTCGCAATCCTCGCTGCAGTCACAGTGGTCGCCCGTGTTGAGCAGCGAAGCATTCTGGACTACAACTTGACTGGTCCGCGCCCAGCTTTCCACTTCTTCACCGGGCTTGCGATTGGATTTGTGGCGTTATCTGTCCTGGTTGGGATTCTGTGCCTGGGAGGATGGCTCCATTTCGGGGGGGCTAGCCTCAGCGGCGCCAGGATCGCTCGGTTCGGTGTGCTGTGGGCCGTGGCGTTTCTCATCGTGGGGTTGGTCGAGGAGGGAAGCTTCCGCTGCTATTTGCAGTTCACGCTCACGCGCGGTCTTAATTTCTGGTGGGCGCTGGCAGTCGTTGGCGGGGTCTGCCTTGACCTGCTGACGAGGGGCAGAGGAAACGGCATCTGGGGTGTCTACCTGGTCGCGGCGGTAGGCGTGGTTCCTTGCGCGCTGCTGCAGATGAAAAAGGTGCCGGGATCGAACTTCTGGCAGGCTGCCTGGGTTACTTCGACGCTCTTCGGATTCATCCACACAAGCAACAACGGTGAAAACTGGATCGGTATCTTTGCCGCGTCGCTGATCGGCTTTGTCTTCTGCGCCAGCGTGTGGGCTACGGGCTCGGCCTGGTGGGCGATTGGCTGCCACGCATCGTGGGACTGGGCAGAGACTTACTTCTACGGCGCTGCCGACAGCGGCAACGTAGCCACGGGCCATCTGCTTTCGACCAGTCCCGCTGGCGCTGCTGTGTGGAGCGGTGGAACCGACGGACCTGAAGGCAGCGTACTTGTGATCCCGGTGGTGCTGCTGTTGCTGGCGGCCATTCTCATCCTCTATCGCCGCGGAAAAAGCGATACTTCGGCTGCTCGAATCTCAGAGCTGGCCGCAGGATAATCGCATGCGGCTTTGGCTCAACCACACCGGCGAAGTCTCTCTGCGCGAGCAGTTGGTTACGCAGGTAGTTCTGGCAATTCTGTGCAAGGAGATGCTCCCAGGCCAACGGTTGCCTAGCACCCGCGATTTGGCTCGCCGCTTCAACATCCACGCCAACACGGCCAGCGCGGCTTATCGCGAGTTGGAGCGCGAGGGCTGGGTCGAATTCCGCCACGGCAGCGGCGTGTACGTCCGAGCCAATCATCCTACTGCCCCTACCTCGCCGCAAACTGCTGCCGAACTGGTGGTGGATCAGCTTATCGGCGAACTGGTAGCCGGGGCGCGCGAGCGGGGCGCTTCTGAGACTTTGCTGCGAGACCGGTTGCGTCGCTGGCTCGCCATTGAGCCTCCCTCACGCTGGATGGTCATCGAACCCGATCCAGAGTTGCGCCGTATCGTCATCCATGAAATGACACAGGCGCTGGCTCTTCCGGTGATGGGTTGCGCTGTGGAAGATTGCGCGACCGCCGACATGCTGCGCGGCTCCATGCCTGTGGTTCTGCCCAGTAAGGCCGCGATGGTTCGGAAGCTGTTGCCGGCCGGAACCGAGCTGATCACGTTGCAGGTACATCCCGTTGCTCCTGAGCTTCAGGCCTATCTCAAACGATATCTGCCGGAGCACAGCGGAGACCTGATCGGCATTGCGTCGCGCTGGTCTGAGTTTCAGCGCATCGGCCGGACGATGCTGGTGGCCGCTGGATTGCCACCGGAGAGTCTGCTGGTGTGCGATCCTACTCGTCCCGGATGGAAGCGCGGGCTGGATGCGACCTCGGGCGTGGTCTGCGATTCGGTCACTGCACTGGAATTGACGGCCGGCCTGTTCCCGATGCGGTTTACGCTGCTCGACGCTAGTTCTGTGGCACCGCTGCGCGCGATGGAAGCAACAATCGCGGGCGAAGGCAACGGGGTTTCCGCATAACTCCAGATCACTCCTGCGTTGTGACACCCGCGAAACTGTCCTAACTGCGCTCCAGTCCCCCGCGCTTCAAATTTAACATCGGTTCTTACAAAGTCACATGAGGAGTTCCGATGAATCGTTTGATGATTCCAGCAATTCTCTACCTCACCATTTGCCCGCTGCTCACCGCGCAGCAATCGACGCAGGTTCCCTTGACTTCTGCAACCGAACAGCCCGCTGCCAACAAACAAGGGGCGGCTGATGTGCTGCAACCGAGTGCCGCGGCCGAGCGCAATCTGGCTATCAAAAAAGCGCGGACGATTTTCATCAGCTCGGAGACAGCCTACCTGACCGTGAGCACCTTGGACCGGGCCCTGCTGAAGCAGAGAGATTGGGAGAAGCTGGGCCTGAATATCGTCGAAACTCCGGGCAAAGCCGATCTGCAACTCAATGTCGATAGATTAATCTTCACTCATATCCACACCTACATCCTTACGGACAAAGCGACAGGGATCGTACTCGCCTCGGGCAGGGTCAGAGCCTTCGACGGAGTCGTCGCTTCCAGCCCCATGGCCGAACAGATCGTGAAGGCGCTCTCCGTAGCCCGGCTGCCATCGAGCCCTGTGGGCAGCGATCAGGGCTTCTGAGTTTAGCGGAATGATCAAGCGACTGGCCGAACTCTTGATTCTGAGAGCTGAGAGCCACGCGTCGCAACATCGCTCGGACCAATAACCAAGCCGAAGGAGGAGTCGTCATGGTTCGCAGGCTGATTCAAGCCACTCTTTGTCTTGTCGCGTATCCAGTACTGGTTGCGCAACAGGTTCCGGCAACGGCCGTGCATCTCAACACCTCGCAGGCATTGCCGAATAACCCGGAGCCTGCGCCAGCCGGGAAGGCGGATTGGGGACGCGTTCAGGACCTGGCGAATGGTGAAGAGATCATGGTCGAGCGCGGCAGAGGGCTTCCAGTGCCCTGCCTGTTTGCGGGAGCCAGCGGGGACTATCTCTTCTGCGACTCGATGTACAGCGGCAATCAATATCGATTCGCGCGTTCTCAGGTACAGCGGGTCCGCATGGACGACAAGAGGAGGAATCTACACACCTTGATTGGCGGGATGGCAACAGCGGGATTTATTTGGGGAGTGGCAACTCCGCCTGCCAATGGGGATTCGCGCCTCTTGACCGGCTTGGCGGGAGCCGCGATTGGAGCGTTGGCCGGAGTGGTTGTCGGGTTGCCGGTTGCGCTGCTGGTTCCGGGAAGAACGGTGTTTCACCAATCGATCTCGAAGAACAAAGCGACTGCTCCCGTGATGAAGCCGGATGCTACACCGTACGAGCTGGGTCCGCAAACATCCGCACCGTAGTTCACAAGGGGTCGACCCGCAAGTCATTTGAGGAAGAATCATGAAGCGAAAAATGCTTCAATCCGCGCTTTGCGTTTGTTTGTCGCCGTTGCTGGTGGCGCAACAAGCCACCGATAGCGGGAAGAATCCAACCACACCCGACATTGCTTCCGCCACGCAGCCAAAGGCAACGGCAATCACTCTTCCCCGAAAGACCATAGTGCAACTGGTGTTGATGGAAACTGTTTCCTCTGCGACTGCACAAAAGGGACAGACAGTGAGGCTCGTCGTTAGGAAGGATGTGGTCGTCAACGGAACTGTCGTAATTCCAAGAGGCACGCCAGCATCGGGTCTGGTCACCTTCGCGCGCAAGGGCGTCGCCGGAAAGAGTGATGGAAAACTCCAGGTGGAACCGCTCGGCCTTATTCTCCCAGACGAGTCTTCAATAGGACTGCGCGGATACATCGACGATGGCGGAGACGGAGTGTGCGAAGGCTTCGTAAATTGCCTGGGTTTGATTGTGGTCGCTATTCCAATGTCAGTTCCATTCGCAGTCGCCTCGGGTGTCGCTTCATTGTTTCAGCGGCACCACGCCCCCGAGCCGGGAATCGACCAGACGCTGGCCCCTTGCTGGACACTCTGGAGTTCCACCAAGACAAAGAGCCGCATCAACAGAGCCATTCCAGACAAAGACAGAATCTCGCCGCCGGCCACTGATGCTGACATCGTTTGCTCAGGGCACGCAGTGTCGATACCTTCATTGCGCCCTGCGTTGCCGCAAGGAACAATGGGAGTTCGCACCATGACCGCGCCTTGAATCTTCACCAAGAGGCGCCCGCGGAGTGACCTCCAGGGCGTTATCCTAGAGTGGACAGATGTCCAACCCAGGCTCCCTCGATCCATCGACTTTCCGCACTCGCGTTTCCAGGCCGCGGCGCCGCAAGCGCCGCTGGCCACGCATTCTGCTGTGGTCCGCAGCCACTCTTCTCGCAGTCCTCTTGATCGCTGCGGGCATCGGCGTTCTCTTGTTGCGCTCAGCAGAGAAGGCGGCGCTGCCGGTGCTCGACGGCGAGCTGCATCTTGCGGGGCTCTCTGCGCCGGTGACCGTCCGCCGCGATGCGCACGGCGTACCGCACATTGAGGCTGCCAACGAAAACGACCTGTTTTTTGCACAGGGATATGTCACTGCGCAGGACCGACTGTGGCAGATGGACGCATTCCGGCGCAATGCGAATGGCGAGCTGGCGGAGATTCTGGGCCCGTCGCTGCTGCGGCATGACCGGACACAGCGCGTGATGCAATTCCGGAACACGGCGCAGCGCATGTATGCCAACCTACCCCCTGCCGATCGCGCACGGCTAGATGACTACGCGCGGGGCGTGAATCTCTTTATTGAGCAGCATCACGACAACCTTCCGGCCGAGTTCAAGCTGCTCTTCTATCGGCCGAGGCCGTGGAGCGGCGTGGACTCGCTCTCCATCGGCATGATGATGGTGCAGATGCTGGATACGCACTGGTATGCGAAGTATGCGCGCGATGAGATTGCGGCCAAACTCCACAACCCGAAGCTCGAGGCTGATTTGTACCCGGTGGGCTCGTGGCGCGACCGTCCGCCCACAGGCACGGTGGTGGATTGGAGCCAGCCGCATCCTGCTCCGCCCGGCACCAACGAAGACGACGATGACCGTACGCAAGCCAACAACGCACATGCGGACCACGAAGACCTCAAAGCCTTGCGCGCCACGCTCGGCCTGTCCTCGTGCACCGGTTGCGCCTATGGCTCGAACAACTGGGTGATTGCGGGAAGCCACACGGCGAGCGGCAAGCCACTGCTGTCGAATGATATGCACCTGGGGCTGATGGAACCGAACATCTGGTTCATGGCCGACCTCAAGGCAGACGGTTCACAAGGTGCACCGAGCTACCACGCAACCGGGGTCACGCTGCCTGGAGTGCCATTTGTGATTGCGGGGCACAACGAGCACGTGGCCTGGGGGTATACCGCGCTGTTTGCCGATGTGCAAGACATGTACGTGGAGAAGCTTGACGGCAAAGGAAACTACCAGGCTGCTGACGGGAGTTGGAAGCCTCTCGCCAAGGATCACGAGGTGATCGTGGTGCGTGGAGGCCGCGATAACATAGTGGATGTTGAATTCACCGACCACGGACCGCTGCTGAATCCACTGTTCCCCAAGGAAAAAAGGGCCATTGCTCTCAAGTGGACGCTCTACGATCCAACACTGAACACGCTTCCGCTGCACGAAATGAATGTCGCTTCGAACTGGGATGAGTTCTCCTCGGCTTTGCGCTTATGGTGCTGGCCGGCGCAGAACCTGGTCTACTCCGACGACCAGGGACACATTGCCTACCACGCCATTGGACAGATTCCGATTCGCCCCGGAGGCTTGCAAGGCGTGCCTATTCAGGATTCGGCGCATGAATGGAATGGATACATTCCGTTCGATGAAATTCCGAATGCGTTCGACCCGCCGTCGGGATTTCTGGCTACCGCGAACGCTCGGGTGACCACGGAGAAGTCTCCTTACCCGCTGACGCTGGAGTGGCAGGACCCTTATCGCATTGAGCGCATCTACAAATCGCTGCAAGGCCGCGACAAGCTCACGGCCAAAGATCTGCTGGCGGTGCAGACGGACATCTACAGCGAGGTGGACCAGGAACTGGGCCATCGCTTTGCCTACGCCATCGATCACACCCCCGAGTCGGATAGCCGCCTGCACAAGGCCGCCGACTTGATGCGCAGTTGGGATGGACGCCTGGCGACCAACTCTGCCGCGGCTTCGATTGTGACGCAGACGCGCGCCGCGCTTTGGCCACTGCTTCTGGAACCGAAGCTGGGGAAGATGGCAGAAGACTATCAATGGAGCGAAGCGGATTTTGCCGAGGAAGAGATTGTGATGCATGCCAACGCGGACTGGCTTCCCCCAGGCTACAAGAACTGGGACGCGCTACTGACACATGCTGTGCGCAACGGCATGAAGAAGGGCAAGGCACCCGAGGACGTGGCCCAGTGGACGTATGGAAGCTGGCATGTGGTGGACATCGAGCATCCGCTGGCTGATTTTGTACCGTTCTTCAGCCGCATTGCCGGGACTGGGGAACTGCCGCTGAGTGGCGATGGCACCACGGTG
>JBEKPF010000045.1:0-50257 GCA_049521035.1 Occallatibacter sp. | reverse complement strand
TCTTGATTGAGACCATCACTTGAGTTACATTAACCGCATTCGTGCCTGCCAAACGGGCACTAACCGAACCATGCAGGTCGGAATTTCCAGCCTCGCACGGCAGAGTTTTCCGGGGCGGGTCATATAGTCATTGACTAACTGTTGTTTTGGTCTAACTTCCAGGTAGCAGGTGACTCGCCTGGAGCCACGAAATCCGCTTCCTAGAGGCTCGCCTAATGCTTCGAAGACTTGGCGCGAATCGAGAGTTCTTTTCGGCGACGCCGGTGTTGTTGGGACCTATCCTCTGGCCGTCTAGTTAGAATCGCATTGGCGAAGTAGGATGACGGATGCGCTAATCCCCAGAAAATCCCAAGGCGAAACGCCGCTTAATCGCACCGACTATGGGAATAACTGGCTTCAGAATTGTTTCAATGACTGGCAACGTGGACGTCACCGAGTTACGCTCCGGTAACTGATCGAGAAGAACAACGTTCAGCAGGGACTTATTTACCTGAATGCGGCCGTTGTAATTGATGAAGCCGAGTTTCCGAAATCGATTCATAAAGAAACTTACACGGGACCTCGTGGTGCCGATCATTTCCGCCAGGGTCTCCTGTGAAACGGGGGGAATGAATGTGTCTCTCTCTCCCGGCTTGCCGAATTCTGCCATCAACAGGAGAATCCTCGCCAGGCGTTTCTCGCTCGAATTGAAAAGGTGATCGACTAGATCTGCCTGAGTCCTCATACTGCGTGTCAACAAGAACTTTAGAAAGAAGTCAGCAAACGACGGCTCGTCATGCATCACGCGAGCCATCTCTTCCCTGGTGATCTTGAGGGCGGCGCATGAATTGACCGCAGAAGCTGTGGACAGTCGCAGTCCAGGGATTGAAGCCAGACACTCTTCTCCCACGAAGTCGCCAGCAGCGATCAGAGTGATGGTGGCTTCCTTGCCAATATGCGAGACCACTGTGAGCTTCGCGCGGCCCTTCTGGAGATAGAAGATAGTGTTAGCCGGATCTCCCTGACAGAAGAAGGTCTCTTTAGGTTCCAATTGAACAACTTTACGACCAAGGCCCGCCTTTGCAAGAAAGTCGGCGGAGTTGAAAGCAGGAGTGCTTTTATCATTTTTCAACATGTTTCCTCTTTGCAGACGGCTTGCCTGGCCTGACATATCCATATGACAGCCGCTCCGTACTGAAGGTCGCCGTTAATTATTGCGATTCCATTGAACAAGGGAAGCGGGGAGACTCCAGGCGAACCTGACAGAGCACCACTCGCAACCTAGCGCAGGCAACGCGTTCCCGAGCAGCTCTTTGGGAGAGAGGGCGTCACATTTGGGGTAGACTACCCCACGCAAGAGATCAATTACACTCAAGCACTTCCCATTTTCGCTCCAGAATGGGACTCATGTCTGATCACTACTGCTCACATTGGGGAATGGCAGCCGAGAGTTGTAAAACTGGAGGTCGCCTTCAGATCCGGGGCCTCATGCAGTTCTTTCAGAGGCTGAAGATTCCCATCCGTTATGTCGGAAGACGATTAGAGACGAGCCTGACAATTCCTTTCATCGCGCATGAGTGGAGTTAGCTACGCAGACTTTCTTCCGGCGGAGTGAAGGCGGATCGAGATGCCGAGCAAATATGACCATTCTTTGAGCTTCCAATCCTGACATTATCTGTAAAGCCGCGAGGAAGATAGATTTGCTCCTGGCTCCGCCGTTGGTATTTGGGGACGGTGATGTTAATCGGAGGAGCATCTTGAAGATATCGGAGCCGAAATGGACTTCACTGCATGGGCACGACTATCGAGGAGATCTGGCGGAAAGGCCAGATCGCCGATCCATGAAGGAACGCTTCGATAGAAGGCTTCGACGGGCGATACTCCTGCTTTCGGTTGTGACTTCCCTTACAGTTCTTCCAGACATAACGAGAGCTCAATCAATTGTCCCTTCGGGAGATTCTTCAGCAGTTGCGGGAAGCACAACCTTCATAACGCCGGGTTTGGTGTACGAGAAACCTGCGCAAAGAACAATGGCCAGTAACTATGTATTTGACGCCTTCGGTCCATATCCGCTTACCGGCTCCGCAATCGCGGCAGGCATAAACCAATTCAGTAATGCTCCGCCCGAGTGGCGTCAGGGCGTTGAGGGTTACTCCAAGCGGTTCGGGTCGGATCTTGGGATTGCAGCGGTTGGGACCACGACGCGCTACGGGCTGGCAGAAGCATTCAGGGAAGATACGCTGTATTACCGCTGCGAATGCCGAGGCGTACTTCCCCGACTGCGCCATGCCGCGCTCTCCACGCTGACGGCGCGGCGCGGGGACGACGGCCATCGAGTGTTCTCTTTGCCCGCGTTGGTTTCACCCTATGCGGGTTCAATGACCGCAGTTTATGGTTGGTATCCCAGCCGATTCGGTGCCATGGATGGATTCCGGATCGGCAATTACAGCCTATTGGCATACATGGGCCAGAACGTTGCTCTTGAGTTTTTCTATAGCGGACCCCACTCGCTGCTATCGAGATTGCATCTAAACGATACACACGGGGCACCAGGCCCTGGTCCAAATCATTGAGCAACCGCGAAACCACGACCACTACGACGACGAATCCTGCGTTTCCGGTGCAGCGGGCCGCGCCCATTTCAACCCAAGCCAGCCCTGGCATTGGATTGATGAGCGACTTCTTCGAGTGGTTCGGCAGCCTGGGTGTTTTCTCCTGGCAAGTCTTGAAGGCTGGGGTGACGCCGCCATATGAATGGCGCGAGCTGATTCGGCACCTCGACGAAGTTGGATCGAAATCTCTACCGTTGGTTGCGATGGCAGGCGCTGCGATCGGCACCGTTCTCTCTATGGAGGCCCGGTCCAGCCTAAGTCGATTTGGGGCGAAGGCGATGTTGCCTTCGGCAATTGTGTATTCCGTTGTTCTGGAGATGGGGCCGATCATTACGGGTCTCGTAGTGAGCGGACGAGTGGGGGCCGGCATTGGCGCGGAACTCGCATCGATGAAGGTCACAGAACAGATTGATGCTATCGAAGCATCCGCGATCAATCCGTACAGATTTCTGGCGGCCACTCGGATTCTGGCGTGCATCCTGATGCTGCCTCTGCTGACGCTTGCCGCGGATGCGACCGGGGTTTTGGCCGGTTGGCTTACCCAGACACTGGTTGAGCCGGTATCGTTGCGCCAATTCATTGACAGCGGCTTCAGTGGCGCCACTTTCAACGACTTCTTGCCACCTACATTCAAGACTGCGGTATTCGGGCTGATTGTTGGACTCATCGCCTGTTTTCAGGGAATGCGCACGCGGGGTGGAGCGGAAGGTGTGGGTCGCGCAGCCACAAACTCAGTCGTCTTGTCCTCTCTTTTTGTGATTCTGGCAGACGTTGTGCTTGTGAAATTCATTCTCGTCTTTTTCCCGTAACCTTCGATGCACCGTACATGGGAGAAACATGACTACAGCGTATGACATCCCGATGAAGCAAGATCAACTTGAGTCGAGCGAGAGCGTGCCCATTCTCGCCGTCAGCAACCTGCACAAGTCCTTTGAAAGCCACAGGGTTTTGAACGGAATCAGCTTGAGCGTAAACCGCGGGGAGACCCTTGCTGTGCTGGGGCGCAGCGGAACCGGCAAGAGCGTGCTCTTGAGGCTCATCATCGGCCTTGTGAAACCAGACTCCGGGTCGGTTTTCATTCATGGCCGGGATATCGCCAACCTGTCTCTGGATCAGCTCGGAGAGTTCAGGAAGAAGATGGGCTTTCTGTTTCAGCACGCCGCACTTTACGACTCGCTGACTGTCGGCGAAAATGTGGCGTTCCCCCTTGAGCATCATAAAAAAGAAATGCCGCGGTCCGAAAAGACTGACCGTGTGAGGAGGTTACTTGCCGAGGTAGGCATGGAAGGCGATATTGACAAGATGCCCTCAGACATCTCAGGCGGAATGCAGAAGCGCGTGGGCTTGGCCCGGGCATTGGTTCTGGAGCCGGAGATTCTTCTGCTTGACGAGCCCACGGCCGGTCACGATCCGATCAGCTCTGGAGAAATAGACGATCTGGTTCTCACGCTTCAGCGGGAACATCAGATGGCATCCATCGTTGTGACTCACGATCTTCACAGCGCAAAGACGATCGCGAATCGCCTAGCTCTTCTCGATAAGGGCAATGTGGTGATTGAAGGTACGTTTGAAGATCTACAACAAAGCAACATCGAGTTCGTTCAGGAATTCCTGGAGCATGCGTAGGAGGACACATGTCACGAGTGGCACGGTTGGGAGCATTCATCGTTGTAGCACTGGCAATCCTGGTCGCCGGGGTCTTCCTCATCGGGAACAAGCAATATCTGTTTAGCTCCACGTATCGCGTGAAGGCGGAGTTCGCCAATGTCGTAGGCCTTGCGGATGGAGCCGATGTGAGAGTGGGCGGCGTTCATAGCGGGACGGTGCATAGCATCGAACTCCCGCACAATGCGGGCGGAAAAGTGACGGTCGTCATGGATCTAGACAATTCGACGCACGAGATCATCAAGCAGAACTCCGTAGCCTCGATTGAGACGGAGGGATTGCTGGGAAATCAGTACGTGGCCATTTCATTTGGATCGGACGGGCAGCCGGAGGTCAAGAACGGTGACACCATTCAGAGTCTTCCACCATTGATTATGTCGGATATGCTCAAAACGGCCAGTGGCATTCTCGATAGCAGTCAGATCGCCGTTCAGAACGCAACCCAGGCAACGGCGCACCTGAACTCGGTGACCGCCAAAATCGATGCAGGCCAGGGCACCGTGGGAGCATTGGTCAACGATAAAGAACTCTATACCAACCTGGAACAGTCGACTAATACTCTGCACTCAACAATGCTCCAAGCTCAGACCGGGGTGACGGACTTCCAGGAAAACATGGAAGCCTTGAAACATAACTTTCTACTAAGCGGATACTTCAAGAAGCGCGGCTATGAAGATTCCAGCGATCTTGCCGCGAACAGCATTGGCGCTCTTCCGCAGGGCGCTCCTCTGAAGGCGTTTACGTTTACGGCCAAGCAGCTCTTTGATAGTCGAGATTCAGCCAAGCTGAAGAACCAGAAAATGCTCAATGATGCCGGTGAATTCCTGGCCAAGAATCCATTCGGAGTTGCGGTGGTCGCGGTTTCGTCCGGTATGGAGGGTGACACGCAGAAGGACCTGATACTCACGCAGGCCAGGGCCATGATCGTACGAGAGTACCTGGTTGAGAACTTTGCATTCGACGACAGCCAACTGAAGACCCTTGGATTGGGCAAGCAGACGGGCGCGAACCTGGATGCGGGCTGGGGTTCGATCCAGATACTTCTATATCCTGCAGGGACAGAAGCTCCACCGACCGGTGAGCAGCCCACGCAGATGCCTGCAAAGAACGACGCGGATGAGCCGGCAAAGATATCTCGCGGCGCAACACCGACTCAGTAGAACGTGCAACGATTTGCGAACGCGGAAATGCGATTAGCTGCAAGAGGTTCAGGCGATAAACACTGCGAGCACTATTGCTCAGCGTCGGTTCTCTTGATTTGAAATGATGAATTCGTAGATGATAGATCGCTTTCATCTCCCTCATGGCTCCCGAACTAAGTCGGCCCATCCGATCCGAAACACTTAGCCACCCATATTCGCAGGGACAGTCTGCCGGGCGGACCATGGCTCCATTCGAGCGAACAGCGCTCCGCTGAATGAAGTCTGCCCAATTGACCATCCATCAGAACTTCAATCAGGTTCAGTCATCGAAGTGGAGAAGACAACATGCCTCTCGTCACTCTTGTTATTACCCTCGCCGTAGTAGGCGTGCTGTTGTGGCTGGTAAACCTCATCCCCATGCAGGGAACGATCAAAGGCATTCTTAATGCTGTTGTGGTGATCGCCGTTGTCATCTGGATGCTGAAGGCTTTCAACCTGTTTCACTACGTAACCCAGTTCAAGATCGGTAGTTGAACAACAGCTTTGCAGCTACTGCAAAGCCTCGGACTCTTCTGAACAACCAGTACAACGCAATGCGGCAGAAATCTGCCTGCAGGAGAAATTGTGAATTCCAGATTGATGTTAGCGATGGTAAGTGCCCTGAGCATTACGTCATTTGCGCAAGCTAATGCGCAAGCGACGGTGGTCGTCGAAACGGGAGTCCCAGCATCCACATACCGTGTGGTCGTAATCAGCCGCACCGTCCAGGCGGTCAACTATGGTCATCGCGATGGCATGTCACCGGTGCAGTTCACCGGGACCGCCCTCGAGCCTTCGGCCGAAGGGACAGCCAGGGTGCGAAGCAAGCGAGGCACCATGGAAGTGGAAGCATTTTTCACAAACCTGCAAAGCCCAACAACTTTCGGCAGTGAGTATCTCACCTATGTTCTGTGGGCCATTTCTCCGGAGGGCAAGGCCGCAAATCTCGGCGAAATCCTGTTGGACTCCGACAACCGAAGCAAGCTGACCGCCACCACCGATCTTCAGTCGTTCGCCTTGATCGTCACTGCGGAGCCTTACTTTGCGGTTCGGCAGCCTAGCAATGTAGTGATCCTTGAGAATGTGGTTGGCGCACGGACCAAGGGAACCAGCGAGGCGGTTGAAGCCAAGTATGAACTTATGGAACGCGGTGGCTACCTTCCAACGGGCTACAAATTCGATCCAGTGGTTCTGAATGCTGCTTTGCCGTTGGAATTCTACGAGGCGCGGAACGCGCTGCGTATCGCTCAATCGGAAGGCGCGGCAACCTATGCGGAGAAGAGTTATGAGAATGCTGTTCAGTTGATGAACAGCGCTGATGCTCTTGCCACTGGCGGGCACGGGGATAGAAAGCCACTGATCGCCGCCGCAAGGCAGACGGTTCAGACTGCTGAAGATGCGCGAGAGGTCGCTGTCAAAAGAATCGACGAGGATCGCCTTGCTGCGGAGCGCCAGGCATCGAACGACGCCCAGGCAAAGTCGCAAACGCAAGCGGACGACGCGACTCGCATGAAGGAAAAGGCCGAACGTGATGCGGCAAAGGCGCAAGCTGATGCGGCAAAGGCACAGGCCGATATGGCTACGAACCAGGCGTCATCGGCCGCCGCAGTTACCGCGGCACAGGCAGATGCCGACCAGGCTCGTTTGATTGCGCAGCAAGCTCAGCAGAGTGCGCACCAGGCGGATACCGACAAGGTGGCCATGCGTGCGCAATTGTCGGAGCAGCTCAACAAGATCCTTGCAACGCGTGACAGTGCACGTGGACTGATCGTCAGCATGTCCGATGTACTGTTCGACACTGGCAGATTCTCATTGAAACCAGGAGCGCGGGAGAAACTGGCCAAGGTTGCCGGAATCCTGATTGCTTATCCAAGTCTCAACATTGAGGTTGGCGGATACACAGACAATGTCGGTGGCGACGACATGAATCAGACGCTGTCAGAAAACCGTGCGGGAACAGTGCGGGACTACCTGGTTGAACAGGGCGTATCGAACAATTCAGTGAGCGCAAAAGGTTTCGGTAATTCCTCGCCGGTTGCGTCCAACGAAAACTCGAGTGGCCGTCAGGAAAATCGTCGTGTTGAGCTTGTTGTGTCCGGCGACGCGATTGGAAGTCCTGTCAATGCAACAACTGGAAGCTTGCGCTAATCGATCCAGGTGGCCTAATCTCTGCGGTCTCGAAAGAGGCCGCAGCGTACATTAAGCAGACTTATGCGAAATGAAGAAGGAGCAGTGATACATGCTTGGAACCATTTTGATCGTGATTCTACTGTTGGCGCTTTTTGGCGCCTTGCCACGCTGGTCCCATAGCAGAAGCTGGGGATATTATCCGAGCGGAGGGTTAGGGTTGGTTCTGGTAATCGTCTTGGTGCTTCTGCTTCTTGGTCGGATTTGAGCGACGCTCTTTGCGGGGCACACCGGTGCGCGAATGAGTTTCGGTGTAACCTTGGGAGGGTAGTCAGTTATTTCTCTTCTCACCTTCAGTCCTCCAAGCTTCGCTCCAGACGAGCACCGTTCAAGAATTCAACCGAACGGCAGAAGAGGCCATGATCCTTATCAAAAAGATTGACGTTGAGAAGCATTTCGCTGCCAAGCGAGCTATGAGGCGGAATGGGGCGTTGCGTCAGAGTCGCCCCGATGTACGCAACATTCTGGCAATTAAGACAGCCGGCGCTCAAATAAGCGTGAAGGTATTGACTGAAGACGTTTCTCTCGAGCATTCATCTTCAAACTCACTGATCAGTCCGTCAAAATAACCTTTGATGCTCGCCGGATATGCAGGCTGGTTCGATTGGTCGAACCCAGGGAATGCGGTTTCTAGAAGTTCTGGCACGTTCGCGAACTCTCGGAACTAGCTGTGGACCCAGCACCTACTTCTTGACAAGGACTCCGCATAGAGACGGAATGCACCGCGTTGGCAAAACCGAAAGCAGGACCACTTGTCTATCATTGAATCGAAGCAGCACGAAGCGTCCGTCGGTTTCATTTCACCAGCATTCTCTTTATCCATTGAGCCTAAGAGTTGCAGCCTACCTTTGCCCACGCGCATTGCGTTTGTCGGGAATTACCTGCCGCGCCAGTGTGGCATCGCCACTTTTACGACGGATTTATGCACCGCACTCGCGACCGAATACGGCAGCGGGAGACTGTTTGCAATTCCTGTCAACGATCCGGATTCAAGCTACGAGTACCCGGAGCAAGTTCGTCTGGAATTGGAGCAAGAGGACTTGACGTCGTATGAGAGGGCCGCGGAATTCCTCAATTTTAACGGCAACGATCTGGTGTGTTTACAGCATGAATACGGGATCTATGGCGGAGTCGCGGGCAGCCACATTCTTGCGCTGCTGCGCAAATTGAAAATGCCTGTCGTGACAACTCTCCACACGGTTCTAAGGGACCCGGATGCGAGTCAGCGCAGTGTGCTGGAAGAGATCGCGCGACTTTCCGATCGCGTAGTTGTCATGAGCGAGCAAGCAGCGCAGTTCTTACGCGAAGTGTATGCAGTCCCGAACGAAAAGATCGACATCATCCCGCACGGAGTGCCCGATTTTCAATTCATGGATCCCAATTATTTTAAAGATCGCTTTGGCGCAGAAGGGAAGTCCGTGCTGCTGACGTTTGGCTTGCTGTCGCCAAATAAAGGAATTGAAAACGTGATTCGCGCATTGCCGGCGATCCTCGTCAAGCATCCAAACGTGGTGTACATCGTGTCGGGAGCGACGCATCCGCACATTCGCAGGCGCGACGGAGAGCGTTACCGCGAGGAGCTGCAGGCATTGGCGGCGCAGCTTGGCGTATCTTCTCACCTGATCCTCTTCAATCGCTTTGTGAGCGCTGAGGAATTGGTGGAGCATGTAGGCGCGGCGGACATTTATATTACGCCCTACCGGCAAGAGGCACAGATCGTTTCCGGTACGCTGGCCATTGCGCTTGGGGCAGGAAAGGCGATCATATCCACGCCCTATTGGCACGCGAAAGAATTGCTGGCGGATCAGAGAGGTGTGATTGTTCCATTCGAGAATCCTGATGCCATTGCAGAGGCGGTGCTTCGGCTTCTGGATAATGACGGGGAACGTCACGCGATGCGCAAGCGCGCCTATCTCCATTCGCGCGAGACAATATGGCCAAAGACGGCGCGGAAATATATGGCGAGTTTCCAGCGCGCCCGATTCGAGCGCTCTTTGCAGCCAAGGGCGGCTCGGAAGGACGATGGGGCTACAACTACCCTCGACAGCCTGCCGACATTGAACACTGCTCATATGTTGAATATGACTGACGACACGGGTATTCTGCAGCATGCGATCTTCTCCATTCCCAATTCAAGCGAGGGTTATACGACCGACGACAACGCGCGTGCGCTTATCGTGTCGTCTCTCCTAGATGAGAATCCGACGAGTACGTCCGGGCAGGAACATCCAAACCTTTCACATCGCTACTTAGCCTTCCTATGGTTGGCTTTCAAGAGCGATACAGGGAGATTCAGAAACTTCCTCGGTTATGACCGTAGATGGTTGGAGGACGTTGGCTCGGACGACAGCCATGGCCGTGCCTTGTGGTCCCTCGGAAAGGTGCTCGGACGGTCGCGGGACGCGGGCTTGCGAGGTGCGGCCGGGCGGCTTTTCGAGGCGGCAGTGCCGGCAACGCTCACGTTTACCAGTCCGCGCGCGTGGGCGTTCTCCATTCTGGGGATGCAAGCATATCTGGACTGGTTCCCTGGAGACAGGGCCGTTCAGGCAATTCGCAATACGCTTGCGAATCGGCTGCTCGATATTTATGAGCGCAGTCACTCCGCAACGTGGCAATGGTTCGAGAAGAGCCTCTCTTACTCGAATGCAAGACTCTCCCAGGCGCTGATTCTGGCAGGATGGCGAAGCGGCAATCAGCGTATGATCGAAGCGGGAATGGACTCTCTCAAATGGCTTGTTGCGGAGCAGCACCGCGACGATGCAGAAACGTTCGTCCCTATAGGATCCAATGGTTTCTTTATCGAAGGAAGCGAAAAAGCGCGCTTCGATCAACAGCCAGTGGAGGCTTGCGCAACAATCTCCGCTTGCCTTGAGGTTTACCGGCTGACAGAAGAAGGACCATGGTTTGAGGAGGCGCAGCGTGTCTTCCGCTGGTTTCTCGGCAAGAACGACTTGCAGGTTCCCCTTTACGACACAATCACGGGAGGCTGCAGAGACGGTCTACATCCCGACCGTATTAACGAAAACCAGGGAGCGGAATCAACGCTTTCGTTCCTGATGGCGCTGCTCGAAATGCAGGCAGCAAAAGTAACAAGCGCAGATGAACTGCATCAGGAAATGAGTGTCACTGCTTGAATCCAATTGTTTCTCCCGTTGAATTGCCCAATTCGGTTAACGTTGACGAGCGCAAGGCGGGAGCCTGTATCGATCAGTCTTTGTTCAAGCGCTGTTCCGGTAACCCGATTCTCAGCCGCGAAAACTGGCCCTATCCCATTAACAGCGTCATGAACGCAGGAGCCGTGCGGCTGCCCGACGGTGACACATTACTGCTTTGTCGCGTGGAGGACCGCCGAGGCCTCTCTCACTTATGTGCCGCGCGCTCTGCAAATGGAATCGATAACTGGCGTATTGATTCTCAACCGACATTGCAGGCGAACCCGCAAGAATACCCTGAAGAGATTTGGGGTATTGAAGATCCACGTATTACCTATGTTCCGGAACTTGGCCAATATGCGGTGGTATACACGTCTTTTTCGCGGGGAGGGCCTGGAGTTTCCCTGGCAATGACCAAAGACTTCAGAAGTTTCGAGCGATATGGGGTCGTCATGCAACCGGAGGACAAGGACGCAGCTCTGTTGCCGAGAAGAATCGGCGGCAATTGGGCGATGATTCACCGGCCAGTGACAACGCTTGGCGCACACATGTGGATCTGCTACTCGCCGGACCTTCGTCATTGGGGAAGCCACAAGATCATCCTTGAGGCCCGTCGTGGTGGATGGTGGGACGCAAACAAGATTGGCCTATGCTCTCCGCCAATTGAAACGGAAAAAGGGTGGCTGACGATCTACCACGGAGTCCGTCAAACAGCATCTGGAAGTATCTATCGCCTGGGCCTGGCACTCTTTGACTTGGAGAAACCGGAGGTCTGTTTACAACGCGGAGACTCCTGGGTGTTCGGTCCTGAAGCCCCATATGAGCGCAGCGGAGACGTCAAGGATGTAGTGTTTCCGTGCGGACAGACGATCGGCGAGGATGGAGATACGATCTACCTGTATTACGGTGCTTCAGATTCTTGTATGGCGTTGGCCACGGGCAGCATTCGCTCGCTTCTCTCATGGCTGGAAGCGAATTCCAGCTTACCGGAAGGTACGACTCGGGAGCGGGACCTGGGACGTGGCGCAAGGAGAAATTGAGATGAACTTTTCAAGCCGGCAGTGGCCCAACTGGTTGCCGCGTATGCTGTGGATGAGGCACGCGTGCCCTTCGTGCAATTCGCTCAAGTTTAAACAAGCGGAGTTGCGGTCGTTTGATGGCCTGCTCAGCATGTTCGCGCTGCGGCCAGTACGTTGCATGTTTTGCTGGCGGCGCTATTACTGGTTCTCATTCCGAGACGCAAACGTGTAAGGGATCCGTGATCATTCGTTGCGATGACGTGGAGGCTGAGGCTATGGAAATTCTTTCTCTTAGGCGCCCCTGTCCGAAGTGCCTGGCTGACGCAACCGAACCGTGCAAGGACGAGGCAGGAATAGTGATTGAAGAGGTTCATAGCGAACGCTGGCCTACAAGAGTGAGGGCGCCTGGCGAGGATGTTCATCAGTCACCCGCGCGGACCGCCAGAGAAGCGACTAAGCGCAGGTAGGTATTTCTCTTCCTCCGACAGGAACAGCAATTGCGGCTGCGCAGTATGCAGTTGGGACAACTCTGGGTGTTGTCGCCTAATCCTTTTAGACATTGCTACCCAAGTCCCTCTGACCCTCCGCCGGTACACAGAGGGTCGAGAGCATTTCGCCGCCGAGCTATGCGGCGGATCGAGCAGCGCTAGGCTTCTGGACCTGAAGGAGTTCGTCGAAGATGGCGCGATATTGGATCATCGCGGTGCGAAGTTCTTCGGTGGTAGCTTCGATGCGGCCCGGGCGGATTGCGATGGCGTTGGCGAGACGATAGTTTTCCATGACGCGTGGGTAGGTGACGGAGACATCGGCGGCACGCTGCTCGAATCCCGTTTGAGGATAGCCGCGGGCGAGCAAGAGCGCGTTAATGAGATCGTCGGCTTCAGTTACCGCGGCTTTGGGATGATCGACGAATCGGGATTGGACTACTTGCCATTCTGCTGCGAATCGCTCGCGTTCGGTGGCGCCAAGGTCGCGGATATTGAGAGCCTCTACGCGGGTTTCGCGGCTAGCAAGTTTTGCTTCAGCCTTCTGCGGGGAGCCGTGGGTGAGGACGGCGCGGTCGTACTCGGTGCCGAACCGATTGCGGAAAGCGAGCGTTCTGGTTTTGCGGTGCTTTAGATACACGCCGACGGCGATGGCGACGACGAGGAAGAGTGCAACTGCAGCAACGATGATCTGACTGCTTGTGAATTGGAAGGGCATTGCGTTCTCCTATGCGGGAAAGACCGCGACAACTAGAGGCTGATGGTGGAGGTTTCCGAGCCCTGGAGGAGGGCCTCCGAGCTTCATCCTGTGCGGGATGGTTCTTGATTGCTGGCTGTATTGTGGAGAGAGCGGCGTATTCGCAGGTGCGCCGGAATCGGTTCATGTGAGGGTTGATTTACAGAGCCGAGAGCGAGTTGAAGCAGAGTCTCCGAGTGCGTACAGTTGGCGACTAGACGGTTGGTTCGTGATTACCCCCGCTCTCTTCATTGGCTTCGCGGACCGCATCCTTCGCATTTCCCCAGGCATTTTCAAGATTGCCCTTTACCTGCTGAGCGATTCCTTTGACCTGGAGCTGGGTATCGCCAGTCAACTCGCCCGCTTTACGCTTGGCGCTCCCTACCAATTTGTCAATGGCGCCATTCACATGATCCTTATTCATAAGTCCCCCTTCGTGGGTTCGATTCTTGCAGGCTCGACTTTAGCGGCAAGAGTTACGTGCGTCTGAGCACTTTCGACCATCACCGGAGCACACCATGCAGATGTCCGCCCATTCATTCACTGAGCGTTCTAGCTCAGACGCTTCAATCTGATCCCTCTAATGTGGGAAGTACCTCATGCGCTTCAGTGCGCGGACAGAAAGTGACGCTGCGCATAGGTAGAAAAAGGTGAATGCATGAAGAAACTAATGACAGCTGTGGCAATACTCGGTATGACGGGCGTCGCCTGGGCAGGAACGACTCGCGAGAATGTGCAAGACCGGTTGGATAATTCGGGCCGTGTTCTTCACGAAATCATGTCCGCACCGGACCGCGGCATTCCGGAAGAAGTTCTGGAACACGCGAAGTGCATTGCCGTGGTGCCTCACATGCTGAAGGCGGGCTTTGTGTTTGGTGCCGAGAACGGTAAGGGCGTCGCCACCTGCCGGACCGCACAAGGATGGAGCGCACCGGCGTTCTTTGATATCACCGGCGGAAGCTGGGGATTGCAGATCGGCGTCGAAGGTGTGGACCTGGTCCTGGTGATTCAGGATCACGGAATGCAGAGGCTGCTCTCAAGCAAGTTTGAAATCGGCGCTGACGCTTCAGCAGCAGCCGGGCCAGTTGGTCGCCATGCCACCGCCGACACGGATTGGAAACTGGATACCGAGATTCTCACATACTCGCGAGCCAAAGGCATCTTTGCCGGAATCTCGCTTGCCGGGTCGGCGATCCGTCACGATGATGACGCGACTGAGGCTATCTATGGCCGCAACCACTCTTCCGCCGCCATTCTTCATGGTGAAGTAGCCGTACCTGCATCGGCAGAATCATTCCTCAATGCAGTTCGGGACGCCAAGGCCCAGGCCATTGCTTCCGGTCAATAACCAGTTTTGAGTGTTTGCAGGCGCCAGTGAGTCTGCCTGGATTCCCGGCGCCCGCAACTCTAAGGGGGTTTAAATGCTTTGGACTATTTTCGTCATTCTCGTAGTTCTGTGGCTACTCGGCTTCAGCCTTCATATCGCCGGCGGTCTGATCCATCTTCTGATCGTTGCGGCCGTTATCGTTCTGATCTTCAACCTGATTGGCGGAGGTCGTCGTCTGGGGTGGTGAGACAAGCCCGAGGCAAACGGGCCGGGTTTTCTCTGGTTGGATTCGATTGAGTGCGATGACCGGAATAAGGTGCGTTCTACTTGATGCCGGTGGGGCATGGGTGGGGGCATTATCAAGATGATCAGCGCTGGGCAATGAGCCCTTCGCTTCCTTCGAGTTCCGGCGCGCTGATCGCCGGAGCTTTCTGTTTCTTCCGCGGCCCGCTTGGCCCTTACTCCACTGTCAGCACGAGTTTTCCGAAGTGGCTGCCTTCTTCAAGACGAGCCAGAACTTCATGTGCGAGGGACCAGTGAAACGGCTTGAATATGGGATGGAGCATCGCAAGGGAGATGGCCTTGTTCATCTCGATAAAGTCCCTGCGTGAGCCCACGTAGATGCCCTGGATGCGGGCCTGTTTGTGCAGAATGGTTGGGATCGGCACCTTGCCTTCAGAGGGTGCGGAGCCGGTCAGGACGCCCACTTGGGCGATTGTCCCTCCCATGCGGATGGAGCGGAGAGACCTGGCCAGGGTTCCTTCGCCGCCCACTTCCACGATTAGATCGACGCCGTCGCCATCGGTTTCCTTCATTACCCAGCGGTCCCACTCCGGGTTCTCGCGGTAGTTCGAGCCGGCATCCAGCCCCAGTCCAAGAGCCCGGTCCAACTTTTCCTGGTTAGAGGAGACACCCAGGACCCGCGCGCCGCGCATCCGTGCGAACTGCAGCGTAAAGATCGACACGCCCCCGGTGCCCTGGACGAGTACCGTGTCTCCGGGCTTTAGGTTGCCCGCAGCCAACGCGTTCCAAGCAGTCACTCCAGCGCAGGGGAGCGTTGCGGCTTCCTCGTAGCTCAGGTAGTCGGGCACACTTACCAGGCCACTTTGCCTCAAAAGCACATGGTCGGCCAGCATGCCGTCGATGTCCCCACCGAGAGCGCCACGGGCTTTTATCGGCGTCAGATTGCCGTCAAGCCAGTTCTGCATGAAAATCCCACACACGCGGTCGCCGGGCTTCCACACTGTCACGCCGGCACCCACGGCCTCCACTTCGCCCGCACCGTCGGAACAGGGAACCCGTGGGAGCTTCAACTTCGGGTTATATTGGCCCTTCACCATCAGCAAATCGCGATAGTTGAAAGAAATTGCGTGCATCTTCACCAGCACTTCGCCGGGGCCGGGTTCGGGGGTTGGCCGCTCCACAAGCTCCAAAGAATCAACGCCGAACGACGAAAATTGCCAAACCAGCATGTGAAGTTTCTCTCTGATTTCTAGGTTCCCAACTGCATTTGATGAGATGCAATACGACGAAAGGCTCGTAGAATGAAGATATGGCCCGTGGTTGGGAAAGTAAATCCGTGGAGGAGCAGATGGCGAGTACCCTGCAGCAACCGGAGGTTGGCCCCGGCAACGGCTTTGTGAGCGAAGAGGCTCGGCGTATTGCAGACAAGCACCGCACCGAGCGCGAACGCCAGAAGCAGGCGCTCAACCTCCAGCGGGAGAACATTCTGTCGCAGCGCACCTCGAACCCGGCTCGCCGTGCCGCTCTTGAAGCTGCCCTTGAGCAAATTGAAGCTCAGATCCAGGCGATGAACTAGGATTTTTGCCTGGAATGCCAATCGTTGCCGGACAGCCGGGCTGCGGTTTCAAGGCTAACGCCGTGACTCAGCTTTCGCGGTGAAAGAGCAGTGAATTTGCCTGGTCGATGGTCGTCAGAACCACGCGCGCAATATTCACATGCGCTGGCCTGCTGACCGCCCACACAATTGCATCTGCCACGTCTTCAGCTCGCAGCGGAGTCACGCCTTTATACACCTTGCTGGCGCGCTCAGCATCCCCGCGAAAACGCACCAGGCTGAAATCCGTCTCCACCATTCCCGGGTCGATGCTGGTCACTCTCACCGGCGTTCCCAGGAGATCCTGCCGCAGACCGTCGTTGACGGCGCGCTCGGCTGCCTTGCTGGCGCAGTACACGGCTCCATTCGGATACGTCATCTCGCCGGCTGTGGAACCCATGTTCACGATGTGCCCCCGGCCGCGCACCACCATTCCCGGCGTCACGGCGCGGGTGACGTAAAGCAGGCCCTTTATGTTGGTGTCGATCATTTCGTCCCAGTCTTCTACTTTGCCCATGTAGAGCTTGTCGAGCCCCCGGCTCAAACCGGCGTTGTTCACCAAGACTTCAATCGGCGCCCATTCCTCGGGCAGTTCGTCAATCGCTCTCTGCACGGCGCGGTGGTCGCGCACGTCCAGGTCGATGGAGTGAACCGCCTCCGCACCCTTCTCCAGTGCCATTGAAGCTACTTCGGCGAGTTTTCCCGCGCGCCGCGCCGCCAATAACAGACGCGCGCCCTCCGCCGCAAACGCCAGCGCCGTGGCCGCGCCGATGCCCGCGCTGGCGCCAGTGATGAAAACAATCTTCTCTTTAAGGCTCATGATTCCATCCTAACCAAGCTTCGGCAAAACTCGAAGTGTCGGCTGGCACGCCGGCGCTGGATGAGCCGGTTGCAGTTGGTGGGACGGCCTGAACGACTTTGAGGGATGGTGACAAGTTACAGGCAAGATATTGCTTACACTGAAGCCATGACACTTTTCCAAGTCATCCTCCTTGCCATCATTCAAGGGCTTGCGGAATTGCTGCCAGTGTCGAGTTCTGCGCATGTGGTGGTGGCAGAAAAGCTTATGGGCCTCGACCCCTCCGCTCCCCAGATGACGCTGCTGCTTGTCATGTTGCACACCGGCACGATGTTTGCCGTTATTGTCTACTTTTGGAAAACCTGGAAACTGACCTACTTCTCGAGCCGTAGAGCCTTCCAGCGATTCGCCGTCCTCCTGATCTGGGCCACTTTTCTGACCGGGGTCCTCGGAGAGCTGCTCAAGAAGATTATTGAGAAAACTCTCTTTCGCGGAGCAGAGAAGGCTGAGATTGAACAGCTCTTCAGCCATCTGGAACTCGTCGCCCCGGCGCTTGCCGCAGCCGGATTCGTGATTCTCGTCGCCGGAATTCTTGAACGGCGGCAGCGCAGAAAGATCAGCCTTGCGCCGGCCTCCGCTCACGGCGACAGTTTGATCACCTTTCGTCAGGCAGGCTGGATGGGGCTGGTGCAGGGGCTGGCTCTCCCGTTTCGCGGGTTCTCCCGCTCCGGTTCCACCATCTCCACTGGCATGCTGGCCGGGGCAGCGAAGGAACGCGCTGAGCGGTTCAGCTTCGCCCTTGCGGTAGTGCTGACGCCGCCCGTGGTTCTTATGGAACTGCTACGGCTGCTCAAGGCTGCCCACGCTGCCGCAGCTTCTGGTGCGCCTATCGACCTTCATGGCGCATTCGCCGCCAGCTTGCTTGGCGCGGTCTTTTCCTTCTTCGCGGGTCTGGCTGCTCTGAAGTGGCTGAGTAGCTGGCTGGAATCTGGACGCTGGTATCTTTTCGGAATCTACTGCCTTGCGGCTTCCGCCGTAGTTTTCTATTTGCACACGCGCGGATTCTAGAGCGGTTCCAGGATAGGTATACCCTTTACCGCGTTGTACAGGGTCGCCGCTCCTTGGGGTCGCGTCAACTTGACTTTATTACCTTCGGTGTACAGCAATCGTGGAACCGCTATAGCCGCTCCTGAAAGAGCGGCCTAGCTTATACAGGTCAGAAGCTGAATAGATGATCAGGTGGTTGCAGTCTTTTTTGAATGCCGCGGACCACAACCTACCGGACCTGACCAGGGAACCTCGGCTGCTATTGCTGCGCGGCTACTAACTGATGCGCGATTGCGAACAGGGCCAGTTCCAACCGGGTTGAGACGCCGGTTTTATCGAAGATATTGGAGAGATGGCGCTTGACCGTCTCTTCGCTGAGCGAGAATTGCTTGGCAATATCGCGGTTGCTGCATCCTTCAACAATGCATCCCACCACTTCAAGCTCGCGCGGTGTCAGCCCATAGGTCTTGCGCTGCGGAACGACAGCCTGCTGCATCAGGTCGTGAAGTGCGGAGACCAAGTTCACAACCCGCTTGCCGCCGATCCAGTAATCGCCACTGAAGACGGTGCGAATTGCGGTCTGCAAGTGCCCGGCGAGCGCGTCTTTCAGCACAATTCCGCGTGCTCCGATGTGCAACGCCTCAATGATTTGCTGCGTGGTGACGGTAGAGGTCAACAGCAGTACCTTTACAGTCGGCGTGCCATTCATGATGGCGCGCATGGCTTCAAGGCCTGGAAGGCGCGGCATCTGCAAGTCGAGCAGCAGGATGTCGGGCTGGAGTTCCAAGGTTTCTGTGATCGCTTCGTCGCCGTCGGTAGCTTCGCCGACAACCTCAAAGCCGCCCTCTTCCGTGAGCATATTGCCCACGCCGATTCGGACCACCGGATGGTCGTCCGCAATTACGATTCTGATTGGTCGCTCCACGTTTGCGGCTTAACCTCCACCAGTCCCCAGGACAGCACTTGAAAGAATATCGAAAGGACTCTCAAACCGCCAATCCTGAAGCCGGAAACTCTGCCTCCAGCATACGCTTCAGGTTCGCGGCGGCATCTCGCAAATCGCGCAGTACAGGCGAACTGTTATCCAGTTGGTTACCCTTAGCTTCAAGTACGCCATCTTCAAGGCGCGCTCCCAGATGCGCCGCCTGCAGGGCCCCAGCCATGGAGCAGCCACCCTTGATGGCGTGACCGATGCGACGAATCTCGGCTGCATCGCCTTTGGCCATCGCGGCCTCAATGGCGATGAGACGCTTCAACAGATCCGAGACAATAGCAGCGTAGATCTGCCTCACCGCAGCTTCGGGCATGATCTCGCGCAACTGGGCCAGGGTTTCAGGGTTGATCACGGGCTCATCAGACTTTGGCGCCGTCGCCGCTGACGTGGGGGACTCTTCGGCATGTTCTTCGAGTAGCCGGGTCAAGGCCTCGGGAGAAAAGGGCTTCAGGAGAAAGCCGTCGCAGGCATTGACTATTTCGCTGGAAGGGGTGCTTCCGCTCATGGTGTAGACTGCGGCGCGGCTGCGCGCGTGAATTTGCTCGATGAGGCGGACACCGCTCAGGCCGGGCATCTGCGCGTCCAGCAGAATCACCTCGGGGGCGAATCCTCCGCTCGCCAGCATCTCCAGGGCAGCTTGTCCACCAACTGCGGTTTGGATTGTGTACCCGCTCATGGTCAGCACCGTCGCCATGACTTCGCGGCTTACCATGTCGTCATCGACAAGCAGCACCCTGGGGAGACCCTGGTTGGAACCAAACTTCTGCATAAGTATGTCTAGTGTGCCACTTTATAGGCGCATCTGGCTGAAAATGCGAATCCGGCCAGTGATTGAGCTGGTTCGTCTCAGTTTGCAACCACCAAGACGTGAAAGCTGCCATCGGCGGGCATAGTGCGGAGCGTACCTATGCCCCCTGGCTGCGTAAGGTTTACTGCCTGAAGATCTGTGACCAGGTAGACCTCGCCTGTGGACGGATTCACGGCCAGGGTACGCGCTCGTTGTTGAGTGGGAAGAATTTGAATCACCGCGTAGGTGTCTGTGACGTCCTGACGAATGACTGTGAGGCTCCCGTTTGCGCCACCGTTCGCGCTGTAGATAAGGCCACGGTCCGGGTCGAAGACGATGGTGTCTGTGCCGGGGCCGGTTGGCAGCGAGGTGACAAGCTCTCCGGTAAGGGCGTTGAGCACGCTCATTTTCATGTTGCTGCAGGAGGCGAAAAGACGCTGGTGGCTGTGATCAACGGCAAGGCTGCTCGGGTCGTGGCAGCCTGCGCCAACGGAGAATATATGCATTTGAGAATGCGCCCCCAGAGTCCAATCCAATGATGGCGTTTCTCGCGTCTCTCCGCGCAGCAGGGAACCAATTGCCTGCGCATCAAGCCGGGCAATCGAGTCACGATCGATGATGTTCACATACACTTCGCCGTTGCTGTCGCTTTGGGCAAATCCGAGCCTGCCGGGCATGAGGATTGTGGCAAGCGGCCGGCGGGACTGAATGTCGATGACGGTCACAGAAGTCTTGATTTCGGTACTGCGGGCCGGAGTGCGGACAGGCGTGGGGTTGGCAGCCTGTCCTTTGGATTTGACGGGAGCACGCGGGGTACTGGGACTGGCTGAGACCGGGACCCCGCAGATAGCGAATAACAGGCCGCTTTGGGGGTCGAGGGCGAGGGCGCGAGGAGCGGGGCCAGTGGGGATGGTGGCGACGACCTGCAGAGAGCGCCGGTCAAAGACTTTTACTTCGTCTGCCAGCCCGTCGCTGATGTAACCGAATTCACCTGTGTCATCGAGTGCGATTGCGTGGGCCTCGCGGAGGCCGGTGATTTGGCCGGTGACGGCACCGGTTGTTACATCGACCACTTGAACCAGGGTGCCGTGCGCAATGAAGAGCTGGTTCGCTTTTGGATCTACGGTGAGATAGTCCCAATTGCCGAGGCCGCCGATGATCCAGGTCTTCTTCACGAAAAAAGGGTGTTCGGGAAGCTGAGTTGGCGGGGGGGTCTGCGCCTGGAGAGCAGAGCACGCCAACAGGCATAAGGTGAACTGAATCTTCATTCAGGATGACTCCTGACAACTAGATGCGAATGCGGTGGCTCCCGCTCGACGTTTGCCAGGGAAAAGGAGGGAGTTTTCGGGGGCAGGGGATTCGAGCGGACCGAACGCTTCCACGAACGTGGGATGGCGCGTTTTCTCCCGATGTCTTAACCTATAGACGACACCGTCATCCGACAGCGTTGGCAAAATCGGCACTGCGAATGCTTTCCGCAGTCGATGGCGCAAATTGCAAGGCTCACTGACAGGTGGAGGTTGCAGCATTATGAAACTCCGATCGAATGGATGCGATGACCGACCTCTGGAAGCTAAACCGCTGAATCTAGGGAAGATTCAAATGTCGATACTGGTTACAAGCTGCATGATTGTCCTTTGCTCCGTGAGCGCTCTGGCGGACGACGTCCGAGAACAAGTGCGAGTGATCGGCGGCGAGCAGGCAAAGACTTCGTATGGCTGGCAGGTTCCCGGGCGGACCGCTGTTTCGTGTTACGGTTCCGGCTGCTCCCGCTATTACACTCCTTCCGGAACCACCGGCGGCTCAGGCGCGGTGCTCCGGCTGCTACGTTCCGATGCGAGCATCGTGGTTGTGCAATGCATGGCGCAAGGCAACGGTGTTACGGGTAAAGCTCAGGGTGCGAGGACTAAGGACGCAAACTCCGCTCAAACGCCGAACCATTGCACCATGCCGGATGCGAGTTACCAGGTAGCAGCGGAGTTTCATCCCCGTGAGGTCAAACTCTATATGTTTGCACCGAGCGCGACCGGGCCGGGAGCCATTTCGAGCGAGACGTACTCCATTGTGGGAGTGCTGGTGCCGACGTCCTTACCTCATCCGGTTGATCCTGATCCTGCGCCGGTCGCATCTCCTCCAGTCCCGGCAACGGACAGTGAAAGGATTGCGCCTGCCGACGCAAATCCCAATGGGAAGATGGCCATGCCACGGGCCATTGAGGAAGGACCCGCAACTCAGGCAGTAAGTGCGCCGAGGTCGCGCGTGCACGATCAGTTGAGCAGCGATGTGAACAGCAGTCCGGCGCTGCTGACCTACTTGACGCACGAGCTGATCGATCCGAGAAAACCGAGTGAAGCTCATCCGGGATTGACCGCGGCACAAGAGGCTCTTCTCCGGCTGGGGCCAGTGCGACCCGCCATCGAGGCTCAGGCCCCGGCGCCGGAACCACTGCAGCAGGAGCCGCCACAGGCTGTTCCAACCGCGCAGGAGCAGGCTCCCGCGCCCCAGGGACAGGTTGACGCGGCCGTGGCACCAGTCCCGACGGCATCAGGACCAGCGCTTTCCGCGCCTACGTCTTTGCCTAAGGCGTCGGAGCAGGCCCCTCTGCGAGAGGGACCAGTTGACACCGCACTCGCGCCCTCCACGCCGGCGTCCACAATTGCTCTTTCGGCACCCAGGCCGTTGCCCTTGGCTCCCGCACAAGCACCGTCGCCAGAGGGATCAGTGGATGCCGCACTGGCGTCAATTTTCGCGCGCCCTGCACCTCCACCGGCTTCTGTGCAATCGACCCTCTCGTCAACTTCTGTCCCACCGGTGCGCGCGCAAGTTTTCCCCCTGGCAGTTCCACCCGCGCAGGCTACTATGCAGCAGGCTCGTGTGTCCCCCCCGCCGACGTCTCTGCCGACTGGGCAGGCCAGAGTGACACCGATACCGTCGTCGGCCCCGGCAGCTCAGGTTCCGGTGAATCAAGCGTTGCCGGGGGAAGATCCGGTGGTTCCAGCCAGAATCTCGCCTGTGCCTTCAGCAACTAAGACTCAACTCGCTTCGTCCGTGCCCTCGGTTCCTGCCACGCCAGTGGAAATCTATCCGACGCAACGGCCGGCTCGTCAGGCTGCATCGCAATTCGCTGCAGCGGATCGGGCGCCTGCGGTCCTGGTTCGGATTGATCCCGAGACGGGAGCAGCTATTCCGGTTGTGAGAGAGAGCGCCCCTTTACCTGAACTGGTTACTCAAGTTGCTTCCGCTGGGTCGGCTCTTTCGGGTCCGGATGCCAACGCTCCGAATTCCTCCAGCGATAACCCTCGTTTCATGAGACTGCAGAGAAAGATCGCAGATATGGATTTTCCTGTGCAGGAGCTTGCGGACCAGTGGGCTCAGTTCGAGAGGGAATGCCCCGAGCCGACGACGAATGCAATGTGTCTGGATGCGAAAGCGAAAGTCATCCTGTCAATGCAGAAAGTCTTCGAATCCGAGATCGTGCTGATCGATCAGAAGATCGCGGTTCTTGAGGCGGGTCCACAGGATACCTATGCTCAAGAAGAGGAGGCGAGCTCCAAGGACATGCGGGAGCGGATGAAGGTTGCGCTTGAACGCTTCCCGGCGGTGTTGGCCCATCTGAACAAGACGCTCGCAGACCTGAGACACGCAAAAGAAGACGAGTAGGGGGAATCGGCGGACTGAGCCGATGAATAAAGAGTTTTAGCTCGCACCGCTATACTCTCCGCTATGGCTAAATTCGGCGTGAGGGTCAGACAGCTGATGAAGATTGCCGGTCCCGGACTCATTACCGGCGCGGCGGATGACGACCCGTCAGGCATAGCGACATATACACAGACGGGGGCGCAGTTCGGCTACGGACAGCTCTGGACGGCGCTATTCGTATTCCCTCTTTTGGTGGCTGTTCAGGAGGCCTGCGCGCGAATCGGCGCAGTGACTGGGAAAGGTATCGCTTGCGTTGTTAAGGAACGCTATAGCAAGAAGGTCCTATACGCAACACTGCTGCTGCTGCTTGTCTCCAATACCATCAACCTGGGCGCCGACCTGGGAGCGATGGGAGCCGCTGCGGAGTTGATTGTACCCGTGAATTTTACGGTGCTTGTGCTTCTCTTCACCGCTCTCATTCTCATCCTTGAGATATTCACGTCGTACAAAACCTACGCGACGATTCTCAAGTGGCTTTGCCTGACACTCTTTTCTTACGTCATCACCGTGTTCCTGGTCCATGAACCGTGGGGCACCATTTTCAAGGCGACGTTCATTCCGCACATCGAATTCACTCCCGCATTCTTCTTCCTCATCACCGGTGTGATCGGCACCACGATCTCGCCCTACATGTTCTTTTGGGAGGCATCAGAGGAAGTGGAAGAAGAGCGAAGCAAGCATATGTTGCGCAAAGGAATGCCCGCGATCACCCCAGGATTCATGAAGCGGCTGCGGCTCGATAACTTCTTCGGCATGCTGTCATCGCAGATTACGACCTGGTGCATCATCGTGGTTGCAGCTACGGTTCTCCACCAAAATGGCAAGACCAACATTACAAGCGCCGCGGAGGCGGCTGAGGCTCTGGAACCGCTGGTTCATACCTTTCCGCATGCCGGATTTCTGGCGAAATTGATATTTGCTATCGGGGTCATCGGGCTGGGTTTTCTTGCCGTGCCTGTATTCTCTGGATCGGCTGCTTACGCGCTTTCCGAGGCGCTCGACTGGAAGGCTGGCCTGAACCTGAAGTTGAAGCGCGCGCATGGGTTTTACGGCGTCATCACAATTGCAACGCTGATCGGTCTGATGATCAACTTTATCGGCATCAATCCAATCCAGGCGCTGGTGGTCACCGCGGTCATCAACGGCGTGGTCGCGGTGCCGCTGATCTTCCTGATCGCACGAATCGCGCGCAACAAAGACATCATGGGAGAGTATCGAAGCGGCCCGATCTCGAATGTGCTGGTGTGGACGGCTTTTGTGTTCATGGCCCTCGCGGCCGTGGCAATGTTTTTGACGCTGAAACGGTGACGGGAAGCCAGATACCCACTCATCGCGTAATGAGATCGCGATGAGTGAGGCACAGCTTTTCTAATCGGATGAAGAGTGACCGGATGAGCTACTCGTTAACGGCGGAAACTTCGTGAAGCCAGCCGGGGGCCTTCAGTAACTCGCGTGGGCGGGAACCATCAGCGGCGCCGACAAGGCCGTCGCGCTCCATGAGATCAATCAAGTGGGCGGCGCGACCGTAGCCGATTCTCAAGCGGCGCTGCAGCAGCGATGTGCTTGCCTTGCCGAACTCGAAGACCAGGCGGACAGCGTCGTCGAACAGGGGATCGTTTTCGTCAGGGTCGGGGTTGGAGCCATCAGGCGCAACGCGCTCGTCCTTGGGCGATTCGAGGAAGCCTTCCACGTATTCGGCCTGACCCTGATCTTTCCAGAAGTTGACGATGGCTGCGGTTTCCTTCTCGCTGACGTAAGGGGCGTGCAAGCGCATCAACCGGCTGGTTCCAGGCGGGAGAAAGAGCATGTCGCCGCGGCCGAGCAGTGCCTCTGCGCCGTTGGTGTCGAGGATGGTGCGCGAGTCGACCTTGGTGGCCAGGCGGAAACTGATTCTCGTAGGCACGTTGGCTTTGATGAGGCCGGTGATGACGTCGACTGAGGGACGTTGCGTGGCGAGGACGAGATGAATCCCGACGGCGCGAGCCATCTGAGCGAGCCTCGTAATCGACTCCTCAACATTAGCCCGATCGAGCATCATCAGGTCAGCGAGTTCGTCGATGATGATGACGATGAAGGGCAGAGGCTCGTTGTCCTGGCCGTCGTCGAAGAGAGAAGGCATGATGCCTTCAAAGAGTTTGTTGTACTGCTCGATGTTGCGGACGCTGCGTGAAGCGAGAAGCTTGAGGCGGCGTTCCATTTCGCGGACAGCGTTGCGCAGGGCATTAGCGGCCAGTTTGGGCTCGGTGATGATGGGTGTGAAGAGATGTGGAACGCCCTCATACATGCCGAGTTCCACGCGCTTGGGATCGACAAGGATGAGCCGCACTTGCGACGGCGTTGTGCGAAACAGCAAGCTCATGATCATGGCATTGATGGCCACGGATTTGCCCGATCCGGTTGAACCCGCGATGAGCACGTGAGGCATAGAGGCCAGGTCGGCGGTGACGATTCTGCCGTTGATGTCCTTGCCCATGGCGATGGTCAGCCGTGCCTTGGATTTGGCGAACGTTTCAGACTCAATGACTTCGCGGAGATGAATGGTTTCGCGTTCGTGGTTTGGAACCTGGATACCGACGGTGCTCTTGCCGGCCATGCGTTCGATAAGGATGGATTCTGCGCGCATGGCCAGACAGAGGTCATCGGCGAGCCCGGTGACACGCGAGTATTTCACGCCGGCTTCTGGCTTGAATTCATACGTGGTGACCATGGGACCAGGGTTGATCTGGACCACTTGGCCGCGCACGTCGAACTCGCCGCATTTCTCCACCAGAACCTTGGCTTCTTCGCGGAGATCGTCTTCGCAGACGGCCTGCGGACCGTCGCCCGCGTTAAGCAGGGTACTGGGCGGAAGCTTGAATCCGCTGACATTTTTTGGCGCCACCGTCGCGGTGCGGGCTTCGGAATCGGCACGGTAATGGATGGCAATTTCGCCGGCAGGTTGCGGGACTCCCGTCGGCTCCAGCGGAATGGCAATCGGCCGAATGGGTGCGGGACGATCGGCTTGGTGTTGAACTGGAGTTGGCTGTGACTGGGCAACGGGCGTGGCTGGGGTTTCCCAGTTATCGAAATCAAGACTCTTCGAGATTCCCAGAACAGGCGAGGGAGCGATGGGTCTCTGCGGGACTACCGGCACTGGCTGAGATGCTGGGGCGGCAGGGACAGCGGCGACGGGTTCCGTGGCGGAGCGCTCCCAGATGTTGGCGGCGCGCTGAAAGGCGGGGACCTCGTCGATGGGATCGGGTTGCGGTTCACGACGGCGGCGGAAAAGTGATCCCCAAAAGCTGGGTTTGAGCTCCGCATGCTCTTCGACGGGGTCTGGGTCTTCCAGTGGCAGCATTTCGTGCTCGCCCATCTGATCGGCCTTGCGCTCGGCGCGTTCCTCACGCCAGTTGCACCAGCGGTCATACCAGCTCTGGCCTTGAATCCAGCGGTCCCGGGCGCCTTCTGCGATGACGCGGAAGGCTACAGCGGAAGCGAAATAGACGCCTGTGGCTGCAAGTGCGCCCGCGATGAGCCAGGCACCCTGGATGTTGACGTAGCTGACCAGGAGTCCGGAGATGAGCCGGCCTAACACACCCTCGATTGGGATGAGATGGAGCCAACGCCAGTGCCAGGGAAGGAGTCCCATAGTTGCCGGAAGAAAGACCAAGGCAAGCAGAGTGCCGATCCAGCGCAGCACAGGCGAACCACCGGGCCGGGAGTGCATCCAGGACCATCCCAGACCGGCTATCCAGAGGGGGATGAAGAAGGCGGTGATGCCGAGTGATTGAAGGAGAAGGTCGCTGAGGTACGCGCCGAAGACACCGATCCAGTTGTGGACAGGATGAGGCAGGGATAGATCGGCGGCGGTGTTGAGCGAGGGGTCTGTGGCGTGCCAGGTGGCCAGAGAAAGGAAAAGGAGGAGCGAAACCAGCAGGAGCACGAGCCCCAGGAAGATGTTCAAGGGGCGGCTCCGCGTGGGGACGAGGACAATGCGAATGGGCTTCATGACAGGGGCGCTCCCGCTCTTTTGCACGCTCAGAAACCTGCCGCGAGCGAGCAAAAGGGGCGGACGAAGAGTCCCAGAGCAGTCTCTATTATCTCTGCCGGGGAGGAGGATTCCGGGGGGAAACGGGCGGGGGGAACCATGATGTCCACCCCCGGCCGGTTAGGGGTTGTACTTTTTCAGCCAGTCGGTGATTTCCTCAAAGACATTCAGCCGCTGTTCCCACAAGGTGGGGAAGTGAGGCGATCCGGGATAGGTGACCATGCGGACGGTTTTGCCCCTCGCCGCCAGAATCTGGAAGAACTCAGTTCCCTGGAAGGTGGGGACGCGGCGATCCGCTTCGCCGTGCAGAATGAGTAGCGGAGTGGTGACCTTGTTGGCAAATGCAACTGCGGAAAATTGCCGGAATGCTTCGGGATCCTCGTCGGTCCAGCGGGCGTCAAAGTCGGTCTGCTGAATGTCGCTGGTCCAAAGGAATGGACCCCAGTCTGTAATGCCGGCGCCTTCAATTGCGGCCTTGTAGCGGCCGGTCTGGGTAACAGTCCAGGAGGTCATGAATCCGCCTGCGCTCCAGCCGAAGATGGCGAGGCGATTTGGATCGGCCCAGCCCTGGGCGATGGCGAAATCGGTCGCGCTGTCTACATCTTCATAAGCGCGGTCGCCGAAGTGCTGATAGATGGCGGCGAGAAAATCCGCTCCATAGCCTGTTGACCCGCGATACTCGGGCTGCAAGACCACATAGCCAAGGCCTGCGATGCCTCGCGCAAATTGATCGAGAGACAGCTCATCGTTGGCCTCTGGTCCGCCGTGCGGGAGCACCAGGAAGGGATATTTCTTGCCTTCGACGTAGCCCGGCGGGAAGGTGGCGATTCCTTCGAGGGCGATGCCAGCTTTACTCTTCCAGTGGACGACGCGGACCGTGCCCAGATCGATGGAAGCTAACAGAGCGTCGCCTTCGTGGGTGATCTTGCGTAGCTCACCGCCTACTGAGATGGCAACATTGCGCGAATGTTCGGGATCGCCTATATTGACGGCCACCAAGGAACGGGCACCTGCGTACTCTGAGGTCACAGGTAAACTTTCCACCACGCCGGCAGGCCAGCGATAAACCGGCTTGAGCGCGCCGTCGACAAACTCGTCTACTTCATTGCGGACGCCGTGGTCGACGACTACCCAAAGATGGCCGCGCACATCTCCCGCCAGCTCCATTGCAGTTCCGTCGAGGCTTGGAGTGCGGTCTTCGGCCTGGCCGCCTGCCGCAGGTACGGTCCAGACATGCTCCGGAGTCAGCACCGCGGATTTGCTCGACAAAAACGCGAGGGTCTTTCCTCCGTCCGTCCATCCGATTCCAGCTACAGCATTGGGAATATCGGTTATGTGGCGCGCGCCAGCTGTGTTGCATACATCAATGGCCGTGCTTACGTCGTGGTGACCAATCCTGGGCAAATCCGATAAGACCGCAAGCGACTCGCCGTCAGCGCTCCAGGCTGCCGCACCCTCGCCTTCGTTTGTAATGGTTCCGGAGATGGATTTCAAACTGTCGCACCACCACTTGCCGCCGGTGCCATCGGCATTCACGAGATAGAGGCTGGCCTGCTTCGGCTCCAGCACATGGCGCACGTCGTCGAGCGGGTCAGGTGGGCGCGGATCCGCCACAATAGCGAAGCGCGTGCCGGTCGGCGAAGCCGCTGCAGACTGGACGCCTCGTGGCAGAAGCACCACGATTGAAGGCACAGGTGCCGCTTTGCCGTCTTTGAAGGGGAAAACGGCAAATTGAGTGAGCTTATTAATCTTCCATGTGCCATAGAGCCCGTGAGCGTCGGGCGTGAAGCCGATGGGAGTAAAGTCATCCTGCAAATCGAGCTTGGTTGGATGGGTGCCGTCCGGGGCGATGGCCCACCACTCGTGATGCGTAGGGCCTTTCTCGCCGCCATAGTTGACGCCATAAAGGATGGTGCCGTCGGGCGAGATCGCTGCCGCGGCGGCACTGCGGAGAGCGGCCCAGTCTTTCGCGGTGAAGGCGTGTTTTGGAGCAGGCTGGTTTGCCGGGGCGGTCTGCGCAAAAGATGGGATCGCGATGGAAAGGATGCCGGCGAGGCATCCGGCAAGAATTGATTGGCGCCGCATTGGGGTCTCCCTAATGGTGGTGGAAGCAAAGTCGATGGTAAATGATGGTGGGGAGAACCGATTCAAGTGGAAGCGGTTGGGACTTGTAGCATCCCGTTCATCGCGATGAGAATGCGATGAACGGGGCACCGGCTGACGATTACCGGATGAGGCCTTCGGATCGCAAGACTTCGACGCAGCGGTTCAGGGCTTGATCCGAGGTCAAAATGCCGTATTGCTTTCGAGCGGCAACTGCGCACAGAAGAATATCCACGGGGCCGCACTGGACTCCTCGATCCTGACAGAGGTTGTAGAACCTTGCTGCCTCGACATAATCTGCGACTGTAATTTCTTCATCGCGAAATAGGTCGAGAGTACCTTCTGTCTTGGCGAATTGTGCTCGATTCCTGATCCCCGATAGGATCTCTTGACGAATAGGGCCGATGATGGCAGCGCGGCGGTCCTGAATTGCTTCAGTGAGTTGCATGACCATTTGCTGGTCCTCTGCACTTAACCTGCTTTTGTCTCGGCGGCGGAGAGCAAGAGACCAGATGCAGGTATCGACGATGACTTTCAAGACTCATCTACCTCGATCCGGTCGAGTTGCCGCATGTTTTTGTAGTCGTAGTTCGGATCGAAATCAATGGTCCCAAAAAGATCGAGAATCTTTTGCTGTTTACGCCAACGGATGTATTCGTCGAGGGCCGCGGTGACAGCTTCTTTTTTGGTTTTGTGGTTGCCGATCTGGCGGGCTTCCTCGATGAGGTTGTCGTCAAGGGCGAGGTTGGTTGCCATGGTCGCACCTCCGTCATGTGTAGAATATCACACATGAAGATGTGTGGGGATCGTGCGACGGCTGGGATTTGTGGCCTCCACATCACGAGGTGGGTTGTTCCAAGATGAACGACCGGCTGTCCTAGATCCAAAGGTTTTGGCAGGCGCCAAAAATCAGGAACCCGCCGTGCCGCTGCGGGTTGCAACCCACCAAACTTGTTCTGAGATACGTGCCAAAGACGAGTCCAGACGTGTAGCCGACTCGGAAATACTGCATACGGGCCATCAATTGGTTCTTGCTTCTCCAGCTTACGACGCCAACAAAGGCCAGCACCAAATCTGTGACTGGTTTTTCGCTGAGTGCGATTCTCTCTTTGGTTCTTCCGTCGTTTTCCGCTAGGTCGCTTGCCAAAGGCTCCCATCCCGTCGAGATCCCGTCAGCGGACAATCACATGTAGCTGTGTTCAAGCTTCAATTCTTTGAAATTGAGCAGATCAGTCAAGCTCGACTCCGCGTCGTTTGTCAGTTCGCCGATTTTCCCCGATCCCTCAGTGCGCATGTTGACGGTCCGTTGCTGACGGCTGTTAGCCGCCGATGAACTTGGCGCCCCAGATCAGCAACGCAGCGCCGAGGATAATCCGGTAAAGGGCGAAGAGGGCGAAGCCGTGTTTGCGGACCCACTGGAGGAACCACTCTACAACGCCGAGGGCCACGATGAACGAGACCACCAGGCCAATAAGGAGGACGATCCAGCGTTCGCTGTTCATCACGACATGGGCTGCCGAGCCGGCGGCGAGTGCGGCCTTGGAAGGGTGAATCTCCTTGAGCAGGTCCCAGCAGGTGGCGGCGAACATGGTAGGGATGGACAGCAGAAAGCTGAAGGCCAGCGCGGTGGGGCGGTCGAGCGAAACAAGCTGGCCGGCGGCGATGGTGGACATGGATCGCGAGGTTCCGGGAAAGACGGCCGAGAGAGTTTGACAGAGGCCGATCCAGATGGCTTGAAAAAGTGTCATCTGTTCGATGTCGTTGGTCTCAGAGTCGCGGCGCGCGGCCCAGGCATCGACGATCCACATGACGATACCACCGATGAGCAGAGCCAAGGCCATCGCGGTCAGGCTGCCCAGGTTCTTTTCGCTCCATTTGTGCAACAGCAGGGCAGGTGCGGAGGTGAAGCCAAATGCAATGAGGGTGAGGGAGATGGGGTGGTCGAGCCAGGTGCGGTCTCCGTTTTCGCCGCTGGGAAAGGTGCGGATGAACTCAACAATGCGGCCCAGAAAGAGCAGCGTGAGGGCAAGAATGGCGCCCAACTGGATGACGATGGTGTACATCTTCCAGTAAGCATCGTCGAGCGGGATGTGCATCACACCTTCGGCGATGCGCAAATGCGCCGTGGAACTTACGGGGAGAAACTCGGTGAGGCCCTCAACAATGCCCAAAAGAACAGACTGCAAATATGGATTCAAGAAGCCTCCGGCGTGCGATTGGCGCAGACATGCAGACGGGCAGCGGCTATGCCGAGCCTCTTATTCCCGGTCGATACCGTAGACAGGGATGCCTTGATCTAATTTGAACACAAGAGCCCCGGCGCGCCAGGAGTAATCGGACTGTGGGAATTTGTCGGTAAGGCGTTTGAGAAGGTCTTTGGCATGGTTGTGGGCCTCTTGGGCTTTCTTGTCGCTTCCATCTGCGGCATACATGTCATTAAGGACGGCCATACGGTAGACGGCGAGATACAAAGCCTGTGCTGTGCGGGGTCCGTCAGGGAATTCGGCGGCGTATTTCTCGTAGAGTTCGGCTTCTTTTTCAGGGCATTTGGGCGAACCTTGCCAGTCTCCGCAGAGCTTATTGTCTATGAGTTCGAAGCCGGCTAGATCGGCTTCACGGGTGTGGGGATAGAGCTTGACGATTTTCTTCAATTCGTCTTCGTCCATCTGCTCGCGCATGTAGGGATCTCTCTCTTTGGCGGATGGGCGCGTGGCAGCGTCGGCCTTTTGCAGTTGCCACTGGATATCCGCGGCGCGCCATGCGGCGGTGGGCACAAGCGGCGAATTCGGGAACATCTCAACCAGGCGGCGATAGAGCAGGCGCGCGCTCTGTGCTGCATTTGCGGGACCACGCGGATCGGAGGCCAGCGATTCTTCATTGGCGGCTTCGCCCATCAGGATCTGGTCGCCGTTGGGGGTGTTTTCCACGACGATCCCTTTGGACTCCATCCAGCCGGAGATGGGCGGCGGAGTGTCGTGAGCGTCGAACATGGGGGCATCTTTGCCGCGCAATTCCTCAATGTCAGTGTTGGCATAGACGCGGAGCCACGGGCCATTTTTTTCGGCAACCACCATCTCGCGGCCAATCTGGACCCGGTCGACTTTTTGCGAGGCGGGATCGGGGGCGACATAGAGGATGGTGATGCGGAGGGCTGTGGCGCGTGGGCCGGCCAGCGGCTTTTCCAGTTGCTGGGTTTTCTTTTGCGCGAATGCGGGAACGGCACAGAGGAAGGACAGGACGATTGCGAGGACGCGGGTTCGGAGATTCATCACGGAGAGAATCATAGTCGAAGGACGGATGGGATGGGATTTAGGTGAGCGGCCACCTGAATTCGAGCGCCAGGCATCCTCATTTCACAAGGTAGTCGACCCGCGTGTAGTCTGGAGCCGATGAGCGGAAGACACCGTCCCCGCGAGGCCGAGGGATGAATTCATTGAGCGAGCCGACCATGAATAAGATCACCCCGTTTCTGTGGTTTGATGCCAATGCCGAAGCCGCTGCCGACTTTTACCTTTCGATTTTCCCCGGCAGCAGGAAGCTGAATGAACTACGTACCACCGAGGCCGGTCCGGGACCGAAAGGATCACTGCTTGCAATCGATTTAGAGATCGAGGGCCAGCAGGTCACGTTTCTGAACGGCGGTCCTTCGCAGAAACTCAGCGACGCCTTCTCTTTTGTGATCCGTTGCGAGAGCCAGCAGGAAATCGACGATTACTGGTCGAAGCTTACCAACGGCGGATCCGAGACGGCATGCGGCTGGTTGAAGGATAAGTTTGGCGTAAGTTGGCAGATTGTTCCAGCGGATATCTATCGACTTGTGAGTCATCCGGCGGCAATGCGTGCCATGATGAACATGATCAAGCTCGACATTGCTGCGCTTGAGCAGGCGGCTTGGCAGGCGGGGTGAGGCACATGCTCAACGAGAGATTCAGACGCCTTGGAGCGTAACCACATCACAGTAGGCTGATGCATGGCGCAGTTGGATCAGTGGCGCATAGTCGCTCGACTGATACCAGCTTTTGAGTGCGGCCATGTCCGGGAACTCAATCAGCACAATCCGGGTCGGCATCCATGTGCCTTCCAAGGTTTCGTGTTTACCCGCGCGTACCAGAAATCGACCCCCGAACTTCTCGATCGTCGGCTGCACTTGGCTATTGAAGTTATCGTAGGTCTTCTGATCAAAAATATTGATATTCGCGAATAGGTATGCAGCCACGCAGGGTCTCCGTTACTGAATTGATTTTGCTGATCGCTGTCTGTTGGCCCACCATTTCCTTCGTTGGCTAGGCTTCGGTGAGGATTTGGGAGAGCTGTGCCGGGTCAACGTTGCCGCCGCTGACTACGGCTACGGCGGTGGTGTAAGGCGGTAGCTCCGAAGCGTGGAAAAGCAGCGCGGCTGTGGCCACCGCCCCACTGGGTTCAGGGACAAGCCGCGTGGCGGCGACGATGGCGCGCATGGCGGCGCGGATTTCGGATTCCGTGACGGTGATGATGCCGTCGACAAAGGCGCGGATATGGGCGAAGTTGCGGACGCCAACACTTTGAGTGCGGAGACCGTCGGCGATGGTGCGCGAAGTGAGTTCCGCCGGCCAGGTAACGATGGAGCCGGTGCGGAAGCTTTCTGCGGTGTCGCCGGCGAGTTCGGGTTCGACGCCGAAGACTTTGGTTCTGGGGCTGAGCTGTTTGACGGCTGTGGCTATGCCCGAAAGCAGACCGCCGCCGCTGACAGGTGCGAGGACGAGATCGATGTTCTGAAGCGACTCGGCGATTTCCAAGCCGCATGTCGCCTGACCGGCGATGATCTGCTCGTCGTCGTATGGCGGAATGACGATGTAGCCGTGCTCGCGGACCAGCTCATCGGATTTGGCAAGGCGCTCGCTTGAGGCGACGCCGACATCGACAATCTCTGCGCCCATAGCCAGTGTAGCAGCGCGCTTGATGGCGGGAGCGTTCGAGGGCATGACGATGACTGCTTTAGCTCCAACTTCGCGGGCCGCGTAGGCTACTCCCTGCGCGTGGTTGCCGCTGGAGTAGGTGATGACTCCGCGAGCGATTTCGGACTGCGTGAGCTGGAGAATCTTGTTGGACGCGCCGCGGATTTTGAAAGCGCCGATGGGCTGCAGGCTTTCAGCTTTGAGATAGATTTCTTTGTTGGTGCCGTGGCCGGAGAGGCCGGGAAATTGGGCGCGGATGAGCGGCGTGCGGACGGCGATGTGCTCGATGCGGGCGGCGGCGGCGCGGATGGCTTCTACAGAAACAAGAGACTCAGTGAGTGTGGTCATGGAAGATATTTCTCCGGAACGGGGTCAGCGGAAGTTTCGGCTTGCCAGGCAATTTCGAGGATATGCCACTGCTTACCATCGTAAACGGCTTGAATGCTGTTGATGCCACGATCCAAAACCTTACCTTCCGGAGGTTTGCCATCCGGTGTGGTGCGGGTTTCGTAGGTGCTCCAGAGATGAGCGATGTGGGCCCAGGTTTCGCTGCGCACCTTGATCTGGTGTTCGTAGAAGACCTGGCTTCCGCGCTTACGAACTGCATCGATCCAGCCATCCACGGTGAGAATGCGGGGTGTAGCTGTGCCGTCTGCAGCGATGCGGATGGGAATCAGGCGGGCGTCGGGTGCAAAAAGCTCGCGGAAACAAGTCCGGTCTTTGTCGGCTGGACCGCTGACCGCGGCATCAATCGCGGTGATGAGCTGATCGAGTGTGGGGGTGGAGGGGCAGGCGGGGACCGTCGTCTGCGGTTCCTGCGCGCTGACGGTTTGGGAGAATGCAGGCGTGAGCAGGGCTGCGGCGAGGGCCAGGAAAAGTGAGAAGCGGCGCATAGGGGGATTCTACCCGGCTTGTCAGGCCTTTGACCGCTTGATTTCGCGGCACGAGGTTTGTGCTTTCCCGCCCATTCGCGAATGAGCGAATAGATGGGCTTGGGCCTGATACAGATTCACACGGTCAGAAATCGAGCTCAGCCCGCACCACATTGCTGATCATGGAGCGCGTGTTTTTGCGGGCAAATCAACAATCGAATGACATTTGAATGACAGCTCGTCTTTTCGTATTGGGCCTATACTCGGCCTATTGAAATTCACTTTGCGCAGTGGAGCACCCCGTGAAAGCGATTTCGATGGGGCCGAAATACAATGCCCTCAGTCAGCACGTATTCATCCGCTTTCGCCGAAGGCGGATGAAACAATTCTTTGCCCTTATCGCACCTTCTGTTGCCGATCGAGTAGTCGATATAGGCGGATCTGTGCATACCTGGGAATCTGAGTCAGAAACCCACGCGCCGTTTTCAGTCACGCTGATTAACAAGCTCCAGTACGAGGACTTCGCGGGTGAACGCTTCCAGTCGATCGAGGCCGATGCCACTGCGCTGCCTTTTCCGGATTATGCATTCGACATCGCGTTTTCAAACTCGGTGATCGAGCATCTGGGCACCTGGGAGAAACAGCAGATATTCGCTCGCGAAGCACGAAGAGTAGCTCCGAAGCTCTGGATTCAGACACCCGCGCGCAGTTTCCCGATCGAAGCACATCTGCTGGCCCCTTACATCCAATACCTCCCGAAAAGCTTGCAACATCGCATGGTGCGATGGACCCCTCGGGGCTTGCTGAATCCTGGCGTTGTCCATGAAATAGTCGACGAAGTGCGCCTTCTTACCTACCGGGAGTTCGCGAACTTGTTCCCCGATTGCCGCATTTTGCGCGAACGTTTTCTTGGCCTGACCAAGAGCTATATTGCCGTGCGATTCTAAGTTTCCGGCGAATGAATGGGGCACGGGGCTGATGCAGAATCACACGGTTAGAGGCGCTAACGGATATTGAAGCTGTAAACCACGCTGTAGGAAAAGAGTGGATAGACCGTTACCTTGCCCAAGTCCTGCCTCCACTTGGTGAGCGACGACTGCAGGGCGCTGTTGAACTCGATTGCGACCGGATTCGCGGGATCGCCTACATTGCTGCACTTGGTCTGTGCGGCATCGGTGCAGACCCAGCCGGAAGCGATTACGTTGGCTGTAGGTGCGCCCGTAAAGGCGACACCGAATTCCGAAGGGAAAGACCAGTGACGGTTCGATCGGGGAATGAATTTGCCAAAGCCGCCAGCGATGGTAAAGGCGGGCACTTGCGTATGCAGTCCCAACACACCGCTACCCGCCAGCGGCGTTGCTCCCGTGGCTGAATTTGCGCTGGCTGAATAGAAGGTCTGGTTGTTGAGCGTGAAACTGGTTCCGGGAACGATGCTTGTGGCCACAGAAAGCTGGTTCGCATTGAAGAACATGACTCCGGGACTTATCCGCCAGATACTGCCGAATGGATACCAATCGAGCGAAGCTGCGGACGACAACAAATGCAGATTCGCATTCACGTTGAACCCCTCAAGTTCGAACCGGCCGCTGTTGTAATTGAAAAAGTTCACATCGAAGCGGGCGTCGTAAAGGTGGTTAAGCACGATTGCCGTCTTGATGCCGATCCCAAGCGGGTTGACGTCAGCGCCGATTCCAATGCGTGAAAAGGGTTTCTGATACTCCACCGCCGCAGGCGGGGTGTTGTATTTTTCGCGGCCTCCACCGAGGCCATCCGGTTCCGGCGATTCGGGGAGCGAAGCGAGTGGGTCCGCGGAGTCAGGAGAGCCGGCGCTGCTGAGACCATGCACAGCCGAGTCGAATGAGTTCGAGCTGAAATCAGAGGCGCTTTCTCGGGACACGGGAACGCTGGAACCGGTATTGGCGAGGACTTGTGCCGGGGCCAATTCAGGGCTGGTGAACAGCGCGAAAAATGCCGCAATCCAAGCGAAGATTGTGGTGACGCGCAGATCTCCCAGATGGGGCCTCTGGAGTGTCATCGAGTGCCTCGACTGATTCATTTCCCCACGTCAGATTCTGCGGCCCTGGGGATAAACCACAAGATCTTGCTGGGTGGCGAGACCGCTTTTCGGGAAAGACAGGACAACAGTTGACCAAATTTACCACGGAACTGATTACCTACTCCACATGCGAAGGCATAGTGGATGGGGTCTTGACGGAATGGGCTAAGTGTTCTCAATGGTGCGAATGTGAGACGGGGAGCGAGTGGAATGGATAGGTCGAAGACAATCAAAAGACAAACAAAAGACAATCGATTGCCGTACCCGTCTGTTGCTCTTGCTCGGCACAAAACAAAGCTTCAGGTGGGATGAGGTCACGGCTAAATTGGGTGCCCGCCGACTCCAGATTCATTTCTGTTTCCGGTTTGGGAGCAGCGACGGTAGAGCGAGTTCAAAATAGACCAGCGGATTGTTTCTGTAGGTCACGTGCGCTATTTCGCAGAATCCGCATTTTGCGTAGAAGGCTCCGGCTCCCGCCGCTGCGTCAAAGGCATCGAGACGAATGGTGTCGGCGGGCCAGGCGCGGGCCACGGCTGCAGCTTCCTGCATGAGGAAACGGCCAACTCCCTTGCCCTGGTGGTCGGGATGGACGGCCATGCCGGTCAGATACAGAGGCTTCTCAGCCGCAGTGAAATACGCAGTGTCGATGGCCCAGGGTTTCTTTGTGGCGAGGCGCAAGGTTCCAACGATGGAGCGGTTGGCACGCGCAATCAAGGTGCGCGAGAATCTAGGCTTCCACATATTCGCCAAGATGCCGCGTTCTGAGGGCGCAGAGGACCAGAATCCGTGGCCGAAGCGGATGGTCAGGGCTTCTGCGGTGGCGTGGTGAAGTGCGGCGAGTTCCGGGGCGTCGGAAGGGGTGGCGGCGGCGAAGCTGAGTTTCATTGCGTGAGGCCAGATTACGTTACTTGGATCTGGGTCGCCATTCTATTTTGGACTGCGCCCTCACGCAACTTTTCCGAGCGGCCTCACTGCCGGCTGTGCCGATCAGATTTCCAAAATCACCGGCATGATCATGGGGCGGCGGCCGGTGGATTTCTGGATGAGGCGCTTCAGTTCTGCGCGGACCTTGTCCTTGACCATGCCGTAGTCGGATTTCTGTTCCACGCTTAGGCCGTCGAGGGTTTTGAGGACTAGCTCTTTGGCTTGCTCAGTGATATCCGAGCCTCCGAAGCCGCGCATGATGACTTCGGGTTGTTGCTCCACTTTGCCGGTGCGCTTGTTGATGGCGAGGACTGCGAGGACGATGCCGTCTTCCGACAAAATGCGGCGGTCCTTGATGACCAGGTCTTCAACAACATCAATGGAGGAGCCGGAGTCGATGAGGATGCGGCCGGCAGTGACCTTGTCCTTTTTGCGGGCGTCGGTCTTGTCCAGTTCCAATACGTCGCCGTCTTCAATCACGATGGCGTGCTCCACCGCGCCAGTTTCCATGGCCACGCGGGCGTGACGCTGGAGATTGCGGTAATCGCCGTGGACGGGGATAAAGTATTTCGGACGGACCAGGTTGATGAGCAGGCGCTGTTCTTCCTGCGCGCCGTGGCCGCTGACGTGAATCAATCCGTTGGAACCGTCGTCGCAGATGACGTTGGCGTCGCGACGGCAGAGGTGGTCAATGACGCGGAAGATGCTTTTCTCGTTGCCGGGAATGATGCGCGAACTGAGGACGACGGTGTCGCCGGAGTCGATGTGCGCATGGCGATGATTATCAACAGCGGCGCGGCTGAGGGCGGACATGGGCTCGCCTTGCGTACCGCTGATGAGGATCATTAATTGTTCGGGCGGATAGTCGCGCATCTGGCCGGGGTTGATGATGAGGCCCTGCGGGATGTCGATGTAGCCCAGATCCTGCGCGATCTCTGTGCTCTCCATCATGGAGCGGCCGACAACCGCAACTTTGCGCGAGTGTTTGCGGGCCAATTCGAGCGCGATACGAATGCGGTAGATGGACGATGAGAAGCAGGTGAAAAAGAGCTTCTTCTTGGTCTGCGAAAAGACTTCATCGAGACGGGGGATGACAGCGCGTTCGCTGGGCGTGTAGCCAGAACGCTCAACATTTGTCGAATCCTGCAATAAGGCCAGGACACCGCGCTTGCCGTATTCGGCAAATGTGTGCAGGTCAAAGGCGTGGCCGTCAATGGGTGAAAGATCGATTTTGAAGTCGCCGGTGTGGATGACAACGCCGACCGGAGTCTCGATGGCCAAGGCTACGCAATCCACCAGCGAATGCGTGACGCGGATGGGCTCGATGGTGAAAGGGCCCAGTGCGAATTTTTCGCGCGGGGTGATCTCAACCAGCTCGGTTTCGTCGAGCAGATGGTGCTCTTCAAGCTTGCCCTCGACGTACGCCAAAGTGAACTCAGTGGCGTAGACGGGAACCTTGAGCTCGTTGAGTATCCAGGGCAGTCCGCCGATGTGGTCTTCGTGGCCGTGGGTGAGGATGATGGCGCGGACGTGCTGCTTGTTTTCGATGAGGTAGGTGATATCGGGAACTACGATATCGACGCCCAACAACTCCGACTCGGGGAACATCAACCCGGCGTCGATCACGATAATGTCGTCTTCCCAGCGCAGCGCAAGGCAGTTCATGCCGAACTCGCCAAGTCCGCCGAGGGGGATAATCTTCAGTTTTTTCGTTTGCATCTGTCATCTACGATGCTACCACCCGTGGGGTTGCCGGGAATGATCCGAAGTGGTCAGTCCGCGTCGCACCTTTGTGCGGATGAGGCTCATCGAATGATGACAGGAGGGGGTATGCCTACGATTGTTCGATTTCATCAGCTTGGTGGACCGGAAAACCTGAAACTGGAGGAACTTCCCACACAAGATCCGGGCAAGGGCGAGGTGCGGTTGCGGGTGAAAGCAGTGGGCCTGAACAGGGCGGAGTCGATGTTCTACCGAGGCCAGTACCTGGAGCAACCGACGTTTCCTTCGCGGCTGGGGTACGAGGCAGCGGGCGTGGTGGAAGCGGTGGGCGAGGGCGTAGACCGCGAGTGGATCGGGAAGCCGGCGGCTACGATCCCCAACTTCTCACTGACCCGGTATGGCACCCTGGGCGAAGAGACGGTTGTGCCCGTGGGGTCGCTGGGCGAGTATCCGGCGAATTTGACAGTCACGCAGGCGGCGGCGATCTGGATGCAGTACGTGACAGCCTACGGCGCACTTGTGCACTTCGGCGGAGTGAAGGCGGGCGATTTCGTTTCCATTACGGCTGCGTCTTCCAGCGTGGGACTGGCGGCGGTCCAGATGGTGCGAGATGCCGGCGCAACAGCAATTGCGGTGACACGTACGGCGGCCAAGCGGGCCGTGCTGCTGGCTCTTGGGGCCGACCACGTCATCGCGAACGACGAAGAGGATTATGTGGCCAGGGTGATGGAGATATCCGGCGGCAAAGGTGCACGGATGACGTTTGACCCCATCGGAGGGCCGATTGTAGAGAAGCTGGCGGCAGCCGCGGCGCCGGGTGGGGTGATATTCGAGTATGGGGCGTTGTCGCCTGCGCCAACGCCGTTTCCTTTGTTTGCGGCGCTGGCCAAGGGGCTAAGCGTGCGCGGCTATACCCTGCGCCAGATCGCCAAGGATCCAAAGCTGCTGGAGGGCGCGAAGCAGTATATCTACGATCGGCTTGCCGATGGGCGTTTTGTGCCGAAGATTGCGAAGACGTTTCCATTTGCGAAGACCGTGGAAGCCTACCAGTATTTGGAGTCGAACCAGCAGGTGGGCAAGATTGTGATTACGGTCCCGTAGGGAATGCCGGATTTTCTGCGACTTCGCCGGGGAAGTGGACACCGAGTGCGGTGCGGGCTTCTTCCAGCAATTGCGCCATGCCTAACGACATTTTGTGCGAGATGACGGGGCTTTCGCGGAGGCCACCGCGGATGAGCTGGCAGAAGTGCGCGGTTTCATAGTTGAATCCGCCGGCGGTGTAGGGCTCGTGGAGTTCAACGATGCGGCGATTCAGGTAATGGACAGAAGCACGTGTGGGATTCCACCAGTTGGCGTGGATGAGGACGTAGCCGCGCGGAGCGGAGAGCATTGCATCGCCGTGGCTGAGCAGGTCGAGGCCGGTATGCAGTTGCGCCATGCCATGTTCGTGCTCGGTTTGGAAGAGGGCTAGTGAGTCAACACCGGCGGGATTGAGACGGCCGATGGTGTGGACGCGCTTCAGAGGTCCAAGCCAATCGAGGGCGAGAAAGGCTTCATAGGGGCCGATGCCCATGATGCCTCCGCCGCCGAGTTCTGGAAAGTGGAGCGGGTAGTCCGGGGCGAGGCTAGAGTCGCAATGGCCGGCGCGGATGAAGCCGATGCGACCGATGGGTTCGGCTTGGAGGTGCTCGCGCAGCCGCTGATAAAGCGGGAAGAACGGCGGCTTCATGGCTTCCATGAAGAGGCGGTCGTGCTGGTGGGCCGCGGTGAGAATATCTTCGAGTTGCCGAAGGTTGAGGGCGGAGGGTTTTTCGCAGAGGACGTGCTTGCCGGCGGCGAGGGCGCGAATGCAAAGCTCGGCGTGAGTGTCTGGGTGCGTGGCTACGTAGATGGCGTCGATGTCTGCAGCGAGAAGCTGATCTAACGTAGCGAGGGTTTGCGGGAGATTAAATTTTTGCGCGAAGGACTGGGCGCGCTCGGGATTGCGACCCCAGACGGCTTGAAGAGCGGCGTTGGGGACGGCTGAGAGGCCTTGTGCGAAACGAGCGGCGGCGCGGCCAGGGCCGATGATACCCCAGCGAATCAAATGCGAATCATCTTTCACTTAAAGGACCCCATCGCTTCAGGCTAAATCCTTTGAAAGGTTGTGGGAGTAAAGTAGCTTGGTTGGGGGAGTTTCGAGATGAAATGTGCGCAAGGAATGAAGCTCGTGGCGGCGCTTGTCTGGCTGGGAACCGGTATCGCTGGGGCACAGCAGGCACCGCCGACGGCTGCCGCACCGCTGGCAGAGGCAGCCACGCCGCCTGCGAAGGTCTATGACGTTCAGCCGGACGTGGTTGGGCCGGAACTGCTTCCCGTGAAATGGGAAGTGATGGCAGCCGATGCTTGCAGAGAAGCCAGGGAGGGGTTGGTTTCGCTGACCCTTGTGGTGGATGCCGAGGGAGTGCCGCGGGACGTCGCGGTCGAAAGTCCACAAGGTACGACACTGGAGAAAATGGCCTTGCGCATTGTCGAGAGAGACCGCTTCAAGCCTGGGACCTCGAAGAGCGAGCCGGTGGCCGTGAAGCGGACGGCGGAACTGAGCATCAAGGGCTGCTTTGCCACAAAGACGGACGAGGCAGGAAATACGACTGACGTCTTCCGGTTGACGGCGCAGCCGGAGCAGAGGTTTGACGCGCCGGCACTCCCGACGGTACCTGTGTCGATGCTGGCTGCGGGCGCGGGTGACCCACCGAGCCCAGGCTTATTTCGAATTGGACACGGAGTTTCCGCCCCTGTGGCGCTCAATTCTGTTGTAGCGCAGTACAGCGAAGAGGCGAGATTCCAAAAAATCGAGGGGGTTTGCCTCGTATCTGTGATTGTGGATGCACAAGGTAAACTTCTAAATCCACGAGTGGTTCGAGCGTTGGGATATGGGTTGGACGCCAAGGCGATTGAGGCGGTTAAAAAATACAAGTTCAAGCCCGCGATGAAAGACGGGATCACTCCTGTCCCGGTGATGATTACAGTAGCTGTGAACTTCAGGCTTTACCAATGAGTGAATTGCGGGGCGCAGGATTGGGATGACTTTCAGGGTGCGAAAGCTCATGGGAGTGAGAGTACAAATCTTCACCGGCAACGCGCTGTTCGGCCCGTATGCAAAAGGCGTTTAGCTTATTCCCTTAGCGGCGAGGAATGGCATGTAATCTCTGTCAGAGCCTTGAATGTGGCCGGTCAACCAGCGTTTCAGAAAATCCATCGCTTCCAGCGAGAGCTCAGTCGACTGTCCGTTTTCGAACCGTGCCTGGAGATTCATGGCGCGCCGGATAAGGAGGTCGTGTTCATGCTTGTGTTCGGCGGCGCCGGGAAAGCCAGCCTTGTTGAAGAGGCTTTCTTCGCGGCTGAAGTGGTACTTGGTGTAATCGAGCATCTGCTCGATCACGTCTTCGAGGACTCTTCTCGCCTGGCCAGTGACGATTCCTTCGTGGAGTCGGTTTAAGAGCTCGATTAATCTCTTGTGATCGTCGTCGAGCACTTTGACACCAACGCTCATCTCATCGACCCAGGACATTAAGGGTGTGTGCAGCGTCCCCTCAGAGGATTCCATTTGTGTCTCCAAATTGTCGTCCGGGAGGTCTGCGATGATTTGCGCCTGATTGGTTGTTCCGAGCGTGTAGTCCGCACTTATCCGGCGGTTAGATCAAGTTGCAAGTGGCACTATCGGCAAGGACGGCGAGGAATTACAGGTGTAGGCGAAACAAATCTTTGCAGGTGGTTGTGAAGCAGCAGGTTACCTTGGGGGTACGGTTCCTTCCCCGCGAGTGCGGAACTATGAAGTCCACTAACTGATTCGATGGGATGCTTTGTTCCTCCGAATCAGCTGGAGGTCAGCTTACTTCGATTTGTTGGCGAAATCTGAACCGAAGAATGCGATCTCAACCAGATGGCAGTAAATGTGTTCGAGAGCGAGATGAGACTCCTGGATATTCGCAGTGATTTCGGACGGGATGATCACGTTATAGTCGCATAGCGGCGGCATCTTGCCACCGCCTCGCCCGCTGAATCCTATCGTGGTGATGCCCAGCTTGCGACTCAGATCCAAGGCCTTCAGGATGCTCTTCGAGTTTCCGGAAGTTGAGATGCCAAGAAACACATCTCCGGCCTGGCCAAGCGCCTCAATCTGTCGCTCGAAGACGTTGTCATAGCCGTAGTCGTTGCCGACTGCGGTCAGGATGGAGGTGTCGGTGGTGAGTGCGATGGCGCGCATCGCGGGTCGATCAACAGTGAGGCGGCTTACGAATTCCGCCACCAAATGTTGCGAATCCGCTGCGCTGCCGCCGTTGCCGGCGACCATCAGCTTGTGCCCCGCGAGCATTGCTTTGCCTGTGACCGCGGCCGCCTCCGTCACGGTTGCCAGTAGAGCGTCATCCGCCATTACCTTTTGCAGAGTAGCGACTGAGCTGCCAAGCTTCTCAAGAATCAGATTCTTCACGTCGTTGCCATTTTACTCTTTCAAGAGTACAGAGGCGGAGATCTGGATCGCAACGGTGTGTCATTCGACGACCATGAAATCGCATGCTCACTCGAAGGACTCGAGCATCTTCTGGAGCGCGCCTTCCGCCGAGAGCGCCCGGAACTTGCCGACTACTGGATGCGGTGGAATGTTCTGTTCCAGCGGGTCTCGTCGAAGAAGTGAATAACCTCGTGAAGCGTAGACTCGGCTGTTTCTGACAACGGAATTTCTTCCAGGCCGGACTCGGGCATTTTGATGGACCAGTAGACGAAGAGAGGCCGGCCTATGATGTTCTCTCGCGGAACGAATCCCCAGTAACGGCTATCCATGCTGTTGGTGCGATTGTCGCCCATGACGAAATATTTGCCGGGCGGGACTACCAGGTCATCGCCCTGCATGTGAGTGGGCAGTTCCACGGTCCAGGCTGCCGTGACGTCAGGCTCGCCGTAGGGGTCGGCGGAAGGGAAGTCGTTGACATAGGGGTCATAGCGCTCAGGGGTCGGCTTGGCGGCTTGCGGTTCATTCTGGGCTACGCCGTTGAGGTAGACGATGCCGTTGCGCAGATGAATACGATCGCCAGGAACCGCGATGACGCGCTTGACCAGGAAGATATGCTCGCCATTGGTTTCTACGACCGGTTTGAAGAAGACGACGACATCACCGCGATGCACGTCGCGGTAAGGAATGAAGGGCGCCCACTTGGCGGGTGGCGCCAAGGTTTCGCGCTCTACAAATACATGATCCCCAGGGAGCAGGGTGCTGGCCATTGAAGAGGACGGGATGACGAAGTTCTGAAACACGAATGCGAAGACAAAGAGCACGACGACGGCAGTGCCGAGATTCGAGGCCAATCCCTGAAGAAATGACTCGCGCGGCTGATTGGAGTCAGGGGGTGTGGACGGTTTGACGCTTTGTGATCTTGAGGTTTTCATGAACGCGCTGTGCTCCCCTCCCTGGTGATTACGGTGCTGCTTGGATTCTGGTTCCTTCGCGAGAAGTTTCTTGAGCGTGTTTGACAAATGGCCACCGTGTTTGGGCCGTCATTCCCCAGGGGTTAAAACCCTCGTCATCCGGCCCGTTTTCGGCACGACTGAAGTCGTGCCCTGATACAAAGCGGTGTCCAGAACCCCTTCAGATTCATGGACAGACAGAATGTTAGAAATTCTTGTGCTGATTCTGTGCTATCAGTGATCGCATGAATCTTCTTGAACAGGTTTGGTTCAGCCGAAATCTCCGCATAGGCGGTGATGCGCCCAGAACTCCGAATCTTGGCTGCCCGCCGTTCAAGTTGCGCTTGGCCTATTTGCGTTAACTCGCCAAGACGGAAGCGGTGGAGAATAGCCGTTACTGCATTTCTCTGGCCTCGCAAAGGGGCGTACGATGCTTCCAGGGAAAAAAGAACAATCTGGGGTTCAGCAAATGCCTTTTGGCGGCTCATTGCGGCAAGTTCCAGCCTTCGCTCTATTGGTTTGTGCGGTTCCATTGGCAGTTGCAAAAGCCCAAACGCTACCTCAGCCGATTGGAGCAAATGGTTCAAATCAAGGACCAAGTCAAGCAAAGCCCTGCTACGACGATTCGTCCTATGGCACCTTTATCGGCAGCTACATCGATCGACCTCTCGGCGTTGTCCGTGCCGATGCTGAGCCGGTTGAACTAATCATCTCGTCGATGATGCGCGAAGATTCTTTGGTTGATGCCAAGATTTTTTCATTGCACCGCTGTTTTGGAATGCCCCGGGATGGCATCAAGGTTACTGCTGCTGGCAATGCTTATACTTATATGAGCGGCGAATTAAATGCGATCAGCGCGCCAGTTAAGCTCCCGGAGGATTATTTTGCCCGGCTGCAGAAATTTCTTAAGAATCTGCCAGACGACAACGGGATTTTGCCCGCTCGAGGGAGCCGAGTGATCGTCCAGGTTGCTTTGGGCGAAGCAATCAGCGTTCGCGTATACGATCGGGCTAGACTGTCGGACGAAATCATTGAATTAATCCGGCTTTCGGATTCCCGCATTGAAATTAGCACACCCATTTTCCAGCCATTGCGAAGATGGAGGGCGAACGAACTGCAACAAGGCGCCGCTACAAGCTCCGCACTCAACGCCATCGATCTGGAATCGGACTCGATGTCAGGCTCTAATCTGTTGGTTGCGGAGAGTCCAGACGGCAGCCTGCTCGCAATTTCCTCGGTCTACTATCGAGGCTCGGTCCTGCGAGTCTACACCAAGGATGCCGACAAGCCGATCTTCGAGTTAGTGTTCCCCAACATCGATCGCCGCATCATTTATCCCACTTTCATTGGCTTCAATCCCGATCGGAGTCGCTTTCTTCTTGAAACGAATGCGCCGGAGATTCGAGTGTATGAGACCAGGACTTGGCAACAAGTGAGCAATGCTTCGCTGACTCCGCCGGAAACAACCCTCTTCTGGCCGTCCACGGATTGGACAAAAGGCATCGCTCAGACTGCGGACGGCAAAGCAGGAATTTGGGATGCTTCCGTCCATCGCTTAATTGCGCCGCTGAATGTCGAGGGCGAAGTCCGGTCCGCGTCATTCTCACCCCACGGGGATTTGCTCGCACTTGTCAGCGGCCCTGCAAAGTTCAACGACGCGCACCTTACCCTTTGGGACGCGAAAAATGGGCGACGTCTGCGCGAGCTTTGGCCCGTAAGATGGCACTCCAAAGTGTACGGAGCGCCCCAGGCACCGCCGCTTTGGTGGGACGGTGGACGTTTGCTTGTAGCACCAGTGTCCGGTTTCTTTGGCCCTGATACAGGCATGTACGTCTGGGATGTGTCAACAGGAGAACTTCAAGGAACTCTCGCCGGGTGTCGCACCGCTGGAGCCTTCAGTGAAAACGATCGTTTGTTTCAAATATGCCCTGCGAGCGAGGTCCTGGAGTGGAGGGAGGCAGAAGTCAGAAGAGAAATCAACTCGACGCAACATGTTCATTGAAGTGCTGAGCTTGAATGAATAGTGGGGCCACCGTAACAGCCTGAGCCGCGTTTCCCTGAGCTGTGCTGATGGAAATTATTGGTTCTGCCTGTATTGTGGCCGATTGGGAAGTTTCGGCCGAGGTTTGACTCGCCGCGTATATTGCGAATTTTGTGCTAACGATATGGATTTCGTGGCTATCTAGGGCATTTGGGATAACGCGGAATCAGTAACTTACGTGTTTTCAATGGCCGCTTGAGTCGTGCCCTGATACAAAGCAGATTTATGAAACATGCTCTCAGTATTAATCAACGCAGCAAATCTTCGAGTGTGGTGCTGAGGCTGGTTTTTTCGTCACGGTATTTGACGATGACGGGGGCATAAAGCGAGAGGCCCCAGGCATCAGCGGCGGGATGGACTTTGCCTTTGGTGATGGCGCGGGAGCCGGGGACGACTACGGCATTTTCAGGGATGATGAGTGGCAGCTGGTCTGTTGCGCGGAGCACGTTGCCGTGGACAAGATCGAAGACCGGCGTGCCGCGGGTGAGGATGGTTCCGGGGGCGAGCACTGCGCCCTGGCGGACGATGGTGCCTTCATAGACGCCGGTGTTGCCGCCGACGAGGACATCGTCCTCAATGATGACGGGGCTGGCATTGATGGGCTCGAGGACACCGCCGATCTGCGCGGCGGCGCTGAGATGAACGCGTTTGCCGATCTGGGCGCAGGAACCGACGAGGGCGTGCGAGTCAACCATGGTGCCTTCGTCAACCCAGGCGCCGGCGTTGATGTACATGGGCGGCATGCAGACGACGCTGCGCGCTACGTAGGCTCCTGCACGGATGGACGAGCCGCCGGGAACGACGCGGACGCCGTCAGCAGTGTTGAAATGGCGGACCGGGTAGGTATGTTTGTCCACGAATGAAAGACGACCCGCAGCGGATTCTTCAAGAACGCCGAGGCGGAAACCGAGCAGGATGCCTTGCTTGACCCATGCATTGACGCGCCAGCCGGTGGGCGCTGTTGGGTCGGGAGAGGCAGAGCGGATTTCGCCGGATTCGAGGGCGGCGCGAAGGGATTGGAAGGCCGTCATTGCGGAAGGTTCGCCGATGGCGGCTGGACCTTCCGCAAAGTGGCGCTCTATGGACTTCTGAAGTTGGGTTAAGGACATGACTGGTTACAGATTACAGGTTGTCACCTGTCATCTAGTGGTGGAAGCCTGCGCCTTCCATTGATGGCATGAAGCCGGGCTGGGTAGCGAACCAATCGAGGTGGCGGCGAATGTCGCGGACTAACATGCCGGCGAGATCGTGTGTGAAGCCGTTGCGGATGACGGCACGCTGGATTGCCATCTGCTGGCGGTTGGCGGGCATGCGGTAGGTAGGCACTTGCCAGCCGCGATCGCGCAGGCGATCGGAGAGATCGTAAAGCGACCAGTTCAGGGATGAGGGGTCTTTCAGGGTCCAGGCGATGACGGGGAGATCGTGCCCGGTGGAGAGAATTTCAAATGGACCCATGTCGCCGATGTCGCGGGCGAGGTCAATGGCTACTTCCTGGCAGGCTTCGTGCACAGCGCGATATCCGGACTTCCCAAGTCGGATGAGGTTGTAATACTGGGCGACTATCTGGCTGGCAGGACGGGAGAAATTGATGGCCAGGGTGGGCATAGAGCCGCCGAGGTAGTCGACTTTGAAGACCAGGTCGGGATGAAGGTCGGAGGCTTCGCGCCAGACGATCCAGCCAACGCCGGGATAGACGAGTCCGTATTTGTGGCCCGATGTGTTGATGGATTTGACGCGCGGGAGTTGGAAGTCCCAGAGCAGGTTGGGCTGGAGAAAGGGCGCGACAAAGCCACCGCTGGCTCCATCGACGTGAATGGGAATATCGAGGCCAGTGGTTTGCTGGAGGCGGTCGAGCGCTTCCGAGAGAGCGAGCACGTTCTCATAGTGGCCGGTGAAGGTACTGCCGAGAATGGAGACGATGCCGATGGTGTTTTCGTCGCAAACTGCCGCGGCGCGCTCAGGGTTGGTGATCACGTCTGTTCCTTGGAGAGGAACTTCGCGGGCTTCGACATCCCAATATCGGCAAAACTTATGCCAGCAGACCTGGGTGTTGGTGCCCATGATGAGATTTGGACGGGCTGAAGAGGTCAGGTCCGTGGGCTTGCCCTGGGACTGCATCTGTTGACGCCAGCGCCACTTCAGGGCCAATCCGCCGAGCATACAGGCCTCGCTGGATCCAATGGTCGATGTGCCGATCGTGGTTTCGGGATTAGGGGCGTGCCACAACTCGGCGAGCATGTGGACGCAGCGCATCTCAAGCTCGGCTGTTTGCGGATACTCGTCCTTGTCGATCATGTTCTTGTCGAAGGTTTCCGCCATGAGCCTGTGGGCTTCCGGCTCCATCCACGTACTACAGAAGGTGGCGAGGTTGAAGCGTGAACTGCCGTCGAGAATCAACTCGTCGTGGATGAGGTTGTAAGCGGTGGAGGGCGCCATGCCTTCTTCAGGAACGGAGTGGCGTGGGGTGGGGCCGAGCAGGGATCGGCGCGCGTACATGGGGCGGACCAGGTCCGGGTTGTGGTGCTTTCGGGCAGCCTGAGGCGTGGCAGCGCTATCAGTCATGGTTAGGACGTCCTCCGGGTTCCTCATCATAGATGGGGCTTCGGGGACGGGTCTGTCAATATTCAGCC
>JBEKPF010000044.1:0-52330 GCA_049521035.1 Occallatibacter sp. | reverse complement strand
CCGGAGGGCTGGCCGGGAGCGGCGAAGCGGCGTAAGAGAGTAAGGCCCTCGGGATGGGCGTGGACTGCGCTATCGATTTCGTCGTCATCGAAGGCAAGAACGATGGATGCATGGGCGGCGGGAGCGGCGAGTGCGGCGGTGTAGAGGTCGAGGTCGCTCTCGTTGATGGTCTGGCGCAGGGGAATGCCGGTGAGCGTGACGATCTCCGGATAGAGCGATGTGTCCATGAGAATGACACTGCCGGGGTGTTGGGCGAGGAGAGCGCGCAGAGAAGGCGGGATCTGGCTATACATGGGACGGCGCGCGTGGATGTTTTTTGAGCCTTCGACGTAGACTAACGGACGCTCGCGCAGCATTTGAATCGCATTGATAGCAGCGAACGCGAAGAGCAAGGCGGCTGCGTACACGGACCAGCGGGGTTTGAATTCGCGGACTGCGCCGATGATGAAATGCGCGACGAAACCCAGACTGAGAGCGATGGCGGGGAGGAGTTCCATGCCGTAGCGGAGGTTGTACCAGGAGTGAGGCCACCAGACGGGCATGAAGATGGGGACTGAACCCCAGGCGATGGAGTACGCGTAGAAAGGAACGGGGAGCCAGAGCAGCAATGCCCATGCGATGAAGCGGCGGCGGGCGACGATCCATGCGCAGAAGGTGCCGAAGAGGCTGAGCACCAATAGGAAATTGCCCCAGGCGAGTGGGGCGGCGTCGAGCTCCGCGGCTTTAACGAAGAAGATGAGGGAGACCCATGGATTGTGCCAGCCGGGATGAGGCGGGTAGCCGGGAGTGGCCGTACGGATTTCGATAGCCTTGGCGGAATAGGGGCCGCGCATGAAAAAGAGCCAATCGCCGAAGGCTGCCTGGTTGTAAATGAACCAGGCTATGGGAGCGGCCACAACGAAGAAGCTGGCGATCCAGAATGCGCGCGAACGCAGGCTGCCGCGACGCGCGAGGACGAGACCGATCGCAGTCCAGGCGAGGAACGCCATGACCCAGCCGTCGTAGCGCGTGAAGACGGCGGCTACTAACGCGGCGGCGATGAAGGCTTGCAGGTGAGCGGAATGCGCGCGGCTTTCATTGAGGCTGGCGCGCCACTCGACGAGCCAGAGGGTGATCCAGATCATCTCGCAGAGAAAGAGCGGCTCGGTCATGGCCGTGGTCTGGAGGTAAAGCAGGTTTGGATTGAGAGCGAAGAAGGCGAGGCTCAACGCGGCGGCGGAGGGTGGGAGCCAGCGGCGAGCGAGGCGGTAGATGCCTGCGCAGGAGGCAAGATACGCGAGGGCCGAGGGAATGACGCCGGCGAAGCCATTGGCCCACCAGGCGTAGACCTGGACGAAGGGAAGCAGAAGGATGTGGGGCAAGGGCAGCCACACGGAGCCGAGTTGCGTGAGACGGGGCTGGTGGCAATCGAATACGCGACGCGCGATGTGGAGATGCGCAACGGCGTCGCCATAGTTGAGCATGGCGTCGTGGCGCCAGCTCCATAGGATTGCCACCAACGAAGCCGCGGAACAGAGAGTCAGTACGGCGAGCTGTTCCGCACGTGGGATGGGACGTTCAGTCAAGATGAGTGAGCTCGCGGAAGAGGATGAAGCGGTCGTCGATTTCCTTGCGGGTAAGGGCCTGGATGCGCTCGGTGCCGAAGCGCTCGACCGCGTAGGAGCCCATGACGCTGCCGTAGAACATGGCGCGGCGGAAAGTGGCGGGCGTGAGTTCGCGCTGTGAGGCGAGATAGCCGAAGAAGCCGCCGGCAAAGCTGTCGCCAGCGCCGGTGGGATCGACAACCTCTTCGAGTGGAAGTGCCGGTGCGCGGAAGGGATGCGGCTCGAGGCCTTCGCCTTTTGGAGCGAAGCTGTTGCGGCTGAAGAATGCAGTTGCGCCGTACTCGCCGTGCTTGACGACGAGCGTGTGGGGTCCTAGGTTGAGCACGCCGCGAGCTGCCTGGACGAGGTTGTTGTTGCCGGCGAGCATGCGGGCTTCGGTGTCGTTGATGAGCAGGATGTCGAGACCTTTCAACATCTGGAGCAAGGCGGGACGGTGATCCTTGATCCAGTAGTTCATTGTGTCGCCGGCGACGAGCTTGACATCGGGCATCTCATTGCGGACGCGTCGTTGCAAAACGGGGTCGATGTTGGCGAGGAAGAGGAACTCGGAGTCGCGATAGGCTTCGGGAATTTTGGGCTCAAAGGAGGCGAACACATTGAGGTCGGTGATGTGGGTCTTGGCTTCATTCAGGTTGTCGAGATAAGAACCTTCCCAGAAAAAGCTTTTGCCGGGGGCGCGCTCGATGCCCTGGATATCGATGTTGCGTTTCTTGAAGACGGCTTCCTGCTCGGGGCCGAAGTCTTCTCCGACGACGGCGATGACGCGAACGTCTGTGAAGAAGCTGGCGGCGAGGGAGAAGTGGGTGGCTGCGCCGCCGAGGCAACGATCCTTTTTTCCTGCCGGGGTCTCAATTGAATCGAAGGCTACGCTGCCTACTACGGTGATTGCCATGGTTCTTTCTCTCCTTAAACTTGTTTACTTATGTTCGCGTTGTATAGAGGGTTCGATCGATGCGTCTGTAACAGAATCAGAAGTTGTCACGAAGTTGGATGTTTCCGCCAGATTCCCAACCAACCTGACTCGCTGCGGGCACTCTTTGCACGACACTGTTTCCTTACCTTTGGCGTTCTTTTCCACGATCAAATCATCCACTAGTCGGGCGCGAAGGAACGGATTGTGTCCGCAATGTATATACACTCTGCCGTCTGTCGTTTCTGTCGATGGTTGGGGCTCTTGTTCCTTGCGTACCCCGCTTGATCGCTCAGCGAGTACTCGGCGAGCCGATGCATAAGCTCGACAATCTCACAGATCTTCTGTGTTGAAAAGCGAGGATTGAGGACAGCAGCGAATATGTCTTCCCGCTTCGCGTGGTCCCCGCACCACTCCCAGGTGACCAGCCACGCCTTCGTTTTGACCGTTCGTTTCTTTCCCATGGGCAATTCGCTAGATTCCCTCAGGGGCTAAAGCCCAATTCAGTTTAGTGGCGCTTCGGCACGACTAAAGTCGTGTCCTGATACAAAGCCTGAGCGGTGATCCATGCCGATCAGTCTAGATATTTGCCGAAAAGAAGACTCAGCTTCTCTTTTGTTGCGGCGGGGATGGCTTCTCTGGCGGTTAGAACGGCATACTTAGCGGCACTGGCGCAGGCACAAGTGCGTTCTTGCGGCATGGCGGCGACGGCTGCCTTCACCACCTTGCAGGCGTTTTCGGCGTTCTGGTGAAGGACGCGGACGATCTCCTCGATGGTGACAGAGTCGTGGCCTTCGCGCCAGCAGTCATAGTCGGTGACCATGGCGACGGTGGCGTAACAGATTTCGGCTTCGCGGGCCAGCTTGGCTTCCTGCAAATTGGTCATACCGATGACGTCGGCGCCCCAACTGCGATAGAGATGCGACTCGGCCTTGGTGGAGAACTGCGGGCCTTCCATGCAAACGTAAGTTCCACCTAGCTTGCCCACCACGCCGACGGTGGCGCAGGCCTCGGCAGCGGCTTTGGCGACGGTGGCGCAGACGGGATCGCCAAAAGCTACGTGGCCGACGATGCCTTCGCCAAAGAAGGTGGAGATGCGATTGAAGGTGCGGTCGATGAATTGGTCGGGCACGACAAAGTCGGTGGGTTTGTGCTCTTCCTTCAGTGAACCGACGGCGGAGACGGAGAGAATGCGCTCGACGCCGAGCCTCTTGAAGGCGTAGATGTTGGCACGGAAGTTGAGTTCCGAGGGAAGGATGCGATGACCGCGGCCGTGACGGGCAAGAAAGGCCACTTTGCGGCCTTCGAGTTCGCCGAGAACGAAGGGATCGGACGGATCACCGAAAGGGGTTTCCACGCGTTCTTCGTGTACGTTGGTGAATCCAGGCATGGAGTAAAGCCCGCTGCCGCCGATGATGCCGATTTCCGCTTGCGCCAATGTCCGCTCCGGTTCGACGGGCCTCTTCACGAGCCCGCGCGCTTGCTTTTAGCAAACATCTCAGTATAAAGGCAGGGGGGCGACTTCCATCCCACCCATCGCGCAATGAGGCTACGCGATGAATGGGGCACCGGCTTCATGCGTCAGTGGGCGTTGGTTATTGAGGGATCACCAGAAGTGTGATCGATTGGGCCGGGAAGGTTGTGGTGATGGTGCTTGGGAAGCCTCCAGGTGCCGGCGGCGGTATGGTGATGGGTGCCTGGGCAACGATGGCGGCCAGATTGGCGTTGCTGTAGAGGTAGGGCTGCGCAGGGCCCGCGCCGGCAGCGAGGTTATCGATGGAAAGCGTGGTCGTCAGGTCGCCATAAGTTTTGTTGATGACCACGATGGTGACCGCGTTGTCGGAGGAACGAAGCGCTCCATAGACGGAGAGCGCGCCCTGATTGGTGCTCGTCGATGCGAGGGCCGCGTTGCCGAAGGTGGACTTGTTGCCGTCGTAGTTGCGGTATATCTCGAAGGCCATCATGCCGGGGATCTGTGCAGACGGATCTTCAGTCGGCCACATTGTGCCCAGATCGAGGCCTTCGCGTCCGAAGATGCCCAGAATGTCGGCCTGCGTGAGTGCGCCATTGATAGCTTCCATTCCGCCGAAGTTATATTCGTCGATGGCGGTTTTGGTGCCGGGGTAGTCCTTCGCGACCCAGGCTTTCATCATTCGGATCAATTGCGGAGCTTGCTGCGGCGGATTACAGTTTGCGGCGCCGGTGTAATTCGAGTCGGTGGGGTAATTCGGCTGAGGAAAACCATTTCCATTACTGCTACTGGAATCGGTATAGGTCGGGTCCCAGAATGCGCGTGTCGAGTTCAGCCTTGCTTGTTGCGCTCCGGTATCGCCGGCCGGGTTTAAGCCAAGCCCGTTGCCACTGTTGGCGGGGTATTGAGCCGCGAAATAAGTGTGCAAATCCACATAGTCGAGCAGGCGGACGCCATAGGTGGTTTGAGCCGCGGCGAATTGTTGCAGATAGTATTCGATGAACGGCACGCCGCCGTGCGCCTGGCGATCTACGGGATTGCTCCACGGCCTGTAACAGGGTCCACCCGAACTCCAGCCGGATGTAACATCTTTCATCGAATAGAAGTAAGCCCACCAATAGTCGATTACCGGTCCGCTCACCTGGGCAGTTGGATCGATAGTCTTGATGGCGAGGGCGGTGCCGATGCCGCCGTTGGTCACTTCGTCATAAGTGAAGGGCAGCGGATGTACGTCGGCATCATTTGAATACCACCAAGTGGGCTCGTTATCCAGGTCATAGATGGCGACGCCTTTACCACTGTTGCCGGCACCGAACTTGTTCACGAGGTAGTTCACCCAGCCACCCGACCAGGTAGCGTTGGCCCATGATGTGCTTACCGCGGACGCGGCGGGTGGCGCGGGAGGAGGTGCCGCGATGCTGGTCACCGTCGGATCGCTTGGGATGTTGCAGCCATTGGCATTTGTACAACCGCTGACGCCGTTGGGATAGATGCCGGAGCCGCATGCGCGGCCATCGGTGGAAAAGGCTGGTTTGCCATTTACGGCGAGCTGGTTGGGGTATGTCGATTGCGGGAAGCTGCACGATGTACTGTCCTTTGCTACCCAGCCAAGGACGGGAACCGTACCAAGGGTCTTGATCCCATTGCTGTTATTGCTCTGGACCAGGGCGTCAAATGCCTTGACCCCGCTGACCGCGGCCCACCCGTCCCCACCTGTGCCGCTCCCGTTCTCGAAGAACCAATCATCGATGGAGTTGGTCACGTCCAACTGATAGTTGTAGCGCTCAGTGGAATCCCCACCCCAGCGATCTACGGTGATATTGGTTTTTGCGACCGCGGTAACGTCAGCCGGTGTCGCGCCGAGCAAATACGCGTCCATGCCGTAAATGTCAGGGCTGATGGCGCCCGTCTGGTTGGTCACGTTCACGGTGAGTGCCGGGCCCGCGGCCACGGCGGGTTGGCTGAGCGTGACAATGGCGTTTCCGTATTGCGAGGTGGTCGCAGTGCTGGTGGCGGTTACTGTCACAGTGGCCGGAGCGGGGTAGGGCGTGGTGTAAAGGCCGGTTGAGCTAATAGTGCCAGGACTGAGGCTACTGCCGGAAGGCGCTGCCACTGTCCAGGTGACAGCGGTGCTGGCCGTTCCATTGATGACGGCTGCGAACTGAACCTGTGCTCCGATGGTTGCCGTGGCGGGATTGGGGGTTACGGTGACAGTGGGAACGGAGTAGGTGGCCGTGACCGTGGTATTGGCGCCGATTGTCACGTTGCATGTAACGGTGCTGGCGGAGGTGCAGCCGGTCCAGGCGGAGAAGTTATTGCCTCCAGCGGTTGTGGGCGCGGTGAGAGTAACAGCCGTGCCGGAGTTGTAGGTGCGTGTGAAGCTGGTGGTTCCGTTTTCCAAGCTATTTTTATCGGCTGGGGTGACGGTGATATCGACACCAGTGGCAGGACTTGCTGAATTCACGGTCAGCACATAAGTGGTTGGGGGGGGTGGGGTTGTACTACCGCCACCACCGCTGCTGCAGGCTGTGAGAAACACGCTCAGCCCGGATGCCATCAAAACCACCGCATTCCAACCGCTTTTCTTCATGAGAAGTCTCCAAACTCGCGCAAAGGTCAAGTCTCTGTCCCGCTGACGCTGGCAGTAGAAGCCTTGCCTGAATGGCCCGAAAAGGTCGGTACTATGCTACACGGGAAGGGCTCGGCAGAGTGTGCGGTCTGGCACATGAATTCAGCGCAGGTAAATGTATCAATCCGCTGACATGGTTCGGAATTGGCCGGGCGGAAGCGAGCGGGGAAACTTTTGGTGGATTTGTAAACAGTTGCAGGCGCAAAATAGACACTTCATTGAAGATTATGGGGCTTTCTTCCGATAAGGGACGGATGGAGAGGTAAGGCTGCACGCCATTCTTTAAGGAGTTTTGGCGGTAAGCGTTTATTTTTCATTGGATAACGGCGGCTATCTATGTCTCATGGTCGGGGCGCGGCGGGTTCGAAGGCTGTCGCTTGCAAGAAGGGTCGAAATGCATAATCAAGCTGAAGCAAGTCTCTCGGCCCTCATCGAAAGCACAGAAGACCACATATGGTCTGTGGATCTGGACGATCGGCTGACTCTCTTCAACCGGGCATTTCAGAGGAAAATCGAGGAAGAATTTGGCGTCAGGATTGCCGTGGGGATGCGGCCGGAGGGATTTTTCCCTGCGGAGAAGGCAGCCCTTTGGTGCTCGTTCTTTGAGCGTGCCAAAACGGGAGGCGCTTTCAGGACAGCATATACCCTTCAGAACGGTGACGTTTTCGAGATGTCATTCAACCCCATCGTCGTCGATGGGGAGACGCAAGGAGTTTCAATATTCGGCAAGGACTTTACCGAGCGGAAGGCGGCAGAGCGGGCACTTCAAGAGGCCGAAAGGAAGTACCGGGACATTTTTGAAGGGGCGGTCGAGGGAATGTTTCAGTCGACCGCGGACGGCCATTTATTGACGGCCAACCCCGCCGTTGCTACGATGCTCGGCTACGCATCGGCCGGTGAACTTATAGCTTCAATAAAGGATCTGGCCCACGATGTCTGGGCGGAGCCGGACGAACGTTCCAGGTTCTTAGCCAAGCTCAGAGGTAATGAGGCCGGAATTGTCCTGGGGTTCGAATGCCGGTTCAAGTGCAAAGACGGCGCTTATATCTGGGTCTCACTAAGCGGCAGGATCGTGCGCGGTGCGGACGGCACAGTACTTTGTACCGAGGGCTTCGTCGAAGATATTACGGAACGTTACGAAGCGGAGCAGGCACTACGAGAGAGCCGCGATTTTCTCACAGAAGCGCAACGGATTGGAGCGCTTGGCGTCTACGTTCTCGACGTTTCGGCTGGTGTGTGGTCGAGTTCGAACCTATTGGATGAGCTATTCGGAATCGATGACAACCATGAGCGCACTGTGGCCGGGTGGGTGGATCTGATCCATCCAGACGATCGCGCGATGATGGATGCCTATTTTGCGGAGGAAGTGATCGGGCAAAGGAAGTCGTTTGACAAGGAGTACCGCATCGTCCGCAAGTCAGACAGTGCGGAGGTCTGGGTTCACGGAATGGGCAAGCTTGAGTTCGACGCCCAAGGACAGCCTGCGAAGATGCGCGGGATTATTAAGGATATCAGTGAGCGCAAGCGCGCGGAAATGCAGCTTCGCGATAATGAGAAACGCTACCGGGAGACCTTTGAACGTGCCGCGATTGGGATAGTGCACACCTCACTCGAGGGCCGCATCCTGCGGTGCAATGAGCGTTTCGCCGAGATCATCGGCTATTCTCCCGAAGAAGTCTGCAATCTGACCTTCCATGAGATTACGCCCCCCGAAGATCTCGACGAAAGCGTAGGAGTTTTGAAGCGGATGTTGAGTGAGGTCACGATCACGCCGAGTTGGGAGAAGCGCTACGTTCGCAAGGATGGCACTTTGACCTCGGTGAGGCTGACGGTCTCCACCCGCTGCGATAGCGAAGGGCGCGCATTGCATTTCATTGCCGTGGTCGAAGATATCAACGCGGCCAAAGCTGCCGAACTGCGGCTGGCGTCGGCGCAAGAGGCTTTGCGGTTGAGCGAGGAACGCTACCGCACTGCGTTCAAAACCAGCATTGACGCGATTGCAATCAATAAACTGAGCGACGGAAAGTATGTTGAGGTCAACCAGGCGTTCCTTGAGATTACGGGATATTCGCAAGAAGATCTTGTGGGGCATACATCGTTGGAACTCGGCATCTGGGTGGACCCGCGCGACCGGGCGCGCATGACTGAAGAGATACGCATGCATTCTTTCTGCCGCAACTTGGAAGCACAGTTTCGAAAGAAGAATGGAACGATACTTATCGGGTTGATGTCCGGATCGGTCATTGAGATTGACGGTGTTCAGTGCGTGCTTTCGGTTACGCGGGACATCACCGAAGCCAAGGCTGCGGAGGCGCAGATAAGGGATCTCGCTTTCTACGACCCATTGACACGCCTTCCCAATCGCCGGCTGCTACTGGAGCGCTCGCGCCAGGCCGTTGAGTCGATCACGCCCACGGGAAGAAGGCGGGCGCTGTTGATTGTCGATCTGGACGACTTCAAGACGTTGAACGAGACACTTGGTCATCCGAACGGAGATCTGTTGCTTCAAGAAGTGGCGCGCCGCCTGGTGACCTGCATTCGGGAACCGAATACGGTGGCGCGGCTTGCCGGCGATGAGTTCGTGGTGATGCTGGAAGGACTGAGCGAAAACCCAGAGGAAGCCGCGGCACAGGCCGAAGTGACCGGTGAGAAGATTCTGGCGACAATTGGTCAACCTTACCTGTTGGTGCAAAGAGAGTGTCGCTGCACGGCCAGCATTGGAATTACCGTATTTGGAGCGCAATCGGAAAGAACCAACGACAGATTGCAACAGGCCGACATTGCCATGGATCAGGCGAAGTCGGCGGGCGGTAATACCATGCGCTTCTTCGCGCCTGCGCTACAGGCTGCGGTGAATGCCCGCGTTGCGATGGCGGAGGACCTTCGCGAGGGGATCAGGGAAAACCAGTTCACTCTTTACTATCAGCCGCAAGTGGATGGCGGACGCTGGATTGGCGCCGAAGGGTTGATTCGATGGAATCATCCCAGGCGGGGCCTCGTCTTCCCGGACGGGTTTATTCCGAGGGCCGAAGCTACGGGGCTTATTCTGCCCATTGGGAATTGGGTTTTGAAGACTGCCTGCGCGCAAATTGCTTCATGGGCAAAGTGCAGCGAGACAGCGGAACTTGCCGTTGCAGTCAATATAAGCGCACGTCAGCTTCGACAGCCGGAGTTTGTCGACCAGGTGCTGACGGCTTTGGAAAGCGCAGGCGCAGATCCGCATCGCCTTGAGCTTGAACTTACCGAAAGCATGTTGGTGGACGACATTGAGGATGTGATTGCCAAGATGACCGATCTCAAGTCGCACGGGTTGCGATTCTCGCTGGACGATTTTGGCACTGGCTACTCTTCACTGACCTACTTGAAACGGTTACCCTTGGACCGATTGAAGATTGACCGGTCATTTGTCCGCGACATTCTTGTTGATGAGAGCAGCGGCGCCATTGCGCAGACCATCATTTCTTTGAGCCGGGCCATGGGTTTGCCGGTCATCGCGGAGGGCGTTGAGACAGAATTGCAACGGGAATTCCTTGCCAATCTCGGCTGCCACGCATTCCAGGGCTATCTGTTTGGTAGACCAGTGCCGTTGGAAAAGTTCGAGCTGCTTTTGCGTGGGGCCGCCAGCGACGGAGCCGCAATTCTCCATGGAGCCTGAGGCACGGGCTTCCCTGGAGTTCAGCTTCCCTGACGTCGCCCCCACTTTACCTTTGGATCATCCAAGCCGCGAGGGATCCCCTTGTCTACGGCGAGAATTACGCGGATCGGCGGACTTGTCGGGCGCGAACGCTCTGGTACTCTGTTGAGGTTAAGCTGAGGCTTCCCCGCAATGCCTGGGTATCGCTGCAGAATGCTGATAACGGTTGCGATTATGCTGACCGCATTGCCGGTGCGAGTATTCCGGGGATATGCTCAAGAACCTTCGCCCAGCCTGAAGCAGGCCGATGCAGATTATCGCGAAGGCACTGCAGCGCTCTCTCGCAATGATCTAAACGCTGCTCTCGCCGACTTTCAGAATGTAGTCCGTCTTGCTCCCGGAGCCGAGCAGGGGCATAGTGCACTGGGAGCCGTATTGGTGCGACTGGGGCGGGTGAGCGAGGGAATTCGCGAGCTCGAAAAAGCGTTAGCGATTCAGCCCAGCGACAGCGCTGCGCAACTGAATCTGGCTCTTGGTTACGAGCAAAGTGGTCAGGCGGCGAAGGCTCTGCCCCTGTTTCAAAAGCTCGCGGCCGCCTCAGTCAGTGCAAATCAGCCACTCGCGCCTGGGGTTCTTGCCTCGTATGCACGGGCTCTTGCGACTACGGGACAGCTTAAGGCGGCTGTGGCACGAATGAAGGAAGCAGCGAGACGCGATCCGCGGAACGCTGTGTTTCAGGATGGGCTTGGAACGCTTTACGCGAAACTCGCGGACTGGCCTGATGCGAAACAGGCTTTCTTCGCAGCTGTTGCGGACAATCCAGATTTTGCGATGGCCCATCTTCACCTGGGGCTAACGTTGCGATCGGTGGGGGGAGCGGGCGCGCTAGATGAACTGACCATGGCTGATGAGCTTGAGCCGCGAAACCCAGTTATCGCCCTTGAGTTGGGAAGAGCGCTGGCCGACGCAGGACGGGATGAACAAGCCCTGCCTGTGCTGCAGCAGGCAAGCAAGTTAGATCCGGGTTCTACTGAGGCGGCTTACCAATTGGGTTTGGTGCTTTCCCGGGTTGACCGCGTGCCGGAGGCAATTCCGCTGCTGCAACGGGCTGCGGATGCGAACCCAGGGCGCGCTGAGATTCTCATCAATCTTGGGATGGCTCTCTGCCTGGCGCAGCGAGCCAAGGTTGCGGTTCCTTTGTTGCAGAGAGCCGTGACTCTGGAGCCGAATAACGTGACCGCGCACCAGGACCTTGCCGTTGCCTATATTCAGCTCAGCCAGTTTGACGATGCCATTGTGCAATTGCGCGCTGCCTTGAAGGCTTCTCCCGATGCCGCGCAGTTGCATTACAACCTGGGATACGCGCTAAAGATGCAGGACGACGCTGCGGGCGCGATTCCCGAACTCGAGACGGCGGAGAGGCTGAATGCGTCTGCTCCTGAAGCGCCTTATCTGCTTGGCGTGCTTTATATGCAGGCGGGGCGCTACGAAGACGCCGCGCGAGAGCTGAGTGCCAGCCTGAAGCTAAAAGGAGACAATGGCGATGGCTGGGCTACGCTGGGAAGCGTTTACAACAAACTAGACAAGCTGCCTGAAGCGGTTTCGGCTTTGCAGGAAGCGATTCGGCAGAGTCCGCTGCAAGCTGATCCGCACCTGACATTGGCGGCTGTGCTGGCCAAGCAGAATCAAGGCGCCGAAGCTACTGAAGAGCGCAAGAAAGCCGCAGACTTGATGCGCGCCCACATGAATTCGCAGCGTGCCGAGGTGTCGACGAATTCGGGAAATTCGCTGCTGGCAAACGGCAAGGTGGAGGATGCAATTGCGGATTATCGAGAGGCTTTGGGCTTTGACGCGAACTATGCGGAGGCGCATGAAGGTCTTGCGCGGGCCCTGGAACGGCAGGGTAAACCCATGGAAGCGGCTACTGAACGCCAAAGAGCAACGGCACTGCGGCAGGGCCAGACGAAGACTCAATGACAGAAGATCAGAGTCTGTCTGCGTACACGCGGATTCCGCGGTCAAAATTGCCCACCTTTTAGTTGATATACAACTGTTTGGCGCAAGCGCTATAGTGGTCGAGATCAACGAGCGCACTCCCGGCGATACCAATTCAGAGCAGACAGGGAGAGGCTTGGAGATTCCGCGAGGGTTTCCCTGCAATTGAATGCGCATGCAAAGCGTGTATGCACTCTCGCATGGGTGTGACGGTCAACCTTTTGATTTTGAATCCTGGCGACGAGCGCGGCGATTGATCGCTGCCCTGTCGCGATTGAGCCGGTTGGTGATTGTATGAAAAGGACCGCAGCGACTCCAGTCGCCGTCGCTTGCCTGCTGTCGGCGGGATACTGGATGGTCCCTTCATTGGGAGCGCAATCGAGTACCGCCGCGCTGACGCCTCCTCCTGCCTACACTGCTCCACCTCCGGGTACGCCCCCCGCAATAGACACGCCCGTGCAACGCCAGGCCTTGGCGAAATGGAAGGCAAAGGCGGAGCAGGCAGTTGCAGCGGAACGGAAAGAATATAACTCAGCGGTAACACCGAGTTATAACTTCCACTACGGACCGAAGAATCCATTTACTCCGGGCAACATCCAGGTGCAGGGCGATGGTTTCCTGCAGCCGGGCGCATATCCCAGCGCGGAATATTGCGGTACTTGCCACCAGGAAGCTTATAGCCAATGGAGGCAGGCGCTGCACTCGAATGCATTTCGAACGCCGTTTTATCGCACCAGCGTGAATCTTCTGATTCGAGACCAAACGCGCGGAATTTCCCTCACGCGCCACTGCGACAGCTGCCACAACCCAATCGGTGTTTTGGGAGCGGCACTGACCGAAGATTCGAAGGTCGATCGAGCCAAGTTTGACTCGGATGGGCTGACTTGCACGACGTGCCACTCCGTGGTGAGTCTGGACTCGACCAACGGTAACGCCAGTGTGAAGATGGGCGTGCCCGCGGTGATTGTGGATGAGAACGGGGAGCGCATTCCCGGCGAAGTTCCATTCGACATGATTCTGCGGCATCCGGAGCGGCACTCGAAAGCGGTGATGCATGACTTCCTGCATACGCCGGAATTCTGCGCGGCTTGCCACAAGGCCAATTTACCCGCCGAACTGAACGACTACAAATTCATCCGCGCTTTCACGGCGTACGACGAATGGCAGCAGTCCAAGTTCTCGCAACGCAATCCGTTGACCTTCTACACAGCCGATTTCACTACTTGCCAGGGCTGCCATATGAAGCGCAACCCCATCTCGCTGCCTGACTATGGCGCGAAGAACGGCACGCTTGTCTCGCACCGTTGGCTGGCTGGTAACACCGCGGTGCCTTTCTACTATGGCTTCGACGAGCAGTTGCAGAAGACGATTGAATTTCTGAGGAGTGGCGACTATCTGAACGTGGATATATTTGGTTTGACAGACTTGGGTGGTAGAGCGATGGCCGCACCGCTGGGCTCGACGCCGGTAACGCTGAAAGCTGACGAGACAGTGGAGGCTTCGGTCGTTATCCAGAACAAGGCGATTGGGCATTCGTTACTTCCAGAAGTCCGCGATCTCTATGAGGCGTGGGTCAGTGTCACCGTCAAGGAAGCCACCGGTGCGTTGATCTATCGCAGCGGATATCTGGAGCCGGACGGCATGCTTGACAGAGGCGCTCATAGCTTTACGAATCGGCCGGTGGATATCACGGGAAACTTTGTGGAGAATCACAAGGTTTGGGAGATTCATTCGATGGCGTACGACAATACCATCCAATCAGGAAGGTCGGCGCTGGTGCGGTATCAGTTCCATATTCCGGCGGACGTGAAGGGGCCCATCACGATTACTGCGGCGGTGAATTACCGGCATCTTCGCCAGAGTTATCTCAATAACGTTCTGGGACCCGACCACCCGGCGTATCCCGTGGTTGAGATTGCATCGCGGAGCCGTATGCTGAACATTGGCGATAACCCTCCGACGGAGCCGCTGCCGAACGATAATCCGGATTGGATGCGCTGGAACAACATTGGCATTGGCTATCTGGATTCGCTGCAATACGAGGACGCGATCCACGCTTTCGAGCAGGTGGTGCGACTGCGCCCGGACTACAAGGACGGCTATATCAACGTCGGCCTTACTTATATTGAGTGGGAGAAATATGACGAGGCACGCAAGCCGCTCGTAAGGGCGCTCGCCATTCATCCCGACGATGCGCGGGCACTCTACTACATGGCGCTGGTGGAACGCCGACAAAGGCACTCCGAAGCTGAGGTTGCCGATCTGGAGAAGGTCGTGGCGCAGTATCCGAATTCGCGTGACGCGCGGCGGGAGCTTGGCATCTCCTACTATCAACAGCACCGAAGCGATGATGCCATGGCACAGTTCAAGGTTCTTCAAGCGATCGATCCAGACGACCTGGCAGCACACTACAACCTGTCTATTCTTTATAGAAGGATGGGAATGAAGAAGCAGGCGGCGGAAGAAGCCGCGCAGTACACAACCAAGAGAATCGATCCGGGCGCGCCGACCTATTCGCTGGAGTATCTCCGCAAGCATCCCGAAATCTCCACCGAGAGCGATCCGTGGCATGTTCACTCTGACATGGCACACGCTTCCGTCACCGAGCAAGGCTCGCAATAACTCAAAGTCCACAGTCAATGGAGAAGACTCACACTGATGAAACGCCGCGCATTCCTTCGTTCGCTCAGCCGCACTGCTTTGGTTCTACGGTTCGCGGATATTCTTGCGCTGGCTTCTCCCAGTCAGCAAGAGACAACACAAGAAGCGCCGAAGCCCATTGGTCCGCAAGAGCGGAGTTATGATGCGAAGCCCGCACCACCGCCATCGGGACCCAAGTCGCCGATCGAGGGAACGCCTCTTGGAGTCAGCTTTGTGGATGTGGCCACGGAGGCCGGACTCAATGTGAAGACTATCTATGGTGGGGAGTTCACCAACAAGTATCTTCTGGAAACGACCGGCTGCGGATTGGCGTTCTACGACTACGACGGCGATGGATGGGTGGATCTGTTTCTTGTGAACGGCTGGCGGCTGGAGGGTTTTCCAGCGGGCCAGGAGCCGCGCTGCCATCTGTTCAAGAACAATCGCGATGGAACGTTTACGGATGTAACGGCCGGTTCCGGCCTCGCGCACAAGACTGGCTGGGGCCAGGCCTGCTGCGTCGGCGATTATAACAATGATGGGCACGACGATCTCTTTGTCACGTACTACGGACAGAATGTACTTTACCGCAACAACGGCGACGGAACATTCGTGGATGTAACTCAGCAGGCGGGACTCATACAGCCGGGACCGAAGATTCGCTGGAATACAGGCTGTACATTCGTTGATTACGACAAGGATGGGAATCTGGATCTGTTTGTGGCCAACTATGTGGACTTTGATCTGAAGACTGCGCCGAAACCGGAAGACGGACCATGTACGTATAAAGGAATTCTTGTAGCCTGCGGGCCGCCTGGACTGCCGGGTGGGCGAAATATTCTTTACCACAATCACGGCGACGGAACATTCAGCGACGTGAGCGAGAAGGCGGGTATGTGGACGGCCGTAGGCACTTATGGATTGAGCGTGGCAGCCTCAGACTTGGATAACGACGGCTGGCCTGACATCTATGTAGCCAACGACTCCGCTCCCGCAACACTCTATCTCAATCAGAAAGACGGCACCTTCCGCGACATCGCGATTGAAGCCGGGGCCGCCCTTTCGGCGGAAGCGAAACCGCAGGCGGGCATGGGCGTGTCCATTGGCGACTATAACCGCGATGGCAACCTGGATGTGGTGAAGACGAACTTTGCGGGCGACACGGATTCTCTTTATACGAACCTTGGCGACGCGTCTTTCGAGGATCGCACTTATCCCGGAGGTCTGGGAGTGAATACGCGGCTATTGGGTTGGGGAGTCGGATTCTTCGACATGGATAATGACGGGTGGCTCGACATTCTGATGTCGAATGGACACGTTTATCCGGAGGTCGACCGGTCGAAGGGGGATTTGAAGTACGCCGAGCACAAGTATCTATACCGCAATCTGCGCAACGGAAGATTTGAGGAAGTTACAGGCCAGGGTGGACCAGGAATTCTTGAAAACGCGCCGGCCCGCGGATGCGCATTTGGCGACTTCAACAACAGCGGGCAAATCGATGTTGCAGTGAATTGCATCAATGCAATGCCGCAGCTGTTGCGCTGCGATTCCACACTCAATCGAAACTGGATCAAGATCAAGCTGGTGGGGGTGAAGTCGAATCGTACGGGAATCGGCAGCCGGGTGCTGGTAACTGCGATGACGGCGCCAGGCTCCGCTAAGCCGTTGGTGCAGATGGAAGAACTGCGCAGCGGAGGTAGTTACTTTTCACAGAATGACCTTCGCCTTCATTTCGGTCTCGATCAGGCGAGGAAAGTAGATTCGGTAGAGATTCGCTGGCTTAGTGGACAAGTGGATCTGTTGAAGAACCTCGACGTGAATCAGCTTTATGTGATTGAAGAAGGAGGCAAGATTCTCAAGTCAGGGCTTATGCAAAAGGCCAAACTGCAAACAAAGGCGAAAGCATCATAAATAGTGAGACGGACCCGATTGCCGTTGATTGGGGATATCTTCCGCCTAGAGCCTGGCCTAGGTTGGGGAGCGTGCCGACTAACAGGATGGATGACTCGCCAAGGATCTGGAACAAGCCGTATGACCCTTTCAGGTCATATCTTATAAGGAAGTGCTAGATATCAGCCTGCGCTCAAGCAGTTGAAGGGCCTAAAGATGCTTTCCAAAAAGTTTTTTCTGTGGTTACTAGAATCCTGAAAAAGAGATGCCGATAGGGTTTGCGTAACAACAACCACCTGCTCCAAGTAACGATTCCGGACTGTGATGTAGACGGAACGGGTTCGGTGCAGGCGGAAATCGATACGAGGAGCCTTACCATGAGCATTAGTGTCCTGAACAACATTTCTTCGCTAGTTTCGGAGAATGCCGTTTCCAATACGCAGTCAAGCCTGCAATCCACCCTTCAACAACTTGCCACCGGACTCCGGATCAACTCCGGATCAGAGGATCCAGCCGGTCTTTCAATTGCAGACGGTTTGGGAGCCAACATCGCCGCACTTAACCAGTCCAGCCAGAACGCAGCGAACGGCATTGGTCTTCTGCAGACCGCCGACGGCGCGCTCTCCCAGGTCGTCACCATCCTTAACCAGGCAGTTACGATTGCGACGGAAGCATCCAATGGTGGCCTCACGACCAGCCAGTCGACCGCCCTGAACACACAGTTCACATCGATCCTGAATGAGATCAATCAGATTGGTTCAACCACCAACTTCAACGGAGCCTCCGTCTTCGGCGCCGCGGGCAACGTCGCCACGTCGACTCAGGGTAACTTGGCGACGACCACAGCGTTGACATCGGGCTCGGTGACCACCATCACGGATGCCGCGACGGGCGGCACCTTTGTATTCAAGGCAGGCGCCACCTCAAAAGTCTCCGACCTGCAGGCAGCGATTACAGCCGCAGTGACCGCTGGACAGCTCAGCACAGGAACTGCACTGACCCTCAACGCCTCGGGTCAGGCGGTGATCACCGGTGCGGCCAGCGATGTCATATCGGCCTCGACCAACGATACCGTTCTCGGCGGATTCAACTCCACCGGCACTGTCGGCGGCACTGGAGCGACGGTTTTCACCAGTGATGGTACCGGCGGCGGCGCTGCTACTCTGACAACAGCAATCACTGCACTGTCGGCAGGCAACCTGAGCTTGAGTTCTCAAAACTTGAGCACATCGACCTCCGCCAAAGCTGCGCTGACCGCCATTACGGCAGCCATCAACACGGTCGCCGCGGAACGCGGAGGCATCGGCGCATCAGTCAACCAACTGACTGCCGATACCAACGTGGAAAACACGGAAGTTCAGAACCTGACCAGCTCTCAGAATGCCATTCAGAACGCGGACATTGCGAGCACAACCTCGAACCTCGCACAGGACAACATTCTGGAACAGACCGGCTTTGCCGCTCTGTCACAGTCCAATTCGGCCGAGCAGAACGTATTGAAACTGCTGCAGTAAGCAACAGTCGTCCCTACAAGCGGTGGCGCCACAAAGCGCCACCGCTTTTTTTCGGTTCCCCCTGAACGCCAAGGTCAAATATGCCGATATTAAGTTGCGGTTAGGATGGTACTAACCGGGACACGCAAGACGTATCGCGTTCCGCTTAGAGGAACTGGCAAAGCTTATGAGCTCACTCTCCGCATTGAATTCGCTGCTCGGGTCGTCAAGCGCCACTGACCTGAGCGAGATCCTGGAAGCCGCGACAGGCGCATCGACACCCGGAATCGACGTGACGTCCGCAGTTAACGCATCCATCACTGCGGCTGAGGCTCCGGAGAACAACTGGGAGTCCCAGCAGACCGTGCTGCAGAACCAGACGTCGGCGCTGACAAGTCTCCAGACCGATGCAACCAACCTTGACAACGACATGCAGTCACTTAACAGTTTGACCGGTCCTCTGGCCGCAGCGTCAGTGACGTCGTCAAACTCCAGCATTGTCACCGCCTCAGCAGCTTCAGGAAGTGCAGTGGGAAACAACGTGGTTGTGGTCAATAGCCTGGCAACAACCGCCTCCTGGTCTTCCACAGCGGTATCAAGCGCCACGACAGACTTGCCGACAGGAGAGACTATTACCATTACGCCTCCAACCGGCAGTGCCGCGACCTATACGACCGGGAGCAATGGCATCAACACTTTGACCGACCTGGAGAATGCGATCAACACCGGTGGGCTTGGGGTGACGGCCAGCATTATCACTGATGCAAGTGGATCGCGGCTTGCAATCACGAGCGACAACTCAGGCAGCGCAGGAAACTTTACGGCGGCAGCTACCGGCGGGGGAACGGGGGGGACTTTCGGTTTTGTTGCAGGTGGCACCGGCGCTAATGCATCTCTTACCGTGAATGGCATCTCCGTTTCGAGCGCGTCCAATACGGTGACCGGTGCATTGCCTGGGGTAACGCTCAATTTGCAAAGCGCAAGCCCAGGCACTGAAGTGAGTCTTGACGTCGCGCCTAACACCTCGGAAGCATCGAACGCGATCAACCAGTTCGTGTCCGACTACAACACCCTGATCAGCGCCGTAAACACGCAGTTCGCATATACGTCCGGTTCAGGCCAGGGAGTTCTAGCAGGTGACCCCTCAGTGGAGAATCTGCAGAACACACTTCTGCAAGCGGTGGCTTACACTGCATCGCCGACGTCCGGCGCCTCCACCACGACGATGCCGAATCTGTCTTCGCTGGGAATTACGGTGAACACAGACGGCACGATGAGCGTAGACTCCACAACCCTTACCAGTGCGCTCCAAAACAACTTCAGTGATGTCCAGAACTTCTTCCAGGGAAGCGCATTGAACGGGTTCGCAAATTCAATGGATCAGCAACTGACGAATTTCACCAGCCCATCGGATGGTGCATTCACGGTGGATCTGCAGAGTATCAGCACTGAAAACACCAGTTTGCAGACCGATATCACTAATTTCCAAACCAACGTCATTGCACCGCTCAAGACGCAACTGACCGCCGAATACAGCAGCGCTGAGATCGCCTTACAGCAGTTGCCGGCCGAGCTGAAGGATGTCGATGCAGAGCTGGGCGAAAACAACTCTTCAAGCAGCTAACAGGAGACCGCGATGAACTCAATGGAAATGGCATATCGGAAAATGGCAGTCGGAGGCGCAAGCGGCTTAGGCCTGTTGATTGCCCTCTACGACACGCTCGCGGGTGACCTGCGGCGCGCTGCGGACGCCGAGCGCGCCAACGACATCGAGAAACGGTGCAGGGAAGCGAACCATGCGTTATTGGTGATCGCGCATCTGGAAGACGTGCTCAGCCGTGGCGTTAAAGGAGAACTAACTCAACAGCTTGCAGCGTTTTACTCGTCACTTCGTCGGAAGTTGATCGAGGCCCAGGCGAAGAGGTCGGTGGAGATTCTGGAACAGCAAATGTCGCAGGTGCTTAAGATTCGCGCGGTCTGGCAGGGGATAGCGTCGCGCGGGGAGTCCTCGACCACCGAGGTTCCATCCTGGGTCCCGGCACAAAACTATCCGGGAGGCTCGTCCACGATGTATGAGCAAGGGGCATCGCGCTGGTCGGCGTAGATCCTTCGCGACCGCGCATTGCGGTCACATCAAGCGATCGGGCCTGTTGAGATGAGGCAGGCTTAATCGAGTCTGCACCCCTGTAAGCGATTTGGGCATCGAGGTAATACCTCGATGCCTTTTTTCTTTGCTCGTCGCTTAATGAACGGAGCGATGATCTACTCTTCCGTCCACCGACCGGCAAAGTGGTTTAGAAGATCTTCAGATCGTTTGTGGAACCTGCGTGCATGAGCAGGTGGAGCAACGTTTGTCGGGGCTTGTGACCCCATCGTGACGCACGCTGACTGCAGAACTAGCTGGGAGACGCCAAGTAATTGAGCAACGAATTTGGGAGGACCTTTGCCGCTGCCGCGAGAGCTGCACTGTTGTCAGTCTCAGCTTGGCTCAGATTTGTGGCGGCCACGGACATATTCACGCCAATCAGATTGTTCTCCTGCGTCGTCAGTGTGACTGTATCTTGCTGCAAGGAGGTTTGCTGCGAGTTCAACTGGTTCTCGGCGTTGCCATAAAAGACTTGCTGCTGGCTCACATAGTTGAGTGCAGAGTCGACGGAGGTGGTTGCTGTTTCGATGTTTGAGCTATTTCCGCTTTGGAGGGCAGTTACCAGGGAGCTCAAAGATCCGATGACATTGTTGGTGCTATTGGAGAAGATCTGGTTGCCGGGAAGGTTCACCTGGACGCTCATCTGATCGCCCACAACAACGGAGTTTGAATCGTTAGTGCCGTTGTAGGTGTAGCCTGACGGGGACGTCGAATCCGCGACGTAGGGAGTGCTGGTGCTGGTTCCGCCAAAAAGGTATGAGCCTCCGACGGAAGTGTTTGCTGCCGCGACCACGCCAGTTAGAATTCCCTGCACTTGACCGGCGAGAGCCTGCAGGTTGGAAGCTGAATTGGTTCCGTTGGCACCCTCGGTGCCCAAGGACACGGCCTTGGTCAGAGAGGTGACGACCGAGCTCAATGTCGAACTGGCCGACTGTACCGTCAAGAGCACGCTGCTAATGTTCTGCGTGTATTGGTCCACGTTTCCGGTCTCAATGGTGTTTTGGACCATATCAGCGGCGGCGGCAGGGTTGTCAGACGGCACGCTTACGCTTTTGCCAGTGGACACTTGCTGCAGCGCAGTATTGAGCGACACCTGGCTTTGCTGCAGGTCGGCGAGAATGGTTGGAACCAAATTTGGGTCAATGCGCATGTCAGTCAGAAACTCGTACTAGAGCCCATGTTGAGTGCAGCGTTATCGAGCACTTGAACGGTGCTCACGATTCGAGAGGCGGCTTCAAAGGCTGCCTGGTAGCGGAGCATATTGGTTGTTTCCTCATTGATATCCACGGCAGAGACTGCACCTTGCTGGTTGGTAAGCTGGGTGATGTTCTGACCGATCGCAGTCGATTGAGTGCTGGCGTTTGAGGCGGCGTTACCAACTTGGTAGACAAGGTTCGCATAGGCACTTGCCGCCGTGTCGCCGGACGGAAGAGTGTTGGTCAACGCCGCGGAAAGATTGGCGACGTTGCCATTGCTTCCAGCCGATCCATCTGAACTGATAGCGATTTGAGCGGGATTGGTGATGGAAACACTCATGCCCGCGGCGGCATCATTCGGGTTTGCCGGTACTGCGAAGAAGTTCCCTCCGGCGGCTCCGGTTGAGTCAAAGCCCTGTCCCTGCGCCGTATTGAAGGCTGTGGTGAACTGGCTGGCCAGCGTATTCAACTGGGACAGAAATCCGGGAACCACCTGATCGCGAACCTGAATGGCCCCGCCGAGTGTTCCGCCGTTAATTGAGGAAGTAATGTTGGTCCCGTTCGAATCGAGAACTTGCTGGAATCCGTCTGTGCCGGTCCCGGTCTGGAGATTGTAACTCTGTCCTCCGACTACGAGGGGTGTTCCGGTGCCTGTGGTGATGGTTTCTCCATCAGTCCCCTGCGTAATGGCGACGTTTGTCAACCCGGACAATTGCTGCACCAGTTGATCGAGCTGATCCTTAGTTGTGCCGCCATCCTCGTCGGCCGGAACCTGCGACAACTGCCCGTTCAACTGCGCGATCTGAGCGGTCAGCGAGTTGATCTGGTTCACCGTCTGCGGCACTTGCTGATCCGCATCTGACTGCGCGGAAATAAGGGCGCGCGCGGTGGTATTAAAAGCAGTCGCAAGATTCTGACCATCTGAGAGGACACCCTGCTGGCTGGCAGAACTATCAGGGGTTGCAGACAGCTGCGCGAGACTGCTGGAGAATGCAGTAAGAGCGCTGGCTATATCATCGCCGTTGGTGGTAAAGGAGGTTTGAATCTGTTGCAGACTTGACGATTGGGTGTTGGCGCTGCTTTGCTGGGAGGTCTGTTGCTGAATCTGGATGTTGAGCAACTCATCGCGGATGCTCTGGATTCCCTGCAGTGTGACACCGCCCCCGGTAACCTCGTCGCCGGATTCATTTTCTCCATTCTCAGTGAACTGGGCCACCTCGCGGGTATACCCGGGCGTGTTCACATTGGCGATGTTGTTGCTGGTGGTGTCAAGCGCTGCCTGGTTTGCGTCAAGCGCCTGCACGCCAATCAAAAGAGATGAACTTAAGCCGCCCATAGATATTACATCTGGCAGGACCAGGTTTGATATTTCAACCTGGGGCCAGAAGCCTCCTGAAATTGTCCTCTGACTGAAGCAAAGAGGGATACCATCAACGCCGTAGACCGGCTGGAATGCTGGAGCAATGCGGCGTAGCCCCGATTCAGCTTCTGAAGCGAATCGCCAGCGATGAGAATCTGGCGCTTGAGATCTTCATCAATATCAATGGAAGTAGAAGGAGGGGCGGAGTCTGCATTGAGTGGAACGGAAATCTGGTCTGCAAGTTCGACGAGCCGGGCGCTCAGGATCTGCTGAACGGCGACGCTTTCTTCGAATTGTGCGAGAGCGTTATCGGCAATCGCCCGCATGGCTTTTTCAAGCTCGTCGCGCAGCGACCCCAACAACCGGAGGTATTCCGAGGCGTTGCGGTTTCGATCCTGGGCGAGAGCATTCGTCATTCTTGGCACTTTCTGCGCAAATTCCTAACTGGCCGCCCGGGATGCTAGTGGTCTCAGGCTTGCTCGTCGAGCATGGACGACGCAATTTTTGCGGGGTCGAGCTCGTACTGACCGCTGGTTACCGACAGGCGGAGGCTGTCAACTGTGCTTTGCCGCACTTCTGGAAAGCTGAGCGCCTGGCTGACGAGCGAATCCACCGACGTCGAATCCGACGAGAGGGTTGTCCGATCACCAGCGTCCGCCTGACCCGACTGGGCCGCCTTCTGTGCGCCAACCTGTTGCGAACTCAGTTCGCTCGAAAGCTCGGTTGCCGTCGAATTAAGAGAATCGATTCTCATTTCATCTCCTTGGTCTGAATCTCAGTCACTATCGGCAGATCCAGCCCAAATTCTAATCCAATTCCCATTTCTTTTCGGAAATCCCTGTTTAGTGTGCCGGAACTGCCTGTGCCGCAGCCTTTTCAGTGGCCTTTTCAGCGTTTGCATGCATAGCTTTAGCGATCATTTTCGCAATTCCGAGACCCCCCGAAGCTGTTAAAGAGGTTGAGAGTGTCTGGACGCCGAGGCTCATCATCTGATCTTTCCCAGGGTCCTGATCATCCTCAGCGCCTGGCAGGGTGGCAAACGACTGCTCTGCCTGTTGTAGCCAGGTGCCCACCAGGATTGATTCGAATTCCTTGGCGCCCTTTTCGATTTTGGCGTCATCTTTCGTGCTTGCGGGGGATTTGGCCTGCTGAATCAGGCGATCTACCCTCGATTGCAGAGCATTGGTCTGCGCACTAATCAGACCGAAACTAGGACTGGTTCCCATCTACTGTACCTCCAGGTCGGCCTGCATACCGCCCTCAGCCTTGATGGCCTGCAGGATAGCGACGACATCGCGGGCAGTGGTGCCAATGGCGTGAAGTCCGTTGACCAATTCGTCGACATTGGCGCCCTCGTCCAGGCGCATCGACTGAGCCGGGGCTTCGTCGGCGTTCACAGTTGTTTCCGGCACGAGGACCGGCTGAGCGACGTTGTTCCGATCAGGGGGGCCACCACGCCCAAATCCTGCGGCGGTTGGATTAAGGGGCGTTGCAACTGCGTATTCGGTGACCACCTGGATGGACAGACTCCCATGAATGACGGAAACGGGCGAGAGTTTCACATTGCCGCCCATCACGATGGTCCCGGTCCGCTCGTTGATGACGATCTTGGCCGGTGTGTGAACCTTGAGCGTAAGATTCTGCAGCCGAGCAATCAACTGGGGCACCGATTGTTCGGAGGCACCCGCCACACTTATGTCGACACGCCTGCTGTCGAGGGCGGAGGCAATTGGCTTGTGGAACTCGAGGTTGACCGCATCGGCGATTGCGGTCGCGGTGGTGAAATCAGGATTATGCAGCAGAAGCGATACCGTCTTGAAGCCACTGAGATCGACCGCGGTGTCGCGCTCGATGATGGCTCCATCTGGAATTGTGCCGACGTTGGAGGCGTTGACTTCTTTCCGGTTGGTACCGTTCCCGGCTGAATAACCGCCGAGAAGAAGCGGCCCTTGGGCCTCAGCGTAGACCTGACCGTCAGGGCCACGTAGTGCGCTCATGAGCAGCACGCCTCCGTCGAGGCTGTGCGCATCACCGACTGAAGCCACGGTGACATCGAGCTTGGCGCCTGGGCGCGCAAAAGGCGGGAGCGATGCAGTCACGAAGACTGCGGCGACATTTTTTACCACCGCGCTGCTGGGCGAAATGAGAACGCCCATTTTCTGCATTGCATTGGCCAGCGTCTGTACAGTGAAGATCGTCTGTTGTGTATCGCCGGTTCCATGGAGACCCACAACCAGACCATAGCCCACCAGCATGTTGTCCCGGACGCCTTCGATCGTGGTGATGTCCCGCACCATGACTTCGCGGTTTACGTCGGTTGCCTTAGCATTGGGCGCAAATGCCAGCGGCAATGCTCCGAGGGCCAGCGCGCAGCTGGTCAACATCCGGCTTCTGGTCGTCGAGTTTTTCAATTCACGCTTCATCGATTTCAAAATCCAACGAGCCAAAGTATTGCCCTGGTGATCGGGTTAAGAGGACGTGTGCTGTCAGAGATGATGCCTTTGCCCTTCATCTCGATTTCAAGACTGCTAAGAGCTGCAGAAGTTACTGTGTTGTTTGAACTAATATCGACGGGGCGCACAACTCCGCGAACTGTGACATCTTCATGCTGGTTGTTCATGAAGATCTTGCGCTGTGCTTCGACAACCAAATTCCCGCTGGGGAGCACGGCGATTACTTGGCCAGTCAGGCTGGTTTGAAACGTAGTATTCGAATCTGTCGCGCCCTTGCCGGCGAGCTGGGTGGAGGAATTGGCATTGAAAAGAGGGTTCAGTCCGTTGGTATTGATCTGACCAGCCAGGCCGGTAATCCCGGAGGCGGTTTGGAAAGTCCGCTGATAGCTTGAATCTCCGCTCTGCGCCGCAGTGGTCTGGACCGCGACCAGGATGACGATTGTGTCGTACAGCTTGTGAGCCTTCGAGTCGCCGGACATATCCTCCAAAGCGTTTCCAGAGGGAGACCAGAGGCTGCCGACCGTCTTATCAGATGGTGGGGCTGCGCCATGCTCCTGGAGCTTTGATATGTATTCGGCCCGCAGTTTTTCCGAGCTGTCTTTCGACTTCTTGGAGTTGGCTGCCGAGGCAGCCGGCGCGACCGTAAGCATTAAGACAACCGCCATCGAAATGAATTGCCAACAGCACCTATTCATCTGCATCTTCTTCACAAGCTGCCTCGCAGTATTGAACCGTCGACGATCTCGGCAATGTAGGTTTTCTGAGGATCTTTGCTTTCTACGCGAATCCTTTGTCCGGCTGCGCCATTCTCAAGACAAATGACGGAGAGCTTAATATGCACGCGACCCTTTTCTAACAAGAGGGTCGCTCGCGATCCGGCGCGCATGGCAAACGATTTTGCATCTGAGACTGACTGCTGGTTCATTAGCGATGACTGACCGGTGGCTATCGCGACAGTGTTTGTGCCGCCCTCAGGGTTACAACGGACGGACACATAGAACGGCAGGCATTCCTGGTGTGTGGCACAGTCCATGCGAACTTTCAAACGACGATCACCCCAGGGCTCCATCGATTGCACCTTGAGATTTGGAGAGCCGGTGGAGGCCGACACTTCAGTCAAGAGAGTCACTTGATCCGCCGATACGCTCATGCCCATCCCGTTGATTGCTCCGGCTACCTGCGCCGCAGTGATGGCGGTGCGGCCAGGCGCGGCCGCGGCAGGCAATGCCATTGCGGCCAAAAGTGTGAACGCGGAAATGAAGGTGTATTTCTTCATGGTGTAACCCGAGCTACTGAGCGAGCTGATTCAAGCCTTGAAGCATTTCGTCGGCAGCCTTGACCACGCGCGAGTTGGACTCGTAAGAGCGCTGCGCCATGATCATATTTACGAATTCGTCGACGATGTTTACGTTTGCCTGTTCGAGCATTCCCTGCTGAATGGTACCCAGGCCGTCAGGGCCTCCGGGAGCACCGATAACGGGATTACCGGAAGCGGTGGTCTGCAGATAGATGTTGTTGCCAACGCTGTTGAGGCCTCCCGGGTTAGTGAAGCTCGCGAGCTGGATGACTCCCACCTGCTGGGCCTGCGTCTGACCAGGGAGTGTAACGCTCACGGTACCGTCGCTGCCTACCGTTACGTTGGTGGCGTTTGCCGGAATGGTAATCGCTGGCTGAAGAGCATTGCCGTTTGCGGTGACGAGGACGCCTTGCGCATCGGGTTGAAATGATCCTGCGCGGGTGTATCCAATTTGATTGCTAGGCAGAAGAACCTGAAAAAATCCAGAGCCTTGAATTGCGAAGTCAAGCGGGTTACCGGTGCTGCTTAAATCACCCTGCAACTGAATAATCTCAGTGTTGCCGGGCGTGGTTCCGAGGCCGATCTGCAAGCCGGAAGCGACCGTGGTCTGCTGAGTTGCAGCGGCGCCAGGCATCTTTTCATTCTGATAAAGGAGATCGGAAAACTGGACGCGGCGGGCCTGAAAGCCATTCGTGCTGGAGTTAGCCAGGTTATTGGCGATGTTATCCAGGTTGATTTGCTGAGCGGTCATTCCGCTGGCAGCAGTATAGAGAGCATGAAACATCGTCGAACTCCTTTACCCAATCTTGGGCAGTGACTCAGTGGCAGTCTTGTCCATTTCCGAGCCAAACAACGAAAGCGCGCGCTGCATGGATTCCGCTGCTCGCTGCGCGGTGATGAGTTCCACCATACTGCTGATGGGATTTACGTTTGAGTTTTCAAGCGCCCCCTGTTGCACGCTCGAATCGGTTGCCGGGGTAGCGGTTTTGGGAGGCGCCGAATAGTAAGTGCCACCTTCGCTGCTGATTTGGGTGCCAGCTGGAAAGTTCACAAGCTTTAATTTGCCAGCCACCGCTCCGTTAGAAGAGATGGTTCCGTCCGGGCTTATGGAAACTGGACCCGGCAATATCTGGATGATTCCCTTGTCGCCCATCACCGGATCCCCTGCAGGGGTGATCAACTGCCCGGTTTTGGATGTCTGAAAGCTGCCGTTGCGCGTGTACATCGGGCCATTTGCGGTTTGGACAACGAAGAAGCCCGACCCCTGGATCGCCAGATCGAGATCGTTGCCGGTCTTTTGAATGGCGCCCTGGCTCAAGTCGAGTGAAGTTCCGCCCAAGACGCCAAAGTTATTGATGGCCTGGTTGAGGCCCGTCCCATTCCCGGCTGCAGTGGAAGTCAGCACTGAACTGAAGAGGTTATGCTCCGCCCGGTAACCGGCAGTATTGGCATTGGCCAGATTATTGGCAATCGTATCCAATGCCTGCGTACGGGCAGCGAGAGCAGTACACGCGGCATAGTATCCACTGTCCATATGGTCCTCTTGCCATAGGTCAATGCACCGCGCGTGCCATACTACTAGGCAAGTTTTGCCCAAAAAAGAGGGTTTTAAGGCTCAATAAACGTAATATTCATGAGGGATCCATGAGAACGGCATTGCTGAGACCCCGGATGCCGTGGGGCCCGGGAACATCTCTCATCCGAAGACAATCTGCGCAGAGGCAAGGCCGGACGAAGTCTTCGGGTTGGCCCCAAGGGCGATAGCGCCTAGAGGGTTCTGTAAAGCAAGGGGCCGATTCCGATTTCCATGGGGCAGTGGATCGATGACCTGACTGAACGCAAATGCGCCTGACGGACGATCTGCGGCAACTGGCTCGTGCATTGCACCTCGTGCATTTCACCGAGGAATTTGATCAGAAATGGAGGAAGCGACCACTTCCGGGCCAATTTTAGCCCTGCCAGCGCGAGATCGGACGCGCTGAGGTTGCCTGAGGGCCATCCAAGCACTGAAGGCAGCAGCCCAATGGCATGAAGCAGGCCGGCCATGTAGGCCTCGTCGGGGTTCACATCCTGCATTTCTTCCGCAATTTGCCGTGAGTGATAGGCGATTCCCCGGGAATGGGCCCAGGCTTCTGCGACCACTTTGTAGCTGGAATCGCGGGCTACGGTCTCCGCTGACACTGCCTCAAGACACGCCTGCACGCCGAGGTCAGAGATGCAGTCTTCAATGCGGGTCGGGCGGAATTCGGAGTCCCAGTATTCGGTTCCAGCCAGCCGCAGGATCTGCAGTGTTGCTCCCAGATCGCTCAGGACCAGTTCAGAGACGGCCCGAAGGTCGACCGAACGTTCCTGAGCCTCAAGATCAAGGCGAAGGAGTGTTTCCGGGAGGACCGGAATGGCAGGGGAATCGGAGGAAGAGTCAACCAGCCAGGGTTGGTACTCCACGAATGGACTGTAGCTTGTTTCTGTCCGGCGAGCGGTTTTGGTAAGCACGGTGCCCCTCTTGGCACACTTATCGGCAAATCCCAGGAATTCTTCTACCCCCAAAACAAACTTTCGGTGCAAAAAACAAGAAAAATCTCCTCATTCTGCTTCAGGCGTACCGTTTCGAGGCACGAAACAGCACGTCAACTGTCCGCCGGCGTCCGATTAGTCTTGTCCACAGGTAATCCCGGCACTGGACGAAGCTCGCTTCCCGTGCCGCAACTTCGATGGCCAATCCGGCAAGAGTATTGGCCATCTGCCTCGAAGATTGAATCTCTTCGTACACAACCTCGTCGTGGCAGTCCGGAACCAATGTCAGACGCTCCATCTGCTCATCGTACTCCGTCTGGGTGATGAAGCAGGGCTCTGCTCTGCACCCCGTAACCTGTTCCAGAGCAAGCAGAAGCCGATGTTCCACCCGATAGACAAAGCCCATCAGGAGTTTTTTCCCATTTTGCGAATAGCGCAGTGGCGCCGCGAAGCATGTGCGCAGCAATGTGGGTGGAATATCCGCCTCAATAGGCTGGCTGACGCCGTCCTGTACGAGCACCGGACATCCCCACTGTGCCGCCCTTGCCGCGGCCAGTTGCCGCTCGGTGGCCAGGCCCAGGCGAACCAACGCGATGTCCAGCTCCTCGCCGTGCAATTGGCTCTCAGTCACCGCAAATCGAAGCTGATCGTCAGTCAAATAGCCTTTCGATAGCATGGCCAGCCCAATGGAGAGGCGCGGATTATGCGGCATTTCAATGACCTGATTCTCGCGGAGCGCGGAAATCCGGATGTATGCGGCTTCAGAGAAGCAATCGACGCTGCAGTACCAGCGTTCACCGATGCGAATTCCGACGCGGCTCTGCGGTACGCTGCGCATCAGCATTGTGTTACGGCAATTGCGGTGTCCACACACGGCGTGCATGTTTTTCCAACTACCTTCTACGGCGGTCTGAATGCGCTTGAGATTCAAATTCATCATGGATGTTTCCTCTTAAGATCAGCGAGCGAAGTTCGACGCAATGGGTTCAGTGATTTCGGTTATGCGCAGGCCATAGTTGCCATCGACGATGACGGCCTCGCCGCGGGCAATCACTTTTCCATCCAGCAACAACTCAACGGGGTCATCAACCTGGCGATCCAGTTCGACAACGGATCCGCTCGACAACTCCAGCACTTCCCGGAGAGGCAACTGGCGCTGGCCAAACCGTAGCGACATATTCAATTCGACGTCGAGAACAAGGTTGAGATTGACTGGATCGACTCGCGCCTTCTCTGCCTCCAACGGATCTTTGGGAGCCGGCCCGGAGGTTAGCGACTCCAGAAGTTTGTTATCGAAGTAGAAAGTTAACGGCATGCCGGACTGGTCTCCTCCGTCGGCTGCCAGAGATACAACTGACATCTCTCCAAGAGCTGGGCTGGTCACCCGCTCGACCTTGAAATTGAGCTTGCCAACTTCGGCAAAGGTGGAGGTGGAGAACCTGGACATCGCGGAGGAAATAACCTTGCCGAGCGCGTCGCCGTCCTCGTTGCTGAAGGCGTGCACAGCATGGCCGCAGATTTTCGAAGCGAGTTGATTGACCTGCGGTTCATAGAATTCGAGAAAGAGTTCGCCGTGGAATATGCCTTCGATGGCCAGGCGAAAATGGATCTTTTGGCCGGGTTGGGAGGAAGGCTCCGAAGCGTCCAGAACCTTCACCTTCCATGGAAGCCCCGCCGCGCCGGTCAAGGATTCCGCAAGGGCGTCGGCGAAGCCGCCGGCAAATTCCCTCGCTGCCTGCTGGTTGTCCTGATTACTCATGGTTACTACTCCCTTCCCCAGTTTGCCGGCTGAACGCGACGGCCAAGTTGTGCTGCCTTTTGCGAACCATTTCTTACCGGAGCCGCTTCAAACATTTCCATGCCTTCCACGGTCAGCATGCCGGGTGTACGAACGGGTGCACGCAGTTTCAGGACGCACCCGGGCTGGAGCGCAATCAGGTCTCGTACTGCGACTTTCACGCGCGGCACTCCGGCTTCAAGGACTACATCGCAGTCGAGGATGCGTTCGCGAATATTGGGCGCCGGGAAATAGCGCAGTCCGCCTTTTCTCTGCGGCTCGTCTTCTTTCATCTGCTTGATGAGAGTGTTGACAAACGCGCCAGGAAAGGCCAGGTGGAAGGATCCGGTGACACCTGAAATATCCACCTCGAAGCGAACCGATGTGAGTTTTTCGTTTGGCGGACAATACTGATGCAGTTGCGAGGCTTTGATGCGGCGATTCGGCACCAGGGACATGTGCGGCATGCGCCACGCGTTTTCGGCTTGCCGTGCAATAAGTGCCGTCACATCCTGCATGATTTCTTCTTCAATCTCCGAAAGGTCGCGAGCGCCGGATTCGGAAATGGTGGTTCCACCGAGAAGCAATTCGATGATGGGAAACACCAGGTCGATGTCGCATTCCATGATCATGGTGCTTGGAATCGTTTGTAGAGAGAAGGGGACGATGTAACTGAGAGGAGGAATTTTTGCGATGTGCTCCTTGATGGGAAGCTGATCGAAAGTCTTCACCTTCAGTTCAAGGGCCGTTCCAAGGTAAGCGTCCAGAGCGCTTGCGAGGCGGCGGGCAAATGTTTCGTTCATCGCGGTTAACGCGCGCGCATTCTCGTTGGACAGCCGCCCTGCCGTTCTGAAATCGCAGGGCTGGATTGACCGCTGTTTTTCAGCCAGCTTCTTTGCGCTCTTCATTTTTGCCTCTAATTCACCGCGGCTCAAGGTGCTCATGCGACCCTCGCTCTCTGCGCGTTGGATGTCGACGATCCTTCTTCAAGGTGCGCGAGCATCACCTTGAGTTTCTTCATTGTTTCCTGACGGATTTGCGAGACGCGCGAAAGTGCCACCCCAACCACTTCTGCAATTTCCTTCATGGTGAGTTCCTCGCGATAATAGAGAGAGAGGATGAGCTGCTCCCTTTCACTGAGCTTGGATATGGCCTCGGCCAAGTGAGCCTTGACCTCGCCCTGGAGACAGAGATCGAACGGATCGGGATCGTCCAGATTGGGTGCCGATTCGATGACGTCCAACAGATCCGTGCGATCTCCCGCAACAGCGGTTTGTTGACCCGCGAGATAGAGACCGTCAATCTGCGCGATGATCCGGCGCAAGTGCTCTGGTTCGAGATGCATCTCGTCAGCGATTTCCGATTCGACAGGATGCCGTCCTAGCCTGGCTTCAAGGCGTGCTGTGACGTCCGCGATTTCGCGGCCTCTTCTGCGGAGGGAGCGCGAGCCCCAGTCGGATTCGCGCAAACTGTCAAGGATGGCGCCTCGAATACGGAACTTCGCGAACACCTTGAACTGGGCGTTCTTTGTGCTATCGAAGCTGCGGCTGGCTTCCATGAGGCCGATCACGCCGGCATTGACTAGGTCATCCAGCTCCACGTGCTGGGGAAGCCGTTCACGGATTCGGGAGGCGATGTAGTAGACCTGTGAAAGCTCCTGCATCACAAGATCGTTGCGATCGTCGAAATCCGCCGCGCTTGTCTTGTAGGCCATTTCTGCTGACGTCATTTGTTCACCTCGTTGATCACGCACATATGAGACTCCTCACCTGACCGAACCAAGAGACTGCACCTGGGTTGCAGGAGGAATCTCGGAGGGGGAAAGTACAACAATTTTTGGAATGAAGGGCTCCAGGAGCCGCTTCAAGTAGAATCTGCCGGGAGATGCGCAGAGGAGCACTGGAGGGGCCATTGCTACCTGGTCGCCGAGCATGGAGCGAAGACCGGCCAGAACTTTGTGAGCCACGGAAATCTGCATGGCACCACCGGCCGCCATATGCGAATTCTGCGCGGAGTTGCGAAGGCACTCTTCTTCGATTGCACTATCGAGGGTGACCACCTTGAGCTGTCCACGATCGTTGAGGAGTGGGCGGATCAGAGCGCGCCCAAGGGAGTGCCTGGCGGCTTCAACAAGCACGATTGGGTTTTTGTTTGTTGTTGCCGTCTCAACTAGTGCTTCGAGAATTGTGCCCAGATCGCGAATTGAGACTTGTTCCCGGAGCAACTGCTGCAGCACTTTTTGCACTTCTCCCAGGCTCATCAGCTTGGGCATCAATTCATCGACGAGCTTGGGATGCGAGTCGGAGAGACGGTCAATGAGGCGCTTGGTTTCATGGCGCGTCAAGAGGTCATGCGCGTTCTGCTTGATCAGCTCGGCAAGATGAGCAGCCAGCACGGAAGTGTGATCCACCACCGCGTATCCAGCGGAGATGGCCTGAGCCTGCAGGTCCGGAGTGATCCACTTGGCTGGAGAATCGAAAGCCGGCTCGCGGGTTTCCTGCCCAACGATGTCTCCGGGTTTCGGATTGGAGCTCACGGCCAGCAGCCGGTCGCGTCGCATTTCCCAACGTGCAATTTCCACGCCACGAAGATAGATGACATACTCGCGTTCTTTGAGCGAGAGGTTGTCAGTGATATGAATGGAGGGAACCAGGAATCCTAGCTGTTGGGCGAGATTCTTGCGCAGGGATTTGACTCTCGCCAGCAACTGGCCGCCCTTCTTCACATCTACGAGCGGCACAAGGCCAACGCCTACCTCAAGCATCAACTCGTCCAGCTTGAGAACCGCATCCATCGGATCGATTGCCGGTGTTCCAGGAGCTCCGGCCTTGCCAGGCGCGCCTTTTGTTCCGGGTGCCGGCTCGACTTCGGCGGGCTTCATCTTCCAGGCGGCATACATGATGGCTCCGCCTAGCCCGAAGAACGAGATCTTCGGCATTCCAGGAATCATGGCCAGGGCCAAAAGGACTCCGCTGACGATCCATAGGGGCCGCGAGGTTGAGAACATCTGCTTTTGGATGTCCACGCCCAAGGAGCGGTCGGAGCCCGCGCGGGTGACCACAATGCCGCCGCCAACGGAGACCAGGAGCGAAGGGATGATGGAGACCAGTCCGTTTCCAACGGTAAGGATGGTATAAGTCTTGAGCGCCTCTTGGAAGGGCATGCCGTGCTGCAAAACGCCAATCAGGAATCCCGCGACGATGTTGATGACCAAGATGAGAATCGTGGCAAGTGAGTCTCGTTGGCTGAAGCGTGCGGCGCCATCCATGGAGCCGCAGAATTCCGCTTCGCGAGCCACCTGCTCACGGCGCTGTCGGGCCTGATCTGCAGTGATGAGCCCGGTATTCAGGTCGGAATCGATCGCCATTTGCTTGCCTGGCATGGCGTCCAGGGTGAAGCGCGCAGTCACTTCAGCGGTACGAACCGCGCCATGACTGACCACCAGATACTGAATAGCAATTAATGCGATGAATATGACAAAGCCGACAATATAGTTGCCGCCGACGACGAATTGCCCGAAGGCCTCAATCACCTTTCCAGCAGCCGATGTGCCTTCACTCCCATGCAAGAGAATTCGACGGGTGCTTGCCAGATCGAGGGAGAGCCGCATGAGCGTGAGCAGGAGGATCAGGCTGGGAAATACGGAAAACTGAACCGGGCGCAGAATCTGAATTGAGGTCAATAGAACGAGGACTGAGGCGGTGATGCTCAACGTGAGCAACAGGTCGAGGACGAAGCTCGGCAGAGGCACAAGCATCACAAACACGAGGGCGACCGCTCCGGTTGGGATGAACCAATCAGAGGATGCGCGGATTGTGGCGAGTAGTCCGGGTTTCTTGTTCACTGAGGACTCATTCTCATTGGCATGTTGACGGAAGCTCTTCTTTGAGCCTCCCGGCGTTGGACTTCCTGCTGAGCCTTATAGACCAGGACCAGAATTTCAGCGACAGCGTGGTAGAGCGCAGAGGGAATTGCATCTCCTACCTCGACGCTCTTGTAGAGAGCCTGCGCGAGAGGCCGGTTTTCCATAATGGGGATGTCCCGGTCACGAGCTATTTCCTTGATTTGCGCCGCCAACAGATCAAGACCTTTTGCGACAACGATTGGCGCCGGCATGGACATTTCAAACTTCAACGCGACTGCATAGTGAGTCGGGTTGGTGATGACCACTGATGCGGTTTCAGTGGCCTTGATCATCTGCTTGCGGCGAGCCTGGCGCTGCATCTTCCGAATTCGGGCCTTGTTCGCGGGATTGCCTTCAGTGCTCTTAAACTCGTCTTTAAGATCCTGGCGGCTCATCTTCAAGTCGCCTTCGCTCTTAAGCCAGAGAAAAAGGTAGTCAAAGCCCGACCAGATCAGGAGAACGAGGCCGGACTTCCAAAGGACTTCAAGCAGCATGCTGCCCACAAGGCTCACGAACGCTCGGGGTTCAGCGTAAGAACTATCCAGAACCTGGCCCCAACGGCTGCTGACACAGTTCCACCCAACCCAAACAATGGCGGCGAAGGGCAGAAGAGACTTGAGGATCGAACTAAGGCCAGCGGGAGAGAACAGTTGCTGAAGACGATTGGCCGGACTGAGTCGTTCAAACTTCAGTGAAAGCGCCTCGGGGGCAAAGACGAAACCACCTTGAGCCAATCCGACAATGAGCGATACCACGAGCGCTGCAAGCTGCACGGGAAAGATCCAGCGCATTGCCTCGACGCTGGTCCAGAAGAGAAGGGGGCCGTTGGTCCCAATTGAATCGTTGCTGGCCGAGTCAAGAGTGTTACGGAAAAAGTCGCTCCAACGACCAGCTCCCTCGCGAGCTGTGAGAGCAAGAACACCGGCGACGACGAACATGGAGATCGCACCCGACAGTTCGCGCGAGCGCGTGACCTGGCCACGCTCCCGGGCTTTCTGCCTTTGCCGGGGCGTTGCTTGTTCGGTTTTGCTCGAGTCAGCCATTGTGCCTTACCGTGCGATGTGAAGGATGTGTTCGCCGTTTGCAACTGAGTTCTGAAACAAATGATGGAAAAGATCGGGCCAGTATTTGAGGGTCGCGATCAAAATGAAGATGCCGAGAAGACTCTTGATTGGGGGACCAAGGATCATCAGAGGCATTTGCGTTGATGCTTTGCCGAGCAGCCCGAGAAGGACATCCGCAACGAGCGTAGCCACCAGAACTGGCGCAGCAATCTGTACGCCTAGTCCAAAGATGAGCCCGGCCGTGGTGAGAATTGTCAAGGTAAACAGGCCGCTCAAGTGGGTTGTGCCGGGCGGCAGATAAAGGAAGCTGTTCCCAATTCCCTTCAGAAGCCAGTAGTGCACATCCATGCGCAAGAAGAGCAGCATGATAATCGTCTGGTAGAAGACCGGGATGACCGTTGTGTCGACCTGTGTTTGCGGATCGAGGATGTTGACCAACGAGTAGCCCATTTGAATGCCGAGGACCTGGCCTGCGAGTTGTGCAGCTTCGAAGACGATGTTGGTTGCGATCCCCATCCCTACGCCGATCAGAAATTCGGTAATGATCAAGATTGGCCAATCGGCAATGGCATACGCGCCGATTCCCTTGCCAACGGTGGGAAACAGCAGCAACGTGAGCGCCACAACCAAGCCTGCTTTGATGCGGGGGGGGATCACACTGCTTCCGAAGAACGGCGCAAACAGCATGAGCCCAGAAAGGCGCACGCTGATGGTAAGAAAGCCGCTGATGATTGGAAGCAGTTGGATATCGATCATCTGAGATACCCATGAAAGTCAGAAAGAGTTACCAGCGTATAGTGTGCGAGATGCCGCCACATCCAGGGCATCATGAAGAACAAGGCGGTTCCAGTGAACAGCAGTCGCGTCACAGTGGACACCGTGTTGTCCTGCAGCGAAGTGAGGGTTTGAATGATGTTGACCGTCAAGCTGACGGTGATGGCGACAGCCAATATGGGGCCGACCAGGATAATTACTTCCTGCAGCATCATTCGCCCGAGCAATACAACCTGATCTACGTCCATGGCGTCAGTAAAAACTCCTCATCAAAGATCCGATCAAAAGATGCCAACCATCGACCATCAAGAAAAGGAGCAGCTTGAGCGGTGTTGAGATAACGACAGGCGGCAATTGCAACATACCTACCGATGTAGTAATCGAGGCTACGACCATGTCCACGATGAGGAAGGGAAGAAACAGAACGGTGCCGATCTGAAATCCGGCTTTCAGCTCAGACAGGATGTACGCGGGCAGCATGACGCGCATGGATACGTCGTTTATCGACGCTGGCGCGGGTTCCTTGGCCAACTCAATAAATAGGGCGACATCCTTCTCGCGGACATAATGAGCCATGAAATGACGAATGGGGTCTTCCGCGCGGGTGACAGCTTCCAATGCGGTGATCTGCCCGGACTGCATCGGAAGGACGGAGACCTGATAGATATTTGTCGCCACGGGCTGCATGAGAAAGAAGGTGAGGATCAGCGAAAGGCCAATGAGGGTCTGGTTGGAGGGCGTGGTCTGAAGTCCGAGCGCCTGGCGCAGAAAGTGAAAGACGATCAGCAGCCGTGCGAATGGCGTCATGCATAAAAGGATGGAAGGAATCAGCGTGAGCGTGGTGAGTAAAACAACGATAGACCACGGCACTTGCTCGCCGTTTACTCCCGGAAGCTTGATGGATCCTGCCCCAGGAGTTGAGGACGGAGACGAAACCGAAGGCATTCCGGAACTGTCCAGTCTCAACGACGGTCCGGAGCTACCTTCAGTTGAACCGGACGGGGTGATAAAGGACTCGATCGGTCCGCTATCGGTCCGGGGGCTCGAGGCAGACGGAACCGCCTCACCACCGCGTGCAGCGATGGGTGCCGTGAGTGCGAGGAGAATCGCCATATAAATGGAGATCCTCCGGGCGCTGTTCCAACGGCTCATTCGAAAGTCCCCGTCATTCCGAACCTTTGCTTGACTGCCACGGGGATTTCCGCTGCCGTGTCCCATTGTGAAAGCAGGTTCACACCCGCAGCGCTTCCACCAATCAGGAATTCGCGGCCATCTACTTTGAGAAGGGTTACGAATCTCTTCTCGCCGAGAGAAATGGTTTCGGTCAGATGCATCCGCTTGCTCGGGGCAAGGGGATACTTCTTATTCAGCCAGGACCATGCGCGAACCAGAGTACTTGGCTGAGCGGGCTTGGCGGGCTTAAGGGGTTTACTGGGTTTGGGTTGCCGCGTCCGTGCCGTCGGGCGATAGGGCCACGACACTTCCGAAAGCGTCGAGGGCTTTTCGACGGGCGCGTTTTCGTATTCCCGGAGCAACTCATGAAACTGTGGAGTCGCCGGGACCGGGCCTGGCGCAGGCGAAGACGGCTGCTGATTTGCGTCCAGCAAAAAGGAGGTGAATGCTCTGTTTGTCATTGTCATACTTGATCCGTAATCCGCACGGCGAGACGATCGCCGATGACTTCAAATTCGGTCCAACCGATGAGAAGTTTGTTGACCCGCAATGGAACGTCGCTGGTGTGGTGGCAGGAACTCTCGACAATCGAGCCAGTGGTGAGCGTAAGAAGGTCTCCGATGGTAAACCGCACAACGGGCACCTCGAGGCTGAGAGTGCATGGAAGCCACGGCATGCTGTCGAGCGGATCGACGGCGTTCGCCGCCTGAACCGTGCTGACAGCTACTTTGGGATTCGGTTCCTGATTCTGGACTGCGGTACTCATTGGGCCCCCTGCATGATCGGCTCCAATCACGACCCCATGGCTTGACCGTCTTGGGTCAACTTGTTCCAGAGGACAATGAGCGGAGCAATTTCAGGTGGGTAATTGCAATCGGAGGGCCGGAATTGAAAAGGAAAACGGGGGCACGCTTTGACTCACCCGCCAAGTTGGCAGGTTATTGTCACGCAATGAGTTGCAGGCGGCATGGGCATGAAGGGACGGTCCACATGCCGGTGAGATAGCCATGAGAACTGGCAACCCCAGGAGAGCTCCCGCCAGGCTTTGGTTTGGTCTGGCGGGAGATTCTAATCGGAACTTAACAACTGCTTCAGTTCATGGTTGACTAGCTGACCAACTGGATCGTGGCCTGGGAGACCTGGTCGAACGCTGTTAGAACCTTGGCGTTGGCCTCATAACCCTGCTGGGCGACGATCATGTTGGCAAATTGACCGGAGAGGTCCACGTTTGACGCCTCGACAGCTCCTCCGGTGATGGTACCGTTTCCGCCGATGCCAGCCTGCCCCACAACCGCGGCTCCAGAGGCAACCGTGGATTGAAGATTGTCGTTATTCAACTGAGTCAGGCCCTGTACGTTTGCGAAACCGGCCACAGCCACCTTGCCGATTGCCATGGTTTGATCATTGCTGAACTGGCCCTGCACCGTTCCATCCGCCAGTACCGAGTAACTGGTGAGCGTGCCTACTCCATAGCCGTTCTGGTTGGTGGCAGTGGTAGCGCTGGCCGAATCCTGCTGGGTAATGATTGGACTGCCTGATGCACCATTCAGATTCCAGGTGAGATTCATGGGCGCAGCGCCGTCCGACAAGCCCGCGATGTTGATTCCCGTGACCGACCCAACTGGAGCGGTGAGAGTGCCAGACGAGTCGAAAGTCAGATTTCCTTGTGACAACGTAGTCGGGCCAGCAGAACCCGTAGCCGAGGCCGGCAGGGTTATGGTGTAGCTCCAGGCATTCGTACCAGTGTTCGTATATTGAATGCTCAGGGTCTGCGATACTCCGAGGGAGTCGACCACGCTGATAGGCGTACTGAAGGTGGTGCCGACGGGCGATCCGGCCTGGAGATTGGTAACGGTGTCAAAGCTTGTGGTGGGCAGAGCTGGTATTGTGGCCGCCTGATTGACGACAATCGGGCTGAGGGCGGTGCTCGCGGAGACCACCCCGTTGACTGCCGGGTATCCCATCACCAGATCGCCACTGGGATCCACCAACTGTCCAGATGTGTTGACGGTGAAGTCGCCCGCGCGAGTGTATTCCGTTTCGCCGTGATTCTGCACCACGAAGAATCCGTTACCCTGAAGTGCCATATTCGATGCAACACCGGTTGAATTGACGTTGCCATCTGAGTAGTTGGAGGTTGTGCTCTCGACCTGCACGCCCGAGCCAACCTGAATTGGGTCACCGTTTCCAGACGAAGCCTGCATCCCCGCAAATATATCGCCGAAGTTGACGGTCTGATCCTTGTAGCCGTCTGTGTTGAGATTTGCCAAGTTATTCGCAATCACGCTGAGTGAGTCAGAGTTTGCTTCCAGGCCTGAAAGTGGAATTGCAAAGGATGCCATTTATCTACCTCCTGTAGGTGAGAGTTGCTGAGATTGAGTTGGAGCCGCGAAGCTACCATACAAATTCATGAGCGCGTTGGCTCCGGCGGTAGCGGCATAGGCCGGTTGCAATTGACTGAGCGCTTTTGATGCCATGGAAACGTGGTTCGCCAGTGTGTTGCTCGACGTAGATCCAGAGTCCAGTGCACTCAAAGAACTGGTCGAGGTAGAGGTTGTCGAGGCTACAGGTGTACTGCTTGAACCGTTTGAAGCGGTGGTTCCCGAGCCGCTCAAACCGGAAAGCGTCTGGTTGATGTTGATGAGCTGATCCAATTGGTTCAGTGATACCAGCTGACCAACCATCGCGGTTGGATCGACTGGAGATGTGGGATCCTGATTCTGCAACTCGGTCGCCAGCAGGCTTAGGAATGTGCTCTCAAGACTGTTTGCCGAGAGCCCCCCCGTCGTGGTCGAAGTGGTGCCCGCAGCGCTTGTAGCGCTCTTTGTCGACGCAACCTTTGCCGATGCAGCTGAGGTGACGTTTTGCGCTTGCAAGGGCGCGGTGATTAACGGGCTGATTCCTTGAATGTTCATGCTTCCTACCTTTCTGGCTTCGTTTCCGCCTTATGCTCTGATGTCTAGCCGGTATTCACCGCCTGCGGCTGCAATTGTCCCCAGGCTTGGAACGCTCTCTTCCTCCGCGGGAACTGCATCGTTATTGGTCTGTGATGAGCTAGGGATTGTTCCTTTTTCTCTTTGCGAGGAAGCGCCTGGCTCGCCTGAATTGGATGACGTAAGATTGTTGATTTCGATTGATGCGTGAAGACCGTACTCGTCACCAAGCTTCGTCTGTGCGGAAGCGACATGGGCTGACAAGGCTTGACTCAGTTCGTTGTGGTCGAGCGATATCTGAGCCAGCATCTGGTGGTTCGAAACAGTCGTACGAATCGAGATATCGCCGAAGTCGCTCGAACTCATTCCTATACGCATCTCCGTCTCATTCATCGTCTGCATCAGCTTCGTAGTATTGATGCCGGACGACGTCACGGCTGCGCCGCTTTCCGAATCGACTGAGGGACGGGGCTCATGCTGATCGCTAGCGCGAGATGCTTCGGGAGAGCCCGTCGACACGCGAGGCGCTGGGGCATCGTGCGAAACCGCTGGAGCCACGCCAGTCTGAGTTTGGAGATGCGAGACGCCATTGTCGGTGATCCTCGGTGTGGACGCCGCACTCTGAGATGGGTCGGTTTGCGAGTTTTGAACGCTATGAGATGACGGGGTGTCTGACGCGCCAGCGTCTGGTTTGGTTTTGCTCGTTACAGTGTTCGATTCAATGGTAAAATCTGAACTTTTGCTGTTGGCCGTGTTGGACGTGGCCTTTTGCGGTAGGTTACTAGCCACTGCGCTTCCACTTCCAACGATAGGAAGGGTGTCGGCAACCGCCAGAGGCAGCGTTTCGGGGAGTGTCACTCCCGCGGTTATTGCGGAAGGATCCGAGTTATTGTTTGGAGTTCCACTCGAAGCGATAGAGGCAGCTGACTGATCGCTGCCGGGCTCATCCTGTTGAGCAGCAGGCGAGGCTTGTTGTAGCAGCGTTACGCTCCGTTCCGGCGTCGAGGTGGTTGGCGCTGACTCAGAGATGTGAGTTTGTGACACATTCTGCGGAACCGGGGAGACCTCTAAATTCGAAGTCTTCGAAGATGTTTCAGGCGCCGGGTAACTCGACGATTGGACGATCACTTGTCCGGCGGATTTCTGCGCTAGCGACGGAGTGACTTGGTCGGGTAGCGGGACGACAGAGGCTGTGGGTAGGGTGTAGTTCTGCAGCACGGAGGCAGATTGCTCCACTTGTCGGCCATTGACTTTGTGATTCTCCGCGTGCTCTCCGAATTGATCTGGAGTTCTCGACGCTGTCGAGCTATTTGCCGAGGCCGGTTGCGGGATGCTAGCGACGGGCGCCGAAAACGTACTGGCGGACCAAACGATATGTGGACTAGCCGGCGAAGTGGAGATAGCTGCGGCCGTGACGACTTGCGTTGATGGAGTTTGAAAGTTCGAACCACTGGACACTGCTCGGCAACTCACTCCAGCCACAACCTTGGTCGACTGAGCTGCAGACGTATTGGAGTTTACGTCAGGCGTCGCATCCGTAGCGGGTCCGGATTGCTTGGGAGAGGAACCAGATTTGGCTGCGGGACTTTGTCCGGCTTGCTTCGTTACGGTGGTTTGCACCTTAGAGATCGTCTCGCCAGACACTGCAAGCCAATTCGCGCCTGCGACAGCCTCGGACAATGGAGTCGTTGACGTATGGTGGTTTGCCTGGACGCCCGGCGCCGAATCCGTAATAGATTGAGACTGGCTTTGAACGGGGGGTGTCTGCACCACTACTTGCTTGCTTGTCGATTGACTAGTGATGGGTTGTCCCGCTTGTTCCTTTGTGGTGGTTGGCGCGCGAAAGATCGTTACACTCGACGGCGCAAACCAACTCTGCCCAGCCGTAATCGAGGATGATTGGATCGTTGGCCTATTTGTATTGTCCTGACCTTTCGACTTAGGAGCAGCGACGGATTCGGATTGAAAGGGAGCGGAGACCGTTGCGCTTGCGGAGGCGTTCGATGTTTGGATCGAAGAGGCTTGTGCATCAACTTGCTCGCTCTCCGGTTGGCTTGCCGTACCATTCTCGGCTTCTTCCTTTGTCGCAGATCTCGTGAGAGGAGATCCGGAAGCGGGCATCGCGGATGCCGCCGCGAAGATGACCATAAAGCTGTCGCCGACTGGCATGGTAAGTGCCGATGACTGCGGGGCCAGGCTGGCGGTCGAAGCTGCTGATGGAATTCGCACGCCCATAACCTTGCACGCGCTTCGCCAGAATGTTGGCCGAGATGGACTGTGCCATGTTTCCGTAAGTAGCTAATTATTAAAGACTTGCGTATTGCGATTTGGGAGGGGCCAAGGCGCGTGCCGGGGAACCGGCAATCCTTGCCGCACATGCTGGGCAATGTCTGCCTACTATGCGCAGTTGAAACCGCATAGAGGCTCGGAGAGTAAGGCACAGGCCGGCGCAAAATTGTTATGAAGCTTGCGTAGGGACGCTATGAACTGAGCGCATCGAAAGAGGAATTGTTCTTTAGCTTCTGTGGCGACGGGCTCCGAATATGTCGTCGAGGCTCTTCTGCTCACTCCGAGCCTGCTTCTGCTCGTACGTTTCCCGTTGCTCATTGAACATGTCAATGATGGTTTCGTGGTCGCGGTGGGCGGCCTGATACACCTTTAGTTGCTGGTCACGATCGAGCTCGAGAGCCTGAAGAGTTTTAAGAAGCGTCTTCTTTGCTTCCTCGCATGCTTGTATTTTGAATAGGTAAGAGTGGAGTTCAACGGCTGGGATCGGCTTCTGCATTGCTCTTTCGCGCGCAATATGCGTGTTTGCGATGTCCACAGTGAGTTGTTCAATTTGGAGGAGGACGCGGGTTATGTCAACTTGAATTTTCTGGAGTGCGCGTTCTTCACGCTTCTCGGCCTCTTCCCGAACAAGCAGCACGGCCGCAAGTGGAAACCGAAAAGGCATAGCTAGGCAGGCAACGCCATCAACTGCGCGACAACTTCTTCGTATTTGCAGAAATCATCTGGCTTCTGCTGCAGGAAATTGCTAAGTGCGGGGAGATTCTGAATTGCCTTATCCAGAAGTGGATCGGTGTTCTTCTGATATGCGCCGATGCGGATGAGATCTTCTGAGCGCGCATAGGCTGCCATCGAAAGCCGCAGGGCATTCGCCTTGGCGAGATGTTCTTTTGACACCATGCTCGACATTAATCGGCTGAGACTTTCGGTGACTGAAATGGGAGGATAGTGGCTGCGCATTGCCAGATCTCTATCAAGAATCACATGTCCATCCAGCAGCGAGCGAACCGTATCGACAACAGGGTCCAACTGATCGTCGCCTTCCATCAGCACCGTGTAGAAAGCAGTGATACTTCCCTGTGAGAAATTTCCGGCGCGCTCCGCGAGGCGGGCCAGCATGTTCAGGACTGAAGGAGTGTAGCCTTTCGCAGTCGGCGGTTCGCCTGCTGCCAATCCGATCTCTCTCTGGGCCATGGCAAAGCGCGTGAGAGAATCGGCGATGAGCAGAACATTCTTGCCCAAGCTCGCGAAATACTCTGAAACCGCAGTTGCCGCGAGCGCGGCGCGGATGCGCAATAGTGGTGACTGGTCAGAGGTGGAGACGATGACAACGGAGCGGCGAAGACCTTCCTCGCCAAGCACCTCAAGAAACTCACCCACTTCACGTCCACGCTCTCCGACGAGTGCCAAGACTGTCATGTCCGCAGCAGTTCCACGCGCCATCATTCCAATCAGCGTGCTCTTTCCAACACCGCTTCCGCCGAAGATTCCAACGCGTTGGCCTCGACCGCAAGTGATAAAGCCGTCGATCGCTTTGATGCCGCAACCGAGAGGCTCGCGAATGGGAACTCGATCAAGCGGCAACGGCGCCGAACCGTCAATGCTGACTGCGTGGGTTGCGCGATAATCTCCCTTACCATCCAGAGGATTGCCCGCGGGATCGATAACCCGGCCCAGCAATTCGGGTCCAACACGGATGGATGGACGCGCTCCCCAGGCTACAATTTGATCTCCCAATCGAATGCCTTGAGGAAGCTCAGCGGTCATTGACAGAATGGTGGATCCGCGGAAGCCAACAATCTCGCCGGCATAGAGCTTGTCGCCGGCACCCATGATTTCGCATGACTCGCCCACAAAACCGAATGGCCCTTCCGACTCAATCAGGTTACCGACGACCTGATTGATCCGGCCCTTCCAGCGTAGCGTTGAGCCGGCCTCAAGAGCGTGAAGATACGGAGTCAGGATCGAGGTTTTCATTTGTTTAATGGCTTCAGTGCGAGAAGATCGAAGAATCCTTGTTCGACTTCCTTCAGTTGAGTATCCAACCCGAAGTTAGCGGATCCAAGTTCAGTTTCCAGTACGCAATCGTGTTCAGTGAGTGACGCGTCTTCCACTACTTCAACTCGGGCAGCATTCGGTTGACCGGCGAAATACGCCCTCCACTGCGCGAAGCGCCTTGTACCAACACGAATCGTGACTTTTGATCCCTCGCGCATTTTGTCAATGGCCATGCGTACCAGGGTTGCCACGAGCATTGGATCAACTTGCGACTCCCGATGCAGAATCTTGGCGGCGATTGCCAGTGCGAGTTGAACAACTTCGGATTCAACACGGCCAAAGTAATCGGTTCGCTGCGTTTCAAAGCCGGAGATTGCTGTTGCGACGGTAGCACGCGCGGCTTGCAACTTCGCCTCGTAATCCTGACGCAACCTTAGTTCTGTCTGCTCGGCAGCTTCGGCGCGCTCCCGCTTGATCCGCTCAGAGAATTCAACTTCCGAAAGCTGGACTTGAGCAACGCGCTCACCGCCCTCTTGTACACCCCGTGCCTCAGACGAACCATTAACGGCTCCGTTGAGCGCCGGATGAGTCCCCATATCCCGATACTCCAGAGCCCTGATGGGGATAGCGAACATGCTCTCGAATTCCACGCTAGAATACGTACTCATCGTCTCCCTCACTCTTGAGTGCAATTTTGCCTTCTGACTCTAATTTGCGTGCGATCGCGACGATCTCAGTTTGCGCCTTCATTACGTCCTTGTTGCGAACCGGTCCCATCACTTCCGAGTCTTCCTTCATCATGTCGACTGCACGCGAAGACATGGTCCGATAGAAGTGGCTCCGTAATTCCTCGTTTGCTCCCTTGAGTGCAATCATCAAGGTCTTCTTGTCAATCGCGTTCATCAGTTCGCGCAGCTCCTGCTCGGGAACTTCAAGAAGATCGTCGAATGTAAACATGAGATCGCGAATACTGATGGCGAGCTTTGGCTCGTCTCTCTCAATGCTGTCGAGTATCTCGCGCGCTGCACCCGGGTCGAGGCGGTTCATCAATTCGGCGGCTTCTCTGAAGCCGGAGTCTGCGCGCTTGCTCTGACTTCCGACCGACCTCAAGCGGCGATTCAAGACGGAGGAGACCTTCGCGGCCACCTCCGGAGAGAACTGTCCGAGGTTCGCAAGACGTCTTACGCAGTCGGCGCGGACTTCCGGCTCGAGCTTCATTAACAGGGCCGAGGCCTGCTTTGCATCAAGATGTCCAAGGATCAAAGCTTTGGTCTGAGAGTGCTCGCCAATCAGGAATCTTGCGAGCTTGTTTGGATCAGCCTTGCTCAATGAATCCACGCGCATCAGGTTCATTTCGTCGGCTTGCGTCAACCGATCGACCATGTTCTTTGCGCCGTTCTCGCCGAACGCCTTGTTCAGCATGCGCGTCGCAACATCCTGGCCACCCATTGCGATGAAGTCCTGGGAAGTGACCATCTGTTGGAATTCCTCAAGAACCTCGAGTGTGGTTTCGAATGGGACGGCAGGCAAGGTTGAGACTTCATCGGTGACGCGCTGCAGTTCGTCGTCTGGGAGATTCCGCAGGACCAGCGCAGCCGACTCGTCTCCAAGCAGCGAGATGAGGATTGCCGCTTTGCGCGTGCCGCTCATTGGCGTACGTTCGGTAGCGCTCATAGTGACTCCTCGCGTAACCAGGTCTGTACCGCGCGGGCGGTGTTTACAGGTTTCTGCTTGGTGAGTTCAATTGCCTGTTGCTTGAGGTGGGTCGCGCGCTGGGTCCCTTCCGTCGGTTCCGCTGGACCCGCGGTGAGCCGCTCCATTCCAGGCCCGGACGGCAGAGCCGGCGGTGCGCCCGCAGTGGCGAGTCCTGGCTTCAGCGCTTGTTTCTGAATTGGCCGCAGCACAAACATGTAAGCCAGTAGGAAGAGCATGAGTAGTGAAACTGGACGGAGCACGGAAGAATAATCTGTGATGGCCTTTTCTGACTGTTGAATCCAAGTCGGAGCAGCGAGTTCTCCTTCCGCGTTGTTGGCATCGAAGGACATGTTCTGGACGCTGATGCTATCGCCGCGCTTAGCATCGAATCCGATGACGGCTTCTGCAAGTTCCTGGATCTGGTTCAATTCAGCCTGCGATCGCTTGCGCCTGGTGTACGACACCTTGCTGCCCTGAACAGTCTTGACCGTAGCATCGTCGACCAGAATGGCTGCGGTGACTCGTGAGACTCTGCCCGCGGGCGTCACGGTATGAACCACCGTTTTGTTCACTCCATACTGTGCGGACTCGGTTGTGGACGACTGCGTTGGTCCAGGTGTGGGAGGGTTCTGCGGCTTCACAGCCGGTATGTTGCTGCTGGTTCCCGGAACGCCCGACGAGGCCGGCGCTGCACCGGCATGGTCTTCAGACCGCTGCATGCTGAGCAGAGCGCTCACCGCTGGATCGTATTTTTCCTGACTCTCTTCGCTTGTGCCCTCATCGTGATCGACGTTGACACTGGCGCGGATTTTATCCGCACCCACCACCGGTTCCAGCGTGCTGATGAGTCGCTGTGTCAGGTTCGTCTCGAAACCGTCGTTGGTCGTTTGCCCATCGTGACCCAAACCGAGTGACCTAGCTGAATCAGCATCGACGATGGAAACATCTTCCGGCTTCAACTCATCCACGGCACCGGATACCAACCGCGAGATGGCGAGGACCGCGTCTTTGGAAAGGCCATTGCTGCGGAGCTTAAGAATCACCGATGCCTTGGCAGTGTGCTGCCGATCGAGAAAGACAGAGTCGGTGGGCATCACCAGGTGCACCCGAGCGCTCTGGACATCGGCCAGTGTTTCAATTGTCCGCTCCAGCTCGCCTTCCAACGCACGCTGGTAAGTGACCTTTTGATCAAACTCCGTTTGCCCCCACGACATCTTGTCGAACAACTCAAATCCGTTGCGGGCGCCGTGCGGCGAGCCAAGAGAAGCAGTGGCCATGTGGGCCGCCGGCAGCTTGTCGGCAGGAACGCTTATCGAAGTGCCATCGGCGCCGGTCTGATGGGGAATGCCCTGGGCATCGAGCTGCGCCGCCATCTTCTGAACGCCATCGGGATCCAGACCCGTTGATAGCGGCTTGTAGTCGGGTGTGCCGATTAGCCTGACAAATAGAGCCATCAGGGCTACTGTGGCCGCTGCGCCCGCCAGAAGATACCTCTTCTGAGACGAGGTTCTGGTAGCCCAGAACTGTTTTCCCTGCACGATTCCGTCGTTGATTCCCGGCATAAATTCTCAGTCCTAGAACTGCATTTTCTCAATATCCTGGTATGCGTTCACGATCTTGTTACGTACTTGCATCATGAGTTGGAATGAGACATCCGCTTTCTCGACCGCGATCATGACGCTGGTCATGTCGCCGTTACCGCTCTGCAGCAGGTTATTGACCTGAGCCCCGGCGTTGTTGTTCATTTGATCGACGCCCTGAACCGCGTTCTTGAGCACCGCGCCGAAATCCAGCCCACCGCCGTTCTCGGGGGCGCCGAGGCCTGATGGTTCCGGCAAAATCGAAGTTGGAATTCCACCCAGACTGACATTGCTCATCGATCTACTCCGAACTACGAGGATTTCAGGATGTCGATTGATTCCTGAATCATTTGCTTTTCAGCGGTGATAGCCGAGGCGTTCAATTGATAAGACCGGGCAGATCCCATAAGATCTACCATTTCCTTGACCGGGTTGATCGCGGGATAGGCCACATATCCTGATGCATTCGCATCCGGGCTGCCCGGCTCATAGTGCATGACGGGCGGCGTGGGATCATCCACAACCTGCGTGAGTCGAACTGAGCCCGCCGGCGTTTGGGACAACCCTCCCATTACTGAATGAAAAAGCGAACCGGACGTGGCGCCGAAAACAACTTCCTTGCGCACAAAGGGACCGCCCGAGTCGGTGTGTGTTGTCTCGGCATTCGCCATGTTCACCGAGACGACTTCCGCGCGCTGCCGTTCAGCAGAGAGAGCGGAGGCGCTAATGCTCATCATGTCGAACATGCCCATGACTAGCTTCCTTCCTTGATGGCGATCAACAGATGGCTGAACTCACGTTTTACCAACTGCGTGCCAAGTTGAAACTGGAGTTGTGTCTGAGAGAGCATCAGGCCCTCGCGGTCGATGTTTACGTTGTTTCCGTCCGGACGCTCCGGCAATCCCTGTAACTCAAGGGACGCCGGCTCCATGTGAGCCGATCCGTCCCCATTCATGACTTGCCGCATCGTGCTCTGGAAGTCGATGTCCTTGGTGTGATAGCCAGGCGTATCCACATTGGCCATGTTCGAAACGATCGTTTGCTGACGTTCCGTGACGACCTTGAGATAGCCCTGTAACTGATCGATTGTCGCCATATCAGGCATACCTCCTTGGCGGGAGACCGTACTCCCGAATTTTGTTGCGCAGCGTGCGCAGACTGATGCCGAGCATTTCGGCGGCGTGCGTACGATTGCCATCAGTGAGAGCGAGAGTGCTTTCCAGGTGCAGCCGTTCCACTTGACGGATTGGCGTGCCGGCGACCGGAGCCTTTGGCTGCGTGTGCACCAACGACAAACCTCTGGAATTGCCTTGAAATTCCATCTCGAAGCAACCAGCGTCGAGGTCGAGCTTCCCGCTTAACGTGAGCACCCGCCGCATGAAGTTGGCCAGTTCTCTGACGTTTCCTGGCCAGGTGTGGGACTGCAGGCGATCAAGAAACTCCGGACGAAGCCGGGGGGTGGTTGACCGCATCTGGGCGGCATACTTCTCAGCAAAATGCTGAGCGAGAATCGGAATGTCTTCCGGGCGTTCGCGCAGCGGCGGAAGCGAAAGCGGAATCACATTCAGGCGGTAGTAGAGATCGCCGCGGAACTGACCGCGCTCAACCATTGCGGCAAGCGAGACATTGGTTGTGGCGATTACACGAATATCTACATGGACTGACTTCGCCTCGCCGAGCCTCTCAAATTCGCGTTCTTGCAAAGCGCGCAGGAGTTTGGGTTGAAGGTGGAGCGGCATTTCACCGATCTCGTCCAACAGAATCGTTCCGCCGTCTGCCAACTCGAACTTGCCTTGCTTGGCTGCAATAGCTCCAGTGAATGCGCCACGTCCATGGCCGAACAATTCGCTTTCAAGCAGAGCTTCCGGAACGGCAGCGCAATTCACGGCGACAAATGGCTTGCGGTTTCGATCGCTGGAATCATGAATAAAGCGCGCCAGTAATTCCTTTCCCGTGCCGCTCTCTGCCTCAATAAGAACGTCGGCACCTGTGCTGGCTGCTGAGCGGGCCCGTTGAATGGCGCGAAGCAATGACGGTGCGCGACCCACGATGGCACCGGCCGGAGCAGGATCAACGACTGCAATCTGCTTTGCCCGATGCATAGCCTTCGCGGCAATGGTCTGCAACTGGTCAAACGAAATGGGCTTGGTGAGATAGTCAAGCGCGCCATCGCGCATTGCACTCACTGCGTCCGGCACCGAACCATACGCGGTCAGCAATATGACGGCCGTCCCAGGGGAGAGTTGAGAGACTGAACGCATGACATCCATGCCGGTTCCATCGGGCATTCGGATATCGGTCACGACTAGATCAAATTCTCTTCCTTCGAGATTGCGGATTGCCTCACGCACACCGGAGGCCGTTTCAACACTCCAGCCGTGGCGAAGGAAATTCGCGCGCAGCGCAGTGCGAATACCGGGTTCGTCATCTACTACCAATACTGAGGACACTGTATCGCTTGTCATAAGATTGGAAACTCCAATTGAAAAGTAGTGCCGCGGTTTACCTTGCTTGAAACGCGTATCTCTCCGCCGTGCGCAGTCATGAGCCGCTTGCATACGGCCAGACCCAGTCCCGGCGTGTCGCCGGTTGCGCTGAATCCAACTTCAAAGATCCGGTCAATCACGTGCGGCTGGATGCCGCAGCCTGTGTCGGTGACTTCTACGATGGCGCGCGTCTTTTTGTGTCGCGATACCCGCTTCGTCGAAACAGCGATCGTTCCCCCGGCGGCGGTGTGACGGATGGCGTTGCAAGTGAGGTTCAGGATGATCTGACGAAGCAGGTTTTCGTTGCCTTGAATCTTCAGATCGTCTTCATCACCCGAGAACGAAAGAATCACGCCGGCTTGCTCGGCGATGGGGTTCACAAATTCCACTCCGCTTTGCATGCAGAGGGTCAGATCCACCGGCCCCAAATGCGGATTGCCTCCACTGTTCATGTTCAGGACGTTGTTGACTGTCCCGGAGATCTGGCGAATACCAGCCTGCAGAGGAGAAACCCAAGGTGCATCCTTGCCCCGGTCCTCGGCGATCAACCCGGCAAACAATTCCATGCAGGCTAACGGATTTCTAATCTCGTGGGCCAGGATCGTCGACATTTCGGCCAGTGCCATGGCGCTCCGCGCCGCTTCACGTTCCTGCTCAGCCTGCTTGTTCGCAGTGATATCTCGCAGAATCCAAATGCTTTTTAGAGGAAGTCTTCCATTTTCCGACTGTTGAGGTATGGACGTGCACGATAGCTTCCGGTTGCCGATTGCGATCCACCGCTTGCCGGCCGAGGAGGCTATGCAGACCTCGTTGTCGACGTTGTTTCCTGATCCTGATACGAGAGATGCGAAGTCTACTTTGCTGAGGGCTGAGAGATCCTGCAAGCTGTCAATCTGTGCTTTACCAACCTCGAGCAGCCTCCGTCCTTCTGGATTGATCGTAACCACCGTCTCACCGGAATCCAATACCAGCACGCCACAGGGCATGGAATCGATGATTTGCTGCAGGGCAACGCGAATGCGGTCGTTTTCCGCCAGGCTTCTGGTGAGCGCGGCATTGCGCTCCGCCAATTCAAAGCCCAGATGTGCGACTTCTTTTTGCAAATCGCGGTAGGACGCTTCCAATTGCGACGACGCGGAGATGAACTCTGAGAAGGCGTCCGCGAGCAGCCCCGGGCTGTGCAGGGAGCCGTTGTTGACGGAGTTTATTGGAACGACATGAGAATACGGCAACATTTGCCTATTCAACATGCACGATGAGTGCCAAAGTAGAAACATTTTGCCCAGAACGGGACGGATGACTATAGAAAAATGTGGTCGGGCTTGATTTCTCGTCCGGAGCCGACGAGAATGGTGGCCCGTTCAATGGCGTTGCGTAGTTCACGCACGTTTCCAGGCCATGTATGTTGCCTTAATATGTCCAGGGCTT
>JBEKPF010000043.1:0-86131 GCA_049521035.1 Occallatibacter sp. | reverse complement strand
AGAATCTCCTCTTCCGTGTGTCCCTTCCTCGCCATATCCCGGCTCTCCTCTCCCTCTTCAGAGAACCACGGAGGCCACGAACTCTCAACTTCAAAACGGCTTAGTTTTCGGGTTTTGGGTCAATAATTTTGGGCGTACGTGTCGTTCGGTAGCCCCAAAGAACGAGAGCGGCGGGCCAAAGCGTAGGCTGCGTCCCGGTCCATCACACCGCCGATGGAAACCAGGTACGGAGCATGCCCGCTAGGAGTAAAGACCGTAGCCTGCAGTTCCGGATGGCTATGGACGAGGCTGGAGACCTTCTTCTCTGCGTCATTCCTGCGGTTGTAAGTGAAAGAGATCACGCGCCAATCGGAGCGCGAGCCGGCCGATGCATGGCGGCTCACGCGCGACGAGCCTGCAGCGACGGGCTTGGAAGCAGAACTCGTCAATATCTGTTTCCCCGATTGCGCGCCCTGCTGCGAAACGGCCTCAGCAGTCTGCGTGGCTTTGTTCCGATGCGCATTCCAGGCGTGAGTAAGTGCCCATATGGAAACAAGCAGAAGAAGGACAACAAGGCCGGCGGCCCCGAGCCAGCGGGAGCGCAGCGAGAAGCTCGACTCTTCGCCCCAGGCATCTTTGCGGCTCCAGGTATCTTTGCGAGTGTTTGCGTGCACAAGTTCCGCGTCTCCGTCCTCATTGAAGAGAGGGAGAGAGAGCTGCTCCTCCGCCTGCATAGACGGCTCCGCATTGGCACTCAGAGCTTTCTTCTCGAGCTTGGCCGGAATTGCCGCTACCACATTCATCGGTTTCGGCGCTGCAGATTCTCTCGAACCCAACAAACCTCCGAGAGCGACCTTGATGTTCTCCAGTTCCCACGTACCATCCATCCCGTTACGGATGATCTCGCCGAATGGCGGAGGTATGGCGAAATCCGGAATGTCCTCAACCGATCCTTGTTGAGTAAGCGCCTGGAGGAGCACGGTTGCGAGATCACGCACGTCGCGCTGTTTGGCAGAGCGGCCTTCCTCCGCTTCTGGAGTTTCGCGAATGCAGTCGCTGCGCAGTTTAACTACGTCGCTCACGGCAAAGATATTGCGCGGCTCGATGTGCTCGTGAATGAAGCCATGCGTGTGCAGCACATCGAGCGCCGCCACCAGGCTGGATGCCAACTGCGCCACATCCTTGACGGTCAGATGGCCTTGCTCAAGCACCTCGGCCAGATTCGCGTCCACTTTCTCAAAAACTGCATACACTACCGGGCGACCATCCAACTCGGTCTGGCCGTAGTGCGCGAACTTGAGGAAGTTCGGATGGCTCAGCGCATCCACGCAACGCCAGCGGGTAAGAATCTCCTCTTCGTCGAAATGGCACTCGATGAGGCGCACCAGCGTTGGCTCGCTCTTGGGTCCGGCCGCGGTAAAGAAAGCGCTACGGCCCTCGGACAACAGAAGCTTTTGCAAGGAGAAAGCGCCTTCGATGGTGACGCCTTCGTAGTCGGTCCATAGCTGCATATGTCAAGCCCCGCCTGCGGAGTGGGATCAAGGCAGGAATGCCGAAACGGCGAGTGACACAAGCAGCAGAGCGAGCCGCGCGTGCTGACACGGCGGCTCTTGTTTTCAAGAGCTATTATCGCAAATGGTAGCGGGTCGATTTGCAGAAAGGCGTTACTACTTGAATCCGGGGCAAAACGCGTCGGCCAGGAAATGCATGAAGATCCTGGAAATAATTGGCCAATCCGACTTTCGGCGGATTCGCATGCTTAGTGAAAGTGCATAGAGTGTGTCCGACGGCGGAGCTCCGATGATTTCCGAGCCCCTTGGAGGGCAGTCATGATGCACAAAACTATTGCCTCGCGGACAGCAATGTTCTTCCTGCTGATCACCAACACATGCGCATGGGCGCAGCAACCTGCCGAACCAGTAGACCCGACTCCGCAGGATGGCGAAGTCTATGCCTTAGTGAACCAGGCGACGGGCATGCAGCTTTCCGCAAGTATTTCCGGTTTTGGCACCAACCATGTGCTCGAGTCTGCCCGCGATTTGAGTAGCCTGGCGCAGCGCTGGGCACTTACGCGGTTGGACGGTGGAGCATGGAAGCTCACCGATGAGGCCTCCGGACTGTGCCTGACCGAGAGCCTGTTTTCGTCGCAAGTCGAAACCGAACGATGTGCTCCCGCGCTATTCCAAAGCTGGCTCATCACTGAAGGGGCAAACGGCTACTCAACGATACAGAGCGCCACGACTGGCAGGCTCCTGACAGGATCGGGACGCCATGGCGTTGGTGCCGTGCATGCCACTGGCGATGCATCGCAAGCTCAACTGTGGCAGTTGCGGCCAGCGTTCTGGCGTGGAGCTGACATCTCGGAACAAGAAAAGATGGAGGCGTTGCGCGTCGAGACGGGATTGCCGTGGTGGAAGGACGCTGAACAACCCGAGGACATCCTCAAGATCTTGAAGGATCACGGATTCAACTCCATTCGCATCCGGCCCACGTCTATTCCTCCGTACTACCCGGACCAGCCCCCGACCGTCTGCACGGGGAATTACTGCTACATCGAGACGGATGCGCAGGATCTCGATTTGGCAAAGCGAGCCCGCAATCTTGGCTTCAGTTTGGAGCTCACGCTGTTTTTCGACGGAGGTAACTCGCAGTCAATCCCGGGCTCATGGGCCGGGCAGACTCAGGAAGAGCTTGCAGCCAGCATCTATAGCTACACCAAGGCCGAGTTAGAGATGTATCGTAAGGCTGGGCTGATGCCTGACATGGTGAGCATTGGCAATGAAGTGGACACGGGCTTCCTCGGCGGTCCCGGCTACTACCCTTACAACCACTTCGCAGCGTTTGCGGCGCTTGAGCAGGCGGGCCTCACTGCCGTGGCGGATGCGGCGAGCGACACGAGCATCGGACCCGCAATTCCATCTCCGTTGACCTGCATCCACATCACGCCTGGCTACAACATGACGAGCTTCTTTACGAACGCGAATGCGAACGGACTTACTTACGATGCGATCTGCGAGAGCTATTATCCGATCTACCATGGGCCATTGACAGACGCGCAGGCAGCGGAAACCAATCCCAACAATCAGCCCGTGGAGGCCGATACTCTGCTCCAGGCTGCGCAGACCATAGGCAAACCAATCTACATTATTGAAACCGGCGAGCACTACGAACTCGGCTTTGAATCGCTCGACCCCTGGTATGCTCCCACCCGTGCGGCACAGCGGCAGTTCCTGCTCGATCTGGAAGGAGTCGTGCAGTCGTTGCCTGACAATCTCGCTATGGGTATCGAGTACTGGGCGCCAAACGATGTGGAGATGCCGGATGGCGGCGGCCCGTATAGCACCTTCCAAAAGGACTACACCACACCCAATGCGCTGTTCGAGTGGGAGGGGCTGGGGCTCTTCGACAGCGCGGACCCGGACTATCTGACCAACCCGAACGCGCCGAACTATTCGACTGCACTTCCGGGCCTCGATGCTGTCGGCGGAAAGCTCGACGCCACGCTTCACTACAAGCTGACAAACGGTAAGACGCACTTGCTGCTGACAGGCGAAGGGAGCGCGGTGAACCTATCTCTCTTTTCTTTGCTCTCCCGGCTCGACGGCGTCATCGACCCACGGTCTCAATGGATCATCACGAGCGATAACAACGGAGCATTCACCATCGCAAATCTGCATGCTTCCGCGACCGGTCAGTCTGTAGTGCTTGATGCGACAGGCTCACAAGCGGTTACTCAGGCGACAGCCAATGGATCGCCGCAGCAAAGCTGGGACGTGCAGACCGCTGGCAATGGCTTCTTCTACCTCGTGAATGAAGCCACTGGACTCGTGCTAGGTCTGGATGATCGAGGGAATGCCGTGCAGCAGCTGCAGGCCAGCGCAGGGCAGGCAGCGCAGTGGGCCATTACGCCCGTGGCGATCTCAGGAGGGCAATAGCAGCTTACAACCTCGCCCTCCTCATTCCATCTTCGTGAGAAGTGGATCAATCCTGGTAAGGCACAAAGACGCCGTCGCAGGCCGATACCTTCGGTTGCTTCTGTGATTGCGAATGCACTGTCACGCCCTCGCCTGTAAAGGCGAAGTTCGCGCCATCTGCTCCAATGGTTATGTAAGCAAAACGAGCACGGACTTGCTCGGGCTTCACATCGTTCACCATGACTCCATCGAATGAGATCTCCGTAATGTGATCCGCGTTAAGCCCAGCGACCTGAACGATGCCTGGTGTCAGGCTGTGTACATCTTCCAGATGGATGCCTTTGTAGTCGGGAATGCGATCGCCTTTCAATCCAAGGTCCTCAATGCCGTCCGTAGTTTGGCCGTTATAGAACGGACTGATCGAGACCGGCACCGCGACATCGCGCATGCACAGATGCCGATAGGTTACGTTGCGTACCGGCCCCCCGCGTTGCACGTTGCTTTTGATTCGAATTCCGCTGGTTGTGTGATCCAGGGTTAGCTTGTCGACCAGAATGTCGCCATCCGAGGTATTAGTCTCCGAGCCCATGGACATGCCATGTCCGCTGTAGAAATGGTTATCCAGCACGCTCATGTGGTGCACGCCGGTTTTGATGGCGATGTTGTCATCGCCGTTATCTATCCAGCTTTTGGTAATCGTCACGTTTTCCGAACTGCCAGGGTCGATGCCATCCGTATTGCGTGCATCGGTTCCACGTACGGTTGGCGTAAGTAAGTGAACACCCCATGCTGTGAAACCATCCGTGTTGCTTACGGTCACGTGGTAGTTCGGAGCATTGTGCAAACGGATCCCATAAAGCACAAGTCCGTCAGCATGGTTGGCCGTGATGAGCTTCGGAGCCGAATAGCGCATGTTTGTTGGCTCGGCCGCCCGCGACTGTTGCCACCATGTATAGCTCTTGCCAAGGACACCTTTGTCGCCTCGTCCGTCAATTACGCCCTCGCCCATCACGGCTGCATTCTTGACATCGTGAATGCCAATCAGCGGCTTGCAAGGCCGGCTCTCTGGTCCAGAGGTCCCGCAGCCTCCGGGAGCTGTATCGAAATCTCGCGGATTACGCGATGCATAGAGGGTGACGCTCTTATCGATTAATAATGTCACTCCGTCGCGTAGCTCCAGAGGCCCGCTTAGGAATGCATTATTCACTCCATCTGCTTTGAGCTCGACAGCTTTGCCAGACCCGCAACCGTCCAGCGCTTTCTGAATTCGCTCACTATCGGTTTTCACTTCATCGGCTTCCGCCAGCGAGTTGTTGGTTGCATGCAGTTGCGCCTTCAAAACGACACAGGACGCAGGAATAACAGGCTCGGAGACTTTGCGAGTATCCTGTGCTATCGCGCCCATTACTATCAGATTCAGAGCTATGATGATTGCAAATTTCGATTGCATATATTCCTTCTTCAAGTAGTTTACTCGGTCGTCATCATTTGCTGGCTAATCGCCTGGTGACTCATTAAGCTCTGTAGGGCTACGCTCGGATCAATGGCCGAACTCACAAAACCGGCTCGCCAAGGAACTGAAAACACGCCATGAGGTGTTACTCACGATCGGTGTTCCAAGGCAAGCCGGCTTGGGGACATCTTCAGAGGGTTCCTTAGAATGTGATCTTCATTGCTCCTTGGAAGATTCTAGCGCCGTAACCGTTGGTGGTGGATGTGATCTGGCCGAAAGTCTTCGAGTTCAAACCAGTGCTCGATGCCAGGTAGCCGCTGCTGCTTCCCGGCGCGGCAAAGTCCGGGTGGTTTAGCACGTTGAACGCCTCAAACCGAAGGTTCAGCGCAAACGTGTCGTGCAGCGGGAACGAGCGTGTCAGCGCACTATCCACCTGCAGGAAATCAGGCCCCCGATAAGCGAATCTGCCTGAATCTCCGAAAGTGCCGGTTGGATTCTGCGTGAAGGCCCCGCTTGAAAGAGGGTTCAGATACTGTGCATTGGTCGAGGGTCCGCTGAGGATCTTCGCATGGCTATAAATCAAGCTCCGATTGGCTACGTTCGGACGGTCGTTGTTGACGTCGATCAAAGAATTGTCGATGCCCGAATTGACCGTGAAGGGATTGCCATCCGTCACGTGAACCAGCGGCGAAATCTCCCAGTGATTCACCAGCCCGCTCGCTAGCCCATGCAGGGAGTTGAAATGGCTGGATGCCACAAGTGTGGAGTTGAAGATGTCTCTAAAATCAAATCCGCAACTCGATTTATCTCCTTTGATGTTGGCCGGATTCTGAATCGTTATAGTGCTCACATCGGCTGCGTTGTCTGAGATGTCGATGCAATGCGACCATGTGTAATTCGCCAGAAAGACAAAGTTCGACGCCCGATGCTGAATGGTCGCCACCATGCCGTTATAACTGGCGTTGGCTCCGGCCATGATATACATCGAACCGGTGCCGCCGCCTGCATAATATGGTCCCCACACGGGATTCGCTTCCGTAAGCGCAAAACGCGCCGAGTAGTTGCTCGTCGACGGCGCGGCGCCAGTTCCGGGCACTGGTCCGTACACTGCCGCATTCATCGGCAATCCGTATGGCCCAAAGGCGGTTTGATTGCCCACAAAGTCAACCATCGCCTGCCATCCGCGGCCTACTTCACGCTGAATGCTCGCTGTCCATTGCATCATGTATGGCGAGTGAAACTTCGTCGGAAGCACGATGTATTGCGACTGCTTCTGGAACGCAACCGTTGATGATGGAATCTGTGGAAGCGGAAACGGATTGGTCGTCAATGTGCCATTCGACCACGGGCTGTCGAAGCTCAATGGTTTGCCCACCGGCGTATTGTTAATCGTCAGTGCATAAGGAGGGTTCTGTTGGTTGCGTTGTCCCGTAAACAGGTTCGGTTCGTCATACACCAGCGCCGCTCCAACGCGGACCACCATCTTCCCATTGCCCTTCGGATCGTAGGTTGCCCCAATCCGCGGTGAGAACTGCCATGGCGAATTCTGCGTGAACGCTTTTGGTACTCCCTTGTCGCCGTAGAAGAAACTTCCCGCCGGTGCATTGGGATACACCGTGCTGACCTGGTTGGCCAGGAATCCACTGTAGCTGAATATCGAGCCCCGATTGAAATAGTCGGTTGCGACAAACTCCGGATCCCAGCGCACGCCGGCGTTCAACACAATCTTGCTGGTGGCATGGTAAGTGTCTTGCACGTAGAGACTCGGAATCGGTTCGCGCAGCGCATTCTGTTGCGCTTTGCTCTGTCCGAATCCGCTCATTGCACCCGTCAGGAACTCCAGGTTTTGGTCGGCCACTGAGCCGCCCCCAGTGCTTGTTCCGTTCGGCCCTTTGATACTGTAGTTGCCGCTGAAAGTGAAGTTGCCATTCCCTTCGTAAACATTGTTCACGTTGAGTTCCGTCTGCACCCACTCTCCACCAAAAGCAACTTGATGTTTGCCGTGCACCCAGTTCAGATCGTCGGCAAGCGCCAGTGTATTCACGTTGAAGTGCGCCGCCGAGCAGGTTCCGCAATAAATGCTCCACTTGCTGCTCACTGACAACTGCATACCGATCGTTGTCATGTCATACAAACTGACGCCGACTGAGCTTGAGTTAATGCCACTCGCGTTCGGCCCGCGATCGTCGCGCCGCCGCATCACCGTGGCATGCGCGGAGTTCACCAGGTTCTTGCTGACTAAGTACGTCTCGCCAAGTGTGAAAGACTGCGCGCGCTCCGAGTTGCCGGCCGAAGTGGTAAGCAGCGCGTTAGTCGGTGAATAAAATGCGGGAGACTGGTAGCCTTCCAGAAAATACCGCCCATAGAGACTGTTCCTGGGGCTTAGAGTTGCGTCGACGCGCGTAACAAGTTGGTTATCGCGCACCTGCGACGGAATCGCATAGGTCACGAGCCCGTTAGGGGCTGTCGATTGCGGAAGAAAGCTCACAAGCTTGACGGCAGCAGGGCTGGGATTCCAAGTGACCCCTGGTGTGTCAGAGTACTTGTTGTTGATGAGTTTGATCCCGGTCAGCGGATCCAGGAGCTGGCCAGTGTCCGACGCCGAAAAGTCACCCGTCAGATTTGCGGCCGTCGGCACATACGCTGTGGTGTTGGATTGCGTCTGCGCATTTACCCAGCGCTGGTAGCCCACAAACCCAAACAGCTTGTCGCGAATAATCTTCCCGCCAAACGTGCCGCCAAACTGATTTTGGTGCAGCGTGTCTTTGTTGACAGAGAAAAAGTTCGTCGCATCAATGTAGTTGTTGCGGATGAATTCAAAGCCCGATCCGTGGAAGGCATTCGTTCCAGATCGCGTAACCACGTTCACCAGGCCGCCAGGATGCAGGCCACTCTGCGCACCAAGCGCCGCGGTTTCCACGCTGAACTCGGCTACCGCGTCCGGAAAAGGAAACGGCATATTCACGTTGGTCATGTAGTCGTTGTTGTCGCCGCCATCCAACCGATAATCGGTAGCATTGCCTTGCCCGCCGCCAATCGAAATCACGGCTGAGCTGAAAAACGTCTTGCTTCCCGATTCGTCGTTGTTCTCATTCGCATTCACGGCGCCGCCCGTAATGGTCACCAACTGCGTCATCTCTCGGCCATTCAGCGGCATCTCCGTGAGCGTATTCTCGTCGACTGTCTGTTTGAGCGAACTGTCCTCTGTCTGCAGTGCCAGACCAGCCGCCTGCACCTCAACTGTGATGTTTGTTCCGCCCACTTTCATCACCGGGTTGACGGCAATACTGCTGCCCACGTCGAGAACAATATTCGATTGCCGATAGTGTTCAAAACTGGCGGCCGTTACCTCCACCGTATAAGTGCCGATAGCAAGATTCGGAAAGCTATAGAGGCCGCTTCCATCCGTCTTGGTTGCGTGCTTCACTTCCGTCGCGTCGTTCGTCGCTGTCACAGTTGCGTTCTGCACAAACGCGCCTGAGGTGTCGGTAACCAGGCCCTGTATGTTCCCGGTTCCAGCGGTCTGCGAATAGCCCAATGTGGCGAACAATAAGATGAGAACGCCACAGCAAACGCCAATGCAGTGGCCTACCGACTGTGAGCCTTTGATGCGTCTTTTCTCCATTGATGCCTCCAAAAAACTTGCATGGCAGACACCTTGAATTCAGGCATGCCGTGCTTCCTGACTCTTCTTGAACACCGAAATTTGCCACTTCTAAATCCGGTCCAAACCTATACAGAGGTCTGACCACAACTGTCAAGGAGTATTCGGAAGATGATTAGGAAAGAAGGCGCAAAGTCGTTCGTGAAATCCGCGTTATATCCGTTCGTTCCTCGTGGTGGCCCTTGATCTGATTCATAACCCTGCATTGCAGGAGGTTCAGCTGATCGGCGCTGTCGCTTGAGACTATAATTTCGTGGTCGGACCACAAATTTACCCGCACGAGCGAGGTCTCCGGGGTGTCAAGATATTCCATTGAGCCGTATTAATATCTGAAGCGAGGTCCCGCCGGTACATCGTCGGGGTGGCGGTTCGCATCCAACGACGTGCGGGGCCGTACGCCGGCAGCGGCCAAATAGCGTGCTGCGCGCTCTCAGAATTCTGACAATCCTCGCCATTCCTATTACGTGCAATATCATTCCGCGCCATATGAAGATTCCGGGCGTTTCTTTTGGGAGTTATCATGCCGTTGTTTCTTCGCAGTTACCGCTTGATGACCTTCGGGATGGTTGGGCTTGGTGTAATCGTAACTTTGTTGATGGGCGCGGGGCGCGGTGAAGCGTTGAACTCAGCTGCGCCGGTGGTGCCATCCGTGTCGGACGCGCAGATGTCGAGCGTTCTCGCAAGCACAAGAAATGCATCGCTGGCCGCAGGCAAATTGCTTGGAGCGGGAACCACAGGGAACCCTCTTACTACGCAAAACTTTGAAGATATAGCCATCATTGATGCCAGCGTGTTGGAAACTCCGTTGGACGCGGCCGAACAGGCACAGGGGCGCGATACCATTGCGACTCAATATCGCAGCCATCCCCAGGACTTCGTAAAGGGATTGGAAATCGAACACAAGCTCGCCCGGGTCTTTCTTGATGGATCTGCAACGGAGCAAATGCAGGCGCGGACTATCGTCTGGCTCGGATGGGTTGCCGCGGCACAGGGCAATCTACTCACGGCCCGATGGGTTGCCACAGTCAAGCGCCACGACGTGCCTGTTGTTACCCAAAGCGGACTCACAGTGACGAACCGCCAACTCGACGCCATGTTTGTTTCAAATGATTGGGTAGCAAAGGCCGCGAATCTGCCCCTGAGCACCCCTGAGACCCGAGCCGCATTCACGCGAGAACTGCCCGCCAGATTCTCAGCCATGACACAGGCGGAGCGGCAGCAACTCGCTCTGGCTGATCTGCGTTGGGATGCGCTGCGAGGGGTGCTTGGCTTCGGTTTGCAAGATAAAGCAGTCGAAATAGTGCATCAGAATGTCCACGGCTCCAACGACGTTCCGATGGGAGCTCGGCATCTTGAAAATGCTTCGCTCGAATTCGAACAAGGGATGGCGCAATTCAATAAGCAGATGTGGGGACGGACTCTCGCAATCATGGGTGGAGTGGGGCAAGGAGCTGTTGCGGAAAGCATGAATATGGCACAGGACCGATTCGAAGGGAAATTCGACGCAACACCACATCATTAGTTTCTGGAAAGTCACCCAACGAGTCGAAAACCAGCTCCAGGGGAGTCACCAGTTGATCGGCCGGTACTGAGTAGTAATTGGAGAGTTAGCGACAAACCTGCCAGAATGCGCAAGAAGATCGCGGCAACTTCGAAAGCTATTTGCGGGCGACATCGTGCCCAGGCGATTAGAACAGCTCACAAATCAATTGCGAGGGGCCTTGTAACAAGAGCAAGACTTCAGTGTTCCATCTCTGCACCGGAGCGCAGGATAAAGCCAATCAATGAGCCGGGTTTCAGACTCTGCGAGTCTTGCTGTCTGCGGTATCGCTTGACATGCTAAATTCCATACATCCGCGGCTGAAGTCAACTGCCTCATGCTGTGGTTCGAACGTTCGATGCAACTGTTGCGTCCATCTTTTCGATCCAGAATTAGAGGAGCGCGCGCCGAAGTTGTGCTATTTGCGCCGCTCTCGGTTGCCCGAATCGAATACTGTCTTTCCGTTCACTCAGACAGGAGTGTGAGCCGAATGCGCATGTTTACCCGTTCCAACCTATTCACCTGCATCGGCGCCCTGTGCGCCGTCGCCTGCCTGGTTACGGCTGGTGCCTCCTCCAATTGCCAGCAGCCTTCGAATGCCCCTATGACTCAGGGTGTCGCGCCAGCGCCCATGGCCTTTGACGAGGTCATGTTCTATCCCCGTACCGGCGCCGATACCGGCGGCGGTTTCCTGTGGTGGGACGCCACCGACTATTGGCTGTTTGCTAACGTGTCGTCGTTGAACCTGATAGCCAACGCATACGGCCTTGGCATGCACCAGGTAATCGGCTTTCCAAATTGGGCCGAGACCGACCTGTACTCCCTGCAGACCAAGTTGGATCGAGAAAAGTTCGAGGCATTCAAGGCGCTTCCCATGGGCGAGCAGTTGAGACAACAGCGGTTGATGATGCAAGCGGCTCTTGCCGGCCGGTATCAGCTCAAAGCGCACTACGAAACCCGCGAAATGCCTGTCTACGAGCTGGTCGTCGCGAATGGAGAACCGAAGTTGAGGGAGAAGGTGCCCGAAGGCCACCCTGGGGCATCTTTCTTTAGGCCTCGAAACTGGATCAACTACGGCACGATGGAGGACCTCGCCAGCAAGCTCGCGGGACCCACAGGCAGTGTCGTTATCGACAAGACGGGACTGGGGACGAAGACATTCTTTTACCAGCTCAAGTGGACTTCGGACAGCCAGAGCGGCTTGGCAGGCGGCGACCCGCCGATTTTCAGGGCTCTCGAAGAACAGCTCGGACTGAAGTTGGTCCCTGCCACAGATACTGTGGGCGTTCTCGTTATCGATCACATTGAGAAACCGACGCCGGGAATCCAACGCACGGCATCTGCGGGCTCATCGCTCTAAAAAACAGTCTCGGAACGGTTCTCGCGCCCCTTTTGGGGCTTGGCCACAGCAAAACCAGGGTTATTGTATCCCGGAGCCGCAATACTCAAGTTGATGCGACCAGCAGAGAGCGGCGACCTTCAGCAATTCTGAATCGGACACACCAACTCCGGTTTTATTCCAGGCAATGCGGGACCGCACGTTTTCGGTCATTGGCTCCAAATAACCGGCAGCCCGGCAATTACTGGTTGATCAACACCACACGATATCTGCATGAATGATGCCGCGATCCTTCCCTGCGGATTGCCGGGCAGCACAACGTTGCATCCGGTTGCGGCATCACACTATTCACGGTCGTGGACTTGACTGCATTCAGCATCGGACATGATTCAAAAGTGCGTCGGGCGCGTTGCAAAGGCCGGCGAGTAGGAGAAACACTAACACCGGCCCTTGAAGGGGCCAGAGAGGTTCACATGTCGCAAACCGTAGTGGAAAAAACGGCTGACCAAATCGCTGAATCAGCACGCCAGGCTTCTCGCGTCTCCAGCGCCATTGCCGAAGCAATCGAGGACGGCCTGGGCGTGGCAAGACGCGCAGTGAAACATGGTGGCGACGCCGCTGAAGAGATCTTGGATGACACAATCCATCGGCTGGAGCGGCACGTTGTATTGACGGTTGTGGGGACGTTTGCCGCAGGCGTTGCTTTTGGAGCAGCTCTCGGCTTCGCCGTACGGCGCCGCTAAATCTCATTCCGTGCTTCTGGATTCCACCGGACTTAGGTGGAGCTCTGAGCCCGAAGCTCTGTGTCCGTCTCCCTGTTCGGGTCCCAGAACATTCAGAGACGAATCCCTCACCTCACCCCGCGATCTGTCCCGGACCGCATGTGGGAAACGCTGTCCTTTTGCAGAAAATTATGTACTCCCGGCGCACAATGGGAATACAAGTACGTGCAGGGAAACCACCCAACCGGAAGGAGCGCGAACAGATGAAGACCCTCATCTTGATCCAGAGTGACGATGCGACCCCTCAGCCGCGCGCCCCGATGGTCCTGCACTTCCTCTCAAAAACTGCAGCTAACCGTGTCCAAAGCGCTGATTTCTGCCCCAAAATGAGCCTCATTACGGCCTTCAATACCACATATAGGCCTGTATTCGCGCACGAGAAAATTCCACAAACCACTCAAATTAAGTCACTAACCGATAATGTCACCTTCCCTCTGCTCTCATGGCCCCAATTTTGACTTGTGAAACTGTGAGATCGTCTAACCAATTTGGTTTCATCAACATCGTCAGCGACATCTCACAGAAACACCATAAGTGATGATTCTTTGAAACTGTGACGCTCCCCGCAATACCTTAAAAACAAAGGCATTACACGCCAAAATTTATATGTGTATTAAATAATGTGACTCTGTGAAACTGCGTCGCTGCCCTGCGTTCATCTACCATCAAAAGCAGCGCATGCCCTCCAAACCCAGGCTCGGACAAAACTTCCTCAACGATACGCAGGCCATCGAACGCATCGTTGCGTCCTTGGGCGACCTCTCCAGCCGCACGGTAATCGAGATCGGTCCAGGCGCTGGCGCGATTACCGGAGCCCTCGCCGCCCGAGCAGCACACGTAGTAGCCATCGAACTGGATCCCGCACTGGCCGCACATCTTCGCACGCAATTCCCGCCCAAAGGGAAATCGCGCGTCGCCGTTATCGAACAAGACGTGCTGCAGTTCGATTTCGCTGCGGCCTCGGCAACCGCAGGCCAACGGCTAGTCGTCGTGGGCAACCTGCCCTATTACATCACCTCCCCAATCCTGCTGAAACTCGCCGCCAGCCACGCAGCGCTCGACCGCGCAATCCTGATGGTGCAACGCGAAGTAGCCGATCGCGTAGCCGCCCAGCCTGGCTCGCGCGACTACGGTCTGCTTTCTGTAACCGTGCAGATGTACGGGCCGGCGCAGAGCCTCTTTACCCTGCCCCCCGAGTCGTTTTCACCACCGCCAGACGTTCACTCGACAGTCTTCCGCTGGCGCTTTGCCCCGCGCTTCGAGGAATTGGCAGTGGATGAAGCGAGCTTTTCCGGATTAGTGCGCAAGGCATTTGCTCAGAAACGGAAAACGCTGGCCAATAACCTGCGCGCCGCGCAGATCCAGCCGTCCACCGTGACTGCGGCAATGGCGCGAGCCGGAATCGATGCGCAGGCCCGCGCCGAAGCATTACCGATCGAAGCGTTGGCTTCGCTTTGGCACGCGCTTCAGCGATCTTCAACGGGTTAGACCGCCAGGCTTCAGAGACAGCAAGGGCCACTTAGCAGTCAGTGACTAAGTGGCCCTTGATCCTCAACCGCAGCAGCTCTACTTGTGCCCGCCGCCTCCGCTGGGAGCTGCGGCGTGACCTCCTCCTCCCCCACCTGCGCCTCCACCGCCACTCGAGACATGGCTGGGAGCACTGCTGGGAACGCGGCTCGGGCTGGAAGCGTGACTCGGGGCAGGAACGCTGGGGCGGGGTAGCGTGTACGTGGTGCCCGGCCGGATACCGCCGGTACCTGTTGAGAAGCCATGGATCGTGGTCCCGGTTGATCCGACGGCACGGCTCACATAGCCTGAAGCCGAGTGGTCATACTGCGGCCGCGGGCTGAGCGGACGAAGAGCCTGCACAGTATATCCGGCAATTGAAACCACGCTGCTCTTGTCCCGCGGAGGCAGTGGATTGCCCCCGGTGTTGTGCCGATTGACTGCAATCATCGGCAGGGGCACGTGCGGTCCCCCAACGGGGCGGAAAGGCGTGTGACGCGGTGGACGGAGAATGCCATGATACCCAGGAGGAAGAATACCCAGGTTGGAGGCCCAAAGACCTCCTCCCCACCAGGGTTGGCACCCATTGATCCCAGGCGCCCAACCCCAGCCGAAAGCCTCGAAGTAATTCCAAGTTCCGCACTGGAATGGCGTATAACCCCAAGCATAGCCTGACACAAAAATGTAGCCGTACCCTGGTGTCCACATCCAGTTACCGTTGCCATACGGGTCGAATCCAGGATTTGAAGCATCTGTGGGTGACCAGATATATCCCTGGTCCGGTACGTTATACCAAGTGCCGTTTGCGTCCAGATCGCCCCAAGCCGGGTTACCGGCATCGGGAAAGCTTCTGGTCGCCCCGGTGCGAGCCGCAGCATCGGCTGACAATGCTTCATCGCGGTCGGAATTCCAGGTATCCCAGGAGTCTGGCTCGATGGATTCGGAGAGGTTATAACGGGCGGGATCGGCGCCGTTCAGCACCACGCTTTCGCCGCCACGTAGATCTAGCGCCATGGCGCTGCCGTGCTCGATATGAGCATTCCCTGAAAAAACCGCCAATTCGCCGGGAGCATTGTCAAGGTTGATGCGAAGGACCGTAAAGCCACTGGCCGTGACCGTGCTACCGGCAAAGCGCACTCGGATTGTCCCTGCGAGTCCTCCGCCCTGCAACTCAAAGTAGGCCAGCCCCGACTCGAGCGCAATTTCAGCTTCAGAACTGCCATCCTGCCCGCGAAGGACCGCCAGCGTCATTGAACTATTGGGAGAGAGCCGAGCAACGCTGCCATCTTCAAACTGAATCTCAGTGCGACCGTCATCGCCCGTGGTCAGCAGCGATCCTTCGAAAAGTGGTGTATTCACGACTGCAGGATTGGCAAGCAACTGCGTGCCCTGAGAGAGCTGCACCTGTCCTTCCACGTTGCTTAGGCGTATTGCCCGTGCCGCAGGTTGCGGGGCATCATCAGCCCATGCCGTAGTGGTCAGCAGCGCAATGACCAGGGCAAACGCAGCCAAACCCATCAGCAGTGCGTCCGATCCGCGCCGATTCAACGCTTTGATTTTCATGGCACCCACACCTTTCGCCGCTCCGCCCACCGCAGAAACCCAGCACAAACCGGGAAACCCCCGTTCATAAGACACTTGAATCAAGCGAAAGTTACTCCTAAATCTTGCCCGAAAACTCCTTAACCTTCCGCCCGCGCAAGCAGCAACCGGGCTCTCTTCCTTACCCGCTCGATTACGCCCTCATCTTTAGCCAGCCGTTCCAGAATCCCCCGGATGGCCCCAATCTGCTGCACACGCCCGTCCCCCGCGGCTTCCATCAGATACTCCATCTCATGATCCAACCCCAATGGGTCATGAAGCAGTAGCATCTCAAGCCGCGCGCCTTCCACAATAGTCTCAGCCACAGCCACTAGCGAGTCGCCCAGCGCCTGGATGTCCTTGTCTCTGGCGAAATTGAACTCGCAGCTTCCCTGGCCCTCAGGACCGGTGTAGCCGAATTTCTTCCATCCCTGGAAGGCCACCTTCATGTGGCTCTCACAATCAGAATGGAAGAACTTGTGGTTGCGCGCTGTTTGAAAGACGCGGTCAGCAAATTCCGCGCTCACTTGAACATCACGGTCAATATTGGGGGCGTCGATGGTCTGCGCTACGGCGATCGGAGCAGTGCGCCGCTCAGAGCTGAAATGCCCGCTCCCATCGGGATGAAGAATCAGGGTCCAGTGTTTCGGAGAAAGGTCAGGATTGGAGAAATCAACTTGGAATACGGGTCCCGTTTGGGATGCGGCCTGTCCGAGCGCGGGCAATGCCAACGCCACCAGGATCGCGGGTAACCACTTCGGCCTCATCGAGCAACTCCTTGAATCGCCAGCGTCTGCGCGGTATGGATGTGGCAGATTGCGATCGCGAGCGCGTCGGCTGCGTCAGCCGGTTCGGGAACCTTATCAAGTTCAAGCAGACGGGCAACCATGAACTGTACTTGCTCCTTTTTCGCCAAGCCATAACCTACAACACTGGACTTGATCTTGAGGGGGGCATACTCGGCTACCGGCAGCTTCCGACAGGCTGCGGCGAGCAAAGCGACGCCGCGAACCTGGCCTAGCTTGAGTGCAGACTTGGCGTTCACAGAATAGAAGACCTCTTCGATTGCCACCGCGTCCGGCTGCCAGCATTCCAACTCCGCACTAAGTTCGCGAAATACCTGCTCGAGCCGTTCCGCCGTGGATTTCGATTTAGCGAGCCGGATGGCACCCATGGCCTTCATCAATAGCCGGGGCTGGCGACCGGTGTTGTCGCTCTCAACGACCCCGTAGCCGGTGATCTCCGTTCCACAGTCGATCCCAAAGACCCGCATCGGGTCTCAGTTTACCGCAGAGCACGACTCGAAATCGTCAATTTGGATTTCTCTGGCTGGCGTTGCCTCATCTCGGAACTCTGAGCCCCGGTTAGCAGAGCCAACAGCCCTTTTGGAATCGGCCGGCATCCGCAGTTCCTGGCGTGCTCCTGATGCCACACAACTCTCTGTTCTGTGGTCGCGTTCTTCGGCATGGTGTTCTTCTGATGCCACTCTCGGTTCATGGTGCCTCCTGGAGTGCGATCTTCAACTACCCCAAAGCATAGGTCCAAAAAACGGAACGGCCCAAGAGCAAATGCTCATAAGGCCGCTGGAGTCGACTGCATTGATTGGACTGCGGAGTTTTGAATGTTGGCGAGTGCCAAAACCAGGGGCGGAGACATCGCCTCTAGAATGACTGACGAGCATACTCGATTGCACCCTCAAGGTTGCGCCTGCTTACCGCTGCTCTCGCAACTGGATCAATCTCGCTGACGCTTACCCGCCGCAAGAACTCCTTGAAGGCCATTCTCGCTTTTCCGTGCCTTCCCTGCTCCTGGAGAAGGCATCCAAAGTCGTAGAAATTGATTGAGACTGGAAAGATTTCGCAGGCCTTCGCCGCTGCGCGGTAGGCCATCCTGGCCCAGTCGGGCTCATACAGAGTTATCCAATCAGCTCTATCCCAGTCGACCGGTTTGTTATCTGCGATACTGTACGCCGCTTGCAGCAGGAACCGGCGAGCCCTCCCCATCATGCAAGCTGAGACGACACCGCGCTTGAATGATCCAGCAAGCGGCCCTCTCAATGCCTGACCGCAGTCTCCTGCGCGAATAACGGAGCGCAGGAAAGACTCGCACTCTTCCTCTTCCTCACCTGTCAGGTTGAAAGAACCAAGAGCGATCAGTTCTTCCTCCTGCGCCTCAAAGACAACAGGCATCTTAACGGCAGCGGACATGGATTAGTCCCCCTTTTGCGATTAAGTTCATCTTAGCCGCCGCATAAGTCTGCTTGCTCATAATGTTAGTAGATGCATGTAACCCCGGGAACCTTCATGAGCAATAGCGATTAGGGAACACAGGTTCACGGCGCATCCGCCATTTCTTACTTTGGGGCTCGGAGAGAACTCAATCGGGCTATCGTGCCACAGTTCAAGAAACAGAACTGCGCCATGACAAACACTCACCACACTGGAATCGGATTCGGAGGCCAGCGGGCTGATTGGAAGAGATACGCAGAACTGGGATCCCTGAAGTCGCCTTCATCCAGACAACATTCATCCAAGAAACAAGGGGTCGATGGGAATGAGGGCAATATCCGCAGCTGAATCCGTCAGGTCGGCGCGACTTGGCATTGGGTCGATCGAAGGCGAAGAGAGAAACGTCTCGGTCGTGGCAAATTGTTCTTCAGGAGCCCGAACAATGCGCATCAGCTCACCGCCGTCCAGCCAGATCAGGGAGCAATTCTCACAGGAGTCGATGACTACGTTGCCGGGGCCGGCGTAGAAATGGGCGTCCATGCGATGGCGGCACTGGGGACAATTGATCTTGCGGCGCAGATCGGCAGCGTCGGCCGGGGGCTGAATCGTCCCTGCGCGCTTTTCAGCTTGCAGGTCCTCGACAAGGCTTTGCAGAATCTCCATGGCAACTAACATGCCGTGGCATTTGGTGCAGTAGCGGATGCGGATATTACTGAGGGTGGCGTGCATTAGACCCGTGCTGCAGATTGGGCAGTCCTGACCGGAGGGCTCGCCGAGAACGCGCACGCCGTCGTCTGCGTTTGTCTCGGGGAGATAGACGCTCAGGCAATACTCGCACTTGAAGCTTGTCATGTCCGGCTTGAGACGCATTGGAGCGCCGCAGGAAGGGCAATTCATTGAGGCTTCCCGCATTCTGCGCAGAACTTCGCACGTTGAGGAATGGGCTTTCCGCACTCGATGCAGAATTTGGAGGCTTCCGAAGCAGCGGGAGCGGCTTCAGGAGCAGCGACAGAGACTGGAGCGGCCGGCGCGGCGAACGTAGGTCTAAGCGATGCCGACAGGGTTTGCGCGACAGCGGCGCCCGCGCCCAGCCCCATGCCCATTCCCGCAGCGCCGCCCTGGTTGGCAGCGGCAATGTCGAGCGACTCCGCGGCTTCAAACTGGGTAAAGCGGCCCAAGTCACCGACCATGTTCATACCAATGCGCTGATCGAGGATCTTCTGCAATTCATCGGGAAGAGAAATGTTCTCGACAACAAACTGGTTCAGTTCGAGGCCGAGCGCAGCAAAAGCAGGCTTGATTTGCTCAATAATCTTGTCGCCGAGCAACCCTTGCTTCGCGGTCATGTCAAGGAAAGAGAGATCACTGGAGGCGAATATTTCGCTCATGCGTGCAACGATGGTATTGCGCAGCTGGCCGTCAAGATCGCCAACGAAATAGCCCTGGCGGGTGCCACTGATCTGTGTGAAAAAGCTGCGTGGATCGACAATGCGGTACGAGTAAATGCCGTAACAGCGAAGACGGACGGCGCCAAACTCCTTGTCGCGAATGGTAATGGGCGTTGCCGTTCCCCACTTCTGATCGATTTCGAGGCGCGTCGAGAAAAAGTATACTTCGGACCTAAACGGGGAATTGAAATCCTTGTCCCAATTCATCAAGTCGGTAAGCAAGGGGAGATTGCGGGTATTCAGCGTGTGGAGACCGGGACCGAAGACGTCTGCGATTTTGCCTTCGTTGACGAAGGCTGCCATCTGCGACTCGGTGACCGTGAGACGACCACCGTTTTCAATCTCTTCATCCTGCATGGGATAGCGATAGGCCAGGATGCCTTCTTCCGGCTCATTCCACTCGATGACACGGATGAACTGTTTCCCCAGAAACTGTCCTAGAGTCACTTGCTTCTCCTTGGGGTTCTCTAACGCGAAACTATAGCACAAGGTTTGAGAGGTAGGTGTATTTGCAACGAGAAGGCTTCTTCACAACAACCTGAGCACCCCGTCGTAAAAGCAGATTCTCAAGCATGAAGTGTGCATGCCCGCGCAGATGACGCGCATTTCCCCCGCACCTGCAGCATTCAGCGTTTCCATAAGGGCGTGGCCAACTGTCAATCAGATTGCTGACCCCAAGAATTGTCTTTTCAAATCCCAAGATGCCGGTTCAGGTCCATCCGGTGCCCCTCGTGGCGCGCTTGACGCGAGCATCGGGCCTCCCCACAAGTAGAGCACCCCTTCCGATATTCTCTCGGAGAGTCCTATTGCTCTTCGCGCAATGTGTGGGAACGCGGACACAGTCATGGGTGGCCTTAACAGAGATGCCAGAGTCTATTTCGGTCGGCAATACCCGCAAAGGGTTTCTGGCGCGCCTGTCAGAGTCGCCGACTTCTCGGCCAGATGGCTCAAGCGTTGTGGTTGTTCAGTGTCTTGGCGATTTAGCGCCAATGCAGAATCACCAATTCTCGTCCTGAGAACTGACGTACTTTTAAATCTGCTGAGTGGGCAAGGCTGCCCGGTGCGCTATGCAAGACGAAGTAGACAATCTACCTCCATTGGCAGTAGAGTATCTACATCCATGAGCGAGAAGGACCAATATAAGAACCGGATTGAGCTGTTGCAGGGAACACTCGACATGCTCATCCTTCAAACGCTGCAATGGGGACCGCAGCATGGGTACGGCTTCGTCCAGGCTTTACGTTTGCGATCCGGAGAGGTGCTTCAGGTGGAGACCGGATCACTGTATCCGGCTCTCCATCGGTTGGAGCGTCAGGGTTGGGTGCAGTCTGAGTGGAAGCAGTCAGAGAGCAAGCAAAAGGCCCGATATTACCAAATCACGGCCAAAGGGAAAAAGCAGTTGGCCTCGGATCTGGGCCGATGGGAGCGAATTGTCGAAGCGATTGGGTCGGTGATGTACGTCAAGCCGGAGGAGAGTGAGTCGTGAAATGGTTCCCGAGCTTCGGTTTTCAGCGGCGCAAGCGCGAATTGCAGCAGGAGATTGATGCGCACCTGCAGATGGCGATTGCCGATCGAGTTGCGCGAGGCGAGACGGCGGAGACAGCTCGACAAGCAGCAATGCGGGAGTTCGGAAACATTCCTTTGGTACAGGATGTGACGCGCCAGATGTGGGGCCGAGGCTCGCTTGAACAACTAGGTCGGGATCTCGGTTATGCGTTACGGCAACTGCGCAAGAGTCCCGGCTTTACGATCACCGCGACGGCGATGCTGGCAGTAGCTATTTGCGCCAACAGCACGATATTCAGTTGGATCGACGGCACCATGTTGCGTCCGATTCCGGGCGCGCGAGACATGGGCGAACTCGTAAGCCTGCAGCGGGGGGAACGCAACTTCTCTCCGACTCCGCCTTTCTCATATCTCGACTATCGCGATTTGCGCGAGCAGAACCGCACCTTGACCGGAATCCTTGCCTATCATAACGATTGGATCGCGCTGACTGGCGGTGCACAGCCGGAGCGTGTCTATATTGCGAACGTGTCGGCGAATTACTTCGATGTGCTCGGCATCAAGCCGGTGGTGGGGCGTTTCTTTCTGCCGGACGAGGAATCACGTGCTGTTCCTACCGTGATCCTGGGTTACTCGCTCTGGAAGACTCGTTATGCCAAAGACCCAGCAATTGTGGGCAAGTCGATCGAGGTCTCGCGGCATCCGTTGACGGTGATTGGTGTCGCGCCGGAGGGGTTTATCGGGGCAGCGCCCGGACTGCGTGACGATCTGTGGGTAACGCTCGATCCCCTCGGGACGGATGTATGGCGGATGACCCATCGCGATTCGGACTGGCTAATCGTAATAGGGAGATTGCGGCCCGGCGTCAGCCGTGACCAGGCATCCCAGGATCTCGACACCGGGATGCACCATCTTGTGGTGGCATATCCGGACCAGCATCTCGGCGATAACCACATCACGCTCGATCCCATGTGGCGTTCGCCATTCGGCGCCAACGGATACATGGCGGCGACGCTGCCCCTTCTGCTGGCCTTCGCCGGCCTGGTGCTGTTGCTCACCAGCGCGAACGTGGCGACGCTCACACTGGTGCGGTTTGTATCGCGGCGGCGTGAGCTTGCGATCCGGCAGTCGCTCGGGGCCAATCGCATGCAACTGGTGCGGCAGATGATGCTGGAGGGCGCTTTGCTTTCCGTCGTCGCAGGAGCCGTGGCCCTTCTCTTGACATCGTGGACATCGAAGACATTCGCATGGTTCTTTCCGGCGAACTCAATTCCCCTCGTACTGAACGGGAACATGGACCATAAGGTGGTGATTGGGATTGCAGTGTTCTCTCTATTGGCCGGTATGCTATGCGGCGCGCTCCCCGCCTGGCGTTCGTCTCACGCGCCGGCCATTGAGGTACTCAAGGCAGAGTCGGCAAGTATCTCCGGCGGCTCACGCAACCGGAAATTGCTCAGCGGGCTGGTGGTGGCGCAAATCGCGCTTTCACTTCCTCTGCTGTTGTGCTCCGGGCTATTCCTGCGAACGCTGCGGAATCTCGCCGCGGCGAACCCGGGCTTTGAGCAAGACCACGTTCTCACTGCGTCCGTGGGCCTGAATATTGCCGGCTACAGCAACGACGAGGCACAGTCGATCCGTCGCAAGATACTTGATCGCGTGTCGGTACTCCCCGGCGTGAAGGTTGCGTCTCTTACGGACTGGATTCCGATGACCCTGATCCAGAAGAGGAACGATGCGTATCCGGAAGGGTATGTGCCGCCCCCCCATGAGTCTTTGCTGGTGGAGAATGCCGAGGTGGGCCCGCAGTATTTCGAGTCCCTTCATATACCCATTCTGGAAGGACGCGAGTTCACTCTGAATGACGATGAAAAGGCCCCGAGAGTCATCATCGTGGATCAGACCGCGGCGAGGCGCTTCTGGCCAGGACAGGATCCGGTGGGAAAGAGACTAAGGGTGTGGGGCAGCCTTTTCACGGTAGTCGGCGTTGTGAGGAATTCAACGCATACATTCGTGAATGAGTCACCGGAGCCTATGGTCTATATGAGCTTCTTCCAGGCAGGGTACGAGACTATCGTGCAGGTGAAGACCGAGGGAAATCCCCTCGACCTGGCGTCGGCGGTGGAGCAGGCCATTCATGGGATCGATTCGCGGCTGCCGGTTTTCGATGTGCGCTCCATGAGGGAGAGTACCCAGTTGGCGAGCACTTTCGCCGTCATCGAGAGCTCTCTGGCGGGAATGTTCGCGCTGATCGGGCTGGTCCTTGCGGTAACCGGGATCTACGGAGTCGTGGCCTATCGGACCCAGATGCGGACCCACGAGATCGGAATACGAATGGCTCTGGGTGCTTCCCGTGTCGACGTGCTGCGGCTCGTGCTGTTGCAGGGATTGTGGATCACAGGCATTGGGCTGGCGCTGGGACTGGCGTTTGCATTGGGACTGACGCGTGTCATCGCCCGGCTGTTGTACGGAATCGGAGCCAACGATCCAGTCACCGTTGCTTCCGTGGTCCTGCTACTGGGAGCAATGTCGTTGGTAGCATCCTACTTTCCGGCACATCGAGCGATGCGCCGGAACCCTGTGACTGCGATTCGCGAACTGTAAGCCGCAGCTCGGTCTCGACGTGAATCGGACGAATCCGGGGTATGCGTGGCGCTCCACCTGGTTGGCAAGAAGGGCAACCGGATTACACCGGTCCCAGACCAATCTCCGCGAGGTTGATCTTCGTTGTGCGTTGACGTGAACCGATCAACGCGCTCATTGAGCGGCACGGGAGTGCCACTCCTTCTTCAGCAGAACCCCACTCGAGTGAATAACCGGCTACCGAGAGAATTGAATTCCAAAGCTGAACACGGGTTGGAAACCATGTGGACGCGTAGCCGGCTTCTCGTCCAGGTGGAATGCGCCTCGTCGAAGAGCGACTTTGCGACTTGTCACTATTCGAGATCCAAGTTGTTCCATGCGCGGCAAGTAGAGGAAGTTCATGGTGTCGGGCGAGGATGTCTACTGCACGAGACACACTCGATGATTTGAGTCTCTCCTTTTGCCCATCTACCCTATACATGATCTAAACAGGCCTCATGAAATACAAGGAAAACACCTCACGCGATCTAGTCGCAATGCCACTGGTATGTCATTCCTGAGATCGCCCAGGTCCGTAGTTCGGGCGGCAAAAGCGGAATTCTATTTGAGCCCATTAACCAGATAGAGTTCGGAAAGCAGGCGAGTATAGCTGTAAACGTAGGCTCGACCGTCAGCGCTGAAATGAATGAAAGCGATGTCATGAAGACCCGCGACGTCTGGCGGAGTTATTTCGGTGAACAACTGTCTCTGTCCGGTCAGAATGTTCAAGCGATAGACCTTGACCGGTGATTGTTTCCACTGGTACACATACAAAAATCGCGGATCTGAGGTCCATACGAAACGTTCGCCCGCTTCCAAGCCGGGTATCGGGCGTGGCTGACTCCCATCCATGGGATACAGCGAGCCTCCGACACCACCAGGACCATTGCCCGCAATCAGTTTGCCGTCCGGAGAAATCTCGCAGAACGTAACTCCTTCCTGAGTCACTGGACGTGGTTTGCCGCCATCCGCATCCTGAACGAAACACTGAACGCGATGCCCAGCTCGGTTCGCGGAGAAAACGACTTCCTTACCATTGGGCATCCACCACGCACCGTACCAGTACTGCTGAATGTCTCCCGGTGGCAATTGCCTGGCCGTGCCGGGCCCGGTTGGCAACAGCAGAAGCCGGGCATTGGAAATAATCGTGGTCGCCCATTTCCCATCGGGAGATAATTTGCCCGCCATCCCCTGGCCAATTGGAATCGGAGGCGATCCTCGCAAGTCCCGCATGGCGACGGTATAGGTTGGTCCAGACTCAACCCCCTGCTCGTCAAAGAGAACGGTGTTGCCATCCGCGGAAATATCAGTGGGGATAGACCAGTCCCGCCACGAGAGGTCACTCTCAGTGGCTGCTCCCGGCGCAAGAGCCATCATTCCGTTGCGTTCTTCATCGCGGGTTACAAGGACCCTGCCGTCGGAGGCGATGTCCTGCAGTGTGATTCCTCCGGGTGCGCGGAAGATCAGACGTTGATGAACCGACAGATCCACAGCGTGAATCTGACGTTCGCTTCCAGCTTCGGCAGCGGAGAACCAGATCTCGGTTCCATCGGCAGACCATGCCAACCCTTCAACGCTGCCCCAGGCTGCTGAAAGAATCCTCTTGTGTCCTTCAAGATCGACAATCGAGACGACGCCCTTGTCGTCGGGATAGATTGGGTGATCGAGGAATGCGACTTGATTCCCCTGGGGCGAAATTCGCGGATGGCTGATCCAGCCGGCAGTTTCATAGAGAACATGGCCAAGCGGAAATTCAAGACGCTGTTTGCCGCTCACATTACGGACGGCCGCTAGCGTGGCCCCATCGGTAGACCAATCGGCCCAATCGATATTTTCTGCGAGCTGACGAGGAGATCCGCCCGTAAGTGGGACCTGGCCGAGAGTTCCCCGGACCGCGAACAGGGAATGATAATTAACCGACTGCAGCACCGCCATTTCGCCTGAAGAGGAAACGGCGAGCAGCTGAGTTGTGGGGAATCCGAGGCCGCGCGCACCGTGGATTTTCGGGTTGGTAGAGTATATCTCGGATGGCCCGCCATCCCAGGAGGCGGCATAGATCACGCTATGACTATCAGGTGCAAACCTGGCTGAATACACTGTTCCGCGGCTAAAGGTCAGCCGCTGAAAGTCAGGCGGCTGACTCTCCGCTGTTCGATGACCAAGGAAAACCCCCAGGCCGACCAGAACCCCTGAAATTACGATTGCGAGAAGCGCCAGGAGCGTACGGTTAAGTCCCGACACCACTTTGCCGGACCCGTCGCCATTGACCCCTGGTGGATTGATCGCCGCGGGGCTGTGCTGCGTATCGACCGGAACCTGGTCCAGCTGAACTTCGTCCAGCGTGGCCACAAAGCGGTAACCACGGCGTGGCACGGTTTCAATGAATGAGGGGTTGTCGGCGGAATCGCCCAGAGCCGCGCGGAGCTTGCCAACCGCGATATTGACTGCGTGGTCGAAGTCTCCAAAACTGGCATCCGGCCAAATGCGGGACTGCAACTCGTCGCGAGTGACCAGTTCTCCTGGGCGCTCCAGAAGAATCTGCAGCACCTTGAAGGGCTGATCCTGCAATTTGACACGGCTTCCGAACTTACGGACCTGCCCGGAGGGAAGATCGACCTCAAACGCCCCAAAGCGTATCGCATGGTTCCCGTTATTCACTGTGGCCTTCGCGATCTTCGGAAAGTCTAGCATCCTTTTGGGTCACCTTTGCTATCGACGCTGTAGCAGCCAATCGGTTCGTTGATCTTTTGGTTAGATTCGAATCTCCGCATGTCTCCGGCGTGTCTCCTCAAGCGAGATCAACTGTAGACACAAGGTTTAGCTCAAATGAATTGAGATTGTCAGCCCCGGCCAATATACCTCGGGACGTTGGGCAGATTTGCGAACGCAATTGACGGCTTTATTCCGAGAGAGGGACATACATGAAGCTGACGCGATGGATGACAACGACTTTCGCAGGCCTCTTTTTGATCGGGGTCCTGGCCAGCGGTGCTGCCGCTCAAGACAAGCCTCAGGAACCCGCGAGGGAAGTGCATTTAGTAACCGCCTCCATGCCCCGCGAGCGGCAGATCGAACTGGCTTTGAGCGCGGCCCCAACCGAGGTATCGAGTAAAGCCTCAGTTTACATTTTGGGGCCCAAAGGCTACGAGAAGGTTCGCGAAGGCACGAACGGCTTTAGTTGTTTGATTGAGCGGTCATTCAAAGGGACAACGCAAACTTCGTCGGCGCCGGCGTGCTTCGACGCGGAGGGCAGCGGAAGTATTATGCTTGCCTACCTGCGCAGGGAAGAACTGCGGGCCGCTGGCAAGTCCGAGGAAGAGGTCAAGGAGGACATCGCGAAGGGATATCAGGATGGCCGATTCAAAACACCCGGTCCCGGTTTTCTTTACATGATGTCGAACGAAAACTTTGTCTACAACAACGTATCCGGGAAAAGCGGATTCGTGCCTCCGCACCTGATGTTCTACGCGCCGAATAAGACCGCGAAAGACGTGGGATATGAATCGATATCGCCCACAATGGTGCCTTATCTAACGGGGAGCACCATAGGGCCGGAAACATTGCTGGTCGTGGAGGCGGAAAAGCCGTCGCAGGGTGACTCCGCTGGCGAATCCCACAAGCACTAGAGGAAGTCTCGGTGGGAATGTGGCGGGTCAAATAGAACGGGTTTCATCCAGGATGATGGAGAGCTACGTGTGCATATCGACATTGCTTATAGTGGCATATTCAAATTTGTCTCTACGCGTCATGCGTCATGAGGTTCAGGGTTATCCCCGATTCCCATCGTTGATGCTGCATCCCTTGAGGACAATCCAAAACTTCGGGAGATGTAGATCGGCCTGCTCGCCAGCACTTCCGATCAGGCTGAAAACATGTCGCCTTCCTACGCGAAGACGCTTAGAGCATTGACACCCATCGAGGCGAGACCAATAAAAGTCCTATATGACTTCCAGACCGAGTCAGCTGTGCCGACGCTCGGATCAGATGCGGACGTGGAGAACAGACTTACCTTTGGTTTCGGATTGTCCGTGGGCGAGGCGATCACTCCCATTATGGTTATTGAGGCTCTGGAGCACTTAGGCAAGTCATTGTCCGTTGACTGTCAGCGTGACCTGCACGGAGTTCGAAATGGTCCCCGAGGTTCCTGTCACGACCAAGGTGTAGTTCTGGTGAAGGGTCCCGCTGAGTGAAGCACCGCAGCCCTCCTCCCCCCCGACGAATGCCATGATTCCAAGCACCAATGAGAGGGTCGAGATCGTGCGGAATAATCTCTTACGGGTGCAGCGCAGCATGCCGCCCAAAGGCAAGAACACGAACCCGAGCGTGAGCGGAATGATGCGAGAAGCAAACCTAACTCTGATTCCGGCTGGCGATCTGGTCGCCAATTCGTTTTGCGGTACCGCAACTGCGAAGGATACTGTGGTGGTGCCTGCACCCTTTGCAATTGTTCCCGGACTGAAGGTGTATGTGGCGCCAGTCGGTAACCCGCTCACAGAGAGGTTGACCGCAGACGACAACGCGGTCGCAGGAGAAATAGGATTCACTGTCAGGACATAGGTTACCGAACCTCCCGGATTCACCGACGCCGAAGTATTTGAAGTGCTGATGCTGAAGTTGCCGGTTGTCCCGCCGCCTGACGTACCGATGGCGTAGGTCCCAGTTCCGACAGTGCTGTTCGTGTAGCCAGTTTCAACGGCAATGGCCTCCAGAGTTTCCGAGGCGCTCACCGTAATCGCGCCGCTGTACACACTGGATGACGTGGTCGGCGTCGTGCCGTTAGTGGTGTAGTAGATGGTCGTTCCGGCTGTTGCGTCCGAGATGGTGACGGTCTGCGCGCTGGTGTAGGTACCTGTGTCAGGCGAGAACGTGGGTGTGGGTAGCACCGTGAGGATGGTGTACGGCCCGGAGGAGCTGACCGCGCTGTCGCTCTGAGTGTTGGTCCCTGCAACTATATTGAGTATTTCGGTGGTGGAGCTGAGGGTGATGTCGCCGCTGGCCCCCGAAAGCGCTGTGCCAGTCTTGCAGCCTGTCCCGATGCCGTTGGTCGCTGGAGTAGTTCCGTCCTCCGTGTAGCACATGATCGTAGTGGCGGAGTTCGAGTTGGAGCAGGTAACAGCGATCGAACTACTCGAACTGCCCGATGTGGGGGAACAGGATGGGGCGGCCGCTTGAGAACCGGCAACAGTCGTAATCGTGTAGTTCCCAATTGTCGGCGAAGACAACGGTGCTTCTCCTCCGCCTTTTGCCATGGTATTCATCGATGTTGCCTGAGCGACCGCGGTCAAGGTTTGGGAGGAGGATACGGCGACGGGACCTGTGTATAGGGTTCCCGTATAGCAACCCGGGTTACAGGTTCCGGTTCCGTTGTAGGCTTTGTTCAGGCCAGCCTGACAGGTTGTGTCCCCTGTAGCGAGTCCATTTGCAACTGGCTTGAGCGCGGGAGTGCCGTTAGTAAGTTCATAGCAAATAATCGTAGGTGAGCCAGAAGTAGTGGAAGAGATGGTGACATCTTGGGTTCCGTTATACGTTCCCGGGACGGGGGAGAAAGTTGGAGATGCGGTCGGAGTTGTCCCGGCGAAGGGATTCTGCGTGTAAGTCGCAGAATCCACCGCGCTGTCACTGAGCCCCGCCCCTCCACCCACCGCATAAATGGTTTCGTTGGAAGTGACAGTGATTGGTTCGGTGTAGAGAGTGCCGGTGCTGCAGCCGGTTCCACCGTCGGTTGCGGGAAAGCCGGAGGTATTCCAGCAGATTGTGGGGCTGTTGGATTGAAGCTGAACCCACTGGTTGCCGGAGTATGTTCCGGAAGCGGGAAGAAACGTTGGGCTTGTTCCAGTTCCCTTAATTGTGTACGTAGAGCTGGCAACGGGCGAGTCACCGTAATTGGTGCCTCCTGCCACGGCGTAAACGGTTTCGCCCTTCGAGGTTGAGATGGATCCCGTGTAGAGGGTTCCATTTGTACATCCATTAGAACCGTTGGTAGTCGGGGCGCCGGTTGTGTTCCAGCAGATGACGGGGGCGGAGTCGGCGAGCGTGAGAGACTGCGTGCCGGAGTAAGTTCCGCTGGAGAGAGAGAAGGTTGGAGAGGAGGCAAGGGGTAGCTCGGTATAGCTCAGGGAGTTGACGTAGAGACTTGTCGAAACGGGCGCGTTTACCGACGAAGCCAGACCCACCCACGCGGTGTCTCTCCCCACCGCGGAGGGGATGTCGACGGTGTTCCAGGTGTAGGTGAAGCAGCTAGAGCCCGGGCAACTGCCTCCCGCGGTTATGTCGTATAGATTCAGGGTAACGATATTCCCTGTGTAGAGGATCGTTGCAGAATAGGTGTCGCCGGTTGTCGTTAACTCTGTTGCCGCAGGGAAGTTCATCTGAACGGGAGAGGTCGAGATTTTGTTAATCGCAAACGCATATCCCCATGTGTTGTCGTTTGAGGCAGGTCGAGATTTTGTTAATCGCAAACGCATATCCCCATGTGTTGTCGTTTGAGGCGACATTCAGAGGCGGTTCGGTATTTTTGTAAATCTGGACGTTGCTGTAGGTAAAGGCTCCGTTGTTAGTCTCTGGGGCATCTTGGTTGAATTGCAGAGCCCAGACGTATCCCGGCCAGCGGGAGCAGCATTCCTGGTAGAACGATCCCTCGAATCCCGCTCCTGCCGTAAATCCATTAATCCACGGATTGCCGGTGTTTCCGGAAGTTACAAGGGTCTGATTGTTCAGAACAAATGCGATATTGTATCCATTGGGGACAAAAGTGAAGTTAGCGACGAATGCCTGAACGTTCACCGGCGCGTCGGCGTTCAGGTTTAGCGCCGTATGCACATCGCCTTCGGGGTTGAGATCAACCTGTGACGCTGACAACCCTGCAAGAGTAGGATCAGTCCCGCCATACGCCCCGCCAAGCCAGAAGACCTCTGGATTTCCGGGGGAAGTAATCCACCCAGAACCAACTCCGCAGTTGGCCGTCGAAGACGAATTGAATGCTGTACAGTTGATGACGGTGGTCTGGGCAGCTACTGTGGCCGTCCAGATCAATCCGAAAAATGCAGCAAATTTATGGCGAAACTTCATCTTCCCGCCTGCATTCCGCACTTTCCCGAGGCAGTTTTTCCACCCGCCCGATGCGGCGTGCAAAAGCCCTTCGTTCAGAGTCGGATATGTTGCCCTCGAAACTCACCGGCCGAGGTGTTGGCCTGACGATCAAGGTCATCCGTTTTTCTGTGTTAGATCGCGAGGAGTCCAGTCCTCGACCGCGAGATCAGGAAGTCATCAAGATCTTCCGTTGCGAGAGTATTCAGCTTTACATCTTCCAGTAGCGTCCAGTAAATCTGACATCTCGATGTATTGCTGCCCTTCCGGTTGATCCATCTTATCCAGTAGCCCATCCTCGAAAAGATTGTCCTCGAGGAAGTACTTGCCGTGCTTGTTTCTCATAGGGGTAGCTTGCAGCAGCATAGCACTTCTGTCGAGAGGCACAGCACCGAGTGGTCCTTACGAAAGTACTCGTGGTGGGTGAGGCGCTCAGGAGTTTGCGCAACAACATTGAACCTGAGTGTAAGAGCCATCGAATCGACTCGATTCCCCCTGGTCTAAGTCCTTCGGCGATCCCACGTGACATCGAGCGCGCGCAGGTCGACGCAATCATCGGCCCCACGAGGCGGATCACTTCCCAACAATCAATCCCCCATTGGCTGGGCGGACGAAGTTGAGCGGCGGGGCCCACCCAATAGAAGAATCGAAGCTGTGCCCCTCATCGCGGCACCATCTGTCAAGTTCCACCAGATACTTTACCATCGCGATGAGCGGGTCTTCGGGTAAGGCCGTACTGGGACAACTACCCACATCCCTCCCATCAGAGATAGGAACGCACGCCGGCTTCACAACCATTCTTGAAGCGCACCGGCACAGTCAGCACAAACCCGTAAAAACGACACGCTTTCATAACCTTACGTCGGTTCTATGTGCCATCTAAGCATCTTCCACAAAAACACGGTTCAATTCTCAGCAACCCTTTCGCTTATTTCGGCACCTTTCCAGGTTCCAAATCGCAAGTGCGGCAGGCCCACAAAGTTAACCCCTCAAAGAAGTGCAACCGCCCATGCCAACATTTCGCACAATTCGCAACCCTCCAGGCGACCGTTTACCAGTATCCGTCCACCCCTCCCAGCCGACTATTCGTCCATGTGAAATGTCTCCCAATTGGAAGCCAGTGAACGCTGGAGCATTTGCCGGCGCCGAATCAGAAGTGTTTGCTTCTACATAACTGACGAGTGCTGAGGTCCGGAACCCGCAAGGTCTAGTTCGTTCTTTTGCCGTGTCGATGTTCGCTGTATGCTGACGGGGCACTTTGGCCTCGACACTTAAACTCCTCGAAAAAGTTGCATCGGCCTCCGCTTTTACGCCGTTCTTCCAGAAGCATCCGCCTACCAATCCGTTCGATCGATCCGTGCTGTAGGTAAGAGTTAATTCGAGGGGCATGAACTGAGTGGCTGAGATGGTCCGAGCGTGCGCACCGAGCGCAGGTCATGCTATTTCGGCGATCGCGACGGCGATTCGTGATCTGGTGGCTTCTCCTACTCGACTGTCAAATTTATTGCGGTAGTGTGCTGCGTCGTGCCGCTTGTGCCTGTAATGGCAACCGCATATGTCTTGGAAGGTTGACTGAAGAAGCCGGATCGGCTGCATGCGACCAATCCGCCGGTTGCAACCAGAGAGAACAACGCAAGCAACAAGAGCGAACTGCCGCGCAAGAGTTTGCGCCGCACCTTACGGAGCCCCAGCAACGGCAGCAACAAGGCGAGCAGGATTGGAGAGCCTCTCCGTGGGCGGGCTGGAAGCAGAGCCTGATTGGAAAGCGATGGCGCTGTGATTGTGACATCCACTGTTACCGGGCTGCTTCCTGGCGTTACAACGGCCGGATTGAAGGTTACTGTAGCTCCTTGCGGGAGCCCGGTTGCGGAAAATGCGACTGTACCGTAGTAGGCTCCGTTGTTCGGCGTCACGGTCATGGTGAAGGTGGAGCTTTGTCCGGGGTTCAAGGTCAAATGCAACGGAATCGAGAAGCTCATTGCGAAGTCAGCTACTGTCAAGCTCTCATCTACCGAGGCAGATGAAAGGAAGTCTTGGTCGCCACTGTAGATTGCCGTGAAGCAGCTGTTGTAGTCGAGCGCGGGCAGGGTGCTGGTAGTCCAGGTGGCTATGCCATTGTTGAGAGAAACTGCCGCGGAGACAATTGACTGGTCTGGAGCGTAGTTCAGGCATTGGAAGGTAACGCTGCCGCTTGGAGTGCCCGCGGCCAGCGATGCGACAGTTGCGGTAAAGGTGACCGGCTGGCCGGCAGAGGCAGGCGAGGGCGAAATGGCGAGCGTTGTAGTGGTGGGGGCTTGAACAACCAGGAAGAGCGTGGCAGACTGCGAAGCGGAGAAGTTGCTGTCTCCCCCGTAGACTGCGGAGATGCTGTGCTGGCCGACCGAGAGCGTGCTAGTGGAATAGGTCGCCACGCCGGAACTGTTGGTGGGGACCGTGGTCAGCACCGAGGTGCCGTCTGAGAAAGTGACTTCTCCAGTGGGGGTGCCGCTGCCGCTATGCGAGACCGTTGCCGTGAAGGTCACACTTTGTCCCAGGGCAGCGCTGGAAGGACCGGTCAATACGACGCTCGTCGAGGTCAGAGGCGTCACCGTCACTGTGTCTGTGACCAGGATCGACTCCGCATCAGACTCCAATCGAATCCGTCGCTACAACGGTAATGCTGTAGCTGCCGCTCTGCGTGGGCGTACCGGCGAGAGCGCCGGTCTGAGCATTCAGGGTGAGGCCGGGCGGCGTGCTTAAAGTGAAGTAGGTGTATGGCCCGGTTCCGCCGCTGGCTGTAATATTCGCCGTGTAAGCTTGGCCAACCGTAGCCGCAGGGAGAGTCGTCGGTCCAACAGAGAGAGGGCTATCAACATCGAGAAGATAGTTGTTCTCAACCGAGCAATTAGCGCTATCCGTGACAGCGAGTGCGAAAGAACTGAGACCTATGGGCAATTGTGCTTTGCCTGCCAGCGTTGCGCTTGCGGAACTACCGCCGCTGAATGTGAGCCCGGCCGGGATGCTGCCTGTCGTCGTCCAGGTGAAGGTTCCAGTTGCCCCCGTCACCGAAAATCCGACATCGTAAATCAGACCGATGGTTGCAGGAGGCAGCGTTTCAGGAGCCGGTGAGATGGTAAGCGAAGGGCAATTGACGATGAATGTATAGTTCGCAATCCCCTTGTCCCCCGAGGAATCGGTGGCTGTGATCGTGATGGGGAAATTACCGGCCTTGCTCGCCGTACCCGAGAGGGTGGTTCCGTTGAAGGTGATACCCGCGGGCAGAGCGCCGGTTTCGGCAAAAGTATATCCGCCGCTGCCGTTGACTGCCGTGAAGGTCTGAGAATACACGGAGTTGATTGCCGCGGCCGGCAAGGTCGCCGGATTAATCTGAAGGTTGCTTCCTTGCACGCTGAGTGCTGCGTTGATGAGCCCTTGCACACCCTGCGAATCTGTGGCCACGACGGTCATTTTGTAGGAGCCGCTTTGCGTGGGCGTACCTGAAAGTGCGCCGCTCTGCGTGTTTACGATGAGGCCAGGGGGTGCATTCAGCCCCAAATAGGTGTAGGGGGCGGTTCCGCCACTCGCGGTAAATTGCGCCGAGTACGTTTGTCCGGCTGTTGCCATTGGCAACGGACTCGGGGACACAACCACCGCGAGCGGATTATCAACATTGAGTTCATAACTGTTTGAAACAGAGCAGCCGGCACTGTCAGTGACGGTCAAGCCGAACGTATAGAGAGCAGCGAGCGCCTGCGTTGTGCCTACCACCGTAGTCACGGTTTCGCTGCCGCCGTTGAAGCTAAGTCCAATCGGTAAATTGCCTGTGATGGTCCAACCGAATGCTCCCGTCGTATTCCCTTGTACTGTGAATGCCTGTTCATAGGGGAGGCCAATGCTGGCAGGGGGCAGGTTGCCTGCGGCAGGCGTCATGGTCAACGTCGGACAATTGACGACGAGCGTATAGTTTGCTGTCGCCTTGGTGCCGGAGGAATCGGCGACCATGATCGTGACCGGAAAACTCCCAGCCTTGGTTGGGGTGCCTGAAATCGTTGCGCCGCTGAAAGTAATACCGGCGGGCAAAGTCCCACTTTCGGTAAACGTGTATCCGCCGCTGCCGCCGGTGGCTGTGAAGGTTTGTGTGTAGGCAATGCTGGCAGTGGCAGCCGGCAAGCTGGCTGGACCGATTTGAAGCGGAACGCTGAGGCCGGTCTCGAAGAGCGGCTCCAGCGCGGTTACGCCGAGGGTGCTCACATTGACCACATCGTGGCCGCTGGAAGTGGTTCCTGTGGTGAAGAACGCACCACTTGCGAATCCCTCGGTATCCGATGAGGCGATCTGGACCGAAGGGGTTCCAAAGCTCGTGGAATTCGTTCCTGGCAATACAGCAACCAGCCCGCCTTCTGCCACAATCAAATCGTTGGCGCCGTCGCCGTTGACGTCGGCCACCGCACCGTAAGGCGGATTGCCCGACGATTGGTATTGGAACATGCTGGCGCTGAGCGGCGATGCGACATCTGTTTCTGCAACGCTGCCGGTGGATGCTCCACTGAAGATTGCAATGCTATTCGGTATCTGGCTCGCGGCAACGCCACACACAGCTGCCGGGTTGGGCAAGACAATTACATCCGGATTACTCTGCCCGGTGAGAGACCCGACAACAACCTTGCCGGGGTTCCAGTTTTGAAGGCTTGAGGGGATGGTCACGGGGCTCCCGAAGGTGCCGTCCCCGTTGGCGGGAAGGATAGACAGGCTGGCGTTGTTGAGGGTAGGGTTCCCGGTCGGGCTATATCCGCAGGTGGGAGATATGGAGGCAATGATATCGGCGTAGCCGTCGCCATTCAAATCCGCCAGCGCCAGCCCGTTGACGGAGCCGACGCTGTAGGTTGCCTTCGTGCTCCAGGTGCTGCTCGCACTGGAGTAAGTAAAGACAATGACATTGCCGTTGTTGTCTGCAACTGCCACTCCTGGAAATCCGCTGGCGTCAATGGTTCCCGCCACCACCAGTTCGGGCAATGCGCCAGATGAACTAAGGTCGCCGCCTGTGAAGGTCACCTGATCCTGGAAGGTGCCATCGCCATTGCCCTGCAGAAATCCGATGTTTGCATCGCCACTGTTTGCGACAAACAGGCTCTGCTCCCCGTTAACCGGCGCAATGGCAATGGCCACCGGATTCGTGCCCACTGTATAGGATTCGAGCTCCTTGAGTGCGCCGCTTCCGCGGTTCGTGAACACGTCAACGGAATTCGTGGTCACCCTGGTGTTCGGATTCAATCCCTCCACGACCACCACGTCGTCCAGTTGATCGCCGTTCAGGTCCGCGGTAGCCATGGCGAGCGGGAATGGGGTCACCGACCCGCTGCCCGCCGGTACGGTGGGCTCCTGATTGGGCGTAGATGTCGAGGGGTGAGGGAACGTGCCGTCTCCCTGGTTCAACAAGATTGTGAGTCCTTGGTTCGGCTCCATCAGAATGATGTCAGGATGCCCATCTCCGTTTGTATCGCCAATTGTGAATTGTGCCCCGTACACACCTGGGCCGGTCTCAAACTCGAGAGAAAAATTGCCCATCGAATTGCCGTAGAGGGGAAGGACGGTTTGCGCAGTGCTGAACGTGCCTCCGCCCAGCGCCACGAGATCTGGAATCCCATCGCCATTCAGATCAGCGGAGCCGAGTTGAACAGTGTTGTTGCCGTCGAACCAGCTCACACCGTTCTGTATCTGAAATGTGCCGTTGCCGTCGCCAAGCCACGCATAGAGCCAGCCGCTCGACATGGCAGCAAAACCGATGTTCCCATTCAGCGTAAAGGGGGTCACATTGGAGATGACGGTGAAGCCGGAAGGCAGGTTCAGGTTGAAAGTTGCAGGCGTGCTCCAAGTGCCGTTCGCGAACGTGGACGTCATGGCCCCGCCGGTGGCGCCGGAGATTTCATCGGGATTCGCGCCTGCGATCATCAGCATGGGCGCGCCCGCCACTCCGAGGTAGTCAACCTCGCCCACGGCATAACTCGAGTTGTTCAGAATCTTCTGGGCGGTAAAGCTGCCCCCGCCCTGGTTGGTCAGCACTGAAACGGTGTAGGTGGAGACGAAGGTCGTGGAATTGTATGCAGAGTACGAAGTGGCCAGGTCGAGCAAACCGCTTCCGCCGGGGTCGGGGAAGACGCTGAGCGTGTACGCCGTCTGGTTCAGTGCGATCGGCGCTCCGAAAGTGCCGTCGCCGTTCCCGGGAATCACGAAGACATTGTCGGTGTCGTCAGTCACGACAAGGTCTACGCTGCTTGGGCTCATGAGCGGCCCGGTGAATACTAGATTCAGGCCGTCATGAATACTTCCCCAGCCTGCCGTGGTCAGGCTGTAGTTCTGCGCTGCAGCAAACGTGCCGTCGCCATTACCTGGAAAGACAGAGAGGACCCAACCCACGCCGGTCGAGTTGGTCACAGCCAGATCGAAGATCTTTCCGCTGCCGTTGCCGAAGTACCCGCCCGCCATGCTTCCGGACTTGATATTGGCGCTGGGATAGACCGTGCCTGCTGCAAAAACTGTGTTCGGAGGATAGACCGCCTGTGCATTTGCCGCCCCGCCCGTGAAGAGCAGGGGCATGAGCGCAAGCAAGGACAGGGCCAGGCCGCGCCCTTCGCGTAGTCGAGTTGCAATCGTTGACATCATCGCAGGCTCTCCCTTTCGCTCAGTGTTCGACAACGGAGATCAGGGCCTGCTGACTGTTGAGGATGGACTTGCAACGAGGGGAGTCGCACGATGGACGGGCACGGCGGCTGTACTGGCGGAGGCTGGACTACCACTACCGAACGAGATCGTTACGCTGATGTTGACGGACTGCCCGGCGGCTACTTGCACGGGGGTGGGCAACGTGTAGCTGGTGAAATCGTTAACGTTAGCCTGGATGAGGTTGCTGCCAACGGTCGAACCGGATGGTACGTCGCAAGAGCTGGAGGTAACACAGAAGGTGATGTAAGTCTCGACGTCAGTTATGGTACCGCCGGAGGAGACGAACGAACCTTGCAGCACCGTAACGGCTAAGTGTTGTTGTTGAGACACAGCGAGCGTTTCGAGGCAATTAGGACTGCCAATCCCAGCAATATTTTGGCAATTGTTATCGGCCGCTGATCCTTTAACGGCTAACAGACATCCAAGTCCGCCGCACGGTCCCGCATTGAAAATCGGAAAGTAAAATATCGGAGCTTCTAAATCGAGAGGTGTGTTGATACCAACGGCAGGTTGGTCGACGCCCGCAATATGCCCATCGATTCCGGGCTGAGGTCCCTGTGCGAGGAGCGCCCACGGTAGCCAATAATTAATTGCGTCACTTGTCAACGCATTCTCAAACTCAACGTGCTTAACCAGCGAACCGTCCGGGTTGCGCACATCGATCTTCCAATAGCCGCTCACCAGGATGCCTTGATTGACCCCCTTCGGAGCCGTCCTTGCGGCGGCATCCGCGGACGAAGGCATCCTTGAGTCTGCACCAGTCGCCTGCAGATGTACCGCCGAACTCTCGGCGGGAGGAATTGGGCCGCCTTTCACCTTGGCCGAACTCGGGGATGCCGGTGCAGTTTGGCCGTACGCGGAGGCAGGCTGGCCGCACAGGATGAGCGACAGGCCGAGGACGGTCGCGGCGAGACTGCTCAACCGGGCAGAGAACCCGCGGCGGGCAAATGCACTCTCGAGAAGAACCTGCATGATTGACGCTCCCATGGGAAGACTTGCAGCGGGCTGTAGTAACTGTTTCCGACTGGTTGCAAGGTAAGGGCAGCTTAGCCCAGGATCAATGGACGAAATCTGATTTCTGTCTGAATTCTTTCTGGCCAACTAAGCCTTTGATTCTGGTGGACTAAGTAGACAAAACCCGTGCGATTTGTGCGGGATCCGTGCTATCGTGATTCAATCCAGACTCAGCACACCGTTTGGGTTTGGCATTCCGCACCCATTCAGCACGATTATGGTTACGTCTTCGGCTTCTTCGTCCGTGAGAACCGGTTATCGTTTTGGACCATATGCATTGGACCTCCGCTCCGGAGATCTAAGCAGAAATGGCCGCCGCATTCGGCTGCAGGAAAAGCCTCGTAGCCTGCTATTCGCGTTGGCTGAACGGCCCGGGGAGACGGTGACGCGTTCTGAGTTGCACGAAAAACTCTGGCCGGAAGACACGTTCGTCGATTTCGAAGAAGGTCTGAATGCGGCGATGAGCAAGCTGCGCGAGACACTGGGAGACGATCCTCAATCGCCACGTTACATAGAGACTGTACGTGGACGTGGATATCGATTCATTGCAAGAGTTGACACGATCAACGCCAGCTTCGAAGCGGCAACGGAAAGTCCGGCCGAAAGCGCCAGTCCGAACGGGAGTTCGCCGACACCTGCAATGCCGCCAGTTTCGGATACTTCTCTTGAGGAGTGCCTGAAGCAACCATCACCGCCGGTCTCCTCTTCCACATTCGTGCCGAACGGCACATTGGATTCCTCCGCGACCCCGATGCCGGGGACAGCCCCGACATCTACACGGAAAGCTGGGCGGCACTGGAGGCTGGTCGCAATTGCCGCGACTGTCCTGGTGCTGGTGTTGTCGGCGGGTGGCTATTTCTATTCCCACCGCGTGCCCAAGCTCACGGATAAGGACACCATCGTCCTGTGCGAGTTTTCCAACCACACCGGAGATGCGATCTTCGACGACACCTTAAATACGGCGCTCGCGGTTTCCCTGCAGCAGTCCCCCTACATCAACCTGCTCCCGGAGAGCGATGTCGGCACAACTTTGCAACTAATGTCCCGTCCAGCCGAAACCAAGCTCGTTCCCAACGTGGCTCGAGAGCTTTGCCTGCGAGCAGGCAGCAAAGCTTACGTTACCGGATCGATTGGCAACTTGGGCAGCGAATACGTGCTGGAATTGAAGGCAACGAATTGCCAGAGCGGGGACACACTAGCGCAGGTGCAAACCACGGCGGCAAGTAAGGAGAAAGTGCTGGATGCGCTCGGTGGAGCTGCGTCCGGGCTTCGCCGCCAACTTGGCGAATCGCTCGCCACCGTGCGCAGTTTCGATGCCCCGCTTGCTCAGGCCACTACATCCTCGCTCGAAGCTTTAAAGGCCCTGACCTTGGGCGGTCATATTCGAAACCAGAGTGGCGAAGCCGCTGCTCTGCCCTATTTCCAGCGTGCGGTTGACCTCGATCCTAACTTTGCAATGGGATATAGGGCATTGAGTGGCATCTACCTTACTCTCGGTGAGACGGATCGGGGCGGTCAATACTTGACCAAGGCATTTCAACTGCGAGAGCGAGCGAGTGAACCCGAGAAGGTGACGATTGCCGCCGACTACTATTCATTTGTAACCGGACAATTGGATAAGGCCGCCGAAACGTTCAGGGAAGGGATTGAAATCTACCCCCGTTTGACACCCGCGTATGAAGATCTGAGCGCTACATATGCTTCGCAGGGGGAGTATGAAAAGGGCGCTGAAACCTCGAAACAAGCAAGCCGGCTCGATCCGGAAAATGGATTCTGGTACACGCAGCTGAGCAGTTTCGATCTTGCATTGCAGCGCTTCGACGAGGCAATGCATGACATTAACGAGGCGCAACAGCGAAAAGCGGATAGTGTCTATTTGCGTGAGAATCTCTATGCCCTGGCTTTTTTCCGGGCGGACTCCAAAGAGATGGTGAAGCAGCTACAGTGGTTCGCGAGCAAGCCCGAATACGAAAGCTATGGACTTTCTCTCGCGTCGGATACGCAGGCATACGGCGGACATCTTCGCGAAGCACGGGATCTGGCCAAGCGCGCGGCGGACTCGGCGCTCCGAACCGATAACAAAGAGAATGCAGCCACTGACCTCTCGAATTCTGCCCTGCAACAAGCGGCATACGGCTATCGCGCCGAAGCCTTGAAGGTAGCTGCACAAGCTTTGAAGGTGGCTCCTCAGAGTCAGGGGGCCGAGGCCGAGGCCGCACTTGCATTCGCACTCGCAGGTGATGCACCGCGCACCAAGGCCATTGCCGAAGACCTGGAGAAGCGATTCCCTCTCGACACTCAGATGCAATCGCTCTGGCTGCCTGCAATTCAAGCACAGCTGGCGCTAGTCAAAAACAACCCGGATGAAGCCCTGGAGGCGTTTCCACCGACATCTTCTATCGAATTTGGCACTCTCCCGTTTGGCACCACCACCGGTCTCTACTGGCTATATGTACGCGGTGAGGCGTACTTGGCAGCCGGACAAGGTGCCGCAGCAGCCGCTGAGTTTCAGAAGATCATCGATCACAGCGGCCTTGTCGTGAACAGTTGGACCGGAGCATTAGCGCATTTGGGAGTAGCTCGCGCCAATGCCCTCCAGTACAGAACCTCGAAAGGAGCCAATGCCGACGCTGCCCGCATCCGTGCGCTCGCTGCCTACAGAGATTTTCTAATGCTCTGGAAAGACGCAGATTCGGATATCCCTATCCTGATGCAAGCAAAGGCAGAGAACGCGAAGCTGGAATAGAATCCCGATCGAGAGTAAGGCATCGTTTTCACTTGATCTAGCCGCACTCTTCCCACGTTGCCGCGTACCCCGTGAGCAGCTCCCGCGTGATCCGTGCGACCGTAAAGGCGTTCTCTTTCTCGCAATACGCTTGGAAACGGCCCAATTCACTTTTGTAGCGGGACAGCACGCCGCCCGACACACCTTGGACCTTCTTATCCGTGATGAAGAGGTCAGCAGCTTCCCAGACGGGACGGACGTTATCCTCCGGCCTCACTTCGAGCGTGCGTCCGGCCAATTCGTCCTGGAGCTGGCGCTTGATTTCCTCGGCTTCCTCCCAGGAGCGCGTCCCTGCCTTGCGGCGGTATTGGGTGCCGTTATGAGTCCAGCGGAAGTGTTTCCGGCAATTGCAACGGCGGGAGTATTCGTCATCCGCATACTTGCAGGCTTTGCCTTCTAGGGCGGAGTGCTGGGCAAAGATTGTAACAACGGGCGGGCTCATGATTGCCATGCCTCCGGTGAACTTGAAAGGCAGCGGTAGCACAGAATTAGCACAAAAATCAGGGACAAAGAAGAATCCCCGCTGTTTATGCGGGGATTCTTCGTCGGTAAACTGTTGGGATTGGACTAAGGCCATCGCGCTGCCGCGAGTGCCATTGGCCCGGCGGTTGATACTCTTTCCGCTGGGGCTAACAAGGGGTCTGGGGCGCGATGCCCTAGGCCTCAGTCACCTCACGTGCGAAACAACTGGAACTGTCAATTTGCATCAGCTGGATCAACCTCCTTTCCCGTGTAAGCCCAAATTAACGCCTGCGGCTCACGGCGTCAAGTCGGATTCTGTTCAGCGCTCGTCAGTGCGTCCTTTGGAAAACAATGATGGTGGGATCGTGCGCGTCGACCAGACCGCGGCCGGGAACCAGTTTGAGGCTTAGGCGCGTGCTGGCGTAGGTCACGGTGTACATGCGGCTTGCGGCATCGAACAGCTTCCAGCGGCCGGTGGTTCCGCTGGCAAACTCGAGCATGCCGTTGGGCTCAAACTTTGCCGCCGCGTCCTCATTGTCATGGATGGACATGGGCGTGTATGTACCGACGATCAGTTCAGTCGGATTCAATGGCGGGTCGAACTTGACCGCTCCGGAGGCACTGACTACATAGTCGCCGCCCATACGCACCAAGCCGCCGCTGGGCGGGATGACGGAGAGAATCATGCGGGTAGGAACCTTGAGATTGCCAACCATTTTGGTGGAGCTCGACTGCTGCAGCGACGAGATCGTTCTCTTTTCTACCCATGAGTGCTTGTCGTCAGTCAACTCGATGTTGAGGGATGAACGCTGCGCGTTGCCCAGCAAACCCATTGATTTGTAGCTGACGACAACGGTGACCGAACCTGGACCGCCTGTGAGATAGAAGTAATTGGCACCGACAAAGTTATCGACCGTGCCGTTGTTGTCGCCCGGTTGCAGCGGTGCAGGATGATGTGAGTCGAGCGATTGTGTGTGTGAGTGGGTACCCGGCAGAATGCACAGCGCAGCCAGAGCCAAATAAGAAATCCTCTGCAGGATGAGGGAGATCGCGGGCAAGTTCATTTCGATAGCTCCTGAACCCTCTGAGTGAGAAGTCGTGTTGCGAAATACTGCCGGGGAACTGCTGTAAGGCGGTGCAAGATGCTTGTTGACGAATAGCGAGGGAATCATACCATAGCGCAGATACGGTTGAGTCCTGTCTCGCGGCTCCCATTCACGCTCTCACCAACTATGCAGCCACTCTTCATCTCGGCCGATGCGAACCGGCGCGCTGAATAACTCAGTGAGCCGTGCCTCGGTCAACAATTCTTCACGCGGGCCATCTCCGACAATGCTGCCGCCGCGCATGAGAATGATCCGATCAATCTCCGGCAGAATATCGCCGAGGTGATGCGTCACCAGGACTAGGCCCGTACCCTCGCGTGCCAGACCCCGCAACGTGTCGCGTAGTTCGCGTTGAGCTGCCAGATCGAGGGCGTTGGAGGGCTCGTCGAGGAGCAACTGGCGCGGGCGATGAACTAGGGCGCGCGCAATCAGAATGCGGCGCTTTTCACCTGCAGACATTTCGCCCACCAGCTGGCCGGCAAGGTGCGTAGCTTCAATGCGCTCAAGTGCCTCGAGGGCGCAATCTCGCATTTCCTGGGTGACATGCAGATTAGGCCACAGTGTGGAGGCCGAGAAAAAGCCGGCAATCACAGCATTGATGCCTGTGGTGACGGCTGTTCGCTCGCCAGGCAGTTCCGCTGCTACGACGCCAAAGTGGCGACGCAATTGAGTCAGATCCCAACGCTCGCGGCCGAAGATGCGAACTACCATTCCCGGACGCACGATTGGGTAGACTTGGCAGGTGATGGCCATAATGAGCGTGGATTTGCCGCAGCCATTGGGCCCTAGAATCGCCACGTGCTCGCCGGTTCTGACGGCTAGATCCACATCGTGCAAAACAACACGCTCGCCGCGCGCTACATTTACATTGTGCAGTTCGAGAAATTCACTCTGGTCCGCAATATCGATTGAGTCAGCGCCGCTAGCTTTCATCCCACCCCCAACCTGCTAGATTAAATGGGTCAACCACCATGTCCGATACATCCCAATTCCTCATTCCAAGCGGCTTCCGATTCGGTGCGACCAAGGCCGGGCTCAAGAAGAGCGGCCGAACCGACTTCGCGTTGATTGTTGCCGACGCTCCAGCCAGCGCTGCCGCCGCCTTTACCGCTAACCAAGTCATCGCCGCACCGCTGATCGTCGACAACGAGAACCTCAGCGCCAGCAGCGGCAAGGTCCGCGTAGTGGCCATCAACGCGGGGAACGCCAACTGCGCCGCGGGCGAGCCTGGGCTGGCTGCTGCACGCGCCACGTGCGCGGCTGCCGCCGAGCTCCTTGGTTGCCCACCGGAGCACGTGTTTCCGTCGTCGACCGGGATCATCGGGGTTCCTCTCCCGGTGGAAAAACTGATTGCCGCGCTGCCGGCATTGGTTGCCAGGATCGGCCCTGAAGTCGACCACTTTCACCAAGTAGCGCAGGCGATTCTGACTACCGATACAGTGGAGAAGACATCGTTCGCGCGGCTGGACGTTGAAGGACCGGATGGAATGATGCGTGAAGTTCGCATTGCCGCGCTGTGCAAGGGTTCCGGAATGATCCATCCACAGCTTGTTCCGCACGCCACCATGCTGGTCTACGTGATGACCGATGCGCTGATCGAGCCAGCGGTGCTTAACGAGTACCTTGGCAAGGCCATCGAGGTGAGCTTCAATCGCATCTCGGTAGATGGGGACACTTCAACCAACGACACGGTTCTGCTGCTGGCATCCGGAGCGAGTGGCGCAACCATTGGGGCTGATAGCGCGGGGTTCTCAGCGGCCCTGGCGCAGGTGTGTACTTCGCTGGCGCGCCAGATTGTGGCCGATGGCGAAGGGATTACACATGTGGTGGAATTGCGAATCGGAGGAGCGGCAACGGACGCAGAAGCACTCAAGATCGCCAAAGCGATTGCACATTCCCCGCTGGTTAAGACCGCCTGGGCCGGCGCCGATCCCAACTGGGGCCGATTGGTAGCGGCCATCGGTTACTCGGGCGCGCAGATTGACCCGAATCGTATCGATATTGACTTTGGGGGTCTGCCAATCTGCCGTGACGGCGGACGCGCGCCGGAATTCGATGAGTCCGCTGCGCACGCTTATATTGTGCAGCCGGAGTTTTCCATCGCGATCCAGCTTCACCAGGGCACAGGTTCATGTGTCTTCTGGACGACTGACTTGACGGTGGAATACGTGCACATCAACGCGGACTATTCCACCTAGAGCTTAGCGTCGGTCCCTTCGACAGAATGACATTGTCTGACTCAGCCGAACGCGATCAGTGCTGCGCTCGCGCGCGGGAGATCGACCACGACTACACCATCTTTGATCGGCAACGCCTCGTATGCGCCGGACCAAGCGCCGCTGGCGCCGACTGGATTTGTACCCAAGGTCACATCCGTTGTGTCGTTCAGGCGAGGCGCAGAGAGACGCAGTGCGCTTGCCTTCGTGATCTTGGCTCCGGGATCGACGGTAATTCGAACAGCTCGATCCGCATCCTTGTTGAAAACAACCGCCTTTACTGAGCCCGAGCCGCTGCTGAGTCCATATGCCGTTAGCAACGGAGCGTCCTGAGGGTTGTCGACGCTGGATTCGACGAGGTAGCCAGGGCCAGCCTCGGCAAAAAGCAGCATGCCGTAGAAGATGGGCCTGGCCACGAAACCGTTAAGTGCTGTTCCGGCTATCGGGGTATACCAGCCGTAACCGCCGCCGTGAAAGTTGATTCCGATCCCGCCTACGCTGGCAAGCTGGTACATGAGGTCGGCTCCCCACAAAGCGGACGCGAATGTGTCGCTGACACCCTGTTTGCCCGCTTGATAACAGGAATTGGTCTCCGTAAGGCGAAAGGGCAGCTTCGAGTCCTGCCGGGTTTGAGTCATCCCTTCGAACTCCTGCACCAGCTTCGGGTTGGGGCGCAGCAGGCGTTCGATGGTCATGGAAGGATCGGTGGGCGGGCCCTCCGCGTAGTAGTGCTGCGAGAGAAATGCGGCCTGCGAGCTGAAGCGTTTGGCGAAGGGCACCAGCCACTCGTTGTTGAATGCCGTGTCCGGTCCGGCGAAGGGCGCGTTCGGTACGCGCTTCCGAATCACTTCATAAAAATGAAGCCACTCGGCGGCGAACTGGGCAAAGTCATAGTCGGACTTGCGGATTCCGTTTCGGTAAAAGAGATCGGGTTCGTTGCAAAGCTGAAAGGCGATCAGCTTTTCGCCCATGATCTTCATCACGTAATCCGCCTCGTCGGCGGCGGCCTCAGCGGTTCCTGTACCCATATTCAGGCCGTAGATGAGTTTCCAGCCGGTTGCGTCGATGAAACCGCGCAGATTGCGGACCGCAAGAGGAGTGATTTTGCGTTGAGTCGCCGGCCCCTTACCGGTATCGGGGCCGATGGCTTGTTCGAGCACGGTTGCGGCATCGCGGTTTCTGGAGTCGGCATCCTGCGTGGGGGTGTGATCTGGAGTCCAGTAGCAGTATTCGCTCGTGTTTCCCCCGATACGAAGCACACCGGAAGGGCCGAGTCTACGAATGAATCCGGCCAGTTCCGTGTTGGAAGGCGAGAAGAACTGCGGATCGGCGAGTTGAGAGCTTTCATAGCTGAGGCCGGTGAAATCTGCCGGGATTGGATAACCAGGTTTGCGAGGATTGAGAGTAAGTCGAAGCGAAGTGGCGGAGGGTTCTGCGAAGCCGAGTGGCGCACTCACGGCGACGCCCGACGCAAGAACTGAGCACTTGAGAAAGGTCCTGCGATCCATGCCCGGTATTTGAGCACACCGGGGTTCTGCACGCAAAGTGAGCAACGCGACGTATTGCCTTACAAGTGAATTGTCCTGAACCAAATAGCCGGTTCAAAATGATTTGACCATTCCTGAATAAGCCATTCATGGAACGGTTCCCCGCTTTTGGTGGTTTTTTCATCGCGCTTCTCTTCTGGCGGACGTATCGTTGTGGCACCGGTTCAGGCACGAAAGACTTGTGTCTCAAACCGGAAGCGAGGTACTCGATGTCCGAAGTTCCAGTCTCAGTTCTGCCGCAGTTGAGCTCAGTGAAAGACCTGAAAACCGCTATGACCGCAGACGCTCTGGCGCACTCGTTCCTGGATAACCTGTTTTTCGTGCAGGGCAGGTCGATGGAACGGGCTACTGTAAACGATCGTTACATGGCATTGGCGCACACCGTGCGCGACCGGCTCGTGGAGCGTTGGATTTCTACGGTGAAAAATTACCAGGCACAGGATGTGCGGGTGGTGTGCTACCTATCGGCGGAGTTTCTCACCGGGCCGCATCTCGCAAACAATCTAATCAATCTTGGCATCTATGACGAAGCTGATCAGGCCATGCGTCAACTGGGGTTGGATCTGAATACGCTCATCGAACAGGAAGAAGAGCCGGGGCTAGGCAATGGTGGGCTAGGGCGACTGGCATCGTGCTTTATGGATTCATTAGCCACGCTGGACGTTCCGGCGATCGGTTATGGAATTCGCTACGAGTATGGCATCTTCGACCAGCAAATCCGCGACGGTTGGCAGGTGGAGACAACCGACAAATGGCTGCGGCTGGGCAACCCATGGGCGCTGGAACGACCGGAAGACGCCTTCGAGGTGAAATTCGGCGGACACACGGAAAGACATACCGATGCCAACGGACGCCTGCGGGTGATGTGGATTCCGGGAAAACTTGTTAACGGGATTCCGCACGACACACCCATTCTGGGCTACAAGACCAACACCGCGAACACTATGCGTCTTTGGTCTGCGCAAGCCGTGGAGAGCTTCGACTTCAGCGTATTCAACACTGGAGACTTCTTTGGCGCAGTGGCGGAGAAGGTGGAATCGGAGAACATCTCGAAGATCCTCTATCCCAACGACGAAGGGTTTCAGGGCAAACAGTTGAGGCTGGAGCAACAGTTCTTCTTCGTCTCCTGCAGCCTGCAGCACATTGTGAAAATCCAGCTTCATGCAAATCGTCCGTTGTCCGATTTGCACCGCAATTTCGCTATCCAGATGAACGACACGCACCCGGCTATTTCAGTAGCGGAACTGATGCGGCTGTTGGTGGATGAGCAAGGAATGGAATGGGAAAGCGCCTGGTACACGACGCAACATACGCTCTCCTACACCAACCACACGCTACTGCCGGAGGCGCTTGAGCAGTGGCCGCGAGGCCTGTTCGGCTCGCTGTTGCCGCGGCATCTGGAAATTGTGGACGAGATCAACCGGCGGCATCTCGAAAACGTAAGACACAAGTTTCCTGGGGACGAGGAGCGCGCTCGCAGACTGTCGCTCATCGATGAAAGCGGGGAAAAATATGTGCGTATGGCGCATCTTGCCTCGCTGGGCAGCCACGCAATTAATGGCGTGGCGGAGTTACATACAGAACTGCTGAAAACTCATGTACTGCGCGACTTCTACGAGTTAACGCCGGAGAAGTTTTCAAACAAGACCAATGGTGTAACGCCGCGGCGCTGGATGGTTCTTGCAAATCCTGGCCTCACCCAACTGCTGACGACGCGACTGGGCGCAGGGTGGATCCATGACCTCGAAAAACTGCGCCGCCTGGAACCGTCAGCAGACGACCGCGAATTACACGAGCAATGGAGAACCATCAAACTCCAAAACAAGGAACGTCTTGCGGAGTACATCGAAAATCGGCTCGGAATCACCGTCGATCCAGCTTCAATGTTCGATGTGCTGGCCAAGCGGCTGCATGAGTACAAGCGGCAGCACCTGCAGGTTCTGCATATCATCACCCTATTGAAACGCATCCATCGAGCTCCGTCCGCGGACGTGGTGCCGCGCACCTTCCTGTTCGGAGGGAAGGCCGCACCTGGGTATCGGATGGCAAAGCTGATCATCAAGCTGATTCACTCGGTGGGAGAAGTCGTGAATGCAGATCCGCTGGTGCGGGGAAGGCTGAAGGTGGTCTTTCTGCCTGATTTCAGCGTGAGACTCGGGCATCGCGTGTACCCGGCTGCCGACCTGAGCGAGCAGATTTCGCTGGCCGGCAAGGAAGCATCGGGGACCGGCAACATGAAGTTTGCCATGAACGGCGCGCTGACTATCGGCACTCTGGATGGAGCGAATATTGAGATTCGCGAAGAAGTGGGCGCGGAGAATTTCTTCCTCTTCGGGCTGACGACGCCTGAGGTAGAGCAGCAAAAACGCGAGGGCTACCATCCTCGCGGAGTTTACGAATCGAATGCCGAGTTGCGGGAAGTGTTGGATGCGCTGTCGAACGGCGAATTCTCTCATGGAGACAAGAGTCTTTTCGAGCCTCTGGTAAGTTCCCTGCTTAACAGCGATGACTACATGCTGCTTGCTGACTACCAGGCGTACATCGACTGCCAGGACCGCGTGAGCCTTGCGTATAAGAATCCAGAGGAGTGGACGCGGATGTCGATTCTGAATGTAGCGCGAATTGGGAAGTTCTCGTCGGACCGGTCGATTCGGGATTACTGCGCGGATATCTGGAAGACGTGGCCGGTGAAGATTCAGTTGTAGGGCCAGCAGCACAGTTTCACAGGATCGCAATATTTAACACACATATAAGTTTTGGTGTGTAATGCTTTTTTTTTCAGATCGTTGCGGGGATCCTCACAGTTTCACAGAATCACCACTTATTGTGTTTCTGTGAGGGGTAGCCGCCTAAGGAGATGAAACTAAATTGGTTAGCGTGCCCCACAGTTTCACAGCCGCAATTTGAGTCCGAATTACAGGGGGATGGGTGGGTTTGGGATTGAGTGCTTTTATTTGAGGCACTTAGCACGTATTTTCCTTCCTGAAATACAGGCGTATAAGCGGTTTTCCTAGCCTGAAATTGATGAACTAAACCGTGTTTCAGACCGGTTTGCGTACGGTTTCGACGGAAAAGCGCGCTTCCGTGAAGGGAATAAGCGGCGTTCCCGATCAGCAAAGTGACGTGGTTCATCCGTTCGCGCTCCTTGCCTGGAGGTTGGTTTGGCCTGGCAGCTGGTTTGACCGCTCCGGCGGCGAAGAAATATCAGCCGGGTTTCTCCGCTCGATCTTCTATTTCCATTGTGCACCGGAGGAAGGTAATTATCTGCAATCTGGATCAGGCGCAGTCGAAAGCGCCCGGTCGGGCGGCGAGCACGTTGGGATTCTGCCATTCCATGTCTCAAGTGCGGAACATGGGCCACGCGGCGAATTCGGCGATTGTGGGCTGGAACTTTATTTCTTACGCACTCCGAGCAAGGCCTGGTCAATAAGGTCTTTGCCGTACTTCTGCGTTAAGGGCGCGAAGCGAAGCAGGAGCCGGTAGTAAACGGGAGCGACAACCGCATCTACTAGAAGCTCGGCATTTGTGTTGGCGGAAAACTCCCCCGCCGCTTTCCCTCGCTCAACGTCTGCAATGGCGGATGCCCTCCGCAGACGAATGTGCCGCTCGTAGAGTTCCTGCAAGATAGTTGGATCGCTCTGGCCTTCCGCGATCAGATCGGCCATCACCTTCCCAAAGAGCCCGTTGAACTCCTTAATCAGCCTTCGCATCTTTGTACGAATGACCGCTTCAGCCGTTGCAGCGACGGGGGCCTCCAAGTGGCCGGCGAGCCTCTCATAGAACATGGCCATAATCAGGGCGGCCTTTGAGGGCCACCATTTATATAAGGTCGGCTTACCGACGTTTGCCCGCTTCGCGACCGCTTCCATGGTGAGATCGCGGGCAGGCATCTCCTGCAGCAACTCATAGACAGCATCCATGATGGCCGCATGAGATACGGCTGCATCGCTGCGCGGCCTGCCAATATGCGCTGATTTAGTACGGCTCTGACTCACGAACTTATCTTACCAGAACGTAAAGGAAATATTTCTGCATCGTTCTATATTTACTTTACGTCTAGTTAAGCAAATGCGCGATTCCGAGCACGACTAGTTGCGCAGGAGGAATACATGAAGACGACGCTTGAAGAGAATCGAAACACGATTGGAACCTGGTCAGTATTCCATTCGATCAATGCCCAGGACACAGCTGCGATGGCCGCCATGAGAACGATCGTGGAGCCGAACAAGGGGCGACTGCAAGGAACAGCGGCACGCGTTCCTTTCGACGCCATCATGGAACATGTTGCGGCGCCCGAGGACGTGACCTATCGAACCGACCATGTTGGCGGGGTCCCCGGCGTATGGTGCCGCCCGAAGAATGCACGGCCCGGAGAAGTGTTGCTGCACATTCATGGTGGATGGTTCAACTGGGGCTCGGCTCACGCTTATCGACATCTTGCAGGCCATATCGCAGCCCAGGCAGGCGTGCAGGCATTTGTGCCCGACTACAGGCTCGCACCGGAGCATCCATTCCCGGCTGCCGCTGAGGACGTTCGGGCGACTTACTTTGGTCTGATGGAAAGAGGCTTCACAAAGATTGCTGTCACCGGCGATTCGGCTGGTGGAAACCTGGCTCTTGGCCTGCTTGTCTTCGTGAAAACGAATAGCGCCTCTGCAGGGGGCGCGATTGTCGGCAGCGTTGCGCTGTCGCCCGTGACAGACCTCTCGCTGTCTGGTGAAAGCTGGAGGACACGTGCGGCGGCCGACCCTTACTTCACACAACCTCAAGCTGCCGAATTGGTGGGGTCGTATCTGGACGGTCACGATGCGTGGGATCCATTTGCTTCTCCTCTCCATGCCGACCTGACCGGCATCTCTCCGCTCCGCGTGCATGTGGGCGACGACGAAGTGCTGCGCGACGACTCGGTCCGCTTTGTAGAGCGCGCAGTTGCCGCGAGAGTGGATGCACGTGTGGACGTGTGGGAAGGCATGGTTCATGGCTTCCCTGGTGGAGTCGGGCAGTTCGCCGCTTCCACGGAAGCGCTCAACCTGATCGGTGCATTCCTGACCGAACGGTTTGCCGCTTCCGCAGTTCAACGGTAATGCGGGCTGCTCAGACAAGGAGCACACGGGGCGAATTCACAAGCAAACACGGTATTTATCGCCATGGCCAATGATGTGCGGGCTCGGGTTCCATTTCGGGCCTGGATTCAGATCCGGGCTCTGATTTGAAAAGAGTGACTCAAATCACGGCGTGAGGCGCCTCAGAGAGTCACACTACCCGAACAGACCACAAGAACGATGTGGTTCGACCGGTTCATAACCGGCGAATGAAATGACGGCCTTTTCCCGTTGATCTGTAGAGATGAATTTGATGGGGGAGCCCCCGACGGAGGATCGCCATGTCCACTGAATTGCTCGACGCAGTCTCGAAGGGCCCGGCCACACGGTACACGCAGGAGAGGCAGGGCGCACTGCTTGCCGCAATGGTGGAAGAACTGGCTAACCTGCGCTTCTCGATTGTTCTGACCGCAAAATGGGAAATGTCATCCACAGCGGATGCGGAACGCCGCAATGAATGGCGGGTTGAACTGAAGGGACTTCGCCGTCACTACGATAAGAAGATCGACGAGATAGCGATGACGTTTGGGGTCCAAAACGCGATGAAGGCTCAGGAAAATGTTGAACGGACAATCGCCGTCCCGCTGGGGCTGACACCACCCGCGGCGCCGAGCGACGACACCGAGCTCTACTTCTGATAAGTGGACTGAGTTGAACGGGGCGCCCGGGTGCGGATCAAGCTGGGTTTGTGCAATCCCACTCATCGCGATAAACGAAGCTGCGATGAGGGGCACACGGCAAAAGAAATCCGACCTCGGAGGTATTATTGGATGTATTTACTACTTTATCAACACAACATTTTTCTTGACATTGTAAATAGAATGACGCATGCTCTTGGCGAAAACCTCCCCGCATATCCACATTTTATCTTCGCCGCCAAGGACGAATACTCCTGCTTCAGTTTGCTGGAAGGTGGCGCGTAAGACAAGACGTGATGCGCACGTAAACAAACTTTGCCAAGCTGAGGTGGCTCACATGGTTGGGTGTAGCTCGTCTAGTCGTTTGACTGCGTTAACGACCGGTCTTGTTCTAATTTCGCTGCTGCTTGGTTGTACGCCTTCGGCGTCCGCGGATTTGCCGGTGGTGATGCCGGGTGGCAACATCTCCGGACAGGTCATTGACGAAAATGGCAAGCCAGTAAAAGGGGCCAAGATCGTTGTAACTGGCGCGGCTCTCACCAACATACTTTCAGCAAAAACCGACTCGTCCGGGCACTACGCCATACCGGGAATTGCACCCGGACCAGCCTCCGTCACGGTTACTGCTCATGGGTTTCCCTCGCAGCCAGCGGTTCCGGTAACTGTGATCCACAGCCAGACAGTGACTTTAAACATTAGTCTGTCCAAGAATCCTTCTCCCTCCACTCCTCACCCAGATCCCTCGACTAAACCGGCCGGGGATTTTGTGACTGTCTCAACCAACGCGGTTGCCGGCCCCATGGGGTATGTGATTACCCCTTCTCTCACCTCCGCAGTTCAATCTGAGACGACACAGCAACAGGCATTTGACGCGATTCAGAAGTTTAACTATCCGTCGATTGTCTTTTACATATCATCTGCCCCGTTAGTGTATCTCTCGGCCGATAAGAAGGGGCAGATAAGTGAAGACCAGGCGAAACAGGAGACCGATCGCGAACCTTTGTGGCTCGACGCATCCTTTACTTTGAAGTTCTACGAGAAGGACAATAACGGCGGGGAAGTCGCGATAGATGACTCGGCCTGCAAGGACGGATCTACCATCCAGATCATTGGCATGTTGCCACAGCAAACCACCTCGGCATTGAAGAATTCAACAGCCGCCAACGTAACAACGGCCGTCAACAGCGTCGCCGGCGCGCTGACGAGTCTTCTTCCCCAGGGCAGCCAAGTTTCCGCCGCGACGAATGCATTGAACGTTCTGTTTCAGAACATCTTTCCGCCTCAGCCCATCGCATTTCAATATTCCAATATCACCGACAACTGTAACTTCGGATGGTTCTTCCGCCCAAATGACATCGCGGGTAGTACTGTTGGACAAGCTTCCATTCTCGGCCTCCAAACCGGCATCGTGATGCTGAAGACAAAAAAGAAGATCACGAAGATTGAGGTTACAGGCCGCTCGCTTTCGGCATGGAACAAGCCGCCGACGGCCTCGAGCAATTCGCTGTTCAATTTGCCTGACGCTAAAATCGCGACCATTACCTTGCCCAGCAAAGCGGAGATTGACTTTAGCAACCTTGCTTCGTTGTCCAGCTTCCCCTTACTGATTCCTAAGTGCGAGGCAGAGAAGATTCTCCAGATGGATCCCGAGACAACTTGCGATGACAAATGGACGGCCTTTGCATGCGCCAGTAAGTTAGTTGGCACGACTCTAAGCTATGACTTTGTGACGAACGCCTCTCTCAACGCATTTCTCGGGGGAACAGCACCTTCCACGCAAGGGGGAACCCAGCCTCCGGCACAAGGGGGAACTCAGCCTCCGGCGCAAGGGGCAACGCAACCTCCAGCGCCGTCCCAAGCTTGCCCGGCCGCTCCGAAATCCTGCACCCAGATGCCCAATTCGTGCTCAGTCGCAGCGTCAGGTACCAGCAACACGGCCCCCCCAGCTCAACCGACAGCAACTAAGTAACTCAGCTACAAATGGCCGAAAGCCGCGCATGACTCGGGCATCAGGTGCCCCAGGCAACGATTCGACCTCCATGTGTTCAGAGCCGCAGAGGGAATCGGATTCTCGCGACTCACATGGATTTCCCTAACTCTTTACCGGCTCACTTGCCTCCGTCCAATCCGACAGTGGAACAACGTCTTGATCATCTACAGGCGGCCTCGACCTGAAGCGCTCTAGTTGAAGCCGAGGACGGGATGGGGGATGTAGGGCTCTTCTAACGAAGCGATTTCTTCGGGCGTGAGTTTCAAGGAGAGAGCGGCCACGGCGTCTTGGAGATGATGTGGCTTGGTGGCTCCGACGATGGGCGCGGTGATGACGGGCTTGCTGAGCAGCCACGCTAGAGCAAGTTGCGCCATGGGCACTCCACGCTTTTCGGCGAGTTCGGCGAGGCGATCGACGACCTGACGATCGGCTGCTTCTGTTTTCGAATACATCCAGTTGCCGAAGCGATCGGTTTCGAAGCGCTTGGTGGTTTCGCTTTGCCAAGGGCGCGTGAGGCGGCCGCGAGCCAAAGGGCTCCACGGAATGACGCCGATGCCTTCAGACTGACAGACGCCAAGCATCTCCCGCTCCTCTTCGCGATAGAGAAGGTTCAAATGATTCTGCATGGAGACGAAACGTGTCCAGCCACGGAGGTCGGCGAGATAGAGAGCCTTGGTGAATTGCCAAGCAAACATGGACGACGCACCGATGTAGCGCACCTTGCCGGCTTTAACGACGTCGTGCAGCGCTTCGAGTGTCTCTTCGATGGGCGTCTCGTAGTCCCAGCGGTGAATTTGATAGAGATCGACGTAGTCGGTTTGAAGACGCTGGAGGCTCTGATCGAGTTCGTAAAAGATGGCTTTGCGCGAAAGACCCTGGCCGTTGGGCTCGTCGCGCATGAGGCCTTGAAGCTTGGTGGCAATGACGACGGCTTCGCGGCGGGTGTTGGCCTTGAGGAAGCGGCCAAGCACCGACTCGCTGTCGCCGCTGGAATAAACATTGGCGGTATCAAAGAAGTTGATGCCGAGATCGAGAGCCTGACGAAGAAATGGCTGGCTCTGCTCTTCATTGAGAGTCCAGGCGTGGCGGCCGGGCTTGGGTTCGCCTGTGGCGGGCGACCCATAGGTCATGCAGCCGAGACAGATGCGGGAAACTTTGAGTCCAGTTTTGCCGAGATTGACGTAATCCATTGCTTCTCCTGAGAGTGGCAGGTTGTGATGGGCGATGGTGGCCGCGAGAATGATTGCTTTCTATTGATAAGACTAGAACGCGGACGGGAAAGATGCAGCGCTTTCTGGACTGGCTCATCTAACAGACCATGAGCAATGGGTTGGCGGTTTCAGTACTGGATTTGGTGGGAATGCACACCGGCGAGTCCGCGGGAAGCGCGATTGCGCGGTCATTGGACCTGGCGCAACATGTGGAGCAATTGGGATACAAACGCTTTTGGCTGGCAGAACATCATGCCATTCACGGACTGGCCTGCGCGGCCACCTCCGTGCTGATTGGGCACGTGGCGGGAGCAACCAAGACGATCCGCGTTGGGAGCGGCGGCGTGATGCTGCCTAACCATGCGCCATTGGTGATTGCGGAGCAGTTTGGAACGCTGGAGGCGATGTATCCGGGACGAATCGACCTGGGTCTGGGCCGCGCGCCGGGAGGCGATTTCTACACCATGCGGGCGTTGCGGCGCGACTCGAAGCAGAGTGGGGACGATTTTCCGGAGCTGCTGGAGGAATTGCAAGCCTATCTTGGGCCGGAGAAGCCGGGGCAGGTAGTAAGGGCGATACCGGGACAAGGCAGCAATGTGCCGATCACACTGCTGGGTTCGAGCGGATTCAGTGCACAACTGGCGGCTAGGCTGGGATTGCCGTTTGCGTTTGCAGCTCATTTTGCGCCGGAGTATTTGTATGCTGCGGCGGAGTTGTACCAGGAGCAGTTCCGTCCCAGCGCTGTGTTGCAGAAGCCGCATTTTATGGTGGGAGCGCAGGTGATTGCGGCTGAAACCGATGAGGTGGCGCAAAGGTTGTTCACCACGCCGCAGCAGAGGTTTCTGCGGCTGATTCGTAACCAGCCGGTGGAGTTGTTGCCGCCTGTGGATTCGATGGAGCCATTGTGGACCGAGCGGGAGCGGGATGCTGTAGAGAGCCGACTTGGAGCAGCGATTGTGGGATCGGATGCGACGGTCAGGGCTAAGATGGCGAAGCTGGTCAGCGATACCGAAGCGAACGAGCTGATTGTGGTTACGGATACCTATGAGCATGTGGACCGGTTGGAGTCGTACCGACGCTTGGCTGGGATTGCGGCAACTATGGAGGCTGCGCCGGCTCTCCGCGCGAAAGCCTGAGTGAAGGCAGCCGGCCTCATGCGTCAGTTATTACGGAGAGCCACCATGGGATTGATGCGGGAGGCTCTGCGGGCGGGGATGTAACCGGCTAACAAAGCCACTATGCCAAGAAGGACTGCCATCGCGGCAAAAGTGAGTGGGTCGTTGGGCGCGGTGTCAAAGAGCAACGCGGCGATGGCGCTGGACACAAGCAGAGACGCGACGGCACCAACGACGATGCCGATGACGGCAAGGCGCATTGTCTGGACGATGACGCTGCTTTGCACTTGTGCCATGGTGGCGCCGAGGGCCATGCGGATGCCGATCTCCTGGGTACGCTGGGTGACGGAGTAAGAGATGACGCCGTAGATGCCGAGGGCCGCCAAGAGCAGACCGAGCGTGGCGAAGGAACCAACGAGCATCATGAAGAAGCGGCGCGGCGAGTTGGCGTGCTCGACGAGAGTCTGAATGGGACGGAACTCGGCGGCGGGCTGCTTGGGGTTGAGTTCGCGGAGCGCTGTGAGGACGCTGGTGGCCATGGCGGCGGGAGGCAAGCTGGTGCGAATAACGAGTTGGGCGCCGGAGGGACCGGCCTGGGTTGCCGGATAGTAGATTTGCCAGCCGGCCTCGCCTTCGGTAGTTTCTTCATGCACATCGTCGGCGATGCCGATGACGCGAAGGTCGCCTCCGTTGCCATTGGTGAGGAGCTGACCGATCGCATTGCCGTCGGGCCACTTTGCGTAACCGGCGATGTAGTGGGCATAGGCCTTGCTGATGATTACGACAGATTCGTTTTTCGGTCCGTCGTTCCAGTCGAAATCGCGGCCGCTGAGCCTGGTGCCCATGGCATGCAGGAATCTCGGAGTGATGACGTAGACGAGAGGGCCTGTGTCTAGCTTTTTGGGCCGTTCGACACCTTTGGGAAACGGCGTTCCCCAGGCACGATTCTGGCCTAGCGGCAGGTAGTCGGAGATGCCGACGGCCTCGATGCCTGGGATGGAGCCTATACGCGCGAGAACCTGTTGGAAGATGGCGGTGCGCTTCTGAATGCTGGCGAGATTCGTGGGAGCGCTGTCGTCATATTCCACCTTGACAGCGGCGGCGTGCTCGGGTTGGAATCCGAGATCGATGTCGAGAACTTTGACAAAGCTCCGCAACAGCAAGCCGGCGCCGACGAGCAACACGCAGGCGAGAGCAACTTCTGTTACGACCAGGAAGGCGCGGAGAGGCTCGTGCTTGCGGCCCTGACCGGCGATACCGCCCGCGGAGTCCTTGAGCGATTCAAGGAGATTCCCCGTAGCCATACGGAGACCGGGGACCATGCCGAAAAAGATGGCGGCGAATACTGCGATGAGGACGGTCCATCCCAGAGCGGAACCATCGATGTGGAGCGTGCTGAGCAGCGGAAGGGCGATGGCTCCCTGGTGTGCGAGCCACGAAATAAGGACATCAGCGAGACCGAGCCCTAGAATGGCGCCCATTGCAGAGAGGATGAGGCTCTCAGTGAGCAATTGGCGGACGACGCGGAAGCGGCTGGCTCCGAGTGCGCTGCGCATTGCGAATTCTTTCGAACGGGATGCGGAGCGGGCCAACAGCAAATTTGACAGATTGACGCAGGCAATGAGAAGGATACCGGCAACGGCAGACCAGAGAACGACCAGTGATCGGCGCAGCTTTCCACTGACGTAGTCTTTGAGTGCGACGGGGACCACCCCATCCTTTGCATAATCGCCGCAGGACTGCGGGTATTTGTTATTCCAGCACATGTGCGGGGCGGCGAGTCTTGCGTCGTCGCGTGCCTGCGCGAGTGTAACGCCGGGCTTGAGGCGTCCGATGAAGGTGATGATGTTTCCCCAATCGCGAGGAGGGCCATAGAGGTTGAGCGGCGTGATGGCGTCGACTTTGGCGCCCGGTGAAAAGACCGCGCCGAAGTCAAAGCTTGCGGGCAGGACGCCGATGACAGTAGTCTGCTGGCCATTGATGTCGAAGGTCTTTCCGATGATGTCCGGATCGGCATTGAATTGACGGCGCCACCATGGGTCCGAGAGCAGTATCACAGGGGGCGCACCGTTGCGGCCGTCGTCGGCAGTGAAGGCGCGGCCCATGGCGGGCTGCACGCCGAGCACCTGGAAAAAATTGGCGATGACATCGATGCTGGTGGCCGGAATGGGCGCGCCGCCGCGATCGAGCTTGAGATTGCCGGGGCTGGAGAACGCAAAGTAGCCCGTCACGTCCTGAAACGAGCGGGTATACATGCGGAATTCATCGTAGGCATCGGTGGAATACGTTGCGCAGGACAGGCCGCATTTTTGCGGAGGGGGCGCAATCCATACGAGCTGGTGCGCGTCAGGGAATGGAAGCGGCCGCAGGAGTATCGTGTTGACGACGCTGAAGACAGCGATATTCGCGCCGATGCCGAGGGCGAGGATGAGGACGGCGACTATGGTGAAGGCGCGGTCGCGGCTGAGGGTGCGAAAGGTGTACTTCAGGTCCTGGAGAAGGATGTCGAGTCTCATGAGTCCTCGCGCTTCACGTTGTTTGAATTTCGCGGTGTCGACGGCGCCGAAGCGAATCAGCGCCTGGCGACGGGCTTCCAAGGGAGTGAGACCGCGCTGAATGTTCTCGGCGATGGCGAACTCGATGTGGGACGCGATTTCGGCTTCGAGGTCGGCATCGAGCTGAGGCTTGCGGAAAAATGAAAAGATGCGGGCGAAGCCGCGGCGCGGCGCGCTCATTACAGTTTGCCCTCAGGGGACATGGAGAGCACGCGGCCCATTACGTCGGACAGACGCTGCCAGTAGGCCGCGTCTTTTTCGAGTTGCTTACGGCCGCTGCGGGTGATGGAGTAGAACTTGGCCTTGCGGTTGTTGTCGGAGGTGCCCCATTCGGCGGCAATCCATCCGCGCTGCTGCAGGCGGACGAGGGAGGCATAGATGGTGCCCTGGTTGAGGAGGACTTCGTCTCCGCTGGCTTGCTCAATGCGGCGGGCGATGCCATAACCGTGCTGCACGCCCATGGCCGCGAGGGTTTGCAAGACCATGAGATCGAGGGTGCCTTGTAACAAATCGAGCTTGGATTCGCCCATTTGCGGCTCCTGTGTGGATACCACATCAGTATGACGCATTTCCTGTGGGGATGTCACAGGAAAAGTTTTAGGGGCGCGGCAGGCCGGCTTGCGCGGGCAAGTTCCCTGGTCCCCCCTTTCTTGTTCTCTTGCTCCCCGCCTTTTCGTTCCTTTCTTCCTTTGGTTCTTGCTTCTCTGCCCCATCGACCCATCTCGATAATGGTCAAAAGCATACAGCTATCAGCCTTGACTGGTTGCTATCCTTCTCGCTCTATTGCCCACACGGGACGCGTAGCGGAGATTCAACTCACCGTCCACCTTCCAACTCGAAACAAGTCCTCGAAATGAATCAAGGAGAAATCATGTTCAAAATGAAAGCCCTAACTTGCGCAGCTCTCGCGATTGCCATACTCAGCTGCGCGCGCGTGGCGCCAGCCCAGGTCTCTCTCAGTATCGGAGTGGAGCCCACGTGCCCTTATGGGTACTTCGATTACGCTCCCTATAACTGCTCGCCCTATGGCTACTATGGCCCTGATTGGTTCAATGGCGGAGTTTTCATCGGCGCCGGTCGCTGGTTCCACGGCCCCCACGAATTCTACGGCCATGTCGACAACCGGTACGATCCCCGCCGCGGGTACAGAGGACCGTTGCCTGCGCGCAATGAGGAGCAGTTCAACCACTTCCATGGCAACGAGGCGCGCGATGGGCGAGGCCACAGAGGCGACGCCGGTCATGACGCGGGCAACGAACACGCTCTCCCCGGATATCACGGCGGCGGGCATGGTGAGGAGCACCGCTAGAACGCGGGACCAAGCGCAACGAAGCGGGCACGCGCCTTGACTGCATCCGGCGACGGATAGACTTAGGTGCGCGGGCGGGTGATATTCCGTGTATTCACGCCGTTCTGACCGTGGCCTGGACAGAGATACACCCGAGAAGAATCCGGGAGGGGCGGGCATTGAACCGGGGGCGCGCGATGGGACGTGATCCCGTTGGCGCGGCGAGGTTGGGCCGCTCGGAGCATCGCCGCTCTTTCGTTTTTGTGCAACACTTCGCCCGACTGTTAACGCAGCCGGGCATCTCTTCGTTAATTCCGATTTGCTGGCTGCTCGGAGGAAACTGCACTACGAACGGGCGCTTGACTGCTGCCTTGGTGCGATATTCTGGACTTTGGGGATCTACTTCCCTTCGCTGCCGGGTGAATCTTTTGATCGTCGAGATTGAAAAGCTGACAAAGGTCTACGAGTCGAAGTTGCGTGTCCTAGCTGTGGACGGGATCGACCTGGAGTTGAAGCAGGGCGAGATTTTTGGATTGCTGGGACCGAACGGCGCGGGCAAGACGACGACCATCTCAATTGCCACCACACGGACGCTGCCGACGAGCGGGACGGTACGGATTAACGGCGTCGACGTGGTGAAGCATCCGGCGCATGCGCGGCGATCGATTGGAGTGGTGCCGCAGTTCAATACGCTGGACCGGTCGCTCTCGGTTTACGAGAACCTCTATTTCCATTGCCGCTACTTTGGATTCAGCCATGGGCACGCGAAGGCGCGCTCGCTGGAGTTGCTGGAGCAGTTTCTGCTGACGGAACGGAAGGATGTTTATCCGCAGGCGCTGTCAGGGGGACTGGCGCAGAGAGTGCAGATTGCGCGAGCGATTGCGCATCGGCCGACGGTCCTATTTCTGGATGAGCCGAGTGCGGGCCTGGACCCGCAGAGCCGCATGGCGATGTGGACGGCGGTGGAGGGGCTGCGCAAGGAAGGCATTACGGTGCTGCTGACCACGCACTATATGGAAGAGGCCGACCAACTGAGCGACCGGCTGGCGATCATTGACTACGGGCGCGTGCTGGCACTTGGTTCACCGGGGAAGCTCAAAGCTACTTTCGGCGCACAAAACATCTTCGACCTCAAACTGAAATCGCATGAAGGACTGGATACGGTCGTGACAACGCTAAAGGCGCGAAGCGATGTAATCAGCACGGAGACGACTGCCGACGGTCTCCGGGTGATCGCCGACACCTCAGAGGGAGTGCTGGCCGACCTGGTGCAAGCGACCGCGCGGTTCGGACTGAGGGACTTGAAGATCACCGAACCGAGCCTGGAAACAGTCTTCATCCAATTGACGGGGAGGGACCTGCGTGAGTAGCGTCTCCAATCGCAGTACGGCTCTGCTGGACTTGATTGACCGCAGTTTGAGGCTTCGCGGCTCTAGAGGCACGCGCCTCGCGACGTTTTTGAAGGCGTTTCCAAGCCTGTTATTGCGCGACTTGGAAGTGCTGACGGGCGACTTGGGTCATCGTAGTTCCGTCGACCCCACCCCCGAGGATGTTAACCCCCACAATCCTGGCTCTGACAGCCTCGGTTCGGGGATATTCTTCAAAGCGTTCTTTGGGCTGATTTTGCGTGATTCGCGTGTGCTTACGCGGGAGATTGTTCCCTTTCTGCTGCGGGTGGGGATGCAGCCGCTGCTGTTTCTGTTTGTGTTCACCTTTATTTTGCCGCGCATGGGCGGAGGCAATCCGATGGCGGGCGGGGGTGGTGTGGACTTTGGCACCATCATTTTGCCGGGGCTGATGGCTGTGGCGATTATGTTCTCAGGGATTGCGGCGGTGGCGCTGCCGCTGTCGAGCGAATTCGGGATTACACGCGAGATTGACGACCGGGTGATGTGCCCGCTGCCGCTGTGGGCGGTGGCGCTGGAAAAGATTTGCTTCAGCGCGATGCAGAGCATTGTTGCGGCGCTGCTGGTGATTCCGATGGCCTACTACATTCCCGCCGTGCCGGTGCATGCCGACATCGCCAATCCACTTTTGCTGGCGCTGGTGCTGGTGCTGGCGAGCTTGCTGGCCGGATCGCTTGGACTGGTGATTGGATCGACGGTGAGCCCGAAGCACATTGGGTTGGTGTTCTCGATCATCGTGGTGCCGATTACGTTTCTGGGTTGCGTGTATTACCCGTGGGCATACTTGGAGAAGATTCGCTGGCTGCAAGTGGGCGTGCTATTCAACCCTATTGTTTATATGAGCGAAGGATTGCGGGCGTCGGTGACGCCGAGTATTACGCATATGCCTTGGTGGGCGATCCTGGTGGCGCTGGTGTTCTTTACGGCGGGGCTGGGACGATTGGGGTTGCGCGGATTTTTACGGAGAGTAGTCTCGTAGGAGCAGGAATTATCTGAATCTGGCGTCGAGTCTGGGCCGTACTGGAGTTGCCGGAGTCTGAATGGCCGAAATGCCGGGCATTCGAAAGATGTTTACAAAACTCTCATACGACGACGCTTTCTTGAATGCCGATTCAGACGTCGAATTAACTGGAGCCCGTTACAAGGAATATAGCGCCCAGAAAGACCGCCAAAGACTTGCCGCATAGAGCACAATGCGCACGGAAAGCATCGGCCTCTCGCCCTGAAGGGATGGGATGCGGGCTGTCTGCGATTGCGCGGCCGTGGATCTTTGCGGTGCTGCTGGCGCCCTTGCTGCTGATGGCGGTGGGCTGCGGCGTTGGGAGCGTGACTGCGGCTCCTTCGAACGGCACCTTCTCGATTTCGCCTGGCACGGGGCAGCTTGATACCAACTGCACGGGGTGCAATGCGACCAGCACGCAAGGGAAAGCCGTTGAGCAGTTTTCCGCTACGCTCACGAGCGGGGGCGCGGCTGGCGTGACTTGGTCCGTCTCCGGTGGAGACGCGAACAGCGGACCGGGCAGCATTACGACTGATGGACAGTACTCGCCGCCGAGCTACCTGACAGCGGACCGGGTGGATGTGGTGGTGACGGCAACGCTCGCGGGGAACAAAGCTACCGCAGTTCTGGCGGTGACACCGGGATTCCTGCAGCCGCTGACGCCGGAGAATGCGGCGCTGGGCGCCAATGGACAGATGACCGTCACTGGCTACCTGGCGGAAGCAGGCGGAACGCTGGGCATCAACTTCACTGTTGCCGGCACGGCGACTGGCGCAGGTAGTGGACAGGGTTCGCTGGGCGCGACCTACTGCCAGAGCAGCACGGAGGCGTTTACCTTCTGCACCGCAACTTACACGGCACCGGCAACTGTTTCGTCGACCGGCACAACTTATATTGTGGGCTCGATTGGCACCCTGCCTTCAACGGCCTCGGCACAGGTGCTTTTGAATTCGGTGGGGGTTGCGAGCAATCCCTCATGGCACCAGTCGGAGCTGACTACGCCGATTCAATTGGGCAGTTCGGGCGGGAATAACGACGATTACGACGCGCATGGAAACCAGATTGTGGATTGCTGCGGCGGTACGCTTGGCTCGCTGATCCAGGACACGAATAACCACCAGTACCTGTTGAGCAATAACCACGTGCTGGCGCGCAGCGACCATGCGAGCCCCGGAGACATGATTGTGCAGCCGGGACTGATCGACAACAACTGCACGCCCTACGGCGACGCGACGGGAACGATGCCCGTAGGATCGCTGACTGGCTGGCTGGCATTGAGCTCAAGCGCGACCAATGCGGACGCAGCGATTGCACAGGTGGATTCCGGCACGGTGAGCACGACGGGAAGCATTCTTGAACTGGGCGCGCGCCAGCCTGATGGGACGCTGGCTGCGGCGCCTCCGGGCATAAGCTCGACTGGCGGTAAGGGTGAGACGGCGACGCTGGATTTGACGGTGGCCAAGAGCGGTCGGACGACAGGGCTGACGTGCGCGAGTGTTTCGGCGCTGGACGTGGACGTGAACGTGGACTACTACCTGGATTGCGCAGAGACCAAGCCTTACCTGACGAAGAGCTATACGAACCAGTTGGCAATCAGCGGCAACCAATTCAGCGATGCGGGCGACTCGGGGTCCCTGGTGGTGGATGCCGGCAATGCTGAACCGGTGGGGTTGTTTTTTGCGGGTGGAACGGATGCCTCCGGCGTGAGCCAGGGCGTAGCTAATCCCGCGCCCGATGTACTGAACGAATTGAACGCGCAGTTGGGCGGGGGGACGAGCTACACTTTTGTCGGCGGAGCGGACCACCAGGTCAGCTGCCTGAATTACGGCGACAGCACGGTGAGCGTGGCGCAGGCACGCGGACTTAGTGGTGAGGAAACAGCGCGCGCGCAGCAGGCTTTGTCGCAAGCGCGGATGCTGGTGAACCGGACTACCGGGATACTGGGTGTGGCTACGGGCAAGAGCAGTGACCGTGCGGGCGAGGGCGCGGTGATTCTGTATGTGGACGAGAACATGACGGTGCAAGTGCCCGCGACCGTGGATGGCGTCCGTACGATCGCGATTCCCACGAATGCGCGGGCTGTTGCCGTTGGCTCGGCGCCGTTGACTCCGTTTGAAGCTGCTGTCGCACCTCTGCAGCCTGGGGTGCTTAACGCGGCGATCACTCTCAAGGAGCAATTGGCGCGACGTCTCATGAAACATAGTCCTTCATTCTTCGGATTGGGTGTGGGGCAGAGCCTGGACGATCCGAAAGAAGCCGCGCTGGTGATTTATGTGGACCGCAAACGAGTTCCGGCGCAATTGCCGGCCACGGTGGACGGCCTGCGCACGCGGTACGTGGTGATGGACCGGATGCACGTGACGCAGTCCTACGCAACGGGGTTGCAGACGAGAAGCCGCTGCATGCTGCGGAAGGCAACTGACAGCTTCGATCCGGTTAGGACGCTGGAGCCGCGGAGCTTGGGACTGCAGTGATTCCCACCGTTCCGCGAATGCGTTCGTGGCAGTTTAGCCAGCAACGCCTTTGTGGCCCAGCCAACAGCGCAGATACGCGACCTGTCCTACGTGATATGCCTCGTGAAATGCGAGGAAGCTGACCATCCCACTCATCTTCCCATCAAAGCTGGGCGACTTTTCAGGGGCTGCGGAGGAGAGCACTTCCTCAGATGCTTCATCCAGCGCGGTGGTGAGCTGAGCTTTGGCGTCGTTCCATGCGAGAACGATCTCTTCCGGCGATGGACACTCGGCGGGCGAAGCAGGTTTGGCACCACGCGCAAAGAGCTCCAGCCACGGCCTGGACCAGGTTGTGCCTAGGAATTTGAGAGCTAGAGAGCGCGACCACACGACGTGACCGGCAATCCAAAGCAGCGAGTTTGAGGTGGCGTTGGGGCGGCTTTGCCACTCCTCCCGAGTTAGACCTTCAAAGCTCTTGGAAAGCATTTTCTCGTTCTGCTTGTAGATGCTGGCGGCAGTGGTCAACTCTGCTGCAACGGGCATATTGATGATCTCCTGTCTGATGCTGACGTTGAAGGTTGGGGTCTCAGAACTGGTTGGTGATGTTGGATTCACTTTCAAGACGACGCTTAAGGCTGGTTAGGTTGGTCTGCCAGAAGACCCGGTACTCTTCAATCCAAGCTGCTATATCGCGTAAGGGTTCCGGATCGATGTAGTAACGGCGCTCGCGTCCACAGCGCCGCTCGCGAACCAGGTGCGCGGTTCGCAACACGCGGAGATGTTTGCTGATGGCGGGGCGGCTTTGACTGAAATCCGATGCTAGCGCGTTCACGGGCACGGGACCACTGCGGAGGCGATCTAGGATGGCCCGGCGCGTGGGGTCTGCAATGGCACGGTAAACGTCGGACGGTAGTGCATGTTCCTTGGGGTGGGATTGCGTAACCATAGGGTTACGCAATCATTCCATCTTTACTTTACTCTGTCAATATTTTCGGGAGATGAAAGAAGCGAGACGGATTCCCCGTCTCGCTTCTGTTTTTGTGGTTGAATGCTGATCGAGCGGATGATGGTCAATTGACTGGGTGAGCTTTGCCGTCGCGTAGACTCCGGTCTATGATGGAGCGGACTTTGCGGTCGGCTTCCTCGGCGAGCCTGCCTTGTTTCTCACCCAGGCGGCCTTGCTCTTCGCCGAGTTTGCCTTGCTGCTCGCCCAGCTTGCCTTGCATTTCGCCGAAGCTGCCTTGCCTGTCGCCTAGCTCACTCTGCAACTCGCCTAATCTCGATTGGACTTCTGCGAGCTTGGCTTCGGTCTCGGCCAGTTCTTCCTGGCTAACCGTGCTGCCTGCCTTGGCCTGGAGTTTAGCTGTGGCAGCATTCAACGCAGCCATTTCTTTGGAGAGGTCGGGAAGGCGAATATTGACTGACTCTTGCTGATGGCCGAGCTTTTCCTGTTGTTTGCCGAGCTCCTCCTGCTGAAGGCCGAGGGCTTCCTGCAGCTTACCAAGCGCCTCCATGGGTGCGTACATGGCTTCAATCTGTGCAGCGATCTGAGGGTCGTCGACGATGTAGGTTTTGTCATCGTGGGTGAACAAGAGAAATTTCCCATGGGCGAGCTTGCGCGCGCGCTCGATCTGCTCTGCAAAGTTGCCGCTCCATTCTCCGGAAAATGTGTAGTGCTCGCCAGGACCAGTAACTATTGCGTAAGAGTCTCCGTCGGACGACCAGCGGTAGGCATAACCGTGGCCGACCGAGGTGCTCTGGCCGTGTGGCGAGCTGTCTGTATTGGTGTTGGTGATTGTTCCGTCCTTGGAGATGGTCAGGCTTTGACCAGGGCCGACAATGACGGTGTCGTTGTTGTCAGGAGGCTCCGGCAGAGCGGGCGCGGCTGGCTCAACGGCGGGGGCCGCGGGAGCGCTGGGAGAAGCGGGAGCTGCCTGATCGGACGCAGGCGGCGTTGTGAAATCGGCCGGGACAGCGGACACTGCCGGGACTGGGGCTGCTTCAGGAGCAGGGGTAGGATTGGGGGCTGCCGTTGGTGCGGGCATCGCCGGCGCGGATTGGCCCAAGGTGGCAGCTTCGACCCGCACGAATGCAGTGCCAGCAAAAAGCGCTATCGGGACGAGCAAAACCACCAACAGCACGCGACGGTAGCTGCCGGCAAAGGCCTGGCGGAAGCGGGATTCATCGAGGAAGCGTTCGATGCGATGAGAGAGATTGCTGCTGCGTGCCATGGCGACTCCTAAGACGGTTGGGCGCGGCATGGCCGCGAATTCAAGCAGGACCTGGGCGTACGAGGTGCGGCTTGCGGCCTCTTTGAGCCCGGCGCGGTCGCTGATGGCTTCACTCAGATCAGAGAGCTTGTGCTTGAGCCACCAGCCCAACGGACTGAACCAGAAAGCCGCGGTGTAGAGGCCGGCCAGCAGTTGCAGATAGAAGTCTCCCTGGCGGACATGGGCGCGCTCGTGAGCGAGAACGATGCGCAGCTTTTCACGGTCCCAGTTGAGACAATCCGCGGGCAGAAGCACGCCGGAACCGATGGTGACCGGAGAGGAAATGGCAAAACTGAAACGCACACGTAAACCAAGGGCTGGATTCTGCTCAGGATTCGATCCCAAATCAGCTTCATAGAGCGCGGCTGCAAACCAAATCCGGCTGGCCATGACGAGTCCGTAGAACATGCGGAAGAGCAGGGTGGCACAGACGGCGAGATAGAGGAGCGCGGCCAGCATCTCGGGGCGCAGGAGACGCGTAGCATCGGGCAAGGCGGTCTGTCTGGCGAAAATCAGAGTCGCTGAGGGTTGAGCGAGTGCGGGCAGAGCTTCTTGAGGAGGAACCTGGGGCGCCAATTCAGGCTGTCTATCAGAGACGATCGGCGCATGGATGAGATGAGCGGCGCGCGGCTTGGGCCGAGAAACCGAGATCGCTGTTGACGATGTGACGGGCAATTCGGCGACAGGCGCGGAGAGGACGACAGTCTCTGGAAGCGCAGAATCCTCCGACGCCATGGTCCAACGGGCTGCTGGCACTTTGACGGTGAGGGAAGAAGGCAGGACATGCAAGCGCATCAACTGCGGCATGGCTACAGCACTGGCCAGTACCAAACCCCAGGCTATCTTTTGAGCCAACACGTTGCTGACACGGAAGAGGCGCAGGCCTGTGCCTACTGTGAGCGCCACGACGAGCGCGCGCAGGGCGGCTTCGATCAACACGGAGATCATGGTTTTCCCCCTTTTGCCCGCTCAGTGGGCTCTTTGGGATCTGCAGCGCTTTTTTGCGCGAGAGCGATGCGGTCTGCCAACCGTTGAAGTTCGGCCCGGTCGAGCACTCTTGAATCGACCATGCCTACGAGCAGCGCTTCGACGGAGCCCTCGCAGAACCAGTCGACGATTCGTTTGACGGCGCGACCGGCCACACGCTGCCGCGTCTGCGCGGGGCGATAGACGAAGGTGCGGTCCTCGACAGAGTGGGCCAGGTAACCCTTCTCTTCAAGGCGGCGGAGAACGGTGCGAATGGTTGAGTCCTTGAGCGGACGGCCCAGCGACTCGCGGACCTGCTCCGCGGTGATTTGGGAGTGGCTCCAAACGATGGAGAGAATATTGCGTTCGAGCTCGCCAAGCTCAGATGGGTCGTGCGCTGATTGAGTGTTACCTACCATAGTGTTACTGACTGTAGCACATGAAATCGGTGAGCGCACAAGTTTTAATTTGTGAATTTTTCTGGACGCTGTTTTCAGACTGCCACGGCTATGGCCTGGGTTGGCTCGGTTGTGAGCTTGGGATCGTCTGGGAAGAAGAGAAGGAAAACAGTCCCGGAGGTATTTGCGTGCGCTTGTAAACGCGGGGACGCAGTGCGGCTGCGCACCCTCACCAATCCCTTGTGCTTGAGGATGATTTCGTGGCTCACCCATAAACCCAAGCCGGTCCCGGTGATTTCCTTGGTGGTAAAGAAGGCTTCGAAGACGCGCTCCAGCACAGCGCGCTCCATGCCGGCTCCGGTGTCGGCTACGGCAAAGCGAACCCCGGTCTGGCTGGGGTCTTTCCAGTTTCGCGAGCGGCGGGCGCGAATCACGAGGCGGCCGCCGGCGGTGGTTGCATCGATGGCGTTGCCGACGAGGTTGGCGAAGACCTGGCGGATTTCACCGGCGAAACAGAACAGGTCCATGGCTGTGTCGTAATCTCGCTCAACTGCGATGTTCAGGGTATTGAGCCGGCCCTGGTACAGGCTGAGAACGGAATCGAGCAATTCAGACATGTTGGCGCGTGCGGGCAGTGTGGATTGGCGGTAAAAGCGCAGTGTCTGCTGCGTGATTTCAGAGATTCTGCGAGCTTCATGCTGGGCCATGACGACATAATTCAAGGCGGGATCCTGAAGCTGGCAGAAGTTGTGCAGCAGGAAGAGCAGGTTGGTAATGGCCTCCAGCGGATTGTTGATTTCGTGTGCAATGGAAGCGGCGAGACGTCCGGTGGCGGCTAGCTTTTCAGTCTTACGCAAGGCATCTTCGCTGCGCTTGCGATCGCTTGCGTCGAGCACGATGACGCCGACCCATCGCACCTGCAGCGGATTGGTACGAACCGGGTAGGCGCTTGCGAGCCACGTCCAAGGGCGGCCGAGCTTTGCACCCTGGCCTGTCAGTTCCAGATCGCGAACCGGACCTTCCGAGGAGAAGACACGCAGCACGGTGTCTTCAAGCACGCGGGCTGCAGGTTGCGGAAGAAGTTCCGGAAGAGTGCGGCCGAGGTGGCGGCTGAGCAGCACCCCGGTCATGTCCGCAAAGACCTGATTGACGCGCACGATTCGGCAGCGGCGATCGAAAAACGCCAAGCCGATGGGTGCGTTGGCGAGCATGGAGTCCAGCAGCGAGAGGGTGTCGTTGAGTCCCGCACGCTGCTCTGCGATGGAGGCGACCATGCGATTGAATGCCTCGATGAGGTCGCCGATTTCGTTATGCACGCCCGCAGGTAGGGGGAAGCTGCCGCCGTGCTCGGGTGAGTCCATGAGGGCGCGCGTCCCGCGATGGAGCGTTGCGAGCGGGCGGGAGATGGAGCGGGCCATCCAGAGGACAAGGAGCCCCGAAGCCACAATCCAAACCGTTCCGAAGATCACGGTGGCCCGCAGAATGGCGTTGAGTTCTTCATGGTCCCAATCGCGGTCGGTTTCTACCCAGGCAAAACCGCGCAAGTCAGCTCCGGTGTAGATGGGGCGGACGCCCTCCCAGCGGTCCATACCCATGTTGAAGACCCGCGGCTCATCTTTGGTCATGAGCGGCATCTGCGCGCGTTCGGCGGGAGAGAGTTGGGTTTGGTCCGGATCGCCGGTACTGACGTAAAGCACGTTGCCTGCGGGGTCAGTGACTTTGGCGAAGGCCACACTGGGCGCTTCGCCCATCATTCTCACCGACAATCCAACCCAGTTAGGGCGCTGCTGCAGCAGGGCTTCCCTGGCCTGCATAGCCATGGAAGTGGCCTGGTGAGCGAGCCGATGCTGAGCACGCAAAAAGACGTCGTGGGTCTGCTGGTGAATGAGTAGCGCCGAAAAAAGTCCGAGGGAGAGCACTTCAAGCAGCACGAGACCTGCCAGCATTTGCCATCGAATGGACCGCGGCCACCAGCGCATTGACCAGCCTCCGCTCAGGCTTACAGTTTATCGGATTCGCTGCTCAAGGAGGACAGAGGACGGAAGCCGCGCTGGAAGATTGGATGCGAGCGCTGCAGCGATTTGCCGCCCATGAAACCGGCCATTCTCAATAAAAATCTCGTTGGTCCGTGAGCCCGCCACGATGACTCCTGCCAGGTAGATACCCGCGACATTGCTCTCCAGGGTCTCTGGATTCGAAACCGGCAGCCGGTCTTTGCCCTCAAAGCGGACGCCAAGACGTTCGAGAAAATCGAAGTCGGGGTGGTAGCCAGTAAGAGCGAAGACGAAATCGTTTTTCAGGGTTTCGCAGCCAACGGGAGTTTCGACGATCACCGTGTCTGGAGTGATCTCCAGAACTTTCGATTGGAAGAGCGCTTTGATCTCGCCGTTCTTGATGCGGTTTTCAATGTCGGGCTTGATCCAGTACTTCACATGGCGATGCATTTCCGCGCCGCGATGAATCAGCGTGACGCGTGCGCCGCTCCGCCACAGCTCCAGCGCGGCAATGGCGGCTGAATTCTTGCCGCCGATGACCACCACATCCATTTCGAAAAAGGGGTGGGGATCGTTGTAGTAGTGGTGCACCTTGCTCAGATTCTCACCAGGAATTCCCATGATGTTGGGCAGGTCATAGTAGCCGGTGGATAGAGCCAGTTTGCGCGCATGAATGGTTCCCGAGCGGCCGAAGCGATCGACAGTGTGCACGGTGAAGGCGCCGTCAGAGCCCGTGATCTGGTCCACGCGATGGTACTGGCGGACGTCGAGCTTGTAGTAGGCCGCTACCAGCCGGTAATACTGCAGGGCCTCATTGCGCGAGGGTTTGGGGTTGGGGCTGGGAAAAGGGATGTCGCCGATTTCGAGCAACTCCGGGGTGGTGAAAAAGGTCATGTGCGCGGGGTAATGGAAGAGCGAATTGCAGATGCAGCCCTTGTCGACGAGGACCGGCCGGAAGCCGGCTTTTTTGGCTTCAATGGCGCAGGCGAGGCCGGTGGGGCCGGCGCCGACTACCAAAAGGTCGAAGATTTCGTTGTGGGCGGCTGGGGTATCCGGGGTCAGGTCGGTCATGGTTTTAGATTAGTGGATGGCCGGGGTGTAGGGGTTTCGGGGGTTCGATTTGGGAGAAATGGTAGAATGGTGGAATTGAATGGTGGAAAGGTAGAATTGTTGAGACCATGAGCGTTGAGGATAAAGAGCCGCCAAACCCGGAGCAAACCGGGCACAACGACGTTAATCAAAAGCAAGGGCTTGCAGCATGGCTGATGGAGATCAGCCGCGAGACGGCATCGATGATGAACGATGGTCGAACAATCAAGGAGATGTTCGATGAGCTCTATGATGACGAAACGGGGTTGCCGAAATGACTGCCCACTCGTCATTGCCGATATCCGATTTACTCATCCGCGAAGCGAGGCAGTCGAAAGGAGTAGGAATGAGCCTGAACATCAAGAACCATCAGACCTATGAACTGGTGAAGGAGCTGGCTGTCATGAAGGGGCTGAGCCTGACCTCCGCGGTGACAATCGCCGTTCAAAACGAGATTGACAGGGAGAAGGCAGCGCGGGATGCGAATAGTCAGCCCGCGAAAAAGAGCCGTTTTGATCTTCTAGCTGAGTTCTCTGAGCAAACCGCTCCCCTCTTCAAGGGCAGCCGCACCGGGAACGAGTTGATCAACGACTTGTACGACGAGGAAACGGGGTTGCCGAAATGATTGTCGACTCATCGGCCATGGTGTCGGTAATCAAGCGGGAGACTGATTGGATCAGGTTTTCACGCGCCATGGATTCTGCAAAGAAGCTTTCGATGTCGGCCGCTTCCTATCTGGAGACGTCGATCGTCGTCGATGGCCTTCGCAATCCGGCGCAGAGTGCCAGGCTGGATGAGCTAATCGAAGAATTGGGGATGGTCATCGAGCCTGTGACGGCGGAGCAAGTAAAGATCGCCAGACAGGCGTACAGGGATTTCGGCAAGGGCAGCGGGCATCCGGCGGGACTGAATTTCGGCGACTGCTTCAGCTATGCGCTAGCGCGGGACAAGCGCGAGCCGATGCTCTGGAAGGGCGACGATTTTGGGCATACGGATTTGAGGCCGGCGTAGACCCAGCGCGATCGTCGCTGCGTGCAGGTAGTCCGGTATTGTGCAATTTCCGAGTAGACGACAGACCAGGCATAGGCCAGATTCCTGGACACTGGGGCGTTTTTCAGGAGTAATCCCGCAAAATACTCAAATGCCCTTCTGACCTGGCCGTGGAATGGCGTAAACCTGTCGTTCGTCATAGAATCCAGTCACACACTTCGAAACAATTCTCTGTCTCAGGAGACTCTCAGATGTCCTCCATTTCATATTCGATTGATGTGCGCCACGATGGCCTGCATGCCTATCGCCGAATAACGGGACGAGACAAGTATGTTGTAGAAGCCAAAGCGGCGGCACAACGAGCCGCCTGGGAAGAGAAATGGACAAAGATGCAGCAGCGCGAAAAGACGCTGTATACCAAGGAACAGAAGAAGGACTCTGCCGCGCAACGGACACAGAAGGCGCTAAACGCTCTGGCCGAGATTGAGAACTTGCTCACCGATGGGATGGAGACTAAGAAAACATTCGAGTGGGGACAGTTAAAAGATCACTCCCGCTTTGATAAGGCTGCACCTCTCCAGTCGAACAAGCTGGACTATCCGGCCGAGCCTTTGAATTATGAGAGCAAGTACGCTGCTAGGCTGGGATTGCTGGATCATTTATTCCCCTCGCGCAAAGCGAAGAAGATCGCCGAAGCGCAAAGACTCTATGACGAAGATCATGCTCAGTGGGCAGCGTCAGTAACAGGTATTGACACCGTAAATGCCAAGCTGACAGCAGCGTTTGAACAGGCTACAGATAAATGGAAGGCCGATAAGGCGGCATTCTTGGAGGCACAGCGAAAGCGAAATGAAGAAATCGACGCGCACCGCGCTGCGTACTTAAACAAACAGCCGGAGGAAATTGTCGACTATTGCGATATGGTGCTTTCTGGCTCGGGGTATCCGGACAGCTTTCCGAAATCATGGCAACTCGAATACAGGCCGGATTCCCGAATGCTGTTGGTTGAATACTCGTTGCCGAATGCCGACGCCATGCCGCGACTCAAGGAAGTGAAGTACATTCAGTCGCGGGATGAGTTCGTAGATTCATTCTTAGCTGACTCCGCTCTCGAGAAAATGTACGATGGTGCCCTTTACAAAATTGCGCTCCGTTCGATCCATGAACTGGTCGAATCAGACGAAGCGAACGCCATTGACTCGATCGTATTTAACGGCTGGATGAGGGCCGTTGAGCCGGCAACGGGACTCGAAACCAACGGCTGCATCATGTCGCTTCAGATAGATAAAGCGGAGTTCTCGTGTATCAACTTAGCGAAGGCCGATCCCAAGGCGTGTTTCAAGAAGCTGAAAGGCGTCGGTAGCAGCAAACTCACGGCTCTCGTTCCCATTCGGCCCATCCTTCAGCTTAATACCGAAGATGAACGGTTTGTGCCTTCTTATAAGGTTGAGGACACAATCGATTCCACCATGAACCTCGCTGCGATGGATTGGGAAGATTTCGAGCATCTGATCCGCGAAGTCTTTGAGCGCGAGTTTGGTAATGAAGGCAGCGAAGTCAAGATCACCAGGGCGAGCAGAGACGGCGGCGTCGATGCGGTAGTGTTCGATCCAGACCCGCTGCGTGGCGGCAAGATCGTCATTCAAGCGAAACGATATACGAACACCGTCGGTGTGTCAGCTGTGAGGGACTTGTACGGCACAGTAGTTAACGAAGGTGCCAATAAGGGCATTCTTGTCACAACAGCTGACTACGGCCCCGACGCTTACGAATTCGCGAAAGATGAGCCCCTCACGTTGCTGAGCGGCAATAACCTTCTGCATCTCCTGGCGAAGCATGGACATCAGGCAAGAATTGATCTGAGAGAGGCGAAGCAGATTCTCCAGAATAGCGTCAAGTGATCCCAGACTCGATGTAAGAGATTTCGGACGGTTGTGCAGGCGTCGTCGGCGCTCCCGATTCCGCCGCGTGCCCTAGGTCTGGCTTCTGAGACCTGTAAATCGCAAAGCTTGATTGAGTAGAATGTTTCTGCTCAAAAGCCGGCTTCTCAAAGGTTTTCCTTGGCTTGAGTGCGGCTCCGGGTGTGTTACCGCCGATCCTGAAACTCGGAAGCCCGCATGCATGGCGCATGTTCCCCCGCATCCGTTACCCTAGAAAGTTCAGGGGGAGTCTCCATGACTGTCATCCGGCAGGAAGATTTTGTTGCGAGTGTTGCTGGCGCGCTGCAGTACATCAGCTACTACCACCCGGTGGACTACATTACCGGCCTTGCCAAAGCGTACGAGCGCGAAGAGTCGCCTGCTGCGAAGGATGCCATTGCGCAGATTCTGATCAATAGCCGCATGTGCGCCGAGGGACACCGGCCCATCTGCCAGGACACGGGGATTGTGAACGCCTTTGTGAAGGTAGGCATGGACGTGCGTTTCGAAGCCGCACCTGGCGAGAAGGCGATGGACCTGCAGGAGATGGTGGACGAGGGCGTGCGGCGGGCTTATCTGGACCCGGAAAATAAATTGCGTGCGAGCTTGCAGGCTGATCCAGCGGGCGCGCGCAAGAACACAAAGGACAACACACCGGCGGTGGTGAATGTGGAGCTGGTGCAAGGGTCGACGGTGGAGGTGACGGTGGCCGCGAAGGGCGGAGGGTCGGAGGCGAAGTCGAAGTTCGCGATGCTGAATCCGTCAGATTCCGTCGTCGAGTGGGTGCTGAAGACGGTGCCAACGATGGGGGCGGGATGGTGTCCGCCGGGGATGCTGGGGATTGGGATTGGGGGAACGGCGGAGAAGGCGATGCTGCTGGCGAAGACGGCGTTGATGGATCCGATCGATATACAGGACCTGATTGCGCGAGGGCCAATCACAACCGCCGAAAAGATGCGCGTTGAGCTTTATGACAAGGTGAACCGACTGGGCATCGGCGCGCAGGGGCTGGGCGGGCTGACTACGGTGCTGGATGTGAAGGTGCTGGACACGCCTGCACACGCGGCGAATTTGCCGGTGGCGATGATTCCGAACTGCGCGGCGACGCGCCATGCGCACATTGTGCTGGATGGGTCGGGACCGGTGTATCTCGATCCGCCAAGTTTGGAAGACTGGCCGAAGCTGACTTATGACGTTAGCGGCGCGCGGCCCGTGAACCTGGATACTGTGACTCGCGCAGAAGCCGCTACGTGGAAGCCTGGAGAAGTGCTGCTGCTGACGGGCAAGCTGCTGACTGGACGCGATGCTGCGCACAAGCGGATGACCGATATGCTGAGCCGCGGCGAAAAGCTGCCGGTCGATTTCAAGGACCGCTTTATCTACTATGTGGGGCCGGTGGACCGGGTACGCGAAGAGGTGGTTGGCCCGGCAGGCCCGACGACGGCCACGCGCATGGACAAATTCACGCGCCAGATGCTGGCGGAAACGGGACTGCTGGGCATGGTAGGCAAGGCGGAGCGGGGACCCACGGCGATTGAGGCGATCCGCGAGTTTGGAGCGGTGTACCTGATGGCGGTGGGTGGCGCCGCTTACCTGGTTTCAAAGGCCATTCACGGTTCGCGCCTGCTGGCCTTTGGGGATTTGGGAATGGAGGCGATTTACGAGTTCGATGTGCGGGAGATGCCGGTGACCGTGGCGGTGGACTCGAAGGGCACGAGCGTGCACCAGACCGGGCCGGCCGAGTGGCAGAAGCGCATTGCGGGGATTCCGATATTGCAGTAGTCAGCTGTCAGTTTCCAGTCAAGCACACCCTGGAGGCCATTCATGCATCAAGTCACCCTCAAGCGATTTGAGCAACCTGATGAGGTTCGGGTGTTCGACAAGGGTAAGTTCGAAGTGGTTCACATTGGGGGCATGACCATTGGCCGGGCGACGTACGAGCCAGGCTGGAAGTGGTCAGTGCATGTTGGCCGCGCGCTGGGCAAGACGCGTTGCGACGTTGAGCACGTGGGAATCGTGGTGGCCGGACGCGCCACCGCCGCGATGGACGATGGCCGCGTATTCGAGATGAAACCCGGAGATGTTTTTTACATTGAAGCCGGCCACGACAGTTGGGTGGTGGGTGATGAGCCGTATGTGTCGCTCCACCTGATAGGGGCTTCAGACTACGCGGCGCACAAATCGTGAACTGCTGAGCGAGCTTCGCTGGGTCCTGCTCTCATTCTCGATGCTGGGTTCCCGGTGCTTGCTACTGTTTGCCGAAGCGGTAGACGATGCCGGCGGTAAATCCCAGGTTGTTCTGAACGCTGGAGCCGAAGCCGGTGGCGTAGTACTCGGGTACGACGCGTAGTCCGATGGTCGGAGCCAGGTTGTATTCGGCAATGACGCTGGCGCTGGCGGCAAAGGTGGAACCATCGGGCCAGAGACCAAATGAGGTGGGGTTGAAGCCATTGATGTCCCCGGAGAAGTTACCCTGCGTAAACCCAGCCAGCCCGCGAAGGGAGATAGAGTACTTCGGTTGGAGGTAGAAGCGGTAGGTGGGTCCGGCGAGGACAGCGTATTGGCTGATAGCCGGCTTTGTCTCGCCGCTCGGACTCTGCAGGGGCGTGATGAACGGTGTGCCATAGTAGCCGCGACCGTCGATTGTCAGGCCGAGACGCTCACTGTAGTAGCGGGTGAAGCCGACGTTCCAGTCGTACTCGTTGACGCGCTGCAGGGTTGAGCCAGGCGTAAAGCGCAGGTAGCCGGCGCCGCCGTATATCTCGTAAAGGTGATCGTAGACTTCGTGGATGGCCGCGGCACGACGCTGCGCGCGACGAGCCCTGATGCGCGCCTGCACGCTCAGTTGGCCCGGGGTCTGGCCCTGCGACTGGGTTTGAGATTGCGAATCCTGGCTCGGCGTTGGGGGTGCGGGATTGCTGCTGGAACTAGAGCTTTGGGCTACGAGGACGTGCATGGCTGGAAAAGCGAGCGCCAGCAAAAGGGCAAGACGGCGAAAAGAAAACATCGGTTTCGGGTTACCTCCACGGGAGTACGGAAGCCTACCCAAGGCAGTGCTCCCCCCTTAGGTATTAAACCACCTGCCGGAGCCTTGTGGGTGGACCAGCACCTGTTTGACGCGCGCCGCGACGATTTGCTTGTCGGATCGCAATTGAAGATCGCGCTGAATCATTGAGGTATACGGCCGGCTCACTCGCGTTGAAGTAGGATGAAGGGCTAAGGAGTCCGAAAGACATATGGGACGTTTTCTGTTCGGAATTGTGATTGGCGCTCTGCTTGTGCCGTTTGCGGTGATCACCTGGTTCCACTTCGGCCAGGTGCCGGTGGCTGTTTCTGATCCGCCGCTGCCCCAGGAGAAGCTGATTACCAGCGTACCGTTGGATGCGCGCATTGATCGTGAGATGGTACAGACGCCGCCGATCCAAGCCGACGAGGGAAACCTGGTAGCCGGCGCGGGGATTTATCGCGATCAGTGTGCTGCCTGTCATGGGTATCATGGAAAGCCCTCCTCTTTTGGCGCGCACATGTTTCCGGATGCGCCCCCACTTTGGGAGAAGCACCACAACAACGATGTGGTCGGGGTGAGCGACGATCCGCCCGGCGAAACATTTTGGAAGGTATCAAATGGTATCCGGCTCACCGGAATGCCGTCTTATAAAACAGTGCTGTCTGAAACCCAGATGTGGCAGGTGAGCCTGCTGTTGGCCAACGCCGACAAGCCGTTGCCACAGGGCGCGCTAGACATCCTTCGCGGACCAACCGCTCCGGCAGCGGAAGCCCCAATACCGGGACCGGTTGGCAAGTAGCAGAGGACGCAAGGTCGTTTCCGGCCGGCACTGGAAGTTGAAGGTGCAGTACTGGACTTGGAAAGGACAGGACTCATGCGTCTGCTCACAGCCTTGCTCGAAATTGTTGGAGCTGTGGTGGGAGGTTTCGTCGAACTCTTTATGACCTGTTGTGAACGCATCCATGCTCGGATCGAGGGACAGGTGAGTAGCAAGGGAGGCCCGGATGGGACCAAAAGTCCGCGAACTCGGTAGGTCGGCGACTCGCCGGGCAGCGATTCCGACTCGAAGATTCCGACCCGAGAAGGATGCCGATCGATGTATGTCTCGAAACTGCCTGATGAATGTCGTTCAGACGAGATACAAATAGTAGAGAATAGATACATGAGCATTCTGGACTCGCTGCGCAAGGGACTCGGTTTTCTGCTGATGAGCATGGGCGTTTCCAGCCCCGCAAAAAAGGCTAAACCGGCGCCGAAGCCGACGTCCAAACCGGAGTCTCGCCAATAGCTCACGATTGGCGGACCCGGCGTTCGAACGAGATAATCTTGCGACCGATGTGAGATTGGTTGCTCGAATGGAATAGGTGCAAGCGAACAACTGCGCGGGAGAGCTGAGGAGTTCCCCATGGCTAGCGAGAACAAGAAGAACTTCTTCCGCGCGTTCTGGGATTTCTTCGTGCTCTTCAGTGGTATTTCGACAGCGTCTAACCTGGAACGCACGCAGGGCCGGCCGCTTGGGCGCCGTGGGTTGTTCCTGATTCGACGGCCTGCGAAGGCGGCACCAAACCAGACAACCGACGAGCGCTGAGTCGCCTTGCAGCCGCTGAATTGTTAGAATCGAGAGTATGCCGCTGACCCGCCAACAGGCCCTCGACTATTTCCAATCTCCCGACCTGATCGGTTTGGGATTTGAGGCGGATGCCGTGCGCCGGCGTCTGCATCCCGAGGGCGTGGTCACTTATATCATCGATCGCAACATCAACTACACCAACTTCTGTACCGAGTACTGTACCTTCTGCGCCTTCTACCGCCCATTGAAGGGGCCACGCGCGAATGAAGGGTACATTCTGGAGTTTGAGAAGATCTACGAGAAGATCGCCGAGACTCTGGAGATGGGCGGCACCGGCGTATTGATGCAGGGCGGCATTCATCCGGATCTGAAGATCGACTGGTTCGAGAGATTGTTCACCGGAATCAAGCAGCGCTTTCCGCGGATCTGGTTGCATTGCCTTTCGGCCTCAGAGGTGCTGGCGATTGCGGAATACTCCGAGCTGAGTTTGCGAGACACGATTGCGCGACTGCGCGACGCGGGTCTGGACTCAATCCCCGGCGGTGGCGCGGAGATTCTGGACGACGAGGTGCGGCATCGCATTGCGCGCTTGAAATGCAATACCGAGGATTGGGTGAGCGTGCATCGAACTGCGCACCAACTCGGGATGAGGACCACGGCGACGATGATGTTCGGCGTGGGCGAGACATTCAGCCAACGGATCAATCACTTTGAAGTAGTGCGGCGGCTGCAGGAAGAGACTGGCGGATTCACCGCATTTATCCCATGGAGCTTTCAGTCCGGAAACACGGCGCTGGGGGGACGCGGCTGGGAAGAAGCGACTTCCGTGGAGTACTTGAAGGTGCTGGCGATAGCGCGGCTGTATCTGGATAACATTGAGAACGTGCAGGCGAGCTGGGTGACGCAAGGGCTGAAGGTGCTGGAGTTGGGACTGCATTTCGGTGGCAACGACGTGGGCTCCGTGATGCTGGAAGAAAACGTGGTGAAGGCCGCGGGAACATCGAATTGCACGACGGAAGAAGAGTTGCGGCGGATCATCCGCGACGCGGGATTCAAACCAGTGCAGCGGGATACTTTGTACCGGACGATGTTTCTGAACTAGGGTCAGAGCAGCAATCCGAAAACAAGGTTAGACAATCAATATCTACGCTTGAGCCTTGGTGTGAAGCTGTGCGACCGGACGGCCATCACGGGTGGATCTGGCCACCTGCTGCGACTTCGAGGGCGTGCTTGAGGAGCGCTGCGATGGAGGCCAGGCTTTGCTCCGCTCCGCGCTGACTGCCGGGCAAGTTGACGATCAACGTACTGCCTTTGAGGCCGGCGACTCCGCGCGAGAGCCATGCGAAGGGATTGTTTTCTGCACCGAAGAACCGCATGGCTTCAGCCAGGCCGGGCGCCTGACGGTCGATAACCTGACGGGTAGCCTCCGGTGTACAGTCGCGAAGGCCCATGCCCGTACCTCCCACGGTGAGCACCAGGGCTGCGCCTTGATCACTCCACTGATGGAGATAGACTGCAATCGCAGATTCGTCGTCGGGAACCAAGGCGGTTTGAATCTCGACCTCCGGCCAGTTTTGCTGGAGCAGAGCAACGACCGCGGGGCCTGCGGTGTCAGTGAGCAAGCCCTGCGAACAGCGATCGGAGACGGTGAGGACGGCAAAGTGCATGGAGTAATTGTAGAGCGCTATTCCGGGATGTTCGGGACGACTCCGATGGTATCAAGCCATCCTTCGACAAGGCCGGGCCAGTACGATACGGGGAGTTTGGTTTTGCGCAGGCCGTAACCATGCCCACCCTGCGCGTAGATATGCAATTCCGCGGGAACCTTGGCGTTCTTGAGAGCCATGAAGTAGACGACAGCATTCTCAATGTGCACCGGATCGTCTTCAGCCTGGACGATGAAGGTGGGCGGCGTGTTTACGGTGGGATTGATGTCCGGGTTTGGAGCGAAGTTTTTGTCTGCGAGCGCAAGATAGCCGGGATAGACGATAACGGCGAAGTCGGGTCGGCAACTTAGCTTGTCCGCTGCATCGACGGGATCGTAAAGGCGCTGGTCGAAGTGGGTGCTGAGAGCGGCTGCCAGATGGCCGCCGGCTGAAAAGCCGAGGACACCAACGCGTTTGGGGTCGATGCCCCAATCTGTCGCATGCTCGCGTACCAGACCGACGGCTCGCTGCGCGTCCTGCAGGGAGGCTGAAGACTTGGGATAGGGTCCCGTGTTAGGCACGCGGTATTTGAGGAGAACACAATTGATGCCGGCTGAAGTGAGCCAGTCGCATACCTCAGTGCCCTCGAGATCGATGGCCAGGATGTTGTAACCGCCGCCGGGGAAAACGACTATCGCAGGATTGATGCCGGTTTTCCCCTTGGCCTGGTAAAGCGTGATGGTGGGCGCGGAGACGTTGCCAAGGACGATGATGGGCTTGCCGGCAATAAGGTTTGGACCAGCAGCAGTGGTCTCAGCCGGGGCCGGCGGATTGGCTGGAACGCCGGGCGCAAGGCCGGGCCAGAGGGGTAATGTGAGAAGTCCGGGCGCGGGGTGCCAGGCAGGCTGCTGGGCGAACAGACTGTTAGAGATGACGACTGATGCGGCTAGAACAAGCAGTGCAGATTTATTCATGAAGAGAATCTCCGAGAAAAACTCCGCAGCGATGATCGCAGCAGCAGGTGCAAAGCGGCAAATGGAGTCTTGGCGCCTCTCGTCGATTCAGGATCCAATACTGAATCGAGGCTGGGAACAGATTAACGTCAGGGCTGGGCGCCGGGCGGGATGAGCAGGGTCAACAGTTGAGAGGCGATCTCGATTCTGACTGGCAAGCCATCGAGCAGTTCTCCATCGGCCTCGACGAAAACGCGGGACGCTACGCCGTCGCTGGCACGGCATTCGATTGAGTGCACGTCGAGCAATTCGACTTTGTGATTAAAGGTCTGGCGACCCAACAAAGATGCAAGGACGAAACGCATGTAGTGAAAACGGCTGCGAGTTTTGAAGGCCAGCAAGCGCAGGCTTTTGTTGTGAAGACTGGCGCCGGGGGCGAGGTTGTGCAACATGCCTCCGAAGTCACGAATGCGAACCGCGAGAATCTGGGATACTGCAAGCTCCCTGGTAGCGCCACCTGAGACCGGGACAAAGACGGCCTGAAAGAACGGAAAGCTGTGCGTAGCCCAAACGCGAAACATCTCCAACATGTAAAGGGCATAACCAAAGCGCCGCTTCATGCGGGCGTCGAGCCTGGAGATGCAGAGAGCGTCCGCACCAACGCCGGCAGCCACGGTGAAATAGTGCGAGCGCTGCGTTCCCTGGCTATCCATGTAAAAGATGTTGCCTACGGGGACTTGAACCGGCACTGCCGAAAGCAGGATTTCGACTGCCTTGAGCGGGGACGAGCCCAGACCGAGATTGGCTGCGAGAGCATTGGCCGTACCCAGCGGCACAACACCCAACGCGACATCCGTTCCAACCAGGCGCTGCAGGATTTCGTGAGCCGTGCCATCGCCACCACAAGCGAGAATTGTGTCGCAGCCCCGCCGAATGGCCTGCTGCGCTAAAGCGTCTCCGCTTCCCGGCGCACTGGTCTCAAAGGCTTCAGCTTCCACGCCCGCGCCGCGAAGCAGGGCCAATGCGTCTGCGATGACTGCCGCACGCCGTCTGGATTGCTGACCGGAGGCCGGATTGTAGATGAGTGCTACACGACGCATCAATTATCGAACCTGGTATAGAACCTGGGGTTTGGAACCTTGCCGGAAAGGCTCCTGGAACCCCGCTGGAAATAGGCTGAGGGAGCTTGCTTCTATCTTCGCACGGTGCTTCGGGCCAGAAACATCCTAAACGTCGTTGAGCCAGACTTCCCTGCCCGGAGCCGAGGACACGATCTGAAGCGACCGAGTGGATTTTGGTGAACCGTCAGGGCTCCGGATGCGTAGTCCGAGTAGAATGATCCCCGGCAAAGACATGAAAGGAATTGAGGCTCTGGCCCAAGACAAATGAAAACTTCAGTGCGCAACACCTCTCTCTGGCTTGTTCCATGTGTTCTGTTGAGTCTGGCGGGATTGACACCAACAGCGTTGGCGCCGGCGAAGGCCACGGCCCAGCAAAAGCCTGCTGCGCAGGCCGGTGAGCCTCGCTACAAAGACGCAAGCCTGCCGATTGAAGACCGTGTAGCAGATTTGCTGCCGCGGATGACGCTGGAAGAGAAGGTGGAGCAGATTACCGGCGGCTGGGAAAACCGGCTCGAAGTGATCGACCCGACTGGAACATTTACCAGCGAGAAGGCACGGCAGGTGATTCAGAATACGTGGGGCGCCGACCAGAAATTCACGCCGCGCGAATCGGCGATTCTTCGCAATGGCGTGCAGCGCTATCTCCGCGAAAAGACGCGACTGGGCATTCCGGCCATGTTTCTCGGGGAGGGGTTACATGGATTTATGGAATACGGCAGCACCAGCTTCCCGCAGGCGCTGGGACTAGCCGCGACCTGGGACCCGGCGCTAGTGAAGCGAGTTTTTACAGCGGTTGGGGATGAAGCGGGCTCTCGCGGCGCCGGGCAGTTGTTTTCTCCAGTGCTGGATATTGCGCGCGATCCGCGATGGGGGCGAACGGAGGAGACCTATGGTGAGGATCCTTACCTGGCCTCGCGGATGGGTGTTGCGGCTGTTGAAGGATTGCAGGGCGATGACTTCCTGATCGGCCGCCATCACGTACTGGCGACTGCCAAGCACTTCGCAGTACATGGACAACCTGAAGGCGGTACGAACACGGCTCCGGGCAATTACTCCGAGCGCATCATTCGCGAGAACTTTCTCATCCCCTTCCAAGCCGCGGTCCAGGAGGCGAGGGTGGGCAGTGTGATGGCCTCGTACAACGAAATCGACGGTGTGCCTTCACACATCAATCACTGGCTGCTGGATAAGGTGCTGCGACAGGAGTGGGGATTCGAGGGCTACATTACATCCGACGGCGACGGTCTGCAGATGCTGGTGAACACGCATCACGTGGCTTACAACAATGCCGATGCCGCGCGCCAGGGCATCGCAGCGGGCATTGATTACGACCTATCCGAAGGCACGGTGTACAGCACGCTTGTTGCGCAAGTCAAAGCGGGCATTGTGCCGGAGAGCGAGGTGGACCGCGCGGTTGCACGGGTGCTAGCAACCAAGTTCCGCCTGGGGCTGTTCGACAATCCCTTTGTCGACCCGGACTATGCCGAGCGTGTCACCAATAGCGAAGAGCATCGCAGGCTGGCTGTGGAGGCGGCGAGCAAGGTGATGGTTCTGCTGAAGAACGACAAGAACACACTGCCGCTGGATCTATCGAAGTTGAAGAATATCGCCGTCATTGGCCCCAACGCCGCCGACGTACACCTTGGCGGGTACAGCCGCGACCCCGGACAGGGTGTGAGTATTCTGGACGGCATCAAGGCACGCGTGGGTAGCAAGGCCAACGTGCTTTACGCCGAGGGCTGCAAGATTACGACGGCACCCCAGGGATACAAAGGCTGGTGGGCGAACGATGTGCAGCTTGTCGATCCAAAGACGCAGACAGCCTCCATCGAGCAAGCGGTTGCCACAGCGCGCAAAGCCGATGTGGCGATTCTGGTGGTCGGCGAGAATGAGAGCACCAACCGCGAAGCATGGGGCGAAGAGCATCGAGGCGATCGTGACTCGCTCGACCTACTGGGCGCGCAGAACGACCTGGTAAAGGCTGTGGTTGAAACGGGAACGCCTACGGTTGTCGTGCTGATCAATGGGCGACCGCTGTCAATCAATTACATCGCAGAGAAAGTGCCTGCGATCCTTGAAGGCTTCTATCTTGGCGAAGAAGGCGGGGTTGCGGCGGCGCAGGTTCTGTTTGGCGACGTTAACCCCGGCGGAAGACTGCCAATCACCTTTCCTCACTCGGTGGGCGATCTGCCGGATTTCTACAACCACAAACCGTCCGACAATCGGAGCTATGAATTCAGCACGCGGAAGCCGCTGTTCGCCTTTGGTTACGGCTTGACCTACACAACATTCAAAATGGACAACCTGCGTGTAGAGCCCAAGCAGATTCTGACCGGGGGCACAGCCAAGGTGAGCGTGGACGTAAGCAACGTTGGCCAACGTGAGGGCGACGAAGTGCCGCAACTCTACATCCATCAGAAGATCGCTGACGTCACACAGCCAGTCATGCAGTTGAAGGGTTTTCAGCGCATCACACTGAAGCCGGGCGAGAAGAAGACGGTCGAGTTCACAGTGACACCGGAGATGCTGTCGGTTTTGAATATCGATATGCATCGGGTGGTTGAACCAGGCGTCTTTGAACTGATGGTTGGCCCGAGCTCCGATACGACGGGCATGGTGAGGCTAACAGTAGGCGGCACACAAGGCGAGTCCGGACGCCCCCCATTGCCACCTCCGCCCGCTGGCTCGGAATCGGGCATGGTAAGTAATTTTGATGACGGGAAGGTTGTGGCTAACTTCGGCATGTGGATTCCGGCCGGCGACTCGATGAACGGCGGAAAGTCGACCTCGACTCTTGCAGTAGTGGAGCCGGGTGCAGAAGGAACCAAGGGCGCATTGCAGGTGAATGGCGAGGTTATTGGTGGCCAATCTGTTCCATTCAGCTTTGCAGGAGCACTCTACTCGCCGGGGACGCCACCGATGCAACCGACAAACTTGTCGAGCAAGAAGGGCATCAGCTTCTGGGCTAAGGGCGAC
>JBEKPF010000042.1:0-55920 GCA_049521035.1 Occallatibacter sp. | reverse complement strand
CCGAAGATGCAGTTGACCTGACAGTGCGGTTGAAATCGAAAGTGTGAGACCGGCGGAACGGCAAGAGCCGGTCAAGGCCCGAAATTGCATTTGCGGCGAGGATTTGGACGATTGGCCCTCCAGACGGAGGGCGCAAAGCCAGTCAAGAGCGCCGCACTGCTTTCATCGGCACCTGTGAAGCAATTCATGAGTGGGGAACAGGAGGGGTTCGATTGGAATTCTCTTAGATGAAGAAATGGGGCAAATATGCCGCGCGGCATCCGCAATGGACGATCGTGAATCGGATGCCGGTCGGTATGGCTAATACCAAATTGCCATCGGCCTGAGAGTATTCATTGCAGGCGATCGTTTGCAGGGATAGGACGCGATCGCCTCAATACTCGACGTTTGATGACAGACCGGTTTGAGCGAACGGTTCGAGAAGTACGTCCTCGTCGCCAACCGGGTGACAAGAACAGCTTCCATACGCCCCTTTATCTCTCTTGCAAATCGATGGTGTTGACCAATTTGCCCAGACCGAGGATGCTCACTTCCACGCGATCTCCCGCCTTGAGCGGCCCCACCCCGGAGGGGGTTCCTGTAAGCACCAGATCGCCGGCTTCGAAGGTGAGGACAGAGGTGATGTAAGCCAGCAACTCCGGAATGGGAAAGATGAAGTCGAGGGTCGAGGCGTGCTGGCGCAACTCGCCGTTGACGCGGGTTTCTATAGTCAGGCCGGCTTCGAGGTCGAGCTCGTCACTGACGATGGGGCCGACCGGGCAGAAGGTGTCGAAGCCTTTGGCACGGGTCCATTGGCCGTCTGTCTGTTGCAGGTCGCGGGCGGTTACGTCGTTGGCCAGGGTGCAGCCGCGGATGGCCTCGCGCCAGGCCTCGGGTTTGAGGTTGCGGAGACGGCGGCCGATGACCAGCGCAAGTTCGCCCTCGAAATCCACGCGGGCGCTGGCGGCAGGCATTCTCACCACGCCTCCAGGCCCGAGCAAGGACGAGGGCGGCTTGAGAAATATCAGCGGTTCGGTGGGAAGATCGTGGCCGAGTTCCTTCACGTGGCTGCGATAGTTGCGGCCGACGCAGACGATCTTGGAGGGAGTAACCGGCGCCAGTAGCTTGGCGGCGTCGAGGGCGGCCGGCTCGAAGTTCAGAGCGGCGGCGCGCCCATGCTCCAGACGAAAGCGCAAATCCTCTTCGGGAGCGTCGGCAAGGTCCGATATCCATAACTCGCCGCCGCGATCCTCCACCACCCCATAGTGGACCAGGCTATCGCGCAGAAAGCGGCAGTATTTCATTGAAAACTCCACTGTAAAAACAGATGGAAAGCGGCTTAATTGAATGTTACCGAGAAGTTCCGTCTCGAACTTATAGGCTGCGGAAACACAAGTCATCTCCGCCGCCGCAATGTCGCTCGGACGGAAAGCGCAAAGGCCGAGGTTGCCCTCGGCCGTTGCGAGTTAGCTAGATTCTGCCGGAATCCGGACGGAAGCGCTCAGAGCGGCTGCACATCGGCAGCCTGCCAGCCCTTGGGACCCTTCACTACGTTGAACTGCACGGCTTGGCCTTCCTGCAAACTCTTGAATCCACTTGAGTTGATCGCAGAGTAATGCACAAATACGTCTTCGCCGTTCTGACGCGATATAAAGCCGAAGCCCTTCGCGTCATTGAACCACTTCACAGTGCCTTGTTCCATTCGATCGTGTTTCCTGGATTGAATTGCGCTGGATGAATCGGAGCGACCACTGGCAGAATCTTGCTTGGTTGGGCGAGTACTGCTCACGCCCGGTTCGGCTCTAACGCTGACCACAGTGTACCATCCCGGTCGAAAAAAGAGTGAGTGATTTCTTCCCTTTCATCTCATTTCATCGTTTTCCTTCTCCGAAACCTTATGACTTAATAGGGACTTAGAAACGTAACCACGATTGTGTTACTGTGGGAGGTCGCCATGCCCCTTGATCCAGTTCCCAGTCTCCTTTCCCGCGCCACAGAAGTGCTGGAAGTCGAGTTCAGCGCACTGCCGTCCATTGAGACGCCTGGTTTGCCAGCCCCAGACCAGGCGGCCATCACCAACGTTTTGGAAGAGACAGCGCACCGCCTCGCGGACAATTACCCGTACTTCCATCCTCTCTACGCGGGACAAATGCTCAAACCGCCTCACCCTGTGGCGCGGGCCGCCTATGCGCTGGCCATGACCGTGAACCCGAACAACCACGCCCGCGACGGCGGCCGAGCCAGCTCTGAGATGGAGATCGAAGCAGTTCGCCAGATCGCCGCAATGTTCGGTTGGTCTGAATTTCTGGGCCACCTAACCTCAAGCGGCACAATGGCCAATCTCGAGGCGCTCTGGATTGCAGGACAATTGGCGCCTGGACGCCGCATTGTCGGGTCTGAACAGGCCCACTACACCCATAGACGCATCTCCGCGGTGCTCAAGCTGGAGTTCACCAGCGTCCCTACAGACACCCGAGGCCGCATGAATATGGACGCGCTTGGGACCGAGCTGCGCAAAGGCGATGTGAGCACAGTAGTCGTCACGCTGGGTACCACCGCGATTGGCGCGGTGGATCCTCTGGATGAGGTGCTCGCGCTCAAAAAGAGATACAACTTCCGTGTTCACGTGGACGCCGCCTATGGCGGGTACTTCAAGCTGATTCCCGAGGCTTTAGGCGTGCCAGCCCGGAGAGCCTATGCGGGAATAACTGAGGCTGACTCCATCGTGATCGACCCTCATAAGCATGGCTTGCAGCCGTATGGTTGTGGCTGCGTACTCTTCCGCGACCCGTCAGTGGGCCGCCTTTACAAACACGATTCGCCCTATACCTATTTCACTTCAAAGGAGTTGCATCTGGGCGAAATCAGCCTGGAATGCTCGCGCGCCGGCGCGTCTGCGGTGGCACTTTGGGCCACGCAAAAGCTTCTGCCGCTTGTGCCCGGAGGTGAGTTTGCCCGCGGTCTCGCTAAGGGCCGTGCAGCGGCTCTGGAGCTCGACCAGAGACTGCGCATCGACGCTGCTGCGCGCTTTGAGTCACTGGCGCCCGGATCTCCGGAACTGGATATCGTAGTGTGGAAGCTGAAAGCGAATTCTCAGGAAGAGTCCTCGCAGTTAGCGCAAAGCGTTTTTACGGCGTGCGCCACACGCGATCTGCACCTGGCCCTTGTAGAATTGCCGCTGGCCTGGTTTCGTCCGGCAACGGAGCCTGCTCTGGCGGGCCCCGTTGAAAAGGGAACCGTGACCTGCCTGCGTTCCGTATTGATGAAACCCGCACACGAGGCGTGGCTCGACAGAATCTGGGAACGGTTTTGCGCAGGCTACACCGCGGTACTTGGAAAATGAGATCAATGGTTGAGGTGCGGACAATTCGGAGCCAAGAAGTAAACGTTCTCATTTCAACCCTGACTTCTCACAGGGCTAAGTTCTCCGAACTGGGCTTCTCCCGACTGGGCAGTAGATTTGAATCCACTTAGGGTGTGACCTGACATGCATGATTCCGCAAAACTTGGTTCGATGCACCGTAAACACTTCAAGTCAGAGCCCGCAATTTTCATTGCGCCGGGCCGTGTAAATCTCATTGGCGAACATACCGATTACGCCGAAGGTTTCGTGATGCCCGCGGCCATTGACTTTGCTACCCTGGCCGGGATCACGCCGCGCACGGATGACAAGATCATCCTCTATTCAGAAAACTACGGACAGGAGCGAGTCTTCGAGGCATCCGCGCTGCCCACTGCGGCGAACCATCATTGGAGCGACTATCCGCTCGGTGTGGTTTCAATTCTCGCCGGACAGGGCCATGCAATTCCCGGCTTCAGTTTGAGCTTGTGGGGCGACATCCCCCTCGGTTCCGGCCTTTCAAGCTCCGCCTCCGTTGAGGTTGCAACCGCACTGGCAGTGCTTTCGCTCATCGACGCCAACTACCCCGGTCCCGTGTTGGCTCGCCTTTGCCAGCGCGCGGAAAACGAGTTCGTGGGCGCAAGTTGCGGCATCATGGATCAGTTCATCTCGGCCAACGGCGCCAAAGACCATGCCCTGCTTCTGGACTGCCGCAGCCTGAGCTTCACGCTGGCGCCCATTCCGGCCAATGTGGCGCTGGTAATTGCCAATACCATGGTCAAACACGCTGTGGTGGGAGATGAATACACCACCCGCCGTGCAGAGGTGGAGGCAGCCTGCGCCGTGATTGCAAGCCATCGGCCTGAGGTGCGATTCCTGCGGGATGCGACCGTGGAAGATCTTGAGAAATGGGGCCACGAGATGACCCCCAACTCCCTCAAGCGAGCTCGCCACGTGATTACCGAGAATCTGCGTACTGTTGCAGCCGCCGACGCATTGGTCAAAGGCAATCTGGCTGAGCTCGGCCAGCTCATGGCCGAGGCGCACTTGAGTTATAGCCGCGACTTCGAAGCTAGTTGCCTGGAGGCCGACGCTATGGTGAATCTTGCACAGGATTTGCCGGGCCTCATCGGCGCGCGTCTAACCGGCGGGGGTTTTGGCGGTTGCACCATCAACCTGGTGGATCAGAGCCAGGCCCAGGCCTTTGCGGAAGCCTTGGCTGGCGGTTATGCCGAGCAAATCGGCATTGTTCCACAGATTCACATCTGCCATGCGTCCGGAGGCGCGCATCAAATCGCGTAGCTGGTTCTGGGAAACTCCTCAAGGCGATCACCGTTCAACTTGGATAGAAAAGGAGAACCCCGCTTGGGGACGTTTTTCTTTAACAGCACAGAATTCGACTGAACCCAGGTTACGCCGGTTGAAAATGGTTCCACGAGAACCCGCTCGTAATGCCCACCACGTGACCTTTTAACGGCGCAATGACTCGAAGGTGCAAGGGGTTTCATGCTCATCCCTTGGTAAAATCGAAAAAGTTTGTCCTGAGGTCCGACCAGTGGCATTTTTCATGCCTTCCGGCAGGCCAGGATTTCAGTTGTTTGACCGGCGCTTGCCTGTCCGGAAGCGTTGAGGAGAATCAAAGATTATGCAAGCAACCTCATCCAAGCCGTTTTCGTATGAACCACTCCCGTCTTCTGGCCAGGTGGCGTATTTTTCAATGGAGATCGCCATCAACCCCGCCATGCCCACCTACTCCGGCGGCCTCGGAGTTCTTGCCGGGGATACATTGCGCTCCGCCGCCGACCTGGGCGTTCCGTTGGTCGCTTTCTCGCTGCTGCACCGCAAAGGATACTTCCAGCAGCGTCTGGACGGCAGCGGCGCGCAGAGCGAGGAGGTCCAGCTATGGGATCCTTCCGAGTTCTGCACAGAGGAGACGGCGCGGGTTACGGTTTCCGTCGAAGACCGCATTGTAACCATGCGCGCCTGGCGCTACGACCTGATAGGCAGATACGGACACGTCGTTCCGATTTACCTTCTGGACACGGATCTGGATGGGAATTCCGGGTGGGACCGCGGCTTGACCGATCACCTTTACGGCGGCGACACTAACTACCGTCTGCAGCAGGAGATTGTGCTGGGCATGGGTGGTGCGCGCATGGCCGCTGCATTGGGTCATAAGGTAAACGTCTACCACATGAATGAAGGCCACGCGGCCCTGCTGACACTGGCACTGCTTGAGAGCCAGATGGGCGGCGGCCCGCTCGGTGCGCCCACGGAAACCGACATTGAGCAAGTACGCCTGAAGTGCGTCTTTACCACGCACACGCCGGTTCCTGCGGGACACGACCGCTTTTCAACCGAGCAGACAATTCGCATTCTCGGGGGCGACAGAACAGCACGCCTTGAAAAGCTGGGCTGTTACCAGGACGGCATGTTGAACATGACGTTGCTGGCGCTCAAATTCTCACGCTATGCCAACGGCGTAGCCATGCAGCACGCCAAAGTCTCACGGAAGATGTTCCCGCAATTTGCAATCGATTCCATCACCAACGGCGTTCACGCGCCTACTTGGGTCTCCGAGCCGATTCAGCGGTTGCTGGATGAGAATGTCGCATCCTGGCGGCGGGATAATTTGTATTTGCGCAACGCGATAGACCTGCCGGAGAAGGACATTCTTGCGGCGCATACCAGCGCCAAAGGAAACTTGCTCGGAGAAGTTGCTGCGCGCACCGGCCTGGTGCTCAATCCCAATGTGCTCACGCTGGGGTTCGCCCGCCGCGTGGCGACCTACAAGCGCGCGACCTTGCTCTTCACTGACCCCAAGCGACTGGTTGAGATTGCCACCGCAGCCGGCGGCTTGCAGATTCTGATTGCCGGCAAGGCCCATCCCCAGGATGAGCCGGGCAAGGCCCTGATCCAGGAGGTATTCGAAGACGCCGCAAAGCTCTCGAACGATGTTCTGCGCATTGTTTACCTGGAAAACTATGACTGGGAACTTGGCGCGATGCTCACTGCGGGAGTCGATGTTTGGGTGAACACTCCCCGGCGGCCCTATGAAGCCTCAGGTACCAGCGGCATGAAGGCCGCACTCAACGGCGTGCCCAGCTTGTCGATTCTGGATGGCTGGTGGATCGAGGGCTGCATCGAGGGTGTCACTGGCTGGGCAATCGAAGACGGCGCGAGCGATGCCGAAGAGGCAGCTTCGCTTTACAGAAAGCTGGAAACGGCCGTCGTTCCACTTTACCTGGGGGCGCCAGAGAGATGGGCTCGCTTGATGTGCACCACGCTGGCCTTCAACGGCTCCTATTTCAATACCAACCGAATGGTGAAGCAGTACAGCCGGAATGCCTACTATCCCGTAAAGCTGCTTGAGCGCGCCAGGGTCGAAGAAGCGGCATTCGCCGACTGAATCGGTAGGACGGAAGGCTTCGTTGTGAGGTGACTATTCTCCCCAGATGCGAGACCGGCTCAAATGGTTGCCTGCGGCTTATAAAGAGGCGGCCGCAGGCAACTCATATCCCGGGATTCGCACTCCCTCAAATTGCATCTTTTAGTGTCTTTCGCTCGTCCTAAAAGTGTGCAGAGAACCCATATTGTTCGCCCTTGCGCAATTCGTCTGCGCAATCGAATAACATTGTAATTTCAAGCGGATGTTGAATCGGGCCAGGGGGCTTTGCCTTCCGGCCCGGAGAAACCGGTGAGCCGGTAGACGCCGGACCAAGTTCCTTCTGGCCATTTCTCTCGTTGTCAGAGTTGCGGGCCACCTGGTCACGGTAGACATCTTCAAGAGCTACCCGGCTCAGGAGCGAGTACCAGCCCTATGATGTGGATTGTCCGGCTCGCGCTGCGGCGGCCTTACACCTTTGCCGTCTTTGCGCTGTTGATCCTTATCCTTGGCGTCTTCAGCATCGAGTCGATGCCGACGGATATCTTTCCCAATATCGACATTCCCGTCGTCACGGTTGTCTGGCAGTACACCGGCCTCTCCGCTCAGGAAATGTCCACTCGCATCGTATTCAACAGCGAGCGCGGCATGACCACCACGGTCAATGACATTGAGCACATCGAGTCGCAATCGCTCAACGGCATCGCGATCATCAAGATCTTTTTTCAGCCCCATGTAAATATCGGCAGCGCCGTAGCACAGGTCACCTCCATCAGCCAGGTGCAGTTGCGCAGCTTGCCGCCAGGAACCACGCCGCCGTTCATCATTCAATACAACGCTTCCAGCGTGCCGGTGTTGCAATTGGGACTTTCCGGCCAGGGACTGAACGAGCAGCGGCTGAACGATCTGGGACAGAACACCATCCGTACCCAACTGGCCACAATTGAGGGAGCACAGACTCCGTTTCCCTATGGCGGCAAGCAGCGCCAGATCCAGGTTGATCTGGACCTGCACGCGCTGCAGTCCAAGGGGCTTTCACCGGTTGATGTGGTGAACGCTGTAAACGCGCAGAACATCATCGCGCCTTCCGGCACCATGAAGATCGACCGCTTCGAATATGCGGTAGAGACCAATTCCGCACCCTCGGTGGTCGATGAGCTGAACAACCTGCCCATCAAAGCGGTGAACGGGGCGGTGATTTACATCCGCGACGTCGCCCATGTGCGCGACGGCTACCCCCCGCAGACAAATATTGTGCGCGTGAACGGCAGCCGCGGCGTGCTCATGAATGTGCTCAAGACCGGCTCATCGTCCACCCTGGACATCATCAAGGGCGTGCGGGGCGTACTGGCGAATATCAAGGGGCAGTTGCCGCCCGAGTTGCAGATCAATGCGCTTTCCGATCAGTCGATTTTTGTGCGCAGCGCCATCAACGGGGTGATTCGCGAGGCGCTCATCGCGGCCTGCCTCACCGCCATCATGATCCTGATCTTCCTGGGCAGCTTCCGCTCCACTGTGATTATTGCGGTGTCGATCCCGCTCTCGATCCTGTGCTCGCTGATCGTGCTTTACATGCTCCACGAGACCATCAACATCATGACACTGGGCGGGCTCGCACTCGCCGTGGGCATCCTGGTGGACGATGCGACGGTCGAAATCGAAAACATCAATCGTAACCTTGAATCGGGCAAGGAAATCGAGCAGGCCATTCTGGACGGTGCCGCGCAAATCGCCACTCCCGCCCTGGTTTCGACTCTCGCCATCTGCATCGTCTTTGTGCCCATGTTTCTGCTCAGCGGTGTAGCGCGCTACCTGTTTGTGCCGCTTGCTGAGGCGGTGGTGTTCGCCATGCTGGCCAGCTACCTGCTCTCCCGAACCGTTGTGCCCACCATGGCCAAGTACCTGCTCAAGGAGCACGACGACGAGGAGCATGCCAGGAAACAAACCAGCCGTAACCCCTTCGTCCGCTTTCAGCTTGGCTTCGAATCTGGATTTGCAAAAATGCGCAACGGCTACCTACGGCTGCTGACAGTCTGCGTCGACTATGCGGCCGTGTTTCTGATCCTGTTCACGCTCTTTGCCGTAGGTTCAGTGGGTCTTCTGTTGCCGTCGCTCGGGCAGGACTTCTTTCCCTCGGTCGATGCCGGACAGTTCAAGATCCACGTGCGCGCGCGCACTGGCACACGCATTGAAGAGACAGCCCTGCTTTGCGACCACATCGATTCGACCATTCGCGAACATATACCCGCGAAGGAAGTCGTCTCGATTGTCGATAACATCGGGCTCCCCTACTCGGGCTTGAATCTCTCCTACTCCACCTCCGCACCAATCGGGCCGGCCGACGCCGACATCCAGGTCCAGCTCTCTGAAGATCACCATCCCACGGGAGCCTACGTCGAAGACCTGCGCACTGTGCTCAACCGCCAGTATCCCGGCGTGACGTTTTACGTGCTGCCGGTCGACATCGTGACGCAGATCCTCAACTTCGGTCTCTCGGCGCCAATCGACGTCCAAATCGTAGGTCCCGATCTATACGGCAACCGGACCCTGGCAGAAAAGATGCTCAACGAGGTCCGCTATGTGCCAGGCGCGGCCGACGCACGAATTCAGCAGCCATTCGACTATCCGAACATGACGGTGGACGTGGACCGGACGCGCGCACAAACCATCGGCCTCACCCAGGCGAACGTCGCGCAAAGCATACTCGTATCGCTGAGCGGCAGCTTTCAGACGACGCCGAACTTTTATCTCGACCCAAAAACCGGTGTCACCTACAACGTCGCCATCCAGGCTCCGCAATATCGCTTGGACTCGCTGGCCGCACTGGAAAGCCTTCCCGTCAATAGCAGCGCTTCATTGCAGTCCGCTGCAGCCGCTGCGCAAAACGGCATGCAGCCCACCGCGGTCCCCGGCGTTCCGGTGCCGGTGAATGTGCTTGGTAACCTGGCATCCATCGTGCCCGGCACGGAACTGGGCACCGTGAGCCACTACAATGTGCAGCCGGTGCTTGATATTTACGCCAACGTCGATGGCACTGACCTCGGCAGCGTAACCCGCAAGGTGCAGAGCATTATCGATCAACACCAGCACGATCTTCCGCGCGGTTCGCACTTCATCCTTCGCGGACAAAGTGAAACCATGCGCGCGTCCTACTTCGGCCTGCTCACTGGACTGGCGTTCTCGATTTTACTGGTGTACCTGCTGATTGTGGTCAACTTCCAGTCCTGGCTCGATCCGTTCCTCATCATCGCCGCATTGCCCGCGGCGCTGGCAGGCATCGTATGGTTCCTCTTCCTGACCCATACGCGGCTGAGTGTGCCTGCGCTTACTGGCGCCATCATGTGCATGGGTGTCGCCACGTCCAATTCGATTCTGGTAGTAACGTTTGCCCGTGAGCAGTTGGAGATCCTGGTGGGTGATGCGCGCAAAGCCGCTCTGAACGCCGGCTTTGTCCGTCTTCGCCCCGTGGTGATGACGGCCCTGGCCATGATCATCGGCATGATACCCATGGCGCTGGGCCTGGGCGACGGCGGCGAACAGAACGCCCCTCTGGGCCGTGCCGTTATTGGTGGACTGCTGCTGGCCACCGTTGCCACATTGTTCTTTGTGCCCGCATCCTTCTCGGTCATCCACGGCTGGTTGGAGAGACGCAGCAAGGCGGCACACGGCCCAACGCAAGCCGGAATCATTGACGAGTTTGACCAGTTCTCGGAGTAACTTTGTTATGACCAACGAACGCACACCCAATCCGCACCAGCAATCGCAACCCGCGCATCACCACGACCATGCGCCCGAACAGAAGCCCATCTCGTCGCAGAAGGCTCTGCTGGGAGTTGCCTTGGTGCTCGTCGTAGCGGTACTGCTCGGAGTTCTCGGCATCATGAGCCGCAGGTCTGCCGATGCAGTGCTGGCTCAGCGGACCCATGATCTGGCCGCGCCCTCGGTGATTGCCGAGATCCCCAAGCCCGGCACTCCCGTGGACAACTATGTGCTGCCCGGCAACGTAACCGCGTACACAGATTCGCCCATCTTTGCCCGCACCTCCGGTTACCTCACGCACTGGTACTTCGACATCGGTGCCAGGGTGAAAAAGGGCGATCTGCTCGCGGAAATTGCCACGCCGGAATTGGACCAGCAACTTGCCCAGGCCGAGGCCGACCTGAACACCGCTCGAGCCAGCGCGGGCAACGCCAAGATTCAAGCCGATCGATACGCAGGCCTTGTGAAATCAGATGCTGTGTCACGCCAGGATACTGAAACATTCACCACTCAGGCTGCCACCACTTCATCCGCCGTCAAGTCCGCTGAGTCCAATGTGCAGCGCCTGAAGGAACTGCAATCGTTCGAAAAAGTCTACGCACCCTTCGATGGCATTGTAACGGCGCGTGGCGTCGATACGGGGCAATTGATTAACCAGGGCGCAGCCAACGAGCTGTTTCACATGCAGGCAATTCAAACGCTGCGCGTCTACGCCAATGTGCCCCAGGTCTACTCGCAAAGCGTAAAACGCGGGTCCAAGATCGACCTCACGTTTGCCGAATACGCTGGAAGGATCTTTCAAGGCACGCTGGTACGCACTGCGGACGCAATCGATCCGGTCAGCCGCACGCTGCTTGTCGAGATTGACGTCGATAACCGCGCCGGGCAACTATTGCCAGGCTCCCTTGCACAAGTCCACTTCAAGACGCCACCCGCCGGCCCCACCTTCATCGTCCCTGCTTCGGCACTCATCTTCCGCAGGGAGGGCTTGCGCGTGGGCACGGTGGTTAATGGCAACGTTGCGCATCTGGTCCCGGTCATCATTGGTGAAGACGACGGTGCCACCGTGCAAATTGTGAACGGGATCGGCGCTGGAGATAAGGTGATCCAAGATCCGCCCGACTCGCTCATCGAGGGCGAAAAAGTGTACCTCGAAGGTGCCAACAATCAAGCCAGTCCCGGAGGCAAGTAGCAATGGGTGCTCCCGAAGCTCCGATAAAACCGATTGCGTGGGCTTCCGCGCTGCTTGGACTTGCGCTGCTTTCCGGTTGCAAGCCAGTCGGCCCCAACTACTCGCGTCCCGTCTTCACTGCACCAAATGTCTACAAGGAATCCGGCGCATCCACGGTATTGGTCCCTCCGCCTAACCCGACCGGTGGAACCTGGCAGCCCGCTAACCCATCAGATGGAATGCTGAAAGGGAAATGGTGGGAGGTCTATCAGGACCCGCAGTTGAATGCGCTTGAAGAGCGAATCGCCGCCGTGAACCAGGGATTGCGGCAGGCGCTGGAAACCTATCGCGCCGCAGAAGACCAGGTCAAAGCGGCGCGATCGGCGCTGTATCCCACGCTCTCAGCCGGGCCCTCCGTCACGCATGACAAGAATTCGGCACACCGGCCCCTCAGTTCAAATGCGACCCTCACCAACTACAACGACTTGATCCTCTCCGGTCAGGCAAGCTGGGAGCCGGACTTCTGGGGACGCATTCGCCGCACCGTCGAGGCGGCTCACGAGAATGCGCAGGCCAGCGCGGCAGACATGGCCAACGTAGACCTGAGCCTGCAATCCACCATGGCCTCGGATTACTTCCAACTGCGCGGCCTCGACTCCCAAACCAAGCTCCTTCAAGCCACCGTCGCAGATTTGGAACATCAGTTGGATCTGACCCAGCGCCTCTTTAACGGTGGCATTGGCACCGCGGCAGACGTGGCCCAGGCGCAGACACAACTCGAAACGGTTCGCGCGCAACTGATCGACGTGGGTGTGGCTCGCGCCCAGTTTGAGCACGCCGTGGGCACCATCGCCGATTACAAACTCCCCGGATTCAGCATTCCCTTCTCGCCTCTTGACTTGCAGCTGCCAAGGGTTCCGCTGGGCGTGCCATCGCAGTTGCTCGAGCGCCGTCCGGACATTGCAGCAGCGGAGCGGCGGACTGCAGCGGCCAATGCGCAGATCGGAATTGCTGTGAGCGCCTTCTATCCAACCATCGATCTGGGTGGAACTGGCGGATTTGAAAGCACCCACGGTGGCACATGGATTCAGGGCCCGAGCGCGCTCTGGTCGCTCGGGGCACAGGCGACCGAACTGCTCTTCGACGCCGGCCAGCGCCACGCATTGACTGACCAGGCTCGTCACAACTATGAGGCCCAGGTCTCAGCCTACAAAAGCGCAATCTTCCTCGCCTTCAACGACGTGGAAGATCAGCTCTCCGGACTCCGCATTCTTGAGAACGAATACACCGTGCAATCGAAGGCTGTCGATTTTGCGCAGCACTCTTATGACATTTCAAACGCGAGATACAAAGGCGGCGCCACTAGCTATCTCGAGGTTTTGACTGCGGAGGCCATTCTCATTCAGAATCAGCGGACGGCCATCGACCTTGAGACCCGCCAGTTCGTCGACAGCGTAGGCCTGATTCGCTCCCTCGGCGGCGGGTGGGACATGACGGAATTGCCTAAGTAATTCTCTAGAGCTTACCCTCAGACTTGGAGTCCGTTTCAAGACCTCCCCAAGGATGTTCATCCGACCGATCTTAACCGGCTACCTGGTCGTCTAAGGCTAGGCGCCCCAATCGCTTACGCGCGTCGACTGCCACTCCAGAAGTGCACCGGAAGTTGTAGGCGGAAAGATAGCGGAGGTTCTTCCGTTGGGATAGCCAAACTAGTGTCCTGTCCCTAAAATAAGTGACATAAATAAGATGGCCTGGTGCATCGGATAAAGTGGGAGGAAGTCCGATGCGGAAAGGTCGTCCACTCGCCCCGTTGTCTCTCCCCGTCGAGGATCGCGCTCAGCTTGTTTCCTGGAGCAAGCGGCCCAAGACGGCGCAGGCGCTGGCCATGCGGTCGCGCATCATTCTGCTGGCTGGCGATGGGCTCAGCAACACCGTCATTGCCAGTCAGCTACACACCATGCAGCACACTGTGAGCAAATGGCGGCGGCGTTATCTGGAATCCGGTCTGGATGGGCTTTTGGATGAACCGCGGCCAGGCACCTCGCATAAGCTTAGCGACCGAGACGTGGAGCGCGTTCTGACGCTCACCCTGGAGTCAACTCCGGCCGATGCCACGCATTGGTCGACACGCTCGTTGGCCAAGCGTGTCGGACTCAGCCGTAACTCCATTCATCGTATCTGGCAAGCTTTTTCCCTGGCGCCGCACCGCTGCGAGACGTTCAAGTTATCCAAAGACCCGCTGTTCATCGACAAGGTGCGCGATATCGTCGGTCTGTATCTGGCCCCTCCGGAGCGCGCCCTGGTGCTGTGCGTGGACGAGAAGAGCCAGATACAAGCGCTGGACCGCAGCGCTCCGTTACTACCCATGCGTCCCGGACAGATCGAGCGTCGCACCCACGATTACGCCCGCCATGGCACCACCAGCCTGTTCGCCGCCCTGGAAACCAAAACCGGCGCGCTGATTGGCCAGACCAAGCGTCGCCATCGCTCGGTGGAGTTTCGCAGCTTCCTCGATACGATTGAGAAAAACGTGCCGCCGGAGTTGGACATTCACCTGATCCTGGACAACTACGGCACCCACAAGACGCAACTGATCCGCGATTGGCTGGCGAAGAGGCCGCGCTTTCATCTCCACTTCACGCCTACTTCGGCCAGTTGGCTCAACCTCCGCGCAGATAGGCTTGCAATATCCGGCACGCAAATCGTCGGACAATGGCTTGGGCATCTCCGTCGGTGCTCGCGAACAATCGCCAAAACCAACTTAACTCCGATCTGCACGCTTGGGCATAGCTATCTGGAACCGGCCTAAGCAGCTTCTCCGCAGCGTCCGTCTAGCGCCTGCAATCTACTTTAAGTGGGGCTTTCGTAATCTTCCACAGGGCTTTAGGACTGTGTTGTCGCATTCAATTTGAAGGTCGCCTGTTTCGCAGCCTTTTAGCAGACGATCCTCGCTCTTTTTCGGGACACGAAGACCGCTCGATTTTGTAGGCGCGCATATTTTTCCTGTGGAGCGAAGGTCGTTTCCAGGAGCCCTGAAAAACCCTCCGTCTCGGCCTCGCGAAAATATCTCCGAAAAATGTTGTTGACTGTGTATGTGAACTGTGTATACTCAGTATATTGACATGCACAGTGACATCGTCATTTCGCAATCTGATGGCCGGCCGATGTACCTGCAGATCATGGAACAGGTGAGGCAGCGGGTGGCTGTAGGGGAATGGGCTCCAGGGAATGAGATCCCTTCCATTCGCCAGCTTGCGATGGATTTGCGCGTAAGCGTCATTACCATCAAACGCGCTTACCTTGAACTGGAACGCGAGGGGGTCATCCTGACCCAGCAAGGCAAGGGATCAATCATTGCGCCCAATCCGGGCCTGAGTCCCCAGCTCTATCACGAAGAACTATCAGAGCACCTCGACGAGGTGGTGCGGCTGGGCGATCTGCTTGGTCTGAGCAGCGAGGAGATCGCCCGCCGCACCAGGGACGCCTCAAACCGTCTGAACGAGAGCCGGCTAACGAAGGAGATTGTATGAGCGACCTTTCGGTTCAATTCGAGGGAGTGAGCAAGAAATACACCCACTTTTCCCTTGAGAATGTTCACCTTGAACTGCCCACCGGCAGCATCATGGGCTTCATCGGGGCAAACGGCGCAGGCAAGTCGACAACCATCCGCATTCTGATGGGCCTGGTTCACCAGGACGCTGGCTCGGTGCAGGTGCTTGGCCACGCGATGCCGGCGGACCAGGCTGCGGCCAAGCTCGATATCGGGTTTGTGTCGGAAGACATGCGGCTCTACGGCCCAGCGACGCTGGCGTGGCACATGGACTTCATGCGGCCGATCTACCCGCGGTGGGACCAGCTCTATGCGGAGGAACTGGCGCGGCGCTTCGACCTGAAGCAGCAGCAGAAAATCAAGGGATTGTCGCATGGACAGCGGGTGAAGGCGGCTTTGTTGCTGGCCCTCGCGCGACGTCCCCGGTTGCTGGTGCTGGACGAGCCAACCACCGGCCTTGATCCGGTTGCGCGCGTGGAAGTGCTCAGTGAATTGATGGCGGTGCTGGCCGATGAGGACCGGACGATTCTGTTCTCCTCCCACAACACATTGGACGTGGAGCAGATCTCCGATCAGATCACCTTTATCGACCGCGGCCGGATCATCGATTCAGACGATAAAGAGGTATTTCTGGACCGCTGGCGCCGTCTTCGCCTCGTTCTACCCCCAGATGTGGTGGTTCCGAAGCTGCCAGGGATTGTGGCGGTAGGCGGAAGCGGCCGCCTCCCGGTCCTAACCACCAACCGTTTCGAGCCCGCCATGCTCTCTGTTTGCAATGACATGGGGGCGACGGTACAGGCGGTGGACACGATGACCCTGGAAGAGATTTTTGTTGCCAACGTGCACAGCAGAAGGGAGCGGCTCACAGCATGAACTACTCAATGGTCAGAAGGCTCATTCTCAAGGATTGGTATTTTCAGCGCACGGCGATTCTGCTTGCGTTCGCCGGCGGCGCTCTGTCGCTCGGCATCGTTTGTATCGGTAGTCAGGCAAGTTTTACCATCGGGCTCATTCTTCTGGTCACCGTCATGGTTATGATCAGCGCGATGACAGTGATGGGCAATGTGCTTGGAGAGCGTGAGAATCAGACGCTCGCATTTGCGATGACCTTGCCCATTTCCTATCTCGAGTACACGACTTCCAAGATCCTGGGCAATCTCCTCATCTTTGTACCTTTCTGGCTCACTATGCTCGCAGGTTCTGTGTGCCTGATCGTAGTCTCGCCGGCCATTCATGGCTTTTTTGCCTTCGCCATCATTATGGCCGTCGAGATCCTGCTAAGCACTTGCATGATGATCGCTGTGGGCCTGGTCACCGAATCCAAAGGCTGGGCCATCTCCGCCATGGTGGTGGGCAACGTGGCTCTTAATCTCGTCGGATATCTAGTGGCTCACATTCCCGGTATCAAGGATGGATTGTATGGGACGGCAATCTATTGGAACTCTACGGCGACGATCCTGCTGGCCACCGAGTTTGCTCTGATCGCGCTGCTGCTGGGCGCGGCGTTCTTCATTCAATCGAAGAAGAAGGACTTTATTTGAGCCCTGGAAACCACCTCACTCCACTTGTCGTTCCGACAGATCCATCGCTGATCTGCTGCAAGACGGGCCGGTTTCGCCCATAAGATCCAGTTGCGTTCCCCGTTCGAAGTCGGACTGGAAGCGCAACTGGGACTCGATTGATACCTCGATTCCGCTTGCAATCAGGCGCCGAAAGACCGCGCCTGTCCTTGCCAGCCGGTATTACGCAGGAACTGCTCCCAGGTCAGGCTCTTGGGATTGATCTTCCGGCTCCATTCAAGATCGCGATCACTGCGGAAGTATCCGTATTCAGCGGTGTACTCGACCATTCCGACCGACTCGCGAATGAATCCTTCATTTGCGGCGAATGCGGGGAAGTGGTGGATCATCTCCTCCCGTTTGAACGCCGAGCTGTATGCCGCCTTCTTGCCTGTGACACGGGTAAAGGTTTCAACCATTTCACCGGGTGAGAGGATTTCACCGATCACCGGCAATGACTGTCCGGCGTACTTGTCGGGATGAGCGAATATCTCCAGCACAGCCGGTCCTGTAGCGGTGAGCGGATCGACAAATGGCGCGCGCAAATCCTTCGGCAGATAGATAGGAAATATAAGCGTATCGCCGTCCATGCGCGGCACATAGTATTCCAGCAGGTTGGTGTAGAAGTATGCGGGATAGATGAAAGAGCTTGTGACCGGAAGAGTCCGAATGTACTCCTCGACCCGGGCCTTATCGGTGAAATGCGGAGCCCACTTCTTACCTCCGGAAATCTTGTCGACATTCTCCAGGGCCGTGAAGACAACGTGTTTCACCCCTGCCTCAACCGCCGCGTCGGCCTGCTGCTTGGCGAGTTCAGCCTCGTGCGTCGCGGGCGGCATAATCGGCGGCGTCATCAGGAATACTCCCTGCGAACCCCGGAATGCCTGCACAAGGTTGCCTCCATGTCCGAGATCTAGTGACACGGCGACGACCTCGGCGCCAAGCCGTGCCAGGTTTTGCGCCTCCGGCGCGTCAACCCTTCGAGTAAGTGCCCGTACCTGAAATTGCCCGCTCTGGAGCAGCGTATGCGCAACACTGCGTCCTTGTTTGCTCAGTGCACCCACAACGGTGATGAGTGGTTTACCGTTCGATGGCATCGTAGGACTCCTGATTTAGGATTAAACAGACAGGTCTGTCTATTCGCCATGCTAGACAGATCGGTCTATCCTGTCAATAGGAGAACGAGAAGATATGCCGTCAGGAGCTAAAAAGCCATCCCCGTCAGCGAATGTAAAGGAGCGGCTGCTGGACACTGCCGACCGGCTGTTTTATGCGGAGGGCATTCGCGCCGTCGGTATCGATCGCGTTCTGGCTGAAGCCGATGCGGCGAAGGCGTCGCTCTATCAACACTTCGGATCGAAAGACGGCTTGGTCGCGGCGTGCGTGCAGCGGCGCGTGGAACGAGGCCGAGCGCAAGTGGCGAGCTACCTCCAGTCTGTACCGGCGGCGGAACGGGCGCTAAAAATCTTCGATTGGATAGTCGATTGGGTAGAGTCGCCCGAGTTTCGGGGATGTCCGATGCAGCATGTTGTCAGCGAAATTCCCAATCAGGATCATCCGGCACGCAAGGTGGCCCTCGAACAGCGCGATTGGTTCCGTAAGCAGTTCGTTGATGCCTTAAAGGCCACGGGCGTGAGCCATCCAACTCGAATGGCTGGCGCGCTCATGGTCCTATATGACGGAGCGCTCGCCGCGTCCGAGCAGGATGGTCCACAGCGGGCAAGCGATGCGCGTTGGATTGCGAAGCAACTATTGCAGCGGGACTGATATCTGATAAGCCCCATTCTATTTGTTGAAGAACACAAATCGCCGGAATACTCACTGATTGGCTAGCGAGTGAGCACGTCCTGGTTGGGGTGGCTGTACGCGGCTGGAGGCACGTCGGTCAGCGGCAGACTAGGCCCTTCCCACAGCAGGCGGGGCGCGCCTTGGCTGGCTGAGTGCAGACCTTCAATATGGAGCCGGTGCTTGCCGGCGCGCAGACCCAGTGAACCGCGATCATAGCGCATGGCGTTGCCGGGAGTTCCGCAGACCTGGGCGAACGGCGGGCCGGTTTTGGCCACTTGAATGCCGTCGATCACCAGGCGCGCCCCGTCGCGATGGAGAAGATGGAAGGTGTAGCCGCCGTCGGCGGGAATGTCGATGAAACCGTCCCATGCGACGGCGTAACGCGTAAAGCCTCGCGCATCGGCTTGCAGGTTTGGAGTTTCACTGTTGAAGACTGACGGCTGTTTGGTGAGGTCGGGCAGTTCGGTCCAGTCGCCGGGGTAGATTTGGTAGGTAAGGCCGGGGACGCTGGGCACGGCGACGCTTGCGGCATCTATCCAGTGCGCAACGGCAACCACTCCCTGGGCAGCCCAATCTTGCTTACCCACCTCATTTTGCTTGCCTGTCCGGTCCTCCACGTGAAGCAGGACGCGAAACCTGCCCGCGCCAGTGGCTGTTCCATCCAGATCGGTTCCGTCGGCGTCTGGGAATTTGTGGGTGACGGTGCGACCAGTGGCCTGGGTGCCATCGCCAAAGAGCCAGGTGTAGCGCGCGCCGGCATTGGCTTGCGCGGTGAATGTGACTTTCTGCCCTGGGTAAAAGAACGGCGGATCGATGGTGAACCGGGCAACGGGGTCGTGAGTCGGCGTGAATTGAGGCGGCGCGGCGCCGTCGGAAACAACGAGCGGCAGATTGGCATCACCGGCCGTAACGGTCTGGCCGTACTTGACGTTATCGAAGACAACGTCGGCGACATGGCCGACAAGGGTTGAATCGACGAGCGGCGGCTGATCGAGAGCCCAGATGTTGCGAAAGGTAAAGTCGTGGGTCGCCGGGTCTGTGCGCTCAATCTGGACCAAGGAATACCAGTTGTCGAGGAAGAGATTCTCAAAGGTGTAGCTGGAGTGGTCCCCCTTGAAGCCGCCCGCTCCCCACATGCCGAGCAGGCCGAAGCTTTGGCCGCAGGCACCGATGCCGGCATGGAGCACATCTGAGTCGCGCAGGGTGAAGTTGCGGGAGTTGAAGGTCTTTCGTGGCCAGCCAGCACGGACAATGTTGGAGATGCTGGTGGAGAGCACGCTGTTTTCGATGAGGATGTTCTGAACATCGTGGCCGGGACGGAGGATTTCCTCATCGGTGTAGCCGTCCCAATTGCCCATCACGGCGAAGTCGTCGTCGGATGCGCGGATGAAGGCGTCGCGCACGATGCTGTCTCCGCCGCCAAGCCAGTCCATGCCGTCCTGATTGGCGTTGCCGGGATTGCCGCCGATGACGCGCAGGTCGTCAAAGGTAAACGCAGTGGAATCCTTCATCTGGATGGACCAAGTGCGGGCGCGGACGATGCAGGTGAGACCGTCAATCTGGACGTCTCTGGCTTCAAGAGAACCGATGCAATGCCAATCCGGTTTCTGCATCCAGCCTTCGTCTGTGGTGGGATCCTGGGAGCCTTCGTAGACGATTGTTCCGCGGCCCAGGATGCGGATGCCGCCGACATTGAAGAGGTTGAGGCTGCCGAAGATATAGGCGCCGGGGGCTAAATAGATGGTGTCGCCGGATTTGGGATTGAGACTCTGGTGGTATACGCCTGCATGAATGACCGTGACCCTGGGGCCAGTGGGCGGGGGCGGGGGCGGCGTTCCAGCGAAGAGAAAGAGCATAGACGCGTGGTTGAGGAAGTCGCGCGGGCGGGAGATGGAGAGCTTGGCTGGAGCGGCTAGATGGAAGCGGATGGTCCGGCCGTCACGGGTGGGACGGATGCCGAGGCGCCAGGGTTCGATGTCGACGCCGCGGTCCCAGAAGCCGGGCTCGGCGGCGGTGATGGCGATATCGACGGGGCCGGTGATGTCGAAGGAGACCCAGTCGTAACTAGCAGCAGCATGAGCCACATCGACCGACTGGCCGTTGACGGTTACGGTGAAGGCAGAGGAGCGCATCTCCGGTGGGACGGGCGCGGCCTGTACGCGGGAGGCTGGAAGGGCGGCGGCGGGAAACACGAGAAGCGCAACGGCAAACCAACGCGAAACCGGCAAGAAGTGGGACCCCGGCGTGAAAGTGGGAACGGAATAACTTTAGCACCGGAGGCAGGGGAGGTTGTCAGCCTCCGGTGGCCAGGATTGGTGATTGGTGGCAAGCGATATGCTTCACAGGAAAAATATGCGCACCTGCAAAAACCAGGGGTCTATATGGCTCGAAAGAGAAAGCGAATGACCTGCTAAAAGACTGCCACAAGCGCGACTGAGGAATTGAGTGCGAGAACGCAGTTCTGCAAGTCGGTAGATGAGCAAAAGACGCCCACGTATAAATAGTACTCAGGTCCGAAATAAGGCCTAATCACGCCGTTTTAGAGCCCATTTGACTCCCTTGTCGACGTCATTTGAGTACGTTTGGCGACTTGTGGAGAAGCGAAACGAGCGGGGGATCTCACTTCCTATTCACTGCGCATACCGTGCAAGGCCCGCCACAGACCGTTCAAGGAGTCTTCTTGTCATCAACAAGAGCGGGGGCTTTGGCGTCATTTTTCTTTGAGTGAACTTGAGAGTGTGACTGGCTGGCCTACGGGAAGTTGGATGAAGAAAGTAGTCCCGCGTCCCTGCTCGGTCTCGAACCAGATCTTTCCCTGGCGTTTTTTGACGATGACGCTGTGAGCGAAAGCCAATCCCTGTCCGGTTCCTTTACCCACTTCTTTGGTGGTGAAGAATGGCTCATAGATCCTGTTCCGGATTGCCTCTGGAATTCCCATCCCGGTATCGGCGATAGTGATCTCCGCGAACGGACCGCGAGTGCGAGTAGAGATGGTGATGATGCCCTTTTCACCATCCTTGACTTTGTCCTTGATGGAGTGCGCGGAATTGACGATGAGGTTCAGAATGATCTGATTCACTTCTCCGGGATAGCAGAGGATGTTAGGCAAGGCCACATCGAGGTCGGTTACGACTTCCGCCACATATTTCCACTCATTTCGCGCGACGGTGATGGTTGAGACGATTCCTTTATTGAGATCGGTGGTGGTCTTGTCGGCAGAATCCGGGTGAGAAAACTCTTTCATGGCGCGAACGATACTTGCAACTCTGCGAGCGCCATCGAGACTCTGGGAGATGGCCTTCGGAACCTCGTCCGATACGTATCCCAGGTCGCCCTTTTGTTCGGCATCCGCGAGTTCTGCGGCCTTTGTGGACGGCAATTGCCCAAGGTGATCTTGAATCGTGGTTCGATACAGGCCCAGCAAGTTGAAGATGGTCCCAAATGACTCGGAGAGGAAGGTGAGGTTGTCCGTCACAAATTGGATAGGGGTGTTGATTTCATGCGCAATGCCGGCGGCCAGCTGGCCAATCCCTTCGAGTTTCTGTGCCTGACGCAGTTCACTCTCAAGTTGTCGTCGTCCGGTAATGTCTTCCTTGACAGCGAGGAAATGTGTAACGATGCCGCTGCCGTCGACGATTGGAGTGATGACGGCCGACTCCCAGAAGAACTCTCCACTCTTCTTCTTGTTGCGAAACTCGCCACGCCACTCCTTACCATTGAGAATGGTGTTCCAAAGGTCTTGATACGTTTCGCGCGGGGAATGACCGGAATTGAGGATCCGCGGATTCCGCCCAACGGCTTCATCGAGTGTGTATCCGGTGTCTTGAGTGAATTTCCGATTGACGTAAGTGATCTTGCCGCTGGAGTCCGTGATGACGATTGACGATGAACTCTGCTCGACCGCGACCGATAGCTGACGAAGCCTGTCTTCTGCCCTCTTGCGTTCCGTGACTTCACGGAAGTTCCAGATGCGGCCGAAGTATTTGCCGCTTTCGTCGACGACAGGAGCGGAATACCGGTCCAGGATGGTCCCGTCGACAAGATCAATCTGATCGAGGCTTGTCTTATCGGGATGACTGTAGAGGTATTCGACCTTTGACAGGAAAGCTTCGGGGTTTTTGATGGACTTAAGGACATATTCGAGCACCGGCCTATCCTCGCCTCCTTCGAGAAGCTGGGAAGGGATCCTGAAGATGTCGACCATGCGCTGATTCTGAAAGATTCGAAGACCATTCACATCGACGACGAGGACGCCATCGATGGTGGAGTTAAATTGTGCTTCGAGGAAGGCAGTCTTTGCTTGAAGCTCGACCTCGGTTCGTTTGCGCTGCGTTATATCGCGATGGGTCCAAATGCGGCCGTAGTATTTTCCACTTGCATCAATGACCGGGGCAGAATACCGGTCGATGAAGGTTCCGTCTTTAAACTCCAGTTCGTCTCGGCCGGTTTCATCGGGATGGCTGCTGAGGTGATCGATCTGCGCAAGGAAGGAATCGGGGTCCTTAACCAAAGCGAGGGTGTGGCGCAGCATCCGCTCGTCAGATGGATCACTGAGAAACTCAGAAGGCCACTGATGGATCTCGGCCATGCGCTGATTCTGGAGGATGGGGTGACCATGGGCGTCGAGCACCAAAATGCCGTCTTGGGTGGAATTCACGAGGGCTTCGAAGAATGCCGTTTTTGACTGCAGGTCAATCTCCGCCTGCTTGCGACGGGAAATGTCGGAGGTCACTCCGTCAGCCAAAACAACGCCATCCAACTTGTAGGTGCCAACAGCCCGATTGTGAATCCAGATCCACGCGCCGTCTTTGCACTGGAAGCGAGATTCAACATCGAGGGGGACGCCACGCGAGAAGAGATCGTCAACAGCGCTCTGGACCCGAGCCAGATCATCTGGATGGGTTCTGCCGAGGAGCAGCTTAAGTCCGCCCGTGCCTATTTCCTTCTCGCTGTATCCTGTCACTCCCACGGCTTTTGGACTCACGTAGACCAGGTTGCCATGGCCATCAGATGTCCACGCCACATCAGGAAGCTTGGTCAGAAGGCGTCGAAACTTCTCTTCGCTGCGCTGCAAGTTTGCTGCCGATTCGCGCGCTTGATTGCGTGTCGCACTCATCCAGGCGGCAGCCATTGCGCTCAGACCGAAGGGAATCAAATAGGGCCGGGCCTCTGGGCTGATTCCAAGGGTGTAGAGGGGAGGAAGGAAGAAGTAATCGAGGACGAAGACCGCAAGAGCCGCTGCGATCAGACCGGGGCCGCGGCGTCCGATCCAGGCAGTCGCCACAACTGCAGCGATGAAAATGAACGGTTCGCAATGCGGAATCACGAGGCGGAGCAAGTCGGACATAAGTACAGCGAGGGCAAGAAAGACCGGCACCATTCCGTAGCGGAAGATCCTACTGTCGTATGGAACTCTCACGCGTTTCCCTCACTTACGGAACCATTGGAACGATCGTCTGCTCGACCTCAGCATGCACTCTGAGGTCTGTCCTCTGCCGACGAGACTTCACTTTTTTGCCCCAAAAGTCGGTTCGGAATGATTCATCTGCGAAGGGATGCTCTGGGTCAAACTCTTTCAAACGCTCAGAGGGCGAAGTGAAGATGCGTTACGCTGACTCGCAACGCAGATCGCCCTATGGTTGCGGGGCTTCACCCAGTTGGTCGCTGCGAACAGTACACCTTCGCGAATCAGTTATCGGCAGAATCCGGGAGTTCCTGCAAGGTTGCGCGTTGAAATTGGCGCGTTTCATGCGGATGGCGTGATGAGGGTCACAACTCTGGTCTTATCACTGCCTGATCGGGGAGGTGCGGCCTGAGTGGGAGGGGAATGCGCCGAGGACTGTCCCAGGGAGACGACCGTTCGTCCCGTGCTGGGAGGGTGGTTGACGAGGGAAACGCTCTTTAACTGAGTGGTTATTTCCGTATGGGCGACCACTCGCTCGGAATCGATCAGCGGCCAGCGTTCCTGAAGCATGTAAAATTACGCGAAATGTCTGGATCGAACGCAAAGGCAATATGGCGAAATATCGCGGTGAGCGGACTGGTCCTCACACTCATCGGAATGGGTGCTATCGGCCTTTCCGTTGCTCATTCTTCACGCTGGAACATTTTGTTTCTTGATCACCACCTTTGGGCTGCTGTGATGCTCGCGACTTTGATTGGTGTGGCGACCCTCTCAGTCGGCCTGATTGGCTGGGCTGTACTACTCGGGAAATTAGGACGTGAAAATCTGACAATTTTTGCTGGATGTTTCCCGTTCTGCGTCATGTTGATCGGGATGTTTTTGGGTCGACGCGATCCTCATGGCACCTACATGCTTTTCTTCATCCCGATGTTTCCGCTATTTGTCGTAGCATTGATTCTTGGAATGATGTCTACATTTGCCCGCAGAACATAACGTATCGAAACACACGGGACTCTGCATTCCGGGCGTATCACCGCGCAACCGTCAATTGACTCATCGGTAAAGACTCCGCGCGCCTCCGGCGTGGATGATGTTTGTCTCGATTGTCAATTCATCTCGCGGCGGGATCCCGTTTTCGCCTGTGGCGGCATAACATGGTACCGGTTGACGCAATTCAGTGTGTTCGACCGACGCTGCCGTTCGAGGCTCTGGACTTTGCCGGGACCGGGCTGGGAGTTGGCCTGATCGGCAACTGAGGAGTGTCTGCTTCGCCCTATCTTTGAGGCTCGTCGGGAGCAGTCTGCGTGTCATGGTGATGGTGGAATAATTTGCCAATCCCACGGCCTGTGCCCTTGGCGATTTTGCCTGTGCCTTTGGCGGCGCCGACACCTACATCTTTGCCGGCGACGGCTGCACCCTTGCCGACATTGCCAGCCGCGTCGAGGGGATGAAGAGTGACCAGGTCACCTGCACCTTTGCCAACACCCTTGACCGCCGCTCCGGCGCCCTTGGCGGTTCCTTTACCGATGTCCCCGGCACCCCGTCCGACCTGGCCACCGGGGCTACTTTGCTGGCGTTGCGGCTGGGTGGATGGCTTTGTTGTGTCTGTAGATTGTGTCTGCGTTTGGGCTTGGGCGCTCTGGCCGGGAGTGCTCTGGGTTGAAAACGCGAGTGCGAGTGCGAAGAGCAGGATGGATGGCTTTGGGAATGCAGTTCGCATGGGTTGAACCTCCCGTCACCTGGATTAGATGCGGCCGAGGAGGTTTTGCTCCCAAAGGCAGGGGAATTGCGCACGAAGCAAAAGATTGGCGATGGAGGCGCGGCTAGATGCCCTCGCCCATAGAAACGTACTCGCGGAGGCGCTCGAGTTCTTCACGATAGGCGGAGCGCTCGGCTGCTTCTACGGCGAAGGGTTCGGTGACGTGGGGCATCGAAGCACCTTCTAAGCACAGCCGGGCTTCGAGTTCTTCTACACGAGCGGAGATGGCGATGAGCGCATCAGAGAGCGGGTCTTTGATGTCGTGGGGATTGGTGATGAGAACGCGCTCGCCATTGCGATAGACGATGTGGGCAGGGACGCCGACGACGGTGGAGTTGGGGGGGACGTCTGAGAGGACGACGGAGCCGGCGCCGACGCGGGAGTTTTCGCCGACGGTGATGTTGCCGAGGATGTTGGCGTTGTTGCCGATGAAAACGCCGTCGCAGACGGTGGGGTGGCGCTTGCCGTGGCCCTTACCGGTTCCGCCGAGAGTGACACCTTGATAAATGGTGACATCGCTGCCGACGATGGCGGTTTCTCCGATGACGACGCCGGTGGCGTGGTCGATGAAGAGGCGGTGGCCGAGGAGCGCGGCGGGGTGAATGTCGACTCCGGTGTAGAAGCGGGCGATTTGGGAGACAATGCGCGCGAGCAATGGGAGATGGGCGCGCCAGAGGGCGTGGGAGATGCGATGAAGCCAGACGGCCCAGAGGCCTGGATAGCATAGAAAGACTTCAAGTTGGGAACGGGCAGCGGGATCACGCTCCATTACGGAACGGATGTCTTCGCGGATTCGGTCAAACGCTGCCATGGCTTCCGTGGATACTTATACGGACAAAAGTGCAGTTGGGGCCGGCGAGACTCGATGAGTCTCGCCGGCGGTGGGATTGGTTACGCCGATGCAGTGACGGCAATCTGCTCGGTGGGCAAAGCGAGCGCCTTCTGGCGGAGCGAATCGAAGAGGACGCTGGACAGATAGCGCTCGCCGAAGTCGGGCAAAACGACGACGATCAACTTGCCTTCGTTCTCAGGACGCGCGGCGACTTTGAGCGCGGCAGAGATGGCAGCGCCGGACGAGATGCCAACGAAGAGCCCTTCTTCCAAAGGTAGTTGGCGGGCGGCGGCGATGGACTCGTCATTGGTGACCTGGATGATTTCGTCGATGAGGCTTGTGTCGAGAACACCGGGTACGAAGCCGGCACCAATGCCCTGAATCTTGTGCGGACCGGGCTTGCCGCCAGAGAGCACGGGGCTGTCAGTGGGTTCGACGGCGATTGCCTTGAAACCGGGCTTGCGCTCCTTGATGTATTTGGTTACTCCGGTGATGGTGCCGCCGGTGCCAACGCCCGAGACGAGGATGTCGACTTTGCCATCGGTGTCGTCCCAGATTTCAGGGCCGGTGGTGGCGTAATGGATTGCGGGGTTGGCGGGGTTGTCAAACTGCTGAAGGATGTAGCCGTTGGGAGTCTTGGCCAGGATTTCATTGGCCTTGGCGATGGCGCCCTTCATGCCGTTGGGACCGGGGGTGAGGACGATCTCGGCACCAAAAGCGAGCAGGACGGCGCGACGTTCCTGGCTCATGGTCTCAGGCATGGTGAGGATGAGCTTGTAGCCCTTGGCGGCGGCGACAAAGGCGAGGGCGATGCCGGTGTTGCCGCTGGTGGGCTCAATGAGGATGGTCTCGCCGGGGGTGATTTTGCCGGCTTTCTCGGCAGAATCAATGAGCGCGAGGCCGATGCGGTCTTTGACGCTCGACAGGGGGTTCTGGCTTTCCAGCTTCGCTACGACTGTAGCGGGCAGGCCAGCAGCTACGCGATTGAGCCGGACCAGGGGGGTGCGGCCAATGATTTCAGTTACATCCGCGGCAATGCGCGCCATGATGATCTCCTCTTTCCGGAACACTTTCCGGGGTCAAACACTGAACAGGTTTGGGGTGATGGTCGAGCTGTCAGGCGGGAAGAAACGCGGCCGTGCGAGGCGCACGTTTGCATCGCGGCTGGCACCAGGGCGGTGTTAGCGACATCGACGCATAGGAGTAGCGTAGTCCCGAAGCGCGGATTATGGCAAGGGAAAGCGACGTATTTGGTGCGAGATGGCAGAAAAAATGGGACTAAAAGGGCGTTGACAGAGAAACTCTATATATGTAGAGTTACGAGCATGAAGCTGCGACTATCTCCGCAAACCGTACTGGTGTTGGATGCTTTTCTTGAGCAGCCGGAGGAGTGGAAGTATGGCTACGACCTGAGCCGGGTGACTGGTTTGAAGTCGGGGACGCTGTACCCGATTCTTATGCGGATGGCGGAACGGAAGCTGCTGGAGACGGAGTGGGAGGCGGGTGAGCCGGGCAAGCCGCCGCGGCATATGTACAGGTTTACGCCGGATGGGTTGCGGTTCGCGCGGGCCAACCGCACGGCGCATGCGAGTGGCGGGCTGGGTCAGGTGGCGCTCGAGCGAAACCCGAGTAAAACCGCCCTCGCAAAGAGTATGCGAGGCGGCTTTTTCTTGAGGAAAAAGCCACTTGGCGTGGTGCTTCCTAGATACGGCTACTCTGGTTTCGCTGTGGGCCTGGTGGAGGGCTGATGGGCGTACCTCGCAGGCTGGCAGCGAGGCTGCTGAGGGCAGCGGTTCGACTGGCTCCGGGCGAGAGCCGCGAATGGGCTAGCGCCATGCTGCGAGAGCTTGATTTTGTTGAGGGCGATTGGGCGGCGCTGTTCTGGGCGCTGGGAAGCACGACTGTGATTTTGCGCCAGGCGGCGAGCGCGTGGCGGGAGTGGTTCAAGGGAAAAACAAAGGAGGAGGTCGGGATGAATAGCACAGGAAAGAAAGCGCTGGGAGTGGGGTTGGGGATTTTTTCCGCATTGGCATTGGTTGGCTGCTCATTTGCCATTCTGCGAATCAGCGGCCTTGTGTTTCCAGGGCTTGAACACTCGCGGTGGGCGTATTGGTTGGCGGTGCTGGCTATCCCGGAGGCCATTTTTGTGGGCGCAACCGTGGCGCTTTGGCGGAAAAGAGGGCCGGTGGCTGCGGGCGTTCTGGCGATCGGGCTGATGATGGGGTTGCATGTGGCCGTGCATTTTGCGCTGCGATAGATGGCTGGCAGCGAAGGAAGGCGAATGGATGTGGAGATCAGGGAAGCTCAAATTCGAAACTCGATTGCACCGTGGTTGAATGTGCGGAGGAGCGCGGGGGCCGTCGAGTTTTACAAGGCGGCGTTTGGAGCGGTTGAGGTTTATCGCATTGAGGACCCCGACGGAAACGTGGTGGCACGACTGGCGGTGGATGGCGCGGAGTTCTGGGTCGGGGACGAGTCGCCGGGGCACTTCAATTTCAGCCCGGAGTTGCTGGGTGGATCGACGGTGCGGATTATTTTGACGGTGGCTGATCCGGACGCGCTGTTCGCGCGAGCGGTGCAGGCGGGTGCTTCGCAGATCTGGCCGGTGAGCGAAGGGCATGGGTGGCGCGTGGGGCGCGTAGCCGATCCTTATGGACATCATTGGGAGATTGGGCGGCCGCTGGCGTAGGCTGCTGAGTCACGGGAACTGAAACTGCACGCAGAGAATCCGCGCATGAGACATGATGGGCATACGACGAAACGCATCGCATTCTTGGCGCTGCTTGCTGCAACGTTCATGCTGGGGCTGACGCTGCTTTTCGTTGTTCCCAACCGCAAGGTGTCGGGGGCGCTTGCACTGGGAATCTTGGCGGTGCTGGTGCTTAAACATATTGGCTTAGTGATGATTGTTGGCGCACCGCTCACCGGCGCGGCGAAGGCGGCGAACAAACGGACCAAAGAGCTGCTGAGGAAATATATTTGCGGAGATGGCTGATTGAATTTTTCGAAGGAACCTATCAACTGAGGGCAATAATATACTTGACAAAAGAACCCCATCCGGGTACTCTTAGTACATGGAACCGAAGACCCTACAAGAAGCCATCCTCTACTTCTCCGATGCGGCAAACTGCCGCGAGTATCTTGTAGCTCGCCGTTGGCCAAAGGGTGTTACCTGCCCCAAGTGTGGGAGCGCCAATGTGTTGTTCATGGAGAAGTACAACCGCTGGCACTGCCGGGAAAAGCACACCGCGCCTCAGTTCACATTGAAGACTGGCACTGTCATGGAAGACTCGCCCATCGGTCTCGACAAGTGGCTCATGGCGATGTGGATGGTAGTCAACTGCAAAAACGGTGTGAGCAGTTATGAGATTCACCGGGCCTTGGGAATCACACAGAAAACAGCTTGGTTCCTCGATCACCGCATTCGCCTGATGTTGGGCGACGATTATGCCAGCGGCAAGTTGTCTGGCGAAGTCGAAGTGGATGAAACCTTCATCGGTGGCAAGGCCCGGAACATGCACAAAAGCAAGCGTGAGCGCCGCATCACCGGGACTGGCGGCAAGGATAAGACCGCCGTCATGGGGTTGCTGGAGCGCGGGGGCGATGTTCGTACAAAGGTCATCAGCAGCCGTAAGAGGAAGGAACTCCACTCCGAAGTCAAGAAGCATGTAGAACCCTGCTCGGCACTCTACACTGATGCGCTCATGTCCTATCGCGGGTTGGAATCAGACTTCTTTCATGTATTCGTTGACCACGCCGTCGAGTATGTGAACGGGCGGGTACACACGAATGGCCTCGAGGACTTCTGGGCGCTGCTCAAGAGGGGTATCAATGGAACCTATGTGAGCATTGAACCGTTCGACCTGTTCCGCTATTTGGATGAGCAATCGTTCCGGTTCAACAATCGGAAACTGACGGACGCGCAGCGGTTCGATATTGCAACGAGGGGTATGGTTGGTAAACGCCTAACCTATGCCGAGGTCACCGGCAAGGTGGGGCAAACCGCGTTCTAACCCGAAGTTCAAAGGTGAGCGAAAGCGCGGTCCCCGCTCCAATTCCAAAATGGGAACAAAATAAGAAGGAACCACGCTGATAACGGCCCTTATGGCTTTTGCGTTTGCTTTGCACCGCTTTATGTGCAAAAGCCAAGCCGATCTGTGGATAAGCCGAGACGGGACTATTCTTGTTTCGGGTTTTGGCGGGTTTTCGCCTCTAATTGCTCCATTTATAACAACGTTTCTACAGGAATTAAACCGCGAAGTGTGCTACATTCTTGGCATCGACCTGTGCTTGCCTACACGGGAAACACTCGCCGTGGTTTCGCGGCGAGTGTAGTTTTTTTTAGGCGGGAAATTTAGAGGAATGGCTTAGGCGGAAGACGTTTGGTGCGGTCCTGACAAACTCACCTTAACGTCCCCGGCGAAAAAAGTCAAGCCTCCAAGCTCACAGGAAATCCCTGTCTGTGGGACAGGAGAGGAGAGAATATGTCCGAACGCACCTTCGGCGGTCCCTATGTGCAGGTCGCCGCCATTTGCCAAACATCAATTGTTGATAACACGGGAGCCTTGAGCGTCATTCGCTTCCAGGATCGAATCTCAGTGATGGGGATAACCGAGCAAATGAAGCCTCAACCCCTTCAAAATTACCAGTTGGTCGTGGTCTTGAAAGCCGGGGAAATGCGGGGCAAAGCCACCTTGCGCATCACCCCTACAACGCCTTCAGGAAGTACCCTCCCCTATGCGGAATCTCCGATGCTCTTTGAAGGGGAAGAGCGAGGCGTTGCTCTTATCACCCCGCTGGGGGTCGTAGTTGAAGAAGAAGGCCTGCATTGGCTGGAGCTTACGGTTGATGGAGCGCTACTGACCCGGGTACCGTTTCGCATAATGTACCAGCGGATCCCCATACCTCCGGGAATGCAAATTCCGCCTGAGGATAGACGTTAACAGCGGAGGCGAACGAAAGGTCATAGAGAAAAGTGTTCGGGGCGTCGAGAGCAGCCAGTTCGCGCAACATGGATTGAAACTGCTTTTCGCGAATGCAGCCGCAGCGCAATTCGGCCAAAAACGCTTCCACACCGTTCGCCAAACGCACAGCAGCATTATCACCATTCTTCAGGACGTTGAACGATAGGGGGGCGAAATCTCGAACGAAGCCGTCGAGGTCCAGCTTCTGAGACAGGTAATCGGCAACCACCTTACGAATTTGATGAGCGAAAACCATGGAAAACACCTTAACCTTCCAGTTTGACGTTGAAAAATCCGAGATGCAGCGGCTCTACGAACAAAACAACTTTGAGGCCCGCATTGACGCTGCAGTTGCCTATGAGGTCCCCAGGCCCGACGCGGGGACACGAGACCGGCTAATGCACGAATGCTTCTGTTGCAAGAAACGGACAGTGCGATACTGCGACGCGGATACAGGGGAAGAGATTGCTCTGATCTCGCACGTGACGCCCACGCCCCCAAATCCGCGACACCCGTACACCGTGATTTGCCGCCTGAGGATCGGCAATACGGTGTATGAGGCGGCAGTTCCGAAAATTTAGGAGCAATTCATGTGCCATTTGTGACCATCGCTGGTGAAAATAAATCAACGCCGAAGTTTCGGCCAAGAAAAAAACACAAATGTCCTAATGGCTCGCAATTCTCTCCCAATATAGGTGCGAATTGCAAGGAAAATTAACTACCACTATCGTAGCATCGCGATTTTTCGATTTGTCTTATTTGGTGAGAAAAGGGCTATACTGGGGCTGAAATGAAGACTCTACCCGCTCCCCCCGTGCCTGGCGACACCGACGCCGAACGCTTCAGGAATGCCGTAGACAAGGCATTCTCCGTCTCCAAAGAAGAGATGCAGCGCCGAGAAGCCGAATGGCAGAAGACGCAAGGGAAGAAACCCGCGAAGAAGCTGTAACTCAGGAGTCGCGGCTTCCGGTGCAATCGTTGGCGCAGGCTGTTCGATGTGCTCCCGTTGTGGCCTAAGCTCCAACAATTCCTCCACTACATAACCAGCAATCGTCCCGTCCGAAAACGTCACAATCATACCGTCTCTGCCGTCTCGCTTAACTTTCAATATTCGTGTATCTGCGGCTATGGCCGCGAGTATACATGGCGGCTAAAATTGCCACTGTCGCATTTTGCTCACTTTGTCCCGCTAATTCCCGTTATCTCCCGCCGCAACCCACCATTTTGTCAGGTATATTGTTACCCAACTGAGATTCACGAGTTATTGAACATTTCTTCGGGAACTGAAGCCTGGCTTCAATTTGCGATCTTTGCGGCATTCGGACAGAGATCGGTTAGTTTTCCTGCTTGGCGGTCAGCATCCCTGAAACCTTAGCGAGCACCGCATCGAGCGTAGTCGGGGTCAGACTGGTGCCGCTGGCGATGGCGCTCAACGCGACCTTCTCGTCCTGCACCTCGAAGATGCGATATAGCGTGGTGCAGTCGGCTGTGTCGCGAACGAGGATCGCCGTCGGCGCCGGGAATTCGTCGACGCCAATGCGCTCGGCCATCAGCATCACGAAAGACGAATTCACCGAGAGGCGGTCGAGATCTTCCGCGCCGCTATTGCCAGCCAAGGCGAGACCTTCGGAATTGCTCAACACCACAGTGGTGAAATCGCCGGCCTCGGCGATCTTGTCAAGCAGCAACGTCAGGTCGCGCGCGCCCTTGCCGGCCTTCAGGCTCGACAGGTCGATGGACAATTGCTCGCGATGAAGTAGTGGCGCCAAGGCTTCTTCGATGGTGGCGCGCAGTCCCTGCTCGTGCACTTCGGCCTTGCGCTCGAGCTCGCTCTGAGCCAATTGCAGCGCCTGTATGTACCGCTGTGCATCGGCACGCAGCTTTTCGCGCGCAGCAAAACCGCGCCGAATGCCGACGAGATAGCCGGCGCTCAATAGCAGTACGACGGAAGCGATGGCAATAGTCATCGACAAAGGCGTCATGGACAGAGCGGTCATCGAAAAAGGGGTCATGGGTTCTGCTCCGGCGCGCCGTCATCACGGCACGGTTCGACGCCCTCGATTTGGAGAACTACCTGGCGATTGCTGGCGGGGTCCGCCGTCTGACGCGACGGTGCGCCTGCGGCGCGCAGGGCAATCTGATCTGCCGCTACTCCGGCCTGCGTCAGCCAGGCCACGGTCGCTTTCGCGCGCTTGTAGCTGAGCACGACGTTAGCGGCCTCGTCTCCCCTGGGGTCGGCATGGCCCTCGACCGAGAGCACGGCTTCCTTGTGCACCACGAGCCAAGCCTGCAGTGGTGTGACCGCGGTGTCGAGTCCAGTGGTGTTCAACCGCGCGCTATTGAGATCAAAAGGAATCGAAACGATCGGCAGACAGACGGCCGGCTTGGGCACAGCGACTGGGGCGGGGGTGGGAATTGCTGCCGCAACTGAAATTATGGCCGGCGCCGGAGCCGCGGGCGGAGCGAGAATCTGCGCGCTCGCAGCGAAAGCAAGGGCCGCGCCGAACAGGCAAAAAGCTGCCGCGGGCCACAGCGGTGCGTCCTCACCCGCCAGACGGAATTGCCGATTTTCGCCTGAATTGATATCGGTCGCCATCTTTTCCATTTCCGTTACGCCGCAATAGACTGCCCGTCAGGCAGTCGGAATCCGGAAGATCGGCGTGATCAGGTCGACGCCGCATTCGAGATCGGCGCACCAATCGATGAATTGGGTGACCATCTGCTTGTCGCGGAACAAGGCGCCGTGCTGTGGAGCAATGATCTCGATGTCGAGACCACGCACCATGTCGGCCCAGGCGCGCATCACGCTGCGGGAGGTCATGTAGCGGCGATGGAACCCCTCCATATGGATCAAATGAGTACCAAAATTGGTCACTTCACGATAGTCCTGGCCGATGGAGGCGCCAAGGTCGCCCGTATAAAGGATCTTCGAGATTGGGTCGTAAACCTGAAAATTGCCTTCCGAGTGGAGGAAATGCGCGGGAAGGTAATAAAACTTCGCGCCGCCCATCTCATAAATCATGCCTTCGTCAGGAATGGCGTGCAAACGGTCGGAGACAAGCCGGTCGAGGCCGAAGTGGGGCACAAAGCGCACCCACAGGGCAGAAACATGAGCCTCGGCGTCGGTGGTCATCAGCCAACCGTTCAGCGCCGCAACAATGTCAGGATCCTGATGTGAAAGGAAGATCTCCTTCAACTTGGCCCGGCCCAGCACCGAGAAGGTTTCCGACAGAACCTTGCTGTAGATCTTGTGACCGCCGGGATCGAGGATCATCCCTTCGTCGCCATGGACGATCACATGCTGATTGGTCTGCACCGCGAGGCCATGGCCATCGAATTCCTGCAGCAGGACATTCCGGTGTGTTCCGTTGTTGAACAATTCAAGATTCGCCATCATGAGCTCCAAGTCTTCCAACTCCGCGATTCGTAGAGCATGTCTCCGACAACTGCGGATTCTTCGGGCCAGAACATGCGTTTAAAAGGAAGGTCGCGACAAACTCAAAGCACTTTCTTCAGGCTGCGGATAGCTTCATGCATGTCGAAGAAAATCAGGCCAAGCTTGGCGCTCTCATTGGCCAAGGCGAGCAGCAGCGCGCCGCGTCCAGCATCGATCATCACCGCATAGCCGCGCTCGCCGCGGATGATCACTTCCTTGACCTCGCCGCGCGACAGTTCGTGGGCGGCGCGGGTGCCGAGGTTGAGCAAGGTTGCGGTCATTCCGGCGACGCGGGTTTCATCCAGGTCCGGTGTGAGTGCGCTGGCGATCATCAACCCATCTTCAGAAATAAGCGCGCCGGCTTCGAGCCCCGGAGAATTACTCTGCAACTTGCGCAAGATACTGTTCAACTCATCCAGTCTCGACATTGATCTTTCCTCTTTGGTGTTGGTGCGTGGGGGATCCGGCTCCAGGGCTGGCACCATCTGGACATCGAATCCTTGTGTTTCGTATTCGGCTGCAGCTTGTCTTTCGGCTTCAGCTCCAGCATCCGATTCAGCTTCATCCTGCGCTTCGATTGCTCGAGTTCGCACCGGCGCTCTGCGCCCAAGCAGGACTCTCGGACGGAGACTGTAACTGGGCATCAAATCCTCTTAATTAAAGAACAGGAATGAATTTAGACTAAATAGGTCCAAAAAGACCGCACGGTGACAGCCGTCACGATTAGAAGTGATACATGCTTCTCGATGGAATACTTAGTGATCGCTCAACGTTGTCGCGATCTCTGAGTCTCTATACGCTCAAGGCCATGGCAGCAAGGCGAGGTTTCCCAGAGAGCACTACCTTCCACAAAGCGTGAGACGGACACATTAATACGAACTCGGTCTAGAGCATTTCCGGATCGGTATGGATTGCTATCGTGGCCGTTTATGCGTGTTTCCTAAAAGGAAAAACTATGGGCACCTTAGAGCGGTTCCAGGATGGGTGTAAATCAACCGGTGTTGCGGAGGCCGGCGGAGATGCCGCTTATTGTCGCGGCGATGGCACGATTGATTTCGGGGGTGTCTTCGCCGGAGCGCTTGCGGCGGAGCAGGTCTACCTGGATCAGGTGCATGGGGTCGACGTATGGATTACGCAGCTTGATGGAGCGGCCGAGGACCTGGTTGGTCTGAAGCAGATCAGTCTGTTCTGTCACGGCGAGAAGGGCTCGGACGGTGCGATGAAATTCGGCTTCGAACATGTCGTAGATGCGTTCGCGGAGCTTTGAATCTTCAACCAGTGAAGAGTAGAGACGCGCGGTTGCGAGGTCGACTTTGCCCAGGGCCATCTCGACATTGCGCAGTAGATCAATGAAGAGCGGGAATTCGTGGGCCATGGTTTGAAGGAGGGCAAGTCTGGAACCGCCGGTCGTGTCGGATTCAGCGAGATATTGCTCGAGAGCAAAGCCGACACCGAACCATGCGGGAACGAGGAGGCGCGACTGGGTCCATCCGAAGACCCAGGGAATGGCGCGAAGATCAGTGAGCTTGGGGGACGCGTTGCGGCGCGATGGACGCGAGCCGATTTTGGCGTTCTCCAACTCTCCGACTGGCGTGGACTGCTCGAAGTATGTGACTACTTCTGGATCGTCTAGGATGTGCTTGCGATAGTAGTCGTATGAGATGGCTGAAAGCTGGTTGAGAGCAGCCTCCCACTCGGGCTCGAGCACGCCGGTGAAGTGGCCTTCTGGGTCGCGGGCGTTGGGGCGGGCGAGAGCGTCGAGCGAGGCTGCGATCATGAGCTCGAGATTGCGCTCGGCGAGAACTTCGTCAGCATATTTGAAGTTGAGGACTTCGCCCTGCTCGGTGATGCGCAACTGTCCTTCAAAAGAGTCCATGGGCTGGGCGAAGATGGCGCGGTGCGTAGGCCCGCCGCCACGGCCAACGGTGCCGCCGCGGCCGTGGAAGAGACGCAGCTTGACGCCGGCTTCGCGTGCGACGACGTGCAGATCGCGGTGGGCGCGGAAGATTTCCCAGGTGCTGGTGAGCATGCCGCCATCTTTATTGGAGTCGGAGTAGCCAAGCATGACTTCCTGCCAGTTATCCCAACTGGCCATGAGCTGGCGATAATCTGGGCGGCTCCAGAGCTCACGGCAGACGGCGGGCGCCTGACGCAGGTCTTCAATGGATTCGAAGAGGGGAACGGGCATGAGGCCGGGATCTCGGCCGGAGCCCTCGACTTTGACACCGCCCAAGCGAGCTAGACGGACTACGGCGAGAATATCTTCAACCGTGGAAGCACCGCTGATGACGTACTGGCGAATGACCTCGGGCGAGCAGCCGCTCTTGATTTCGGCGACGACGCGGAAGGTGTCAAGCACGCTGGCGGTTTGTTCAGAGAGCGCGCCGGGCAGCGAAGATGCAAATGTGTCTGCGATGGCCTCCTGCAAGGCGGTGGCGAGGACGCGGGCGTGCTGACGGATATCGAGTGTGTGCAGGTGCAGGCCGAACGTGCGCACCTGAAGGATGAGTGGATCGACGAGGGTGCGCGCAATACGCAGACCGCGATTGTCAGCCAGCGAGGCCCGGAGGGTTTCAAGGTCGTCAATGAACTCTTCGACAGAGCAATAGGCTGGGAGGAGTTGGGCCATCTTCTCCTGACCCTGCGCCAGCGTGTAGGGGGTCACCGGGAGCGCGGCGCCGGCCTGGCTGGAATGCGGCCGGCTCTCGCTTTCAAGCGTACGGAGAACGCGCGCCTTCACACAGATGATGAAGCGACGATAGTACTCGAATTCATACTGCTCGCTGAAGACCTGGGTTTCCGTCGTGTGCATTTGCGCGGCGTAGGCTTCAAGGCGCTGCAACAACGCATCGCTGACCGGGCGCTGCTGAGCGCTGGTGGTGAGGAGGTCGATGATCTCCTGAAGCTGCTTCTGGTAATAAAGGAGCAAATGGCCGCGCGCCAGTTGAACAGAATCGCGCGTGACTTCAGGCGTGACGAAGGGATTGCCGTCGCGGTCGCCGCCGATCCAGGAGCCGAAGATGAGAACCTGGGGCAGTGCGAGAGGCTCGATCTCAAGGCCATAAGAAGCTCGGAGCGCTTCAGAGATTTCGCGATACAGGCTGGGCAGTGTCTCGAAGATGGAGACATCGTAGTAGTCGAGGCCCATCTTGATTTCGTCGTAGACGGTAGGACGACGGGAGCGGACCTCGTCGGTTTGCCAGAGCCCGGTGATCTCGGCACGAACGAGCTCTTCGAGGCGCGCCATGTCCTCCTCGGGAACGGGGATGCGATCGAGCTCGGCGAGGAACTCGCCTATGCGGCGGCGCTTGAACATGACAGAGCGGCGCGCGACTTCAGTGGGATGGGCGGTGAAAACGGGAACGATGAGGATGCGCTTGAGCCAATCGAGAGCTTCTTCCGCGCTGATGCCAACGCGGCGCATTTCGCAGAGAGTGCCGGCGAGCGAGCCACGCTGACGTTCCGCCTGGCCGCTGAGACGGAGTGCGATGCGACGGCGTTTGCGGTGGTTGGTTTCAGCGAGGTTGATGAGCTCGAAGTAGAAAGCGAAGGCGCGGGTAAGCAGGATGGCGCGCTCGACAGGGAGCGAGTGAAGCAGGTCGAGTGCGACGGCGGCATGGCGGGCGGCTTCTTCCGCGTGGCCATGCGCCTCGGCATCACGACGGCGGATGGTGCCCTGACGCAAGGCTTCGACGTGAGCGAACAGGTCGTCGCCGGCTTGCTCGCGGAGGACCTCGCCAAGGAGGATGCCGAGGGAACGGACATCGCGACGCAGCGGGGCTTCTTTCAGGTCGCCGGATTGCGCTTCGAGTTCGGCGAGGCGATGCGACCAGCTTTCGGGGTTCCATAAGAGTGCCATCGTATTTCGATTATGCATGATGGGAGTTTGGAATTGGCCACAGGGTAAGATGAAGATGAATTTCGAGCGGGGTGCGCAGGTGGGTGGGGTAATCAGTTTTACGAAAGACCGAGAAAACGGTTGGTTGAAAGCAGGATGGGCCTTTCGTCAGGTGCTTGAAGATACGTTATCGAGATGTCCTGGCGATTCGGAGATGGCCCGAGCCTTTGAGTCGGCTGAAGCATGCGGCGGTCTGGACGTAGGGAATCTAAGTCCGCAGCTAGCTCTCCGAGTTACAGATGCAATGCGTAACTCTGTCATTGGAATTCTCAACGGCGAATTCCAGTCGGGCATTTGCGACAAGCCATATGGCGACCCGCGCACCGTGGAGCAGTACCTTGGCGCCCTGCGCGAACTGATCGTAGAATTCCCGGTTGTCGATGATTAGGGGTCGACCAGAGTGAAACTAGGAGAGCGCGGTCTGCCCATCCAACTGCATCATCAGGTCTTCCCATTCGGCGGTCAGGGCGGCTAACTGTTGGCGCAACTCCGCGGCCAGATCGGTGAGGCGCTGTGTTTCCGATGCGGAGACATAGGAACTCAACTGCTGCTCGGTGTGGGCGATGGAGGCTTCGATGCGGGGGACTTCTTCTTCGAGGAAGGCGCAGCGATCTTCCATTTGCTTTTGCTTGATGGGGTTGAGGCGGCGCTTCTTGCCGGCGTCTTCGGGACCACCTTCAATGACAATTGTTTTTCCGAGGGGCACGGCCTCAGCAGGGGCTAAAGCCGCTTCATTTTTGCTGCCATTTGGCACGACTGAAGTCGTGCCCTGGTACAAAGCTGAAGAAGCTGCATGGCTTGTGGATTGAGGTTGAAAAGCAGGTCGTTCGGCTCCCTGCACTCCGCTCCCGTCGCTCAGGATGACAGGCCTTTTTTCGCGGTCAGGACGACTTGCTGATGGCGAGGATGCGCCGGCGGACTGGGCATCTTTGCGACGGAGATAGTCTTCGTAGTTGCCTTCGTGGCTGGTGACGGTGCCGCCTTCCACTTCCAGGACGCGGGTGGCTAGACGATCAATGAAGTAGCGGTCGTGAGAGACAAAGACGACGGTGCCGGAGAAGGCGGCAATGGCTTCCAAGAGAACATCCTTGGCGCGCATATCGAGGTGGTTGGTGGGTTCGTCGAGGAGCAGAAAATTTGAGGGCGAGACGAGAATGCGGGCGAGAGCGTAGCGGTTGCGCTCGCCGCCGGAGAGAACGCCGAGGGGCTTGAAGACGTCGTCGCCGCGAAAGAGGAAACAGCCGAGGAGCGAACGGAGCTCGACTTCGGGGACTTTGAGCGCGGCGCGGCTGATGTCGTCGAGCATGCGGGCATCGCCGTTAAGGACTTTGTATTGGTCCTGCGCGAAGTACTCGCTGAGGACGTTGTGGCCGAGCTTAACGTGGCCGGAGGTGGGCGCTTCGTCGCCGGTGAGCAGCTTGATGAGCGTGGATTTGCCGGCACCGTTGACGCCGACGAGGGCGACGCGGTCTCCGCGCTCGATGGTGAAATTGACATTGTTGAGTACGTGCTTGGGACCGTAGCTTTTGGACAGATTCTCCGCTTCAACAACCGTCCGTCCCGAAGGCGGCGGCTGAGGAAACTTGAAGTGGATGATCGGCTCTTCTTCAGGGATCTCGATGCGCTCGATTTTTTCCAGCTCCTTGATGCGGGACTGGACTTGCTTGGCCTTGGTGGCCTGGGCACGGAAGCGGTTGATGAAAGCTTCAAGATGCTCGATCTGGATGCGCTGGTTGCGGTAGGCGGACTCGAGCTGCGTGCGGCGCTCGTCCTTCTGACTGAGGTACTTGGTGTAGTTGCCCTGATAGATGCTGAGGCGCTTGTTCCAGATTTCGACGGTACGGTCGATGGTGACATCGAGAAAATAGCGGTCGTGCGAGATGAGGATGTAGCCGAAGGGATAGTTGCGGAGATAGTCTTCGAGCCAATTTCGGGTTTCAAGATCGAGATGGTTGGTGGGCTCGTCGAGCAGCAGGAGATTGGGTTTGGCGAGGAGCAATTTGGCGAGAGCGATGCGCATCTGCCAGCCACCACTGAACTCGTCGGTTTGGCGGGCCCAATCTTCTTTGCCGAAGCCGAGCCCGGTGAGGACGCTGCCTACCTGGGCGTCGAGCGCGTAACCGTCGAGGGTGTGAAAGCGCTCCTGGAGCATGGAAAAACGCTCGGCGGCGGACTCGTACTCGGGACCCGCGTGGTCGAGGACGCCGAGTTGGCCGGCGAGATGTTCGATTTCGCGTTCCATGTCGCGGAGTTCGTCGAAGACGGTGAGGCACTCTTCAAATACGGTGCGGCCGGTTAGGCGCAGGCCTTCCTGAGGCAGGTAGCCGATGCTCATGCCGCGGGTTTGCTGGAGGGAGCCGTAGTCGAGGGTTTCGAGGCCGGCAAGGACCTTCATCAGCGTGGATTTGCCGGTGCCGTTGGCGCCGACGAGGGCAGTTTTTTCGCGGGCGCGGATTAGCCAGTTGGCCTCAAGGAAGAGGACGCGGGGGCCGAACCGCTTGCCGGCATTTTGTAGCGAGAGCATCGGATTCTATTTTCGCAGAAGGACGGAAGTTGTTACGGGGGTGAATTCGCGGATTGTTAGCGCAGATGGCGGCGGACTTCAGGGCGGACGAGGTAAAGGAAGAAGACCAGGTTCAACAGTCCCTGCACCAGGGCGGGCGCCACATGCTCAGTGGAGAAGATCCAGAGATTGTAGACAACCAGCAGAAGGACGGCTGCCAGGGCAAGCGACCAGGCCCAACGGAACAGCATGAGGAGTCCTGCGCTGGCAGCGATGAAGGTTGCGGCGAAGATGAGAAACAACGGGGGATAATGGCGTCCGCCGACGACGCCGAGGATGATTACTGCGGCTAGTACTAACAAGTACAGGCTAATGGCGGCCAAGGCGGGGAGGGGGAATAACGGCTTTGGCAATGGGCTGGACTGGGCTTTGATCGGGTCAGAGTCGGGGGCCGGGTCGGCGTTGGGGGCTTCGTGGGTCATAGTGTGCGCAGGTAGGCCAGCAGGTCGCTGAGCTGATCGTCCGTGAGTTGGGTGGCGGGCATGTTATTGCGGCCGTGGAGGATGACGTAGGTTAAGCGCTCGTCAGTGGGTGGCGCGCCGGAGGGCATGGCTTTGATTTTAGTAATAGCCTGAAGGCCTGGGCCGTTGAGGGGGTGCGTGTCATTGGGGCGGTGGCATTTGGAGCACTTCTGGTGATAGACCTGGGCGCCCCTTGCTTCTTCGACGGTCCAGAGCGCCTCGGGTTTGGAAGGAGGCAGGGAACGGCAACCGGCCAGAGCCGTTGGCAGGATCGCGGCAAGGATGGCCGCAGCCGGCAACAGGACGAGATAAGAGGAGTTGGAGCGGGCGTGCATCTGGCTGTGATGATACAGGGTTACTGGACGCTGGGTTATTCTGCAGCGGTGATGGCTTCGGCGATGCGGTCGACGGCATGGAATTCGGCGTCGCTTCCGGGCAGGTGACCATTGACCATGATGGAGAACGCCAATGTCTTGCCGGTGGCGGTTGTGAGGTAGCCGGAGAGGGTGTTGACTTCGTTGAGTGTGCCAGTTTTGGCCCAAAGGCGACCTTTCAGAGGAGATTCCCTGAAGCGGCCGGCGAGGGTGCCGTCGACGCCGGCGATGGGGAAAGAATCTTGCCAGGATTGCCCCCACGGCTGATGCGAGGCGTAGGCGAGAAGGCGGGTGAGAGCACGCGGAGCGATGCGGTCATTGGAGCTCATACCTGAGCCGTCGTAGAGGAAGAAGTCGGCGTCGTCGATGCCTGCGCTAAGGAGAAACTGGCGGACGACGCGCGTGCCTTGTTCGAAACTGCCGTCGGCCCCTTCGATTTTGCCGAGCATCCGCAAGATCAATTCAGCATGGAGGTTCTGGCTGACCTTGTTGGTGACCACGAGATCTTCAATGATGGGGTGAGAGGCATGGGTGGCGAGGATTTTGCGGTCTTCCAGAGGAGCGGCAAGGGTGGTGACAACTACAGGGGTGAAGTTAAGGGGCTTGGCACGTTCTGCAGCGAAGTCACCCGTTCCGTTGGGGTACCGGTGACGTGTGGCGGGCGCGCCGACTACTTTGACGCCGCGCTGGAGGAGTGCCTGATCGAAAGCAGCGGCGGTGAAATCCGCAGGATCTTCAATGGCGAGCGAGGCCTGCATGCCTTGCGGGGGGACCGTGCCCCAGGCGCGCACCAGCATGGCACCCGGGGGACGGTCAAGACCGGGGTGGTAGGGCTGATTGGCGGTAACGGGGGTCATGGTGTTGTCGATAGTGTAGTAGTCGATCGGCGGGTTCCAGGTGGCGGCGGTTACTTCTGGTTTGGCGGGGTCGGGAGCGACGGTGAGCTGGATGGTGTTGTCATTGAAACTGAGGGCAGAGACCGGGGCGCCGTCGGGCCATTGCAGGTCGTCCCAGGCCCAGTCGGAACCGTAGGGCTCGTAAAGAAATAAGCTGTCATCGCCCACAACGCTGCCCTCGACGGTACGGACACCAGCCTGCTCGACTTGCTGGGCGAGGAGGTTCAGGATGTCCATGGCCTTGGGTGGGGTTGCTGGCTCAACAGGAGAAGATGATGCGGGAGAAGAAGTTGTGGCGGTGGGAGGCGGAAGATAGGGGAAAGGGCGGGCGCTGAGGGTGGGGTCGCCCCCGCCGAGGAGGATCAAATCGCCGTGGAGGGTGCCGTCAGAATCGACTTCACCGCCAGCCACGGCATAGGTGGTCCAGGTGAGGATGTTGACGGGCAGAAGAGCGTAGGCAGCGGCAGTGGTGGTGAGCTTGACGTTGGAGGCGGGGACGAAGAGGCGACCTTCGTTGAGACCGTAGAGGGACTGGCCGTCGAGAGTGGTGACGCTGATGCCAAAAGTGGCGTGGCTGAGCGCTGGGTCGGCGAGGATATGCTGAATGCTGTCAGCGAGTTGGCCGGTTTTAGGTGTGGGACGGGCGGGCGCATGGGCGGCTCGCGACTGCTGGGCGGGGAGGCCTGTGGGGAGCAGGAAGGCTGACAAGAGAAGCGCCAGAATACGCCGGGGGCAGATCATGCTGGGAAGTTTAGCAAAGGGAACGGGATGCGGCGTAGCATCTAGGAGAAATCCGCTAGCCGCGGGGGATCGGGCACAGGAATGAATGCACTTAAACGAACGATCACGGTCTGGAAGCTGCGGACCCGGACGCTGGAATTGGGACGGCGGACGCTGGTGATGGGGGTGGTGAATATTACGCCGGATTCGTTCAGCGATGGGGGGCGGTTTCTGGAGGCTGAGGCGGCTACCGCGCATGGGTTGAAGCTGTTAGATGAGGGCGCGGATTTGCTGGACCTGGGCGCGGAGAGTACGCGACCGGGGTCGCGGGCGGGAGGGATCGAGCTGAGGGTGAGTGCGGAGGAGGAGCAGACGAGGCTGCTGCCGGTGCTGGAAGGGATTCTGAAGGCGCGGCCGGAAGCTGTTGTTTCTGTGGATACTTACAAGGCTTCGACAGCTCGGGCGGCGTGCGCAGCGGGTGCGGAGATCGTTAATGATGTGAGCGGTTTGGGGTGGGATCCGGAGATGGCTGGAGCGTGTGCCGAGAGCAACTGCGGGGTGGTGGTTATGCATACCCGGGGACGGCCGGAGGAGTGGCAGACGCAGACGCAACTGGAGCCGGCCGAACTGCTTACCGCGGTGCGGGCGGGGCTGGGGGCGAGCCTGGAAAAGGCTGCACTGGCGGGAGTGGCTCGGGACGCGATTGTGCTCGACCCTGGGTATGGATTCGGGAAGCGGCAGGGCGAGAATTTTTCGTTGGTGGCGCAACAGGCGGAGCTGCTGGAGTTGGGACGGCCGCTGCTGGCGGGAGTGAGCCGGAAGTCGTTCCTCGGATGGGCGTTAGCTGGACTCCATGGCGGGAAGAGCGCGCCGGTGGAGGCTCGGGAAACGGCCAGTTTGGCAGCAATGACGGTAGCGATTTTGCATGGTGCATCGGTGGTGCGGGTGCATCGCGTGCGCGAGGCATTGGAAGCAGCAGAGATTGCGGATGCCGTGCTGGCGGGAGCAGGACATGAACCGTAAATTGGCTTGGTAAGGTGCTTTGATTGATGTACTTGGATTCACAGAATTCTGGGATCGCGGGCAGCTTGTTTTTTGTAGATCAAAGTTGACCTGCAAATAATCGAACGACCGCCGATACTTGGGGAATGAAGAAGATCTTGTTGGCACTGGCTCTCGTTTTCTGCGTCGCGGCACCTTATGCGGCTCAGGCGCAGGTGGTTGTTTCAGTAGGCCACCGTCATCACCACCACTACAGGCACCATCACCCCTATCATCACCAGTAGTCTCGTTCGGACCGTTACAGACGAACAAGTTGATGATTTGACGTGAGATGTTAAGTATCAAGCGGCGCTTCCTGACATTGACGGGGTGCGCCAGAAGACGGCATCTCCTCCCTCCCCGCTGCATCCGTATTCCCCAGCGATCAATTTGTCTCATCGAGACTCGGGCACGTCTTCCCGGCTTATTCGGTAGAGGACGTGGCGCCGCAGAGGGTCGCCTTCCGGCAGGCGCGGGTGGTCGAAGTCTTCGTTGGGATCATGGACCATGCCTAGCTTTTCCATCACGCGGCGGGAGCGCTGGTTTTTGGGGACGGTGAAGGAGACCAGGCTTGCGAGACCGAGGGTTTCAAAGGCGTGGTGGAGGACGGCCCGGGCGCCTTCAGTGGCGAGGCCCTGGCCCCAGTGATCGGCTGAGAGACGCCAGGCGATTTCAACTGCGGGCATGAAGGGGGCTTCGAAGGTGGGGGTGTGGAGGCCGATGTAGCCGAGGAGGGTTCCGGTTTCGAGGAGTTCTACGGCGTAGGGGCCGTGGCCGTACTGAGCGAAGTGTTGCTCGATGCGGGCGACTAGGGCGTCTGATTCCGCAGGGGTGAGGGTGGAAGGGTAGTGCTCCATGACGCGGGGGTCGGCGTTGATCGCCTGGAAGGGGAGGCGGTCGGAGGGTCGCCAGGGGCGGAGGAGCAGGCGCGGGGTGGTCAGGGAGTCGGGCATGGGTGGCTGTCCGGTTTGGGATGGGCTGGTTGTTGAGATTGTAAAAGGCCCGAAGGACTATAAAAACTATAGATAGATGGAGCTATCCCACTTTAACCGATGCGCAAAAGCCCGCATCGGCGAAAGCGAGGCACCGATAATGGGGCGTGTCGATAACACGCAAGTTACAGATTCTACGACGTTCTAGATCTCCAAGAGCTCCATAAGATCCACGGTAGTAGCACAATTTAGCACGATGTCCTCGGACCACGCCCCCGGCTGGTTTCTCAGTTTGAAGGCCGTTCGGTCCGTCCGTTCTCAATTAATCCATCCCAAGGCGTGAGGTGCCAACCCACCCTAATGTCCGGATAGTCGGTCATCCACCCGGAACATAGGGAGCGCAATCACCATTCCATCTTTTCGCGAAGAGTTGCGGGTCGGGCAAAGACCCAGAGCTGTCCGGGTGCGCCGGATATGCGCAGTTTTCCACATTCATTTGGAGCGAGAAGCCCTTTCGCGAGCGCCTGTTCAACGCTGAGTGACACTGAATTCGATTTGGATTGGCACAGGGTATTTCCATCGACCCAGACCTGCACGAATTTAAGCGAATCCGAGGACAATACCAACTCGGCGTTTCCATTTTGGTCGGTGCGCAAATCAAAGTGGTGCGAATGCTCGCGCAAATCCTCAACTGTGCTTCCTGCAAAGACCACCAGGTGCGCGTCAGTGATCGGCTTACCGTTCCGACCATCGAGAGCTTCAATTTTGATCGTACGATCCGAAGTCTGTGCGCCTGCGTGGTCAACAAGCATGCACGGAGCCACCGCCGCACACATGTGCGTCATGAGGATGATTGCCAATCCGAACCCGTTGTGGTCGGTTTTCATGGGATGCTTAACGGAGATTATGAAGGAAACCTCCGCTGGGCGCAAAGATTCATTGTTGGTGTGTGGTCGCCTACTCAGCAATCACTTCGTGTTAAACGGAGTTGCTGTTGGTGGGATAGCACAAAACTAGCACAAATCCTTAATCGCATTTCTCAAGCCGTTCAATCTACGGAGCTTAGATCACATTCGCAACGTGGGGCACCCACTTCAGGGGGTACCCGGTTCAGGGGGATGCACGCTTTGTGAGTTGCTCGGATGCTGTTTTCATCGCCGGTGAGAGTTGGGCTTCCGTGAATCCGTCTCTTCTTGCGGCGGTCCAGAATGACTCGATTTCTACGATTCCGATTTGGCCGGTGGCGTAGTGATGAAAGCTGGACCACTGCCACTGCTCGGGGCGTTGAACAAGACCGCGCCTTACTGGGTTTCGATGAATGTAGCTGAGCTTTTCTTTCCGTTTGCGCTCGCACTGGACGTTGAAGTCGTGGTAGCGCGGCTGCCAGAAAGGATGCTGGGACGACAGCTTGGAAACGGATAGCTTGAGTGCTTGAAGGGCTTTCGATAGGGGGTGAACTAGCGGTTCGCTTAGCAGCAGGTGAACATGCTCGGGCATGACGACATAACCGAAGATGTGGAACGTATAGCGAATGCGGGTTCGTTCGAGCGTTTTTTCAAAGAGGGATCGGGCGGATGGGGATCTGAGGTAGGGAGAGAGTTGATGACAACTGAAGGTTATCAGGTGAAGATCGCCGGAGGCTTGATACCGGACTAGACCTTGGGTCATTCTTGAATTGTAGGTCGATTTTAAAGAACAATAAAAGACAAGATCCCGAAAAACTATAAATAGATGGAGCTATCCCACTTTAACCGCTTTGCGAAAAGCCAAAGCGGCGAAAGTGGGGCACCCGCCTCAGTGGGGCGCCCACTGGATTGGCCACCCGCTGCATTGAGCTGTCCGACGAATTTAGCTCACGCCTACTTTGTATCTGGGCCAGAGGGGTCTGGTGGCGTTGTGGTCGATTATTGGCTCGGCGTCGCATTCGACTTCTATTACTGTGGCGGGTTGGTCGGGGGGCTGAAGCGGGAGGCCGGTTAGGCGGAGGGTGAGGTCGTCTTGGGTGAACTGGATTTGCTGGCCGGTTTTCAGGATTTTGGCGGAGAGAACTTTGGGTTTCAGGCCGGCGATGGCAATTACCGCTTCAGGCTGGTAGAAGGTTAGCCACTCGGCGGCGGGGGTGTGGCCGGGCCAGAATTGCTGGTGGATGTAGAGGGTGTTGCCGCGGCGGGTGTAGTTGGCGTTGGTGTTCCAACTGAAGTTGCCACGGTCGGTTTCATAGATGGATTGGCCGTTGGTTTGAAGCCAGCGGCCTACGGCTTCAAGGCAGGTGACGGATTCTTCGGGGATGGAGCCGTCGGGTTTGGGGCCTATGTTGAGCAGATAGTTGCCGCCGCCGCGGGCGCAGGTGGCGAGGTTGGCGACGATGGTTTTGGGCGTCTTCCAGGCGTCGTCGAAACGGTTGAAACCCCAGGAGTCGTTGAGGGTCATGCAGGTTTCCCAGGCGCGGCCGGACTCGGAGGCCTGGATGTGTTGTTCCGGCGTGGCAAAGTCGCCTTCAAGGCCGTTGCGGTTGTTGACGATGATCTCCGGTTGCAGGGCGAAAACCATTTCATTCATGCGCTCGGATTCCCACTCCTGGGCGTTGAGGGGCCAGTCGACGTCGTACCAGAGGACGTCGATTTTGCCGTAGTTGGTGAGGAGCTCCCGGATGAGGCCGTGGGTGTAGTCGACGAAACGGCGGCGGGCGGCGGGATCGGTTTTGCAGATGGCGCCGTCGGGGTGGTGCCAGTCCATGAGGGAGTAGTAGAAGCCGACGCGCAGACCTTCGGCGCGGGCAGCGTCGACAAACTCGCGGACGAGGTCGCGACCGGGACCTTGCTTGGGAGCGCAGTAGTCGGTGAGTTTGGTGTCCCAGTGGCAGAAGCCCTCGTGGTGCTTGGTGGTCATGACCATGTACTTCTGGCCCGCCCGCTTCGCGAGGCGCGCCCAGTCGCGGGCGGCGTTGGGCTTGGGATTGAAGTGCTTGGCGAGGAGCTCGTATTGGGGGATGGGGACGCCTTCGACTTCCTTGGCCCACTCGTGCTGGCCGATGACGGAGTAGAGGCCCCAGTGGATGAACATGCCGAATTTTGCCTGGTGCCACCAGGCCATGCGCTGGGCGCGGGTGTCGGCCTGGTAGGTGTTGGTAGTGGGGGACGCGGAGTTGGTGACCTGGGCTTCAGCGTGGGTGGCAGTGAAGACAAGGGCGCTGGCGGCGGTAAGCTGCTTCAAAAACGACCGTCTCGAGGAATCATTCCAATCCATGATGGGCTCCGGTGGGGGGTGGGGTTAGCTGTTGTAATTTGCCCAAGGTAACAAGATCGGGGCCATCAGCGGATTTATTCCGGCGACCGCGATAGGGGAGACTGAAGACGATAATTCCAAAAAAACCCACCAAAATAACTGGCCACCAGTCGAGTTCCGCTTTAAGAAAGCCGCGCCAATTCCAAAAGACCACGGGGAAATAATTGAGAATAAGAATGAGGTTGGCAGCAAAAGCCCATTGCTTTAATGCCGGTTTACCACTAAGAACCATCCACCATGCAATAGCCAGGACAACTGAATAGACGGCAAGGGTGGTGTTGCTGACAATGTCTCCTCGATCCCCATCAACTAATAAATCGGCTCCCGCCGAACTCCGGATGTTCGTGAAGACGACGTCGAACAATGCGATCGACCAGATCAAGAACATCCAACAGTAGATCGTTCTGCACACCCCCAACAGCAGGTTTGCAAACGATGTCACGAATCTTCGCAGCCTATTCATGGCAAATTCCTCTCCGGGTTGGAAGAATTGGGCCCTGGATGAACATTGGTTTTGCGTCGTTGAGAATATAGCAGGCGTGGCGGACGCGCGAACGTTGCCCGGAATAAGATGTAGGCATTCGCGATGGCGGGGACGGGAGAAAACGGATGAAGTCGCATTTTCGGTTTGGGAAAAGCGGTCTTGAGGTGTCAGTGCCGGATGGGTTCAGGACCCAGGTGATCATGAGCCACACCGCGCGGGCCGTGGAGGACGAGGCGGCAGCGCTGGATTGGGCGTTGAACCATCCGATTGGGTGCGATCCGCTGGCGGTGATGGCGCGGGGAAAGAAGACGGCGGCAATTTCAGTATGCGACATTACACGTCCGGCGCCGAACTGGAAGACGCTGCCGCCGGTGCTGAAACGGCTGCATGAGGCGGGGATTCCGGTGGAGGGGATCACGATTTTGATTGCTACGGGACTGCACCGCGGAGCGACGGACGACGAGGTGCGGACCATTGTGGGCGAGGAGATCGCCGCGCAGTACAAGGTGGTGAGCCACGACGCGAAGTCGATGCGCGAGCACAGGTTTCTGGGCGAGACGGCGCGGGGTACACCGGTTTATATCGACGAGCGGTTTATGACGGCGGAGCTGCACATTACGCTGGGATTTATCGAACAGCATTTGATGCTGGGATTCAGCGGCGGGCGGAAGCTGATTGCGCCGGGTCTGGCGGCGCAGGAGACGATTAAAGTGATTCATTCGCCGCGGTTTATGCGGGAGCCACGGGCGACGGAAGGATCGATTGCGGACAACCCGCTGCACGCGGAGTTGCTGGAGATTGCGCGGATGGCGCGGCACGACTTTGCGCTGGATGTGACGCTGACGCAGGAACGCGGGATCAGCGGGGTGTTTGCGGGCGATCCGGTGAAGGCGCATGCGGCGGGATTCGAGTTTGTGGAGCGGACCTGCCTGGAACGGCTGGCGGAGCCGGTGGATGCGGTGATTACGAGCGCGGCTGGGTATCCGCTGGACTTGACGTTCTACCAGACGGTGAAAGGGATAACGGCGGCGCAGCATGTGGTGAAGCCGGGAGGTCGGATTCTGGTGGTGTCGCAATGTGCGGAGGGGGTGGGGTCGCCGGAGTTTGCGCGGCGGCTGGCGGAGATGCGGGACTTCAAGGAATTTCTGGAAGAGATCAAGGGCGCGGCGGTGGAGGTGGACCAGTGGCAACTGGAAAAACTGGCGCTGGTTGGGGAGAAGTTTGAGCTGTTCTTCTTTACTCCGGGAGTGACGCGGAGCCAACTCGGCTTTTTGGGAGATTGGGCTTACAAGAGCCTGGAAGAGGCGGTGGCGGCGGTGCTGGAGGGGTTACCGGAGGGGGCGAGGGTGGCTTTGGTGCCGGAAGGGCCGTATACGTTTGCTCGGGCGGAGGTTGCGGTGGTGGCTTAGTGGGTTAGCGGAGTTGGCAAGGGCTATAAAGGGCTAAAAACAATAGATAGGTGGAGCTATCCCACCCATTCCGCAAAAGGCCGCGAAATGGATGGGGCACAGTTTGTCCACGCTTCAATGGGCAGCCACTTTAGGTGGGGGCCCATTTCATCTTTGATTTAGAAGTGGTGGCCGCCGCCGTGATGGCTGCCGGAACTATGACCGCCGCCAGAGCTGTGTCCTCCGCCACCGTGCTCTTTGGGGGCCCTGGGAGTTTTCGGGGCGTGGTAGGACTCGTGAAAGCTTCCTGGTTCATGGCCGCCGAAAGGATGGAAACCGCCGGAGTGCTCAGGACGGGCTTCGGCGAAGTTGCGACCAGGGGTGTAGGTGCGAGGCTCGGAATAGGCGCGAGGTTGGGAGTAGGACTGGGAATACGCGTGCTGACCGTAGGTGTTGAATTGGGGCGTCGGCTCGCGAAGGGCTTGCTGGCGCGCATAGGCCGTAGCGGGACGGGCGGCGTAGGATGAGCCGGAAGTGCCGTAGAAGCTGGAACCGTAGTTGCCGCCGGGGCGGCCGTAGGTCTGGGGACGGACCGGCATGGTTTCTTGTGGACGCATCGCTTCTTGCGGGCGATTGTAGGCGTAGGCGGGTTGCGCTGGGCGAGCGTAGTTGCCGGGCTGCTGGTAGCCACGGTTGGGAGCCTCATAGCTACGACCCGGCGATTCATAGCCGCGGTTAGAAGCTTCGTTTCCTCGATAGGCGGCGTAGGGCTCGGGAGGACGGGCGAGGGATTGCGAGGGTCGGTTGTAGGCACCGTAGCTGTTTCCCGGGCGGGCGTAGTTGCCTGCATTGCGGTTGTAAGCGTCCATCGGTCTCGGGGTGGGGCCATGCGATGGAAGGCCGTGGCCCGAGTAGTTCCAGTGGGCGACCGAAGTGCTATGTGAGACGTAATTGGACTGGTGGAAGAGGAGGGATTGGGTAAGCCAGTTGAGAGCCCAGGTTGCCCAGCCGAAAGGCGTGTGGTCGAAGGCGGCCATGGCGATGCCGGGTCCGAACCTTACAGCCGCTGATCCGACAAAAGAAGCCAGAGAGCCGAGCAGCGAGAAACCGGAATAGGGCTGGACGGGCTGGCCGTAGACGTCCCAGGGATTGTAGGCCGGGACGTAGACGACTTCAGGATTTGCGGGAGCGATTTGAACGTAACCCTGGTTGTTGTAAACGGATTCCTGGGGGGTGCTCTGGAGGGTTCCGGCAGACTCAGCGCGTTGGCGGAGGACCTGTATGGTCTGCAGCACGTCCTGTGGCTGGTTGTAGTAGGCGTTGCCGAGGTCGGTGGTCCACTGAAGATCGTGATCAAGGAGAGCAAGGACCTGGGGAAACGCGGTCAGGGCCTTGACGCTGGGATCCCAGGGTTCGGCGTTGGCCGCGTAGGCGATCTGGTCGGGAGAGGCGTAGCCCTGAGACTGCACCCAATGGTCGGCACCGACGACCTGCGCGGGGTAAGTGGCGGCGGCGAGAATCTGGGCGACTAGCGTGTCGGGGTAAAGGGCGATGGGAGCGACTAGCTGCTCTAGCTGTTCAGGACTCAGGGGCTGCTGGACGGGGGCCTGGGGCTGAAGTTGCTGTCCGTAGTCTGGCGGAGCATAGCTTTGGTCGTAACCGGGATTGGCGCCGGGATCGGGTGCCTGATTGGGAGCGGCATAGGGTTGCTGGGGGTATGCCGGCTGCTGATTCTGGGTGTATTGGCCGGCGTATGGATCTGGCTGATTGGATTGGGGATATTGGCCGGGAGCGGGAGTGTATTGGGGGTTCTGGGGCCAGGGCTGTTGAGCACTCAGGCTGGCAGGAAGAGACGCTAAGAGGAGTGGGAACAAGGCAACGAAACGAGCATGCCAAGCGGTGCGCACGAGGCGCGGATTGATTTGGGGTTTCATGTTCCCTCTCAGTCAGCCAAGTGAGGCTAACCCCGAAATTCCAACTTGCTGCCCGTACGCCGACGGCCTGGTTGGGCCAGCGGGGGAATTACGGCTGAGCGGAGTAGACACGGTATGGAGGGGTTAGTTGCGGGGAAGGTTGGGTAGAGGTGAATTATTTTGGAACTCCAAATCAGCAACGAATGGTTTTGCGTTTCTGGCCGATGCGACCTTCTGCTTCAGCCTTTTCAATGCGTTCCGTAGCGAGAGGGACTTCACAGGCCGTTTCGCCCATTTCGACCTGGACGGCACCCACTTTGGCGGCTGCGGCTTTGGCTTGCTTGAGAAGGGGTTGGACGTAGGTCCCGACGGCGATGATGAAGCCGTTCATGGTGTAGCGAACTCGGTTTGGGGCGGTACGGATTCCCTTCACCACCGTGTTGAGGAGGGATTCGATTTTCTTAAGGTCGAGTTCCGCATCGGGCTTGACGGCGACGAGGCCTGAGAGGGTGGTCCAACCGGCGCAGGCGATTTGCTCTTTTGGGGATTGGATCCACTGGAGAGCGAGGTCGAGGGAGTGCGGGTTTTCGACGGTGACCCAAGGGACGGTGTATTCGGCGATCATCTGCAGGTGGGCAGCGCCCTCGGCCCAATCGTTGATCTGCTTAGGGGTCATCTGCGAGCCGTCGGCAACCATGCCGGCTAGATACATGGCGTCCATGATGCCGGAGGCGTAGAGGTCAAGAGCGAGGTCCTGCTGCTTCTTGATGGTTTTGGCGATCGCCTTCATTTCGGCTACGCTGACGCCGTAGACGCGATCGGCGGCCATGCCGTGGCGGGCGTAGATTTTGCGGGTGTTCTCTTTGCCTTTGGATTTGAGGTCGGCGAGGATGCTGGCTGCGGTGGGCATGGGGTCTTCTCCGCGTGGGATGTATTGTGCCATTTCTTGCGGGATGATTATTTGTTAAGTAATTAACAGCAAAAATTTCGCATTTTGAAGCATGGAGGGTTCATGTATGATTGGGCTTTCCTTTTTGGGATGCCCCAATCATGTCGGCTGTTGTCGGGTGCCTCGCGCTTGCGCTGGTTCCCGCTTCCCCATTGCGAAACGCGCTTTCCCAACGATTTTTGGCGCTATTTCGCAAAGTGCGAATTTCGAAATGCTCGACCAACCATTCTTGACGATCCGAGTTTCTGAACCAGGATTTGCATGAGTTCTGAGGGCTGCCCGAAATGTGGCACTAAGGAAGGCGTGATTCTCGACGCTTCCGGTAGTGCTTTGTCCTGTTGCAATTGCGAAGAGGCCGCAATCGAGGCGTGAAGAGAATCCAAATCAGCGTTCTCGTGGGTTGAACATGTCTGAATCAAAGTCGAGAAGAAATCCTAAGAAGGAGCGCATCACTCCTTTCAGTGGGGTTCCGGACGAGGAAAGCGAAGAGTCTCGCGAAGCCTATCCTCACGCTTCGCAGCCTGAGGAGTTCAGGGACGACTTCCCGGAATTCATCGACTTTCCTCCGAACATGCCAAAGGAGACTCCCTACTTCGACGACGTGGGAGTCGAGGAAACCAACGACCCGCCAATCGAGCCCCTCGACGATCCTCAATCTGAGGGGTTCAGAGACGGCTTCCTGGATGGTCTTGACTTCTTTCCTGACAGTTCATTTGATCCAGGCATTTAGAAGGAATTTCATCCTGGCAGAATGAGTTCTTTTAGCACCTTTCCATCTCCTGTGGTTACAACCAGTTTGTGATCTTGGTCGGCTTCAGAGATAGCGACCTTGATCAAACCAAGCGCCAGACGAACGATCTCGGTCATCGTGGTGCGCTTCAACTTTGCCAGTTTGGCCAAGTCCGCATAAGCTCCGGCGGACAAAATAAGGTTCAGTCTCTTCTCTTCCTGTCCCTCGGCCTTTGTCGCTGGGAGTTCTAATACTGCGACTCCACCTTCAGATTTCGCCATTGTCGATCCTCTTTTCTCTCGTAAGAATTCGTCTGCGCGAAGCAGCCACTACAGAATGTATACCGTGTACGATACACATCCTATCGGCATTTGGATGCAGATGCAACAGGAATTACTCTGTGGATTTCAGGATATCCGAAAAAATGAGGCATGCCCGAATCGGCATGCCCCACCCCAGTTGAGTTCCCCGGACACTCTCCGGTGCCCGAGGCGTGCTCTACCTCACAAGGCACCGGTCTTGCGGCTCGCGCTGCCTGCGCGGAATTTAACCCTCTATTTATGTGCGTACTACATCTCTTTCTGCGCTTCCTGCCAGTAACAACCCCGGCCCGGGAACCAGCATTCCAACCGGAAGCTTTTTCCCTACCCCAAATGTTGGCCTTCGGGCGTTTGCAGAGTCTCTCCTTGGAATGGTTCACCTGTGTGTGATGTACACAGATCCAAAAAGCTTGGCACGGCTGAATTCCTATGGTCTTGTCACGCATAGATGCCTCCCCGATGCACATGTTGTGCGCCTAACAATGCATCTGGGATACATACTACATACGTAATATATGTGTGTCAAGAGGTATATCTGAAAATGTTCGCGGTCGAGAAATCTATGAAGGTTCAGCGGATTGGAGAGACTACAGTCGCCAAGGCGTCCGCGAAAGCGGAGACAAATGACTTTCCCCATACACATTGGGGCGTCGAAAATTGACCGGCCCCTTCCACCAAACAGCCATTCAGCTATTTAGATCGCTTGGGACCCTTCTGTTTTAAACTCTTCTGCTTACTGATGCCCTTCGGGCCTTGGAATTTGATGCCTCGACGAGGGATGGAGTTTTTCAAATGATCTTTGAATTTAGATGGTTTAGCATCCTTATCCGTCCCGGCTTTGCGGGAGAAACCAGTAGTCTTAATAGTGGCGAATGGGGGAGGCGCCTGAGTAATCATTCCAAAGCTGGATACATGCTCTGGAGGCGAACCTGGCCGGAAGCTTCCAAGCCTTTGAATCGCCATTCTAATCCTGTTGCACGCAACGCCCACAGCGGCGACGAGATCCTTGCGATCGCGACTCGGATCATACAGGACAACAT